>NZ_JBIBWL010000001.1:689273-784134 GCF_043081325.1 Streptomyces sp. NPDC014882
GTCGGAGGAACCGGCCACGGAGTCCCCGTCCGGCGAGCCGTCGAAGACGCGGGAACCGTCGCACCCGCCGCCTGCCGCGGGGACGCCGCCGCCCGCCGCCGGGACGGTCTACGTGCCCTGGTTCAACTCGAACCAGACCACCTTCCCCGTGCTCAGCCGGGTCGCCCCCCACCGCCGGGCCAGCCGGTTCACCAGGTACAGCCCGCGGCCGCCCTCGTCGGTGGCCCGGGCCTGCCGCAGCCGGGGCAGCTGCGGCACGTCGTCGCCGACCTCGCAGCGCAGCACGTCGGTGCGCAGCAGCCGCAGCGACACCGGCCGGGTGGCGTACCGCACCGCGTTGGTGACCACCTCGCTCACCAGCAGCTCGACGGAGTCCGTCATCCCCTCCATGCCCCAGCGGGACAGCGCCTGCCGGGCGAGGCGCCGGGCCCGCCCCGGAGCCGCGTCCTCCGGCTCCAGGAACCAGTACGCGACGTCACTGGGCGCGATCCCGTCGAAGCGGGCGGCGAGCAGCGCGATGTCGTCGTCCCGGTCGCCGGGACCGAGCATGTCGAGGACCTCGTCGCACAGGGCCTCCAGCGGCGGCGGATGGTCGGGACCGGTCAGCTGCGCGGTCGCGGCGAGCTTCTCGCGCAGCTGCTCTATGCCGGTCGCCACGTCCCGCAGCCGGGACTCCACCAGGCCGTCCGTGTACAGCAGCAGGGTGGCACCGGCGGGCGCGTCCAGCTCGACGGCCTCGAAGTCGACGCCGCCCACCCCGATCGGGGCGCCCGGCGGCACCCGCAGCACCTCGGCCCGGCCGCCCAGGTGCAGCAGGATGGGCGGGGGATGGCCGGCGTTGGCGATGGTGATGCGGTGCGCCACCGGGTCGTAGACGGCGTACAGGCAGGTCGCCATGCGGTCGGTGCCCAGGCGCTGCGCCTGCTCGTCCAGGTGGTGCAGGACCTCCTGCGGGGGCAGGTCCAGCCCGGCCAGCGTCTGGGCCGTGGTGCGGAGCTGGCCCATGATGGCGGCGCTGGTCATGGAGTGCCCCATGACGTCACCGACCACCAGCGCGACGCGGCTGCCCGGCAGCGGGATCGCGTCGTACCAGTCGCCGCCCACCCGCGCCGTCTCCGCCGCGGGCAGGTAGCGGGAGGCCAGCCGCACGCCCGTGGGACGCGGCAGGGTCTCCGGCAGCATCGTGCGCTGGAGCTCGTCGGCGATGTACGCCTCACGGTCGTACAGCACCGCCTTGTCGATGCCCAGGGCGCTGTGCGTGGCGAGCTGCGCGGCCACCAGCAGGTCGTCCGCGTCGAACGGGATGCGCTCGGGACGGCGGATGAAGACCGCGGCGCCGATCACCCGGCGCCGGCCGCGCAACGGCGCGAGGATCGCCCGCCGCCCGCCCGGAATGTCCAGCCTGTTCTCCGGGCCGAGGAGTTCGGGCAGCGCGGCGGTCGCCGCCGGGGTGTCCGCGAACACCGGACGCACCCCCCGCAGCACCTCCGCGAGGGCCCCGCCCGGACGCACCTCGCACAGTTCCGCTATCGCCGCCGACAGCTCGGACAGCTCCGGCGCCTCGGGGGGCGGCAGACCGAGCTGCGCGAACCCGGGCTCGGGCTCGCGCTCCTCGGGGATCCGGTCGGTGCGCCGCAACCGCAGCACGACCCGGTCGGCGACCGGCCGCTCGTCACCGACCGGCAGCGGATCACGCAGGTAGACCAGGATCGCGTCGGAGAAGGTCGGCACGGTGGCCCGGCACAGCCCCATCACGATCTCGTCCAGGTCCAGACCGCGGGCGATCCGCCGGGTCGCCGCGCCCACGAAACGCAGCCGGTCGCCGTCCCGCCGCATCGGCGTGGGCTGCCGGCCGGCCGGGGGCGCCTGGCCGGCCCGCCGGTCCCGGCCGTCCGGGCGCGCCTCGGCGCCCGGCTGGAGCGGTACGGCCTCGGGTGCGGGGCGCGGCCGGTGGGCGTCCGGCTCGGCGCCCGCCGCGGGCTGTGAGTGCTCGGCGTCGGAAACGGCCTGATCCTTCCCCTGGGGACGGGGCGCCGGGCCGCCCGGCGCGGTGGTGCCCGGGGCGCCGTCGGTACGGGCCCGGTCGGCGGGCGGTAAGGGGGTCGCGCCGGGCGCGGACTCCTGGGTACGCAGGAGCGCCCCGCGGTCGTCCGCGGGGTCCACGCCCTGAGGGCGTCCGTAGGAGGTGGGCTGCTCCGTCACGCGTGTCGAATCCGTCCGTCCGGGGCTGCGCGCCGCGCGTGCAGTCGGTCCCGCAGAGAACCCGATACCCGGAATACGTGTCCCCGGAACGGATTTCCCGCGTGGTCAGAGGCTGTTCCTGTGCCACCGGCGGGCCCACCGCGGCCCCGGCCGGTACTGCCCTCGTACCCCTCGCTCACGTCCTGCCGCCCCTCGGTGACGTTCGGTCAGACCTGGCGCCCCCTCCGGGAGTTGCGGTGGGAGCGCCCTTGCGGAGGACGATCCTACGTTTGCCGCCCGGGGGCACATCAAGGGTCTCACGTGGACAGGCGCGCGGGCGTGCGGTGCCAGTCCCGCGGCAGCGCCGGCACGGTCCACGACGGGTCCGGACGCCAGGCCTCCCAGCCGTCGGCGAACGGCGTACCCCAGGCACGGACCACCTCCACCGCCGACCGGCCCGCCTCCCGGACCCGCTCGGCCACCGCCCCGTCCATCAGCCCGTCCTGCTGGGCCTGCGCGAACTCGTCCTCGTCGCGCCAGTCCCAGGAGCGGTCGGGATAGACGCACAGGTCCAGGAAGTGGTCCTCGGAGTCCACCCCGCCGTCCCAGCGGGCCAGCGGCTCCTCGAAGTTGACGTACCAGTTCTTGAACCGCCAGCCCGGCTCCCAGAACAGCCACACCGACCACGGCTCGCCGGGCCGGGCCAGCTTCAGCACGCCGGTGCCGAACCAGCGGCCCGGCGCCACCGTCCGCGGCTTGGTGTAGCGCGTGCGCAGCGGCTCCTGGTGCGGGGGAGTGCCGTCGGCGAGCACGGGTCTGACGCACTGGGTGCCGGGCGCCAGCCACACCGCCAGCAGCTCCTCGTCGTCCCGCACGACGGTGACGGGACGGGCGATGTGGACACCCGCGCCGCCGTTCTCCCGGTACCGCCACAGGATCTGGTCCCCGGGCCGCCAGCAGCCCGCCGCCCCGTCCGTTCCCACGCGCCTCACCGCTCCACCGTCTGCCATGCACAGATATTAGGTGCCCCGGGCATACGACGCCGCGGCACGCGTCACGGTTCTCGCGCCGGACACGAAAGGTTACGGCCGTGTCATCCGCAGGACGTCGAGCGCCTCGTCGAGCTGCTCGAGCGTGAGGTCACCGCGCTCCACGTACCCGCCGTCGAGCACCGTCTCGCGGATCGTCCGGCGCTCGGCCAACGCCCTCTTGGCGACCTTCGCGGCCTCCTCGTACCCGAGGTACTTGTTCAGCGGGGTGACGACGGACGGCGACGACTCGGCGTACTCGCGGGCGCGTTCGCGGTGGGCGACGATCCCGTCCACGGTCCGGTCCGCGAGCAGCCGCGACACGTTGGCGAGCAGCCGGACCGACTCCAGCACGTTCTTGGCGATGACCGGCAGCATCACGTTCAGCTCGAAGTTGCCGGCCGCGCCCGCCGTCGCCACGGTGGCGTCGTTCCCGACGACCTGCGCGGCGACCATCAGCACCGCCTCCGGGACCACCGGGTTGACCTTGCCCGGCATGATCGAGGACCCCGGCTGGAGGTCGGGCAGCGAGATCTCCGCCAGCCCGGTCCGCGGCCCCGAGGCCATCCACCGCAGATCGTTGGCGATCTTCGTCAGTCCCACGGCGATCGTCCGCAGCTGCCCGCTGGTCTCCACGATGCCGTCGCGCGCGCCCTGCGCCTCGAAGTGGTCGCGCGCCTCCGTCAGCGGCAGCCCGGTGACCCGGGCGACCTCCGCGATGACGGCCGCGGAGAAACCGGGCGGCGTGTTGATGCCCGTCCCCACCGCCGTGCCGCCCAGCGGCAGTTCGGCGAGCCGGGGGAGGGAGGCCGTCAGCCGCTCGACGCCGTACCGCACCTGCGCGGCGTACCCGCCGAACTCCTGCCCCAGGGTCACGGGCGTGGCGTCCATGAGGTGGGTGCGCCCCGACTTCACCACGTCGGAGAACTCCGCCGCCTTGCGCTCCAGGGAGCCGGCCAGGTGCTCCAGGGCGGGGATCAGGTCGTGGGTGACGGCGGCGGTGGCGGCGACGTGGATCGACGAGGGGAAGACGTCGTTGGACGACTGCGAGGCGTTCACGTGGTCGTTCGGGTGGACGTCCCGGCCGAGCCGCTCGGTCGCCAGGGTGGCGATCACCTCGTTGGCGTTCATGTTCGACGACGTCCCGGAACCCGTCTGGAACACGTCCACCGGGAAGTGCGCGTCCCACGTCCCCTCGGCCACCTCCGCGGCCGCCTCCCGGATCGCCCCGGCGATCTCCTCGTCGAGCACGCCCAGCTCGGCGTTCACCCGCGCGGCGGCGCCCTTGATCCGGGCCAGCGCCTCGATGTGGGCGCGCTCGATGCGCTGCCCCGAGACGGGGAAGTTCTCGACGGCCCGCTGGGTCTGGGCCCGCCACTTGGCGTCCGCCGGGACGCGGACCTCTCCCATGGAGTCGTGCTCGATGCGGTATTCGGTCATACGGAGTACAGCGAACGGGACGGCGGGGTTGTTCCGGGCCGGGCCGGGCGGCTGCCCCGGACACCGGACCGGCCGGCCCGGCCCCTCAGGCGCTCGAACAGCGGCCCCGGGGGCCCTTCCCTGCCCCGTCCCGCCCCGTCCCGGGCCAGGGCAGGGAAGGGGCGGGGGCGAAAAACACCCCCGCCCCGCGGCCCTACGCCAGCCCCGGCCCCCGCACCGGAATGCTCGTGAACGTCGGCGCCGGAGCGGGATCCTGGAAGAAGTCGTTGCCCTTGTCGTCCACGACGACGAACGCCGGGAAGTCCTCGACCTCGATCTTCCAGACCGCCTCCATGCCGAGCTCCTCGTACTCGACGACCTCGACCTTCTTGATGCAGTCCTGGGCGAGCCGGGCGGCCGGGCCGCCGATGGAGCCGAGGTAGAAGCCGCCGTGGGTGCCGCACGCGTCGGTGACCTGCTTGCTGCGGTTGCCCTTGGCGAGCATGACCCGGGAGCCGCCGGCGGCCTGGAACTGCTCGACGTAGGAGTCCATGCGGCCGGCCGTCGTCGGGCCGAAGGAGCCGGACGCGTAGCCCTCGGGCGTCTTGGCCGGACCGGCGTAGTACACCGGGTGGTCCTTCAGGTACTGCGGCATCTCCTCGCCGGCGTCGAGGCGCTCCTTGATCTTGGCGTGCGCGATGTCGCGGGCCACGACGAGCGGCCCCGACAGGGACAGCCGGGTCTTCACGGGGTGCTTCGTCAGCTCGGCGAGGATGTCGTCCATCGGCTGGTTGAGGTCGATGCGCACGACGTCGCCGTCGGACTCGAGGTGCTCGTCCGTCGTGTCCGGCAGGAACCGCGCCGGGTCGGTCTCGAGCTGCTCCAGGAAGACGCCCTCGGCGGTGATCTTCGCGACGGCCTGCCGGTCGGCGGAGCAGGAGACGGCGATGGCGACGGGGCACGAGGCGCCGTGCCGGGGGAGGCGCACGACCCGTACGTCGTGGCAGAAGTACTTGCCGCCGAACTGCGCGCCGATGCCGATCCTCTGCGTCAGCTCGAAGACCTTCTCCTCCAGCTCCTTGTCCCGGAAGCCGTGCCCGAGCGGCGAGCCCTCGGCGGGGATCTCGTCGAGGTAGTGCGCGGAGGCGTACTTGGCGGTCTTGAGCGCGTACTCGGCGGAGGTGCCGCCGACCACGATCGCCAGGTGGTACGGCGGGCAGGCGGCCGTGCCGAGGGAGCGGATCTTCTCCTCCAGGAACTTCATCATGGAGGCCTCGTTCAGGACGGCCTTCGTCTCCTGGTAGAGGAAGGACTTGTTGGCGCTGCCGCCGCCCTTCGCCATGAAGAGGAACTTGTAGGCGCCGCCGTCGGTGGCGTACAGCTCGATCTGGGCCGGCAGGTTGGAGCCGGTGTTCTTCTCCTCCCACATGGTGAGGGGAGCCATCTGCGAGTAGCGCAGGTTGAGGTTGAGGTAGGCGTCGTAGATGCCGCGGGAGAGGGCCTCCTCGTCGCGGCCCTCGGTCAGCACGTTCTGCCCGCGCTTGCCCATGACGATGGCGGTGCCGGTGTCCTGGCACATGGGGAGCACGCCCGCGGCCGCGATGTTCGCGTTCTTCAGCAGGTCCAGGGCGACGAACTTGTCGTTCGCCGAGGCCTCCGGGTCGTCGATGATGCGGCGGAGCTGGGCGAGGTGGGCCGGGCGCAGGTAGTGCTGGATGTCGTGGATCGCCTCCTCGGCGAGCTTGCGCAGCGCCTCCGGCTCCACCTTGAGGAAGGTCCGCCCGTCGGCCTCGAAGGTGGAGACGCCCTCGGAGGTCACCAGCCGGTAGGGGGTGGTGTCCTCTCCCGCGGGGAGCAGATCGGTGTACGCGAACTCAGGCATGTCGCCCATTCCTCACTCGACAGACAGCGCGGCCGGCCTCCGTTGGCGGCGCCCACCAGGGTAGAACCTGCCGATCGCGGCGGGTCTGTGAGGTAAGGCTCAGTTCGGTGCGGGCCGGCCGCCGCGGAGGGCTGTCGCGATCTATCGTGTTTCGGTACGCTGCCGTCGTGGACCTTGAGAAGCAGACCCCGCCGCGTGCCGCGGCGAGCGAGTTGCGCGCCTCGGACGCCGACCGCGACCGCATCGCCGACATCCTGCGCGAGGCTCTCGCCGAGGGGCGCCTCACCGCCGACGAGCACGCCGAGCGCGTCGAGGGCGTGCTGGCCGCGAAGACGGTCGGCGAACTGGACGCGTTCGTCCGGGACCTGCCCGCCGCGCACCGGCGGCCCGCCCCGTCCCCGGTCCCGGCCCCCAACCGCCCGACGGCCGGAGCCGTCCCGGCCGACCCGGACGACACCCTGGTCGCGGTCTTCAGCGCCGCCGTCCGCAGGGGCCGCCTGCGCGCGGGCCGCCGTATCCACGCGTACGCGGTCTTCGGCAGCGTCGAGATCGACCTGAGCGAGGCGGTCTTCGAGTACCAGCAGGTCGTCATCAAGGCGTTCTCGGTCTTCGGCAGCGTCGACATCCGCGTCCCGGAGAACGTGTCGCTGCGCGGCACCGGCGGCGGCGTCCTCGGCAGCTTCGAGGTGGACGCCCTCGACTCGCCCGACCCCGACGCCCCCGTCGTCTACGTCGACGGCTGGTCCGTCCTCGGCAGCGTCGAGGCCCGGCCCCGGCGCGGCAAGCTCGTCGCGGACATCCTGGACCGGGTCCACCGCAAGGTCGACCGGGGGCTGCGCAAGCACCTGGGCCACTGACGGCCGTGGCGGCGGTGACCGGCGGCGGTGACCGCGGCCGTCAACTCAGTGCATAGGCGCGCGCACAGCGGGTAGGCCTTGCTGCATCGTCTCTCGCTCGCGAAGCCGTCGTCAGGAGTAGACCGTGCTGCAATCGCCGCATTCGTCCCAGGTCGCTGCCGTGCCGGCCCAGCTGCTGCCGGCGCGAGACAGGGACCAGGACGCGCCATGGCACACCGAAGCGGTGTGCCGGCGCGACGAGGCAGGCCTGTTCTTCGCCCCCTCCAAGGAGCCCACCGCGGCCCGCCTGTCCCGCGAGGAGGCGGCCAAGCGGGTCTGCGCACGCTGTCCGGTCATGGTGGAGTGCCGGGAGCACGCCCTGCTGCAACCGGAGCCCTACGGCGTCTGGGGAGGCCTGACCGCGGCGGAACGCCGGGTGGTCCTGGCCCGCCGCCGTCGCCGGGACGTGGAGCTGAAGAAGGCGGCCAGACCGGCGGACCGCATAGCGGCAGCCGGCTAGCCCCACGGCGGCCGGGCCCGCCACGGCGTCGGACGTCGTGCTCGCGGGGCGTCGGACCCCGCATCCGCGGAGCCCCGGACGCCGCGTTCGCAGGACGTCGGAAGCCCCGCTCGCAGGGCCTCGGACGCCGCTCCCCGAAAGCCCCGCCCGTGGGAAGAGGGCGTCCCCACCGCACCGGGGGCGCCCTCTTCCCGCGAGGTGGCCGCCGCGCCCCGAGGGGCGCGGGGCCGGGTCGGCGCGCGGCTCCGCCGCACGGTCGGGGCCGGCCGCGGCGGGCTCGCACGCGCCCACCGCCCGCGGCCCCGTCCGGCGGGGGCGGAGCTACTTCGCCCGGTCGAAGTCGATCGCGCTGTAGGCCCGCAGCTTGCTCAGCCGGTGCTCGGAGTCGATCCGGCGCACCGTCCCCGACTTCGACCGCATCACGATCGAGTCGGTGACCGCCGTCTCGGACCGGTACCGCACGCCCCGCAGCAACTCGCCGTCCGTGATGCCGGTGGCGACGAAGAACACGTTCTCCCCGGTCACCAGGTCCTCGGTGGTCAGCACGCGGTCGAGGTCGTGTCCGGCGTCGATCGCCCGCCGCCGCTCCTCGTCGTCCTTCGGCCACAGCTTGCCCTGGATGGTGCCCCCCAGGCACTTCACGGCGCAGGCCGAGATGATGCCCTCCGGGGTGCCGCCGATGCCGAGGAGCAGGTCGACGCCGGTGCCCTCGCGCAGCGCCAGGATGGAACCGGCGACGTCACCGTCGGAGATGAGCTTGATGCGGGCGCCGGTCCGGCGGATCTCGTCGATGATCCCCTCGTGCCGCGGCCGGTCCAGGATGACGACGGTGACGTCCTCCGGGGTGGCACGCTTGGCCTTGGCGACCCGGCGGATGTTCACCGACACGGGGGCGTCGATGTCGACGAAGTCGGCGGCCTCGGGGCCGGTGACCAGCTTGTCCATGTAGAACACGGCGGACGGGTCGAACATGGCGCCGCGCTCGGTGGCCGCGAGGACGGCGATCGCGTTCGGCATGCCCTTGGCCGTCAGCGTGGTGCCGTCGATGGGGTCGACGGCGATGTCGACCTCGGGTCCGGTGCCGTCACCGACGCGTTCGCCGTTGAAGAGCATCGGCGCCTCGTCCTTCTCGCCCTCGCCGATGACGACGACGCCGTTCATCGAGACGGTGGAGACGAGGGTCCGCATCGCGCGCACCGCGGCGCCGTCGGCGCCGTTCTTGTCGCCGCGTCCCACCCAGCGGCCCGCGGCCATGGCGGCGGCTTCGGTCACCCGGACCAGTTCCAGGGCGAGGTTGCGGTCCGGGGCCTCGGAGGGGACATCGAGTTCGGACGGCAGATGATGATGCTCGGTCATCGGAGCGCACCTTTCTGATACGACGACGGCCGGATGAGGGTTCGGCTCGACTCTATCGCCAGTACGACAAGATGAGCAGGGGACCCCACGGATGAGCGCTCCCGGCACCTGCGACGATAGGGGGCGTGGCAGGTTCGAAAGGCAAGACGCAGACGGTCCGGGACATGGTGCTCTCGCTGGGCCTGATCATGGTCGCCGGTCTGGTGATGTACTTCTTCATCCCGCACGACGACAGTGCCGCTCCCGACGTGAAGCGGGTCGACTACCGCGTGGAGCTGCTGACGGCGCGCCGCGCGGCCTCGTACCCGGTGGCCGCGCCCGAAGGGCTGTCCTCGGCCTGGAAGGCGACCTCGGTGCGCTTCGACGGCGCGGAGTTCGACTCCTGGCACCTCGGCTTCCACGCTCCCGACGGGGAGTACGTGGCGGTGGAGCAGTCGACCCGGCCGCGCGCGCCGTTCGTCGACGACGCGAGCCAGGGCGCCCGGGAGACGAAGACGACCGAGGAGATCGGCGGCCGCACCTGGACCCGCTGGACCGGCGGCCGCTACGACGCCCTGGTGCTGGAGGGCGCCGACGGTGCCACGACGGTCGTCGCCGGTACGGCGCCGTTCGCCCGGCTGGCCGAGATGGCGGGCGCGCTGAAGCTGGCGTGAGCCCTGCGCCCGCACCCCGGTCGCACCCCTGAGCACGACGAAGGCACCCGGCCGATCCGCCGGGTGCCTTCGTCGTGCTCGGGGGTGCTGTGTCCGGGGCGGCCGGCCTCGCGTCCCGGCGGTTCCGGGACGGCGGGCCTCGTGTCTCAGACGGTGGTGAAGACCTGCTCGTACGACAGGCGCGGGGAGCGCGGGTAGGAGGCGCCCTCGCCCGGCCTGCCGATGTTGACGACGATCAGCGGGGTGTGGTCGTCGTCCAGGAACTCCTTGCGGATGCCCTCGGCGTCGAAGCCGGTCATCGGGCCGGCGGCGAGACCGGCGGCGCGGATGCCGACGATGAAGTAGGCGGCCTGGAGGGCGGCGTTCAGCGCGGCGGAGCCCTCACGGACCGGGCGCTCGGCGAAGAAGGCGTCCTTGGCCTGCGGGAACGCCGGGAACAGGGCCGGCAGTTCCTCGTGGAACTCGTTGTCCGCGGCGAGGATCGCGACCAGCGGGGCGGTGGCGGTCTTGGCCCGGTTGCCCTCGGCCATGTGCGGCAGGAGGCGCTCGCGGGCCTCGGCGGAGCGGACCAGGGTGACGCGCAGCGGGTTCTGGTTGAAGGCGGTGGGGCCGAACTTGACCAGGTCGTAGATCGCCTGGACCTGCTCCTCCGTCACCGGCTCGTCGGTGAAGGCGTTGGCGGTGTGGGCCTCGCGGAACAGAAGGTCCTGGGCGGCGGGGTCAAGCGCGAGAGACATGGGGGATCTTCCTCGGAGTGGGCGTCGGTGGCCCGGGTGCCGGGCCGGTTGACGGGCTCGACAGTACGCCAAAGAGATTCAACATTCAACAAAACCCCGGGCGCCGGTGACCCGCCTCACACCCTGCGTCACCGTCCGGCCCCGTGCCGCCGCGTTCCGGCCCGCCGGACCGCCCCCGACCGCCCGCTCCTCGCCGCCGCCTACTCCTCCTCCGCGGCCCCTTCCCGCTCCCCCTCTCCCTCCTCCTCGGCGAGCGCCGCGTCGAGCCGGGCCCGCGCGCCCTCCAGCCGGCGCCGGCACACCTTGGCCAGCTCCTCCCCGCGCTCCCACAGGGCGAGGGACTCCTCCAGCGTCGTGCCCCCCGTCTCCAGGCGGCGTACCACCTCGATCAGCTCGTCGCGCGCCTGCTCGTACCCCAGCGCCTCGTCCGTCCTGCCCGTCATGCACCCATTCCCTGATCGTCGACTCGAACCGTGAACTCACCCGCGGCGACCCGCGCCCGGAGCGTCTCGTCCGCCGTCACCTCGCCCGGATCCCGGACCACGTGCCCGTCGGCCCTCTGCAGCACCGCGTACCCCCGCTTCAGCGTCGCCGCCGGGGAGAGGCCCACCACGCGCGCGTGCGTGTGCGACAGCTCGGAGTCGGCGCGGTCGAGGAGGTGCCCGAGCGTCCGCCGCGAGCGGTCGACCAGCGAGGAGACGTGCTCCGCGCGCTCGTCGACCATCCGGTGCGGCTCCCGCAGGACCGGCCGGCCGAGCGCGTGGTCCAGCCCGCGCTCCTCGCGCTCCACGAACGCCTCCACGCACCTCCTGGCCCGGCCGCGCAGCATCCGCACCCGCTCCAGCTCCTCGCCGACGTCCGGCACCACCTTCTTCGCCGCGTCGGTCGGCGTGGAGGCCCGCAGGTCGGCCACGTGGTCCAGGAGCGGGTTGTCGGGCTCGTGCCCGATCGCCGACACGACCGGCGTACGGCAGGCCGCCACCGCCCGCACCAGCCGCTCGTCGGAGAACGGCAGCAGATCCTCCACGCTGCCGCCCCCGCGCGCGACGACGATCACGTCCACGTCCCCGTGGGCGTCCAGCTCCTGCACGGCCCGGACGACCTGGGTCACCGCGTGCACGCCCTGCACCGCGACGTTGCGCACCTCGAAGCGGACGGCGGGCCAGCGGTGCCGGGCGTTCTCCAGCACGTCCCGCTCCGCGGCCGAGGCCCGCCCGCACACCAGCCCGACGAGCCGCGGCAGGAAGGGCAGCGGCTTCTTCCGCTCGGCGGCGAACAGCCCCTCCGCCGCCAGCGACCTCTTCAGCTGCTCCAGCCGGGCCAGCAGCTCCCCGACCCCCACGGGCCGTATCTCGAGGGCCCGCAGCGACAGCTGCCCGCGCGGGGCGTACCACTCCGGCTTGGCGTGCACGACGACGCGCGCGCCCTCGCCGACGACGTCCGCGACCGCGTCGAAGACCTGCCGGAAACAGGTCACGCTCACGGAGACGTCGCGCGACGGGTCGCGCAGCGTCAGGAACACGACACCCGCGCCGGGACGCCGCGACAACTGGGTGATCTGGCCCTCGACCCACACCGCGCCGAGCCGCTCGATCCACCCGCCGATGAGCCGCGAGACCTCGCCGACGGGCAGCGGGGCCTCGGCGGACGTATTGACAGCCATGCCGCGAGGGTAGTGGCCGCCACCGACAACACCCCGCACGCACACGGCCCGCCGGCCAGGACCCGTGCGCGATCTCCGCGCCCCGCACCCGGCCTTACGATGGGACGCATGACCGCTTCGTCTGGCCGCCGTGTCCTGCTCGCCGCCCCCCGGGGCTACTGCGCGGGAGTGGACCGCGCCGTGATCGCCGTCGAGAAAGCCCTGGAGCAGTACGGCGCTCCCGTCTACGTCCGCCACGAGATCGTCCACAACAAGTACGTCGTGCAGACCCTGGAGAAGAAGGGCGCGATCTTCGTCGAACGGACGGAGGAGGTCCCGCCGGGCAACATCGTCATGTTCTCGGCGCACGGCGTCGCCCCGGTCGTCCACGAGGAGGCCGAGCGCGGCCGGCTGGCCACCATCGACGCGACCTGCCCGCTCGTCACGAAGGTCCACAAGGAAGCCGTCCGGTTCGCCTCCGAGGACTACGACATCCTGCTGATCGGTCACGAGGGCCACGAGGAGGTCATCGGCACCTCCGGCGAGGCCCCCGACCACATCCAGCTCGTCGACGGACCCGAGGACGTCGCCAAGGTCGAGGTCCGCGACCCCTCCCGGGTCGTCTGGCTGTCGCAGACCACCCTCTCCGTCGACGAGACGATGGAGACCGTCGACGCCCTCAAGGAGAAGTTCCCGCAGCTCATCTCCCCGCCCAGCGACGACATCTGCTACGCCACGCAGAACCGTCAGCTCGCGGTGAAGCAGATGGGCGCCGAGGCGGAGCTGGTGATCGTCGTCGGCTCGCGCAACTCCTCGAACTCCAAGCGGCTCGTCGAGGTCGCCAAGCTCGCCGGTGCCCGCGAGGCGTACCTGGTGGACTTCGCGAGCGAGATCGACGAGGCGTGGCTGGAAGGGGTGACGACGGTCGGCGTCACCTCCGGCGCCTCCGTCCCCGAGGTCCTCGTCGAGGAGGTCCTCGCCCTGCTCGCCGAGCGCGGCTACGGCGACGTGGAGCTGGTGAAGGCCGCCGACGAGCACATCGTCTTCTCGCTGCCCAAGGAGCTCCGCCGCGACCTGCGCGAGGAGGCCGCCGCGCTGGCGGCCGGGCGGGGCGGCAGCGGCCCGGCGGCGACCTCGGGCGAGTGACGGTCCGTCCGCCGTCGTACCGTGGGGCCATGCAGATCTTCGGCGTGGACATCGGTGGATCCGGGATCAAGGGCGCCCCTGTGGACCTGGACAGGGGCGACCTCGCCCAGGAGCGCTTCAAGGTGCTCACCCCGCAACCGGCGACGCCCGACGGCGTGGCCGACGGCGTGCGGCAGGTGATCGACAACTTCGGCTGGACGGGCCCGGTCGGCCTGACCTTCCCGGGCGTGGTCACCGGCGGCTCCACGATCCGCACGGCGGCCAACGTCGACAAGAGCTGGATCGACACGGACGCGCGCGCCCTGTTCGGCGAGCGGCTGGGCGGACTGCCGGTGACGGTGGTCAACGACGCCGACGCGGCGGGCGTCGCCGAGGTCGCCTTCGGCGCCGGCCGCGACCGCCGGGGCACGGTCATCCTCCTCACCTTCGGCACCGGCATCGGCAGCGCCGTCTTCGTGGACGGGGTCCTCGTCCCCAACACCGAGCTGGGCCACCTCGAACTGCACGGCCACGACGCGGAGAAGCGCGCCTCCAGCAAGGCCAGGGAGGACGAGGAGCTGACCTGGGAGCACTGGGCGCACCGCGTCCAGAAGTACCTCGCGCACGTCGAGATGCTCTTCTCGCCCGAGCTGTTCATCATCGGCGGCGGCGTCAGCCGCAAGTCCGAGAAGTTCCTGCACCACATCGACGGCATCAAGGCCGAGATCGTCCCGGCGCAGCTCCAGAACAACGCGGGGATCGTCGGCGCGGCGATGCGGGCGGCGAAGGACAGCCGGTAGCGGCCCCGCCCGGCCCCGCGCACCGGGGGCCGGGCCCCGCGCACGGGGGTCGGGCCCCGCGCACCGGGACACCGGGGGCAGGACCCCGCTCACCCGGGCGTCAAGACGCCGTCGCCTTCCCTCGGCCCGGTCCCCCGGACAGGCCCTGACGGCGGGCGGCGGCTCGCCGCCGGGCCACCAGGACCACCCGGCGCACCAGTACGGTCAGCGCGGCCAGGAGTGTGCCGCCGTACAGCCAGCCCACCTGGGTGGCCAGCGCGGTGGCCAGCCCCATCAGCCGGGCTCCGGGCCCGTCCCCGTCCTTCGCCAGCGGCAGGACGCCCACGGCGAAGGCGATCGGCACCACGACGGGCGCGGCGAGCAGTTCGGCCCGGCGCACCCACAGCCCGCACAGCACGCACACCGGCAGGAACAGCACGCCGTACGCCGTCTGCGAGGCGCCCAGCAGGCGGTCGAGCCAGCCGAGCGCCAGCATCAGCAGCACGCCGAGCAGGCCGGTGCCGAGGCCGGTGAGCCGGGGATTCGGCAGCCGCCGGGCCGCCGAGGGCGAGAACGAGGGCGAGGACGACGTGGGCGCGCGGGCCGCCTTCGGCAGCCGCGGCGCACCGCCGGCCCGGGGCTGCACACCGGATCCGGGACCGCGCGGCGCACCGGATCCGGAGCCGCGGGGCGCGCCCGCCCGGCCGGCGCCCCCCGGCCCCCCTCCGCTCCCGCGGCGGGCGTCGCCGGCCCCGCCGCGGCCGGTCTGCGGCGGCAGGGGCGGGCCGCCGCGTCGCGTTCCGTTCTGCGGGGGTCGCGTCCTGTGTTGCTCCACCGGTCCAACCTAGGTCGGTTCATATGCCGAATCGGGCGCGGGACACGCCGGAGAGACGACCTTGGCCAAGCGTTCGACAGGTCCGCCGGGGCGGGCGCGGGCACGCCGTAAACTGGGGGATCGGCCAGCCCCCTGGCCCCCTGGCCCTCTCACTACGGGAAGTCGCAACGTGTCGCTCACGATCGGAATCGTCGGTCTGCCGAATGTCGGCAAGTCGACCCTGTTCAACGCCCTGACCAAGAACGACGTGCTGGCGGCCAACTACCCGTTCGCCACGATCGAGCCGAACGTGGGTGTCGTGGGCGTCCCCGACGCCCGGCTCACCAAGCTCGCGGAGATCTTCGGCTCGCAGCGGATCCTCCCGGCGACGGTCGACTTCGTCGACATCGCGGGCATCGTGCGCGGCGCCTCCGAGGGTGAGGGCCTGGGCAACAAGTTCCTGGCGAACATCCGCGAGTCCGACGCGATCTGCCAGGTCATCCGCGCCTTCAAGGACGAGAACGTCGTGCACGTCGACGGCAAGGTCTCGCCCAAGGACGACATCGAGACGATTAACACCGAGCTGATCCTCGCCGACCTCCAGACCGTCGAGAAGGTCCTTCCCCGGCTCCAGAAGGAGTCGCGCATCAAGAAGGACATCGGCCCGAAGGTGAAGGCCGTCGAGGAGGCCAAGGAGATCCTGGAGAGGGGCGACACGCTCTTCTCGCACGGCATCGTCCAGGGCACCGAGCGCAACGAACTGCTGCACGACCTGCACCTGCTCACCACCAAGCCCTTCCTCTACGTCTTCAACGTCGACGAGGACGAGCTGATGGACGAGGACTTCAAGGACGAGCAGCGCGCCCTGGTCGCCCCCGCCGAGGCGATCTTCCTCAACGCCAAGCTGGAGCAGGACCTCGCCGAACTCGACGAGGCGGACGCCATGGAGCTGCTGGAGTCGGTCGGCGCCGAGGAGCCGGGCCTGACCACCCTCGCCCGCGTCGGCTTCGACACCCTCGGCCTCCAGACCTACCTCACGGCCGGTCCCAAGGAGTCCCGCGCCTGGACGATCAAGAAGGGCGCCACCGCCCCCGAGGCCGCCGGCGTCATCCACACCGACTTCCAGAAGGGCTTCATCAAGGCGGAGGTCATCTCCTTCGCCGACCTGGTGGAGACCGGCTCGGTCACCGAGGCCCGCGCCAAGGGCAAGGCCCGCATGGAGGGCAAGGACTACGTCATGCAGGACGGGGACGTGGTGGAGTTCCGCTTCAACGTATAGCGGGCGACATGGCGCCACGTTGCTGATCCGGCAGACAAGCAGGTCGAATGGGGTCTGACTCCTCGGGGTCAGACCCTGAATCTTTACCGGGACTCTTGCAGAAAGCCGCGGCGTTCACGCCGGGGATGGATGCGTCTCAAGGCTGCTCTGACGTGCACGTCAGAGCGGACGTTTTTGCTGCTCGATGTACTGGCGGACGATCGCCAATGGTGCTCCGCCGCACGATGCGGAGAAGTATGAGGGCGACCACAGGTGCCCATGCATGACGGTGTGGTTGATCCGGCCGGTGAACTCCTGCCGTATCCGGCGGGCGGAGACGCCCTTGAGACTGTTGACCAGCTTGGAGACGGCGACCTTGGGCGGGTAGTGCACCAACAGGTGGACGTGATCGCGTTCGCCGTTGAACTCCTTCAGCTCCGCCTCGAAGTCCTCGCAGACCTTGCGCATGATCTCTTCGCAGCGTGTCAGCATCTCGTCGTTGAACACCCCGTGCCGGTACTTCGTCACGAAGACCAAGTGCACATGCATCGCCGAAACAACGTGTCTGCCCCGTCTGTAGTCGTTCTGCCCGTCCATGAGACCAATCGTAGTAGGATCTTGGTTGTGCAGCTCCGCTACAACTACCGGGCCTACCCGGACACCGCACAGCGCCGTGCGCTGGCCAGTGCGTTCGGCTGTGCCCGCGTGGTGTGGAACGACTGCCTGCGCGACCGGAAACAAGCGCACGCGGCGGGGCTGCCGTACGTGAAGTCGGCGGAGCTGTCCCGGCTTCGCATCACCCGGGCCAAGCGCACCGAAGAACGGGCCTGGCTCGCCGACGTGTCGGCGGTCGTCCTGCAGCAGTCCCTGCGGGACCTGGACACCGCCTACAAGAATTTCTTCGACAGCCTCAAGGGCAAGCGGCGGGGCCGCAAGGTCGGCCCTCCCCGCTACAAGTCGAAGAAGGACACCCGGCAGTCGATCCGCCTCAACACCAACGCCTTCTGCCTCCAGGACGACGGCACGGTGTACGTGGCCAAGGTCGGCAACCTCAAGGTCGAGTGGTCTCGCAGGCTTCCGGCCGCACCCACGTCCCTGACCGTCGCCAAGGACAGCTGCGGCCGGTACTTCCTCAGCTTCGTCGTGGACACCGAGCCGGACATCCTGCCCGAGTCGGAGACCGACGCCGGTATCGACCTCGGCCTGTCCGCCTTCGCGGTCCTGTCCGACGGCAGGAAGATCGACAGCCCGCGTTTCCTGCGCCGGGCGGAGAAGAAACTCAAGCGTCTTCAGCGGGAGCTGTCCCGTAAGGCCAAGGGATCGAAGAACCGGGCCAAGGCCCGCATCAAGGTCGCACGCCAGCACGCCAAGGTGGCCGACCGGCGCCGGGACTTCCACCACAAGGCATCCACACAGATCATTCGCGACAACCAAGCGGTGTACGTGGAAGACCTCGCGGTGTCCGGCCTCGGCCGCACCCGGCTCGCCAAGTCCGTGCACGACGCGGGATGGTCCGCGTTCACCCGGATGCTGGAGTACAAGGCGGTCCGGCACGGGCGCAGCTTCGCCAAGGTGGACCAGGCCTTCCCGTCCTCTCAGGTCTGCTCGGCCTGCGGATTCCGGGACGGTCCCAAGCCCCTGCACGTCCGGGGGTGGACGTGCGGCGAATGTGGCACCGTGCACGACCGCGACCACAACGCAGCCCGCAACGTCCTCTTCGAAGGACGCCGTATCGTCGCCGCCGGACGGGCGGAGACGCCAAACGCCTCGTGGAGCGCCGGTAAGACGGGCACCCGTGCCCGCACAGCGCGGTGAAGCAGGAAGCCCCCGGAAGGGTCAGACGACCCAGGCCGGAATCCCTGGACTTTAGGCCAGGGAGCACGTCAACATGCGCGCAGTCGTACGTCAGTTCCGCATCGTCGTGTGCGGTCCGTGCGGCGCGCCCCGCCCGACCCGTCTGATCCAGGAGCACGGTACTCGTGTCCATACCCCCGGCACCCCCGCCGCCCCCGCCCTCCGGGCCCCAGCAGCCTCAGGACCCGTACGGGCCTCCGCAGCCGCAGGGGCCGGGCCCGTATCCGCCGCAGCCGCAGCCGCAGCCGCAGCAGCCGCACGGTCCGCAGGCGCCCCAGGGGCCGTACGCGGGGGCGCCGTACGCGGTCTGGGGGCAGGGGTACCTGCCCCTCAACCGGCCCGCGCCGGTCAACGGGGTCGCGATCGCCGCGCTCGTCCTCGGCGTGCTGTGCTTCCTGCCGGCCGTCGGGCTGGTGCTCGGGGTCGTCGCGCTGATGCAGATCAAGAAGCGCGGGGAGCGCGGCGCCGGCATGGCGATCGGCGGGGCCGTGCTCTCCGCGCTCGGGCTCGCGCTGTGGGTGCTGGCGCTCGCCACGGGAGGCGCCTCCGCGTTCTGGGAGGGCTTCAAGGAGGGCGCGCGGGGCAACTCCAGCCTCTCCCTGGTCAAGGGCGACTGCTTCGACGTGCCGGGCGACTCCGTCGACGGGGACGTCTACGACGTCGACACGGTGGACTGCGCCGGCGAGCACGAGGGCGAGGTGTTCGGCGTCGTCACGCTGTCCGGCGGGAGCTACCCGGGCGACGCCTCCGTGGCGGACGAGGCCGAGGAGAAGTGCTACACCCTCGAGACCGAGTACGCGATGGACACCTGGGCGCTGACCGAGGAGGTCGACGTCTACCACCTCACGCCCACCCGTGAGAGCTGGGAGTGGGGCGACCGGCAGATCGTCTGCGTCTTCACCCACACCGACGGGGAGTCCCCGCTGACCGGCTCGCTGCGCTCCGACGCCACGACGCTGACCGCCGACCAGATGGCCTTCCTCGAGGCGATGAACGACCTCGACGGCACCCTCTACGAGGAGCCCGAGGAATACGCCGAGGAGGACCTGGACGCCAACAAGGCCTGGGCCGGCGACGTCGCGGACGCGACCGCCCGGCAGGCCGGCGCGCTGAACGGGCACACCTGGCAGGCCGCTGCCCGCGAGCCGGTCGCCGCCCTGGTCAAGGATCTGGGCAAGGCGGGCAAGGAGTGGACGGCGGCGGCGACCGCCGCGGACGTGGACACCTTCTACGAGCACTACGACACCGCCTACGAGCACGTCGACGGCGCCGCGACCGTCACCGCCCGCAAGGCTCTGGGGCTGGCCGACAGCCCGCCCGTGTACGAGGAGGACGGCGAGGGCGGCGGCACCGGGGGAAGTGACGGCGGCCTGGACGTGTGATCGCGTCCATAGCGGGGAGAAACTGCCTGCGTAAAGCCCTTCCCCGGGATAAGTCATCACATCGAGTGATTCTCTGGCCTTTGCTTGCACAGGACAACTCGTGGTTGCCACGCTGTTGCTGTCTGTACAACCTGATGGGAGCGGCCAGTGACATTCGGTGAGCAGCCTGCGTACCTGCGGGTCGCGGGCGATCTCCGCAAGCAGATCGTCGACGGCTCGCTGCCACCGCACACCCGTCTCCCCTCCCAGGCCCGCATCCGCGAGGAGTACGGCGTCTCCGACACCGTCGCGCTGGAGGCGCGCAAGGTGCTGATGGCGGAGGGCCTGGTCGAGGGCCGCTCCGGTTCGGGGACGTACGTGCGCGAGCGGCCGGTGCCGCGCCGGATCGCCCGCTCCGGATACCGCCCGGAGTCCGGTGCGACCCCGTTCCGTCAGGAGCAGGCGGACGCCGGGGCGCACGGCACCTGGGAGTCCGGCAGCGAGCAGGTGGAGGCCGGCCGGGCCGTGGCGGAGCGGCTCGGCATCAAGCCCGGCGACCGCGTGATGCGCACCAGGTACGTGTTCCGGGAGGCCGGCGAGGCGATGATGCTCTCCACCTCCTGGGAGCCCCTCGCGGTCACCGGCCGCACGCCCGTCATGCTGCCCGAGGAGGGGCCGCTCGGCGGCATGGGCGTGGTCGAGCGCATGCGCGCCATCGACGTCGTCGTGGACAACGTCACCGAGGACGTCGGCGCCCGCCCCGGCCTCGCGGAGGAGCTCCTCACCCTGGGCGGCGTGCCCGGACACGTCGTCCTGGTCGTCCGGCGCACCTACTACGCCTCCGGCCGCCCGGTCGAGACGGCGGACGTGGTCATCCCCGCCGACCGCTACCAGGTCTCCTACCACCTGCCCGTGAGATAGCCGCCGCTCCGCCGGCGGGGGCGGGGTGAAGTGGCGCACACCTTTGCGGTGACAGCGCACACCCCCTTGGCAGTTGCCCCCGGAAACGGCCCGCCCCGAGGCCGTCCGCGGGCCGTAGGAATCCGGTCGTTCTCCCGCGTTCCCGCAGGTCGCCCGCCTGGTGTCCGGCAGCGCGCCGACCGGAGACATCGCGGTGCGCGGGCGGCGCGTTCGGCTCCGTGCGCCCCCTGCGGGTTGGCTGGTTGCGTACCTGTTTGTGAAAAGCCGTATTCGCTCCGTAAAGGTTGGGCGTACGCTCGGGCATATGCGGATTGCGGTTTCCTCACAGGGCGGGACGCGGGTCGCGCCACGGACGGCATCCGACCCGGCCGGGGCGAGAAGGGGGCGTGCGGCGCGATGAACGACAGCACGGTCTCTCTGCCCTGGCTCGTCATACGCCAGGACGACAACGGCAATCGCTACCGCGTCGGCCGGTACGCGACCCGCGCCGAGGCCCAGAAGATCGCGGACAGCCTCGACAGCCGCGGCCACAAGCAGCTCTACTGGGTCGAACGCATCGCCCAGCACGGCGACGGCGCGCTCAACTGACGCCCCGGCCGCTCCCGTAGGCTCCCGCGCATGACGGAACGGATCGTGGTGGTCGGAGCCGCCCTCCTCGACGGCGGCCGGCTGCTCGCCGCACGCCGCAGCGCGCCCCCCGAACTCGCCGGACGCTGGGAACTGCCCGGCGGCAAGGTGGAGCCGGGCGAACGGCCCGAGGAGGCCCTCGTGCGCGAGCTGCGCGAGGAACTCGGCGTCGACGCAAGGGCCCTGGAGCGCGTCCCGGGGGAGTGGCCGCTGCGGCCGCCCTACGCCCTGCAGGTGTGGACCGCCCGTCTGGAGCCCGCCTCCGCCCCTCCCGCCCCCCTCCAGGACCACGACGGCCTGCGCTGGCTCACGCCCCGGGAGATCTGGGACGTCGACTGGCTCGACCAGGACGTCCCGGCGGTACGGGAGGTGGCCGCGCGACTGGGCGACGGGTCCGGGGAGCCGCCGGGGGCGGCGGCCGACGCGCACTGATCGCCGCCCCTCGTCGTCACCGCCCCACCGCCGCCCCGTCGTCACCGCCCCCGTCATTTCGTCGTCGCCGTCCCACCGTTGTCCCGTCCTCACCCTGCGCCGTCCCGGGCGGTACTTCATGCCGCATAACGGGTATGTCACCATCAAATACGTTGAGACGGACATCAGTGTGCTTCGCTGGCCCGGGAAGTGATCGGCGTGATGGACACCGCAGGCGACTGCGCCGGGTGGACGTTCCCCGCTGAGGCCGGCGCGGTGCGCGCCGCCCGGGCCGCGGTACGGGGGCAGTTGTGCCGCTGGGGCCTCGACAGCCTCGGCGACGTCGCCGCCCTGCTCGTCAGTGAACTCGTCACGAACGCCCTGCGGCACGCCACCGGTCCCATCGGGGTCCGCCTGGTGCGGCCCGCCGGTCTGCCCGAGGTGCTGCTCGTGGAGGTCTCCGACCCGGTGCCGGACCTGCCCCGCGAGCGCGCCGCCCGGCCCGACGACGAGAGCGGCCGCGGACTGCAACTGGTCGCCTCCTCCTCCCGCCGCTGGGGGAGCAGGCCCGGCGGCACGGGCAAGACGGTGTGGTTCGAACTGGCACTCCCCGGGTGACGTACGCATCCGCACCGATCCGGCGACCGGAAGCGAAGCCCGGACCGAAGACGGAACCGAGGCCGGAGCCGGGGGTGGAATCGAAGCGGGAATCGAAGACGGAATCGAAGACGGAATCGAAGCGGGAATCGAAGGCGGAACCGGGCCGGGGGTCCGGGCTTTCGCGCTCCGGCCGGAGGCGGCCCGGACACCGGTCCGGCGAACCGTGCCGCCCGGGGTGGTTCGACGACGTGTCCGCTGGTTAGAAGACTGGAAGTGTTGTCGCGGGACGGTCCGAAAAAAGCCTGGACCGTGCTGTGATCGTGAACACCGTGTCGTGCGGCGCCGTAGTGCTGGATACTGCGGGCAGCCGCAACCGGTGACCGGTGCCGGGCGCGGTGAGCTGGAGGGGACGGTTCGCGTGAGCGAGATACCAGCGAAGGCCACGGAGTCCGAGGACCCGTCGGACGGCGCGAGGGCGGAGGCCGCGGGTGCGCTCGCGGGCGACGCCGGAGGCGCCCTCGCCGGCGGTGAGGGCGAGGCGCCCGTCGGCGACGCGCTGTGGCAGAGCAGTCCGCCCGGCTCCATCTACGACTACATCAAGGTCGCCTCCTTCTCGATCGGCCCCGACGGGCTCGTCGACCAGTGGAGTCTGCGCGCCGAGCAGATCTTCGGCATCCCCGCCGACCGGGCCGTCGGCATGGACCCGATCGACGCGTTCGTCGACGCCGGCCAGCGCGAGCGCGGCCAGCGCAAGATGGCCGAGATCCTCGACGGCCGCGAGTGGACCGGCGTCGTCCCTTTCCGCCTGCCCGCCGGCGGGGACGGGAGGCGCCGGGAGCAGGGCCTCGCCGAGGTGTACGTCATGCCGACGCGCACCCAGGAGGGCGAGAAGGCCGCCGTCTGCATCGTCGTCGACGTCCGCACCCTGCGCAGCATCGAGACCGACCTGGCCGCCTCGCAGGCCGTATTCGGCCAATCCCCGTTCGGCTTCCTGCTGATCGACCCCGAACTGCGGGTCCGCCGGGCCAACCAGCGGTTCGCGTCCATCTTCGGCGGCACCCCCGACCACCACCGCGGCAAGGGCGTCCAGGACTATCTGCCCAGGCCCGAGGCCGAGCGGGTCAGCGCGGTGCTGCGCCGGGTGCTGGAGACCGGCGACTCCATCACGGACATGCACGTCACGGGGTTCGTGCCGGGCTCCGAGGAACGCCGGCACTGGTCCGTCAACCTGTACCGCGTGCACAGCGGTTCCGGCCGGCCGATCGGCGTCGCCTGGCTCGGCATCGACATCACCGCCCGCCGCGCGGCCGCCCGCGAGGCCGCCGCCGCACGGCGCAACCTCGCCCTGCTGAACGAGGCGGGGGCCCGCATAGGGAACTCCCTCGACCTCGAGACGACCGCGCGCGAACTCCTCGACGTCGTCGTGCCCGGGTTCTGCGACCTGGCCACCGTCGACCTCTACCAGGGGCTCCTCGCCGGCGACGAGACCCCGCCCGGCCTCGCCGACGGCAGCGCCGAACTGCGCCGCGTCGCCTTCTCGTCCGCCGTGTCCGACGCGCCGTTCCCCGGCAGCGGCGCGGCCGTCACGGTCGGCGCCGTCCACCACTTCCCGTTCAACTCGCCCTGCGCGGACGCCCTGCGCACCGCCCGCCCGGGGACCATCCCCGGCGAGGAGGGCGGCCTCGTGCAGTCCACCCTCGCCGTTCCGATGGTCGCGCACGACACGGTCGTGGGCCTCGCGCAGTTCTCGCGGACCAAGGGCAGCGAGCCCTTCGGGGACCGGGACCGGGACCTCGCGGTGGAGCTGGCGGCGCGGGCGGCGGTCTGCATCGACAACGCCCGGCTGTACCGGCGCGAGCACGAGCGGGCGCTGATGCTCCAGCGGTCCCTGCTGCCGCCGGGCGACCCGATCGCCTCCGGCCTGGACATCGCCTGCCGCTACCTGCCCGGCAGCGTCGCCTCGGGCCGCCCCAGCGAGGTCGGCGGCGACTGGTTCGACGTCATCGAACTCCCCGGCCACCGCACGGCGCTGGTCGTCGGGGACGTGATGGGGCGCGGACTGCGGGCGGCGGTCGCGATGGGCGAACTCCGCACCGCCGTACGGACCCTCGCCCTCCTCGACCTCGAACCGGCCGAGGTGCTCTCCGCGTTGGACGAGATCGCGCGCGGCCTCGGCGCCCCCGGCGGCGTCCAGCAGGCCACCCGCGCCGCCCGCCGGCCCCGCGAGGCCGACCTGTCCGAGGTGTACCTCGCGACCTGCGTGTACGCCGTGTACGACTCGGTGACCCGCAGGTGCACCTTCGCCAACGCGGGCCACCTGCCACCCGTGCTGGTCGAACCCGGCGAGGCCGCGCTGATGCTCGACGTGCCGCCCGGCATGCCGCTCGGGGTCGGCGGGGAGCCCTTCGAGGAGGTCGAGGTCGAACTCCCCGAGGGCGCGCTGCTCGCCCTCTACACGGACGGACTCGTCGAATCCCGCGACCACCCCCTCGACGAGGGCCTCCAGGCCTTCGTGGGCGCCCTGACGGACCCCGCGAGCCCCCTGGAGGACGTCTGCGACCACGTCCTCAACACCCTCGACACCCACCACGGCGAGGACGACATCGCGCTGCTGATGGCCCGCGTCCAGGGCCTGCCCGCCGAGTCCGTCGGCGACTGGACCCTGCCGCGCGAGCCCCGCAGCGTGGGCCGGGCCCGCGAGCACGCCCGCGGACAGCTGATCGGCTGGGACATGGAACCCCTGGTCGACACCGCGGAACTCCTCGTCAGCGAACTGGTGACGAACGCGCTCCGGTACGGCGAGGGCGAGATCAGACTGCGGCTGCTGCTGGACCGCACGCTGGTCTGCGAGGTGTGGGACGCGGGCCTCGTCCAGCCGCGCCGCCGCCGCGCCCGCGACACCGACGAGGGCGGCCGGGGCCTCCAGCTCGTCGGCCTGCTCTCCGCGGCCTGGGGCTCCCGCCGTACCCCCCGCGGCAAGACGGTCTGGTTCGAACTCCCGCTCCCCGACGGCGAGACGGGCCTCGCGGACCCGGCGGAGGCGCTGCTGAGCCTGTTCTGACGGGCGACGGGCGACGGGCCGGACCGCCCCGCCGGACCGCCCCGGCCCGTCGCCCCTATCCGGGCGGCGTCCCGGGCGACGTCCCGTCCGGTGACCGTGGCCGTCCCGCGAAGCCCGCCGGATCGGCGTTCTCCGGGTCGTCGGCGGGGAGGATGCCGCCCAGGACGGCACCGGCCGTGCCGGCTGTGCCGACCGTCCCGGCCACGGCCACCGGACGGGACGCGTCGGGGGCGGACGGCGGCGCCGCGTACGGGTTGCCCCGGACCCGCACGTCCTGCTCGGCCAGGGCGCGGGCCTCCAGGGCCAGGGCCTCGGCCCCGGGGTCGTCGCCGGCGGTCAGCAGGCGGCGGGCCTCCACGAGGCGGGTGCGGGGGGTGGCGCCGACCGCCCCCCGGTGCGTCGCGACGAAGTCGTCCGCCGCGGCGGTGGCGCTGCGCGCGGTGAGCCGGCCGGCGGCCGCGGTCACCCCGGCCCGCTCCGGGGCCGCCTGCGAGACGGCGGCCGTGATGCGGCGGAGCATGCCGAGGGGGTCGTACGGGCGGCCCGAGGTCAGTTCCCGGCGTACGGAGGACAGGACCGCGTCGGCGTGCAGCAGGGGGGTGAGGGCCTCGTCGCCGGGGCCGGCCGTGCCCCGCAGCGGGGCCAGCCCGGCCTCCGCGCCCGTCAGCGCGGCCGGGACCAGGCCGGTGGCCTCCCGCAGTTCGGCCGCCGTCCGTTCCACCGCCCCGACGAGGACGGCGGCCTGGGCGACGGCGCCCTCGGCGGCGCGCAGGTGCCGGGCCGCCTCCGCGGGACGGTCCGCGTCGTCCGCCTGACGGGCCAGGTTGAGCCGGAGGGTGGCGAACACCAGCCGGTCCTTGGCCTGTTCGGCGTACCCGACGACGGACGCGCTCGCCGTGGCCGCGTACGCCGCCCGCACGTCGGCCAGGACCGCCTCCGCGGCCGCCGTCCGACCGGTCAGCTCCCGGAACCGCGCCTCCGCGACTCCCAGCGCCCCGCTCACCCCCCGCTCCAGTCCCCGCAGCCGCCGGAAGCCGTCGGCCGCCGCGTCCAGCCGCCGCACCGCCTCCGCGCACCGCCCGGTGATCCCGGCCTGCGCCTGCCGTCGGGCGGCGGCGTCCCGCGGTACGCCGTCGTCGTAGCGCTGCCGCATCCGGAAGGCCGCCGCCAGTTCCGTCTCGGCCTCCCGCAGGGCGCCGGCGAAGGGCGCCACCGCCTCCGGGCCGGACAGCTCGCGCACGAAGCCGAGTTCGTCGCGGGCGGCGCGGACGCGGTCGTCGGCCGCGACGAGGGCCGCGCGGACCCGTTCGTCGGGCACGCCGGTCTCCGCGTGCGGGGAGTGGGCGGCGCCGCCCGGTGTCGTCCGGGTGCGGGAGCGGCGGACGCGGCGCACGTGGCCGTACCCCGCGAGGGCCCCGGCCACGCCGACCACGACGAGCGGCAGGACCAGGTCGACGGCGGACGTCCCCTCCTCCGCGGGCGCGGCGGGCGCGGCGGGCGCGGTGGTCGGCGCGGAGACGGCGGACGCGGGAGGACGGGTGATCGCAACCGGAACGTCCGTTCGCGTCGTCATCCCCGGCAACACCAGCCACACGATGCCCGTGGCGCCGCCCAGCACGGCGTGCAGCACCCGCACGGACACCTGCGGACCGGACCGCCGCGGTCGGCCCCGGAGCTTCGACGACGTCACATTCGGGAGCGTATGGCCGCCCATGCGGCCACGCGACCGGGATGCACCCGGGACGGCGCACGTGCGGCGGGCGACACGGAAGGGGAACAGGTGACGGATCACTCGACCGGTACGGACGCGGAGGCCGGGCCCGGCGCGGACGCGCCGACCACCGGGCCCGGCGAGACCGACCAGGCCGCCGGGGCCGCCACGACCGCCGGGGCCGCCACGACCGCCGGGACCGGTACGGCCGACGAGGCCGCCACGACCGTAGAGGCCGACCAGGTCACCCGGACCGCCACGACCGCCGGGGCGGAGGAGGCGGCCGACGCCCCCGAGGCCATCGACGCCCCCGACGCCCCCGACGCGGCGGCCCTCCGGCGGCGGCGTCGGCGGCGGACGGTGCGCATCGCCCTGGCCGTCCCGCTCCTCCCCGTGCTCGCGGTCCTCGTCGCCCTCACCGGCCTGCGCGTCAACTACCTGGGCGACCCGGCCGACGGCACGTACACCCGCGGCAAGGACGCCCTCTGGCTCGGCCACGCCTGGGTGGACGGCCGCAAGAAGGACGCCGACGTCACCGCCCTGGCAGCCCGTCTGAGGACCACCGGCATCCGCGACCTGTACGTGCACTCCGGGCCCCTGGAGCACGACGGCACGCTTCCCGCCTCGTCGTACCCGAACGCCCGCTGGTTCCTCGCCGCCGTCCACCGGGAGATGCCGCAGGTCCGGGTCCAGGCCTGGCTCGGTGACGTGCTCGCCAGCGAGAGCCCGCACGGCATGCGGCTGGAACGCGCGGCGACGCGTGCGGCGGTCGTACGGTCCACGCGCGAGATCCTCGCCACCGGCTTCGACGGGGTCCACTTCGACCTGGAGCCCCTGCACTCCGGCGACCGCGACTACCTGACCCTCCTCGACGCCCTGCGCCGCGTCACCGCCGCCCAGGACGCGCCCCTGTCCGTCGCCGCCCACCAGATCGACCCGGTGCCCGGCTTCCACTCCTTCTGGGGCACGACCACCGGCCACCCGAAGTGGTGGTCGCAGAGGTTCTTCGGCGAGGTGGCCCGCCGCGTCGACCAGATCGCCGTCATGTCCTACGACACCATCCAGCCGCTGGAGAGCACCTACGGCGGCTACGTCGCCCAGCAGACCTCCCTCGCGCTGGAGGTCACCCCGCCCACCACCGACCTGCTGATGGGCCTGCCCTTCTACCACGAGAACCGGTTCGGCCACTGGAACCATGCGGAGACCGTCCCCGCCGGAGTCCGGGGCGTCCGCCTGGGCCTGTCCCGCACGGACGCCGACCGCCCGAACTTCGGGGTCGCGCTGTACGTCGACTTCGCGGCCGAGGAGGCGGACTGGGCGGCGTACCGCGACGGCTGGGTGCGCTGACACCGGGGGCCCGTCCGACGCCGGGAACCGAGCCGCCGTGCCGCGCGGCGTGTGCCGTGCCGTGGGGCGCGGCCGTCGCCGCGTCACCTGCGACGCCATCGCGGCGTCGCCCGGACGTCATGCGGCCTTCGCCTCCGGGGCCACTCGAATTGGTTGTGCGGGGACCGGGCGCGTCCTAGCGTCCACCATCTCCCCTCCCTGTAAGGGTCACACTCTGATGCGATCGCTCCTCACCCGTAAGGCCGTCCGCCGAGCCCTGCGCCCGGTGGCCGAACTCATCGACCAGCGCATCGAGCGCCAGGTGCGCCGAGCCGTCCGCGCCGACGCCGACGCCTCCCTCGACGCGGTGCGGGGGGAACTCCGGACGCTCCGCGACCGGCAGCGCACCCTGGAATTCTTCTTCGACGGCACCGGGCGCGGCATGGCGCGCCTGCCGTCCGCCGCCCACCTGAGCCGGCTGGTCGACGAGCTGGCCGCGGTGACCGGCGACCGGGACGAGGCCGAGCGCAGCGCGGCCCAGGCGTTCCGGCTGCTCCTCGCCCTGGAGGCGCTCGGCGTGGGCCGGATCGCCGGCGGCACGATGAACATCGTCGGCAAGCTGTCCGCCGTACCGCTGCTCGATCCGCCGAACGACGACGTGCTGGAGATCGGCACCCTGTACGGGATGTTCGGCGCGGCCCTCATCCGCATGATGGAGCGCGCCGGCCGCGACCCCCGGCTGACGATCGTCGACCCGCTCGCCGGCACGCAGTTGCAGCCCGGCGCCACCATGTCGGACGACGCCTCGGGCACCCCCGTGCGGGAGGCCGCCGTGCGCACCAACCTCTCCCTGGCGGGCGCGGCCGGCGCCGCGACCCGGATCCGGCAGGGCTTCTCCGAGGACCCCGAGGTCCGCGCCCTGGTCTCCGACCGCTCCTACGGCGTGATCGTCGTCGACGGCGACCACTCCGCCGCCGGCGTCGCGGCGGACCTGGAATGGGCCGAGCGCATCGTCGCGCCGGGCGGCATCGTCGTGCTGGACGACTTCGGACACCCCAAGTGGCCCGGCATCAAGGAGGCGTTCGACAAGCACATGGCCGGCGACACCCGGTTCACGTTCCTCGGGAGCGTGGCGCACTCGGGGTACCTGCGGGCCTCCATCTGAGGCCCGCGGCCACAGCTCCCCGCGCCCCGGCATTCCGGGCCGCCCCGGTGGGTTCCGCCGCCTGATCCTGCCGCCGGGCCGGACGAGCGGGCTGTACGCGCGGGCCGTACGAGCGGGCTGTACGGGCGGGCCGTACGCGCGGGCTGTACGCGCGGGCCACGGCCCGCTCCTCCGAACGGCCCGCCCCCCTCTGGGGGATCGGCGCCCGGCCCGCCTCTCCGGTGAAGCCGGTGAAGCACGGGAGGCGGGCCGGGTGCCCGCGCCGCGGGAGCCGGAGGAGGCCCCGTGCGTCGGCCGGGTGCACCCGCGGCGCCCTCACATGGCGCGAGGAGCCGGGGCCCGCCCCCGTCCCGAGCCGACGGCGCGGGCGGCCTCGGCGCGGGAAGCGGCCCGGGGAGCGGCCCGAGGCCGCCGCTCGTCGGTGAAGCCCCCGTACCGGCGGCCCCCTCCCGCACGCCCCGCCGCCACCGGCCGGGCGGCCGCGGGCGGCGACGGTCGTGCGCCCGCGGGTGTTGCGCCGCACGAGTGGGCTTCCCGGTCGCCGCCGTCGTGTCGCCGACCGTTGCCGAATCCTTTCCTCTTCAGTGGCCGGATAGATGTGATCAGCTCCATATAGCACTAAAAGCGATCATTGCGTCCGTGGCTCCCGGAGGTAAGCAGAGATGTCCCACGACGGCCTCGGCCCCCGCGCGGTCATGCGCTCGGTGGCCTTCCTCACCGCGGGCGCGCTCGCGGTGCCCCTGCTGTCCGGCTGCTCCTCCGAGGACGAGGCGGCCGCTCCGGCGGCCGCCCAGGACATCGCCCCCGTCGCCCGCGCCCAGGTCGCCGACGGCGGCACCCTGCGCTGGGCCGTGGACGCCGTGCCGGAGACCTTCAACACCTTCCAGTCGGACGCCGACGCCACCACCACCCGGGTCGCCCAGGCCGTCCTGCCGTCGATGTACCGGCTCGACGCGACCGGGCGGCCCCGCCCGAACCCGGACTTCCTGGAATCCGCCGAGGTCGTCGACACCGAGCCCAGGCAGGTCGTCCTGTACCGGCTGAACCAGCAGGCCGTGTGGAGCGACGGCCGCGAGATCGGCGCCGCCGACTTCGCCGCCCAGTGGCGCGCCCTGTCCGGCAAGGACAGCGCCTACTGGACCGCCCGCAACGCCGGCTACGACCGCATCGAGAAGATCGAGCGGGGCGACGACGACCTGGAGGTCCGGGTCACCTTCGCCCGCCCCTACGCCGACTGGCGGTCGCTGTTCTCCCCGCTGTACCCGAAGGACGTCATGGGCACCCCCGACGCCTTCAACGACGGGGCGCGGCGCAAGCTGAAGGTCACCGCCGGGCCGTTCGCCGTGGAGCAGGTCGACCGCGGGAACGACCGGATCCGGCTCACCCGCAACCCGCGCTGGTGGGGCCGGCCCGCCAAGCTCACCGAGATCGAGCTGACCGCCGTACCGCGCGACGAGCGGGCCGACCGGCTCGCCGACGGCGACCTCGATCTGGCCGAGATCGACCCGGCCGCCGCCCGGGACATCGACAGCGCCGCGGGCGCCGCCGGACCGCTCCCGGGGCCCGGCGAGGGCCGTACCGCGGCGAAGGCGCCGCGCGGCTACGAGGTGCGCAGGTCGCTGGAGCCCGCCTACACGCAGCTGGCCCTCAACGGCGCCGGCGGGCCCCTCGCCGACGAGCGGGTGCGCCGGGCGGTGGCCAGGGCGCTCGACCGCGGGGAGCTGGCGAAGGCGGTGCTGAAACCGCTCGGCCTGCCCGCCGAGCCGGTCGGCAGCCACCTGGCGCTCGCCGGGCAGGCCGCGTACGCCGACAACAGCGGCTCCCTCGGCGGCCAGGACACCGAGGAGGCACAGGCGCTGCTCGCGGACGCCGGCTGGGTCCCCGGCGGCCCGGTGGACAGGAGCGGGAAGGGCGAGAAGGGCGAGAAGGCCGCCGGATCCGAGGGCGAGAAGGAGTCGGCGAGCGGGAAGAAGTCCGAGGACGGGAAGGAGTCCGGCCGCGGCGGCGGGTCCGCGGACGGCGACACGTCCGACGGCGGCGACGACGGCACGTACATCGTCGGTCAGGACGGCAAGGCACCCGCGGACCACGGTCGCGACCACGAGAGCCGGGGCAGGCAGCTCGCCCAGGAGGGCAAGCCGTACCTCGACCGGAACGGCGCGCCCGGCGCCTACGCCCCCCTGGGCACCGCCGCCCCGGCCGGCGCCGCGGGCAGGGCGCTGGCCAAGGACGGCAAGGCGCTCACCCTGCGGTTCGTGCTGCCGACCGGCCCCGGCTCGCAGTCCCTGCACCTGGTGGCCGGGCGGATCACGCGGATGCTGGAGAAGGTGGGCATCCGCACCGAGACCACCAAGGTCTCCGACGAGAGCTACTTCAAGGACCACATCGCCTCCGGCGAGTACGACCTGGCCCTGTACTCCTGGCCCGCCTCCGCCTTCCCGGCCACCGACGCCCGCCCGATCTACGCCAAGCCGGTGCCGGGCGCCGACGGGTCGCTGAGCGTCGAGCAGAACTACACCAGGGTCGGCACCGACCAGATCGACCAATTGTTCGATCGAGCGGTCTCGACCCTGGACGAGGCGGAGAGCCGCTCGCTGATCCGCAAGGCCGACGCCCGCATCTGGGCGGCCGCCGGATCGATCCCCCTCTACCAGCGCCCCCAGCTCATGGCCGCCCGGAAGACCCTGGTCAACGCGGGTGCCTTCGGTTTCCAGACCCCCGTCTACGAGGACATGGGCTTCCTGGAGAAGGGCGCGAAGATCCCCGCGAAGGTCTCCGCGAGCCCCTCGGAGAAGTGAGCGCGCGGTGGCCGCCGGATGAACCGTTCCGCCCTGCGGAGGCCGTCCCCCGCCGGGCCACGTACGATGGGGTGAGGCCGTGGCGTGTCAAGCCCGGCAGGGCCCGCGTAACACAGACGTACGCAGCAGGGCCGCCCTCACACTCCGGGAGATCGCCGCTTTATGGCCACGCGCCACGACATCCGCAACGTAGCCATCGTCGCCCACGTCGACCACGGCAAGACGACTCTGGTCGACGCCATGCTCAAGCAGGCCGGCGCCTTCGCCGCGCACGCCGCAGAGTCGCTCGACGACCGCATGATGGACTCGAACGACCTGGAGCGTGAGAAGGGCATCACGATCCTCGCCAAGAACACGGCGGTGAAGTACCACCCCAAGGACGGGGGGGACGTCGTGACCATCAACATCATCGACACCCCCGGTCACGCCGACTTCGGCGGTGAGGTCGAGCGCGGCCTGTCGATGGTCGACGCCGTCGTCCTGCTGGTGGACGCCTCCGAGGGTCCGCTGCCGCAGACCCGCTTCGTGCTCCGCAAGGCGCTCCAGGCCCGCCTGCCCGTCATCCTGTGCATCAACAAGACGGACCGCCCCGACTCGCGCATCGACGAGGTCGTCAACGAGGCCTACGACCTCTTCCTCGACCTCGACGCCGACGAGGACCAGATCGAGTTCCCGATCGTCTACGCCTGCGCGCGGGACGGCGTCGCCTCGCTGACCAAGCCGGAGGACGGCACGGTCCCGAAGGACAGCGACAACCTGGAGCCGTTCTTCTCCACGATCCTGTCGCACGTCCCGGCCCCGGAGTACGACGAGGAGGCCCCGCTCCAGGCGCACGTCACCAACCTGGACGCCGACAACTTCCTCGGCCGCATCGCGCTGCTGCGCGTCGAGCAGGGCGAGCTGCGCAAGGGCCAGACCGTCACCTGGATCAAGCGCGACGGCACGATGGCCAACGTGCGCATCACCGAGCTGCTGATGACCGAGGCGCTCACCCGCAAGCCCGCCGAGAAGGCCGGCCCCGGTGACATCTGCGCCGTCGCGGGCATCGCGGACATCATGATCGGTGAGACCCTCGCCGACCCCGAGAACCCGGTCGCGCTGCCGCTCATCACGGTCGACGAGCCCGCCATCTCGATGACCATCGGCACCAACACCTCGCCGCTGGTCGGCCGTGGCGGCACCGGCAAGGGCGCCGACAACAAGGCCGCGGTCAAGGACCGCAAGGTGACCGCCCGCCAGGTCAAGGACCGCCTCGACCGCGAGCTGATCGGTAACGTCAGCCTCCGCGTCCTGGACACCGAGCGCCCCGACGCCTGGGAGGTGCAGGGCCGCGGCGAGCTGGCGCTGGCCATCCTGGTCGAGCAGATGCGCCGCGAGGGCTTCGAGCTGACCATCGGCAAGCCGCAGGTCGTCACCAAGCTCGTCGACGGCAAGGTCTACGAGCCGGTCGAGCGCATGACGATCGACGTGCCCGAGGAGCACATGGGCGCCGTCACGCAGCTCATGGGTGTCCGCAAGGGCCGGATGGACAACATGTCCAACCACGGCTCCGGCTGGGTCCGCATGGAGTTCGTGGTCCCCTCCCGCGGCCTCATCGGCTTCCGCACCGAGTTCCTGACGGGCACGCGCGGCACGGGCATCGCCCACTCCATCCACGAGGGCCACGAGCCGTGGTTCGGCACGCTGACGACCCGTAACAACGGCTCGCTCGTCGCCGACCGCGCCGGTGCCGTCACCGCGTTCGCGATGACGAACCTCCAGGAGCGCGGCGTGCTGTTCACCGAGCCCGGTACCGAGGTGTACGAGGGCATGATCGTCGGCGAGAACTCGCGCGCCGACGACATGGACGTGAACATCACGAAGGAGAAGAAGCTCACGAACATGCGGTCCTCCTCGGCCGACTCCTTCGAGGCGATCGTGCCGCCGCGCAAGCTGTCGCTCGAGCAGTCGCTGGAGTTCTGCCGCGACGACGAGTGCGTCGAGGTGACCCCGGAGGCGGTTCGCATCCGCAAGGTCGTGCTCGACCAGCGTGACCGCGCCCGCACCGCGAGCCGCGCCAAGCACGCCTGACGCCCACCCGCCGAAGTCCCGGCCCTCCGCCGAGGAGGGCCGGGACTTCGGCGTGCTCGGGCGGGCGGCCGCGGACGAGGCGGGCGGTGAGCGCCGGTGCGGCGGCCGGGCCGGGCCGGGCGGAGGTACCCGGACGGGCCGGGGTCAGGAGGTCGCTGAGGGGCGGCCTGGCGGGCTCGGGCGCCGGCTGTGGCCGGCGGGGTGCCGGGTGGTGCCGCTGTGCCGGGCGGGAAGCCTGTGGGTCCGCTGTCCGCGTCACAGGAGTGGCCGTCCGTTTATCGGTTAACCAGCCAACGCGTTTCGGACATGTAAACAAAAAATAGTCAATGTATGTCTGAAATGACCGTTCATTGTCCCACCTGTCAAGCGCGCGCAGGTGTCGATCTTTGCAATTTTTCCTCAAAATATCGGCGGTAGGGAGATCCCTATGTCATTCGCCCTTGACGCGCGTTGAACACTTTGGCGAAAGTTCCCCCAAACCACAGAACCTGCCGGTATCTGTGCTGCGCTCAACTCTCCAACCCCCCGGGGGAAGTACACACATGACCAGTCCAGCCAAGGCTGAAGGCTCCGGGCCCGCGATCGCCTTGGACCCCCAGCTCGAGTCGACACCCGAGCCCGCGAAGGGTGAGGCGAAGCTGGAGGGTCGTTCTCCCGGCCAGTTGATGTGGCAGCGCTTCAAGCGTGACCGTACCGGGGTCGCTTCCGCGTGCGTAGTGATTTTCTTCTTCGTCGTGTCCGCGCTCGCCCCGGTCATCTCCCAGCTGTACGGCAAGGACCCGTACACGCTGTACGCGCAGGAGCCGGACTACCCCTTCCTGCTGGACGACTTCGCCATGCCGACCGGTTCCTTCGGCGGCATGTCGGGCGACTTCTGGTTCGGTGTCGAGCCCCGGCTCGGCCGTGACGTGATGACCATGCTGCTGTACGGCATGCGCACCTCGCTGTACATGGCGGTGATCGTGACGCTGGCCAGCGTCGTCACCGGCGTGCTGATCGGCATGGTGGGCGGCTACTTCGGCGGCAGGGTCGACTACTGGATGGGCCGGGTCACCGACTTCTTCCTCGCGTTCCCGAGCCAGCTGTTCTTCATCGCCTTCATGCCCGTCGTCACGGCGATGTTCGTCTCCCCGCAGGACGAGACCCCCACCTACCTGCGGGCCGTGGCCATCATCCTGGTGATGTGGTTCCTCGGCTGGATGGGCATGGCCCGTCTGGTGCGCAGCTCCGTGATCTCCCTGCGGGAGCGGGAGTTCGTCGAGGCCGCCAAGGTGTCGGGCGCCTCTCCCTGGCGCATCGTGCGCAAGGAGATCCTGCCCAACATCGTCACCCCGATCCTGGTGCAGGGCACCTACCTCCTGCCGAGCACGATCCTCTCCATCGCCTTCCTCTCGTACGTCGGCGTCGGCTTCGTCGAGCCGACCCCGGACTGGGGCCGCATGTTCGCCATCGGCTCCGAGATCTACGAGCAGGACCCCATGTTCATGGTCTTCCCGGGCGTGGCGATGGTGGTCTTCGTGCTGGCGTTCAACCTTCTCGGAGACTCCGTCCGGGACGCATTCGACCCCAAGACCGGACGCTGATTCGTCCTTTGGTGGTGGGGGGACTGCCACCCCCGATCCGGGCCTCCCGGACCGTCAGGCAGTACTCGTGGAAAACTATCGACAGGCAGGTGCATCGGGATGATGACGCCCATCAGAACGCGCCAGGCGCGCGCCATAGCCGTGGCCATCATGGCCGGATCGCTGGCGCTGACCGGCTGCTCCGACAACAAGAAGAGCGACGCCAAGGACACCTCCAAGTCCAAGGACGACGCCGCCGCCCAGTCGAAGCCCGTCGCCTACGGCGATGTGAAGGCTTCCACCGGTCCGGCCGAGGACGTGGCGGGGGCGAAGCCCGGCGGCACGATCAACGTGTACATGCAGTCGGACATGAGCCACATGGACCCGGGGCAGATCTACGTCAGCGACGCCGGCCAGTTCGCCAACCTGATCCACCGCGGTCTGACGAACTACCAGGAGGACGACCAGGGCAACCTGACGGTCGTCGGTGACATCGCCACCGACTCCGGCAAGTCCACCGACGGCGGCAAGACCTGGACGTACACGCTGAAGGACGGCGTCAAGGACGACCAGGGCAACGTCATCACGTCCGCCGACGTCCGCCACACCGTCGAGCGGCTGTACTCGAAGGTCATCTTCGACGGCCCGACCTACCTGCAGAACTGGCTGTCGGGTTCGGACTACCGCAAGGCGCTGCCGGACGGCCCGTACAAGGGCAAGCACCTGCCGGACACCGTCCTGGAGACCCCGGACGCCAAGACGGTCGTCTTCCACTTCGACAAGCCGCGCCCGGACCTCCCGCAGGCCCTGGCCATGGCCGGCTACGGCATCGTGCCGGCGAAGCGGGACACGAAGGAGGGCTACGACAAGGCCCCCGCCTCGCTCGGCCCGTACAAGATCTCCGACTACAAGTCGGGCAAGTCGCTGACCCTGGTCAAGAACGACCAGTGGGACCCGAAGACGGACTCGGTGCGCCACCAGTACGTCAACGGCTACAACTTCACCACCACGATCGACCAGGCGAGCCAGACCAAGCGTCTGATCGCCGACCAGGGCGACGCCAAGAACGCCATCCAGTTCACGGACTCGGTGGACCCGGCCCAGCTCTCCACGGTCATCGGCAACGCCGCGGCGAAGAAGCGCACGATCCAGGGCTACCAGCCCTACGTGTGGCAGATGTCCTTCAACCTGGACCGGATGAAGGACAAGAAGGTCCGGGACGCGATCGCCTACGCCCTCCCGAGCCAGGCCATGGTCCAGGCGGACGGCGGCCGCTACGGCGGTGAGGTGGCCGGCGGTCTGATGGCGCCGACCCTGCCGGGCTTCGACCCGAAGTACGACCCGTTCGGCAAGCTGAAGAAGCCGAACGGTGACCCGGAGAAGGCGAAGGAGCTCCTGAAGGAGGCGGGTGTCAAGGAGGGCACGAAGCTCACCTACGCCTACTCCAACAGCCCCCGTGGCCAGGCCCAGATGGTCATCGTCAAGGACGCGCTGAACAAGATCGGCTTCGACATCCAGGCCAAGGAGATCGACCGCGCCTCGTTCTACGAGCAGATCGGCAAGCTGGCCAACCCGTACGACCTGTACATGACCGGCTGGGGCCAGGACTGGTCCTCCCCGTCCACCGTCATCACCCCGGTCTACGACGGCACCCAGGTCGCCGACGGCGCCTCGAACTACTCGCACATCAAGGACCCCGAGGTCGACGCCCTCATCCAGAAGGCGCTGACCCAGGAGCCGACCGAGGCCGCCAAGACCTGGGAGAAGGCCCACCACCTCATCGTGGAGAAGGTCAACCCGGCCGCCCCGGTGTACTACTCCAAGCAGATCCAGCTGTTCGGTTCGAACATCGGCGGTGCCCGGTACAGCACCGAGTCGAGCTACATCGACATCAACGACCTGTTCCTGAAGCAGCCGTAACCGGTCAGTTCTGCTGACCCGCGGGGGTGCGCGCCAGGCGGAGCGCACCCCCGCGGTCGGTACCCCTCACACCGCCGCTTTTCGAAGAGAGCATCTACCCGCCATGCTTCAGTTCCTTCTCCGCAGGCTGACCGGCGCCGTCGTGATCCTGTTCCTGATCGGCGCCTTCACCTTCTTCCTGTTCTACACAATCCCCCAGGACTTCGCCGAACTGTCCTGCGGCAAGAACTGCACCCCCGAGAACATCGCGGTGATCCGCGAGAACCTCGGTCTCGACAAGCCCATCACCGCGCAGTTCTGGGACTTCATGGTGGGCATCGTGACCGGCCGGGAATTCCCGCAGGGCCACTGCCCCGCGCCGTGCCTGGGTGTCTCCTTCAGCAGCGGCGACTTCGTCTGGGACTCCATCATGGACCGCTTCCCGCTGACGCTGTCGCTGACCGTCGGCGGCCTGGTGATCTTCCTGCTGTTCGGTCTCGGCACGGGTCTGCTCGCCGCCTGGAAGCGCGGCACGATCGTCGACAAGATCGTCAGCGGCGCCTCCATGGTGCTGAGCTCGTTCCAGATCTACTTCCTCGGTCCGATCGTCCTCGGGTTCCTCGTCTACAGCACGGGCTGGATGGACAACCCCAAGTACGTACCGTTCACGGACAACCCGGCCACCTGGTTCCTGGGCATGCTGATCCCCTGGCTCGTGATGTCCACGATCTTCACCGCGCAGTACACGCGTATGGCGCGCTCGACGATGATCGAGCAGCTGCAGGAGGAGCACGTCCGCACCGCACGCGCGAAGGGCATGAAGCGCGGATACGTCTTCTTCCGCTACGCCTGGCGCGGGTCGCTGATCCCGATCGTCACCATCATCGGCATGGACCTCAGCGGGCTCCTCGCGGGCGCCGTCGTCACCGAGTTCACCTTCGACCTGGCCGGCATCGGCCGTCTCGCGGTCGAGTCCTCGCTGACCAAGGACCTGCCCCTCACGATGGGCGTCATGCTGTTCGGGGCGTTCTTCATCCTCGTCCTGAACATCATCGTGGACCTCGCCTACGCCTACATCGACCCGCGCGTGCGCCTCGCCTAGGAGAAATACCGTGACCACACTGACCAAGTCCGAAGGCGCCCAGGCTCCGAGCGGGTCCGAGGCCTTCCTGTCGGTCCGTGATCTGCGGGTGCGGTTCTCCACCGAGGACGGCATCGTCAAGGCGGTCGACGGACTCTCCTTCGACGTCGAGCGGGGGAAGACCCTCGGCATCGTGGGCGAGTCCGGCTCGGGCAAGTCCGTGACCAACCTGACCGTCCTCGGTCTGCACAACCCCATGACCTCCACCGTCGAGGGCGAGATCGTCCTGGACGGCAAGGAGCTGGTGACGGCGACCGAGCGGGAGATGGAGAAGCTGCGCGGCAACAAGGTCGCGATGATCTTCCAGGACCCGCTCACCGCGCTCTCGCCGTACTACACGGTGGGCCGGCAGATCGCCGAGCCGTTCATGAAGCACACCGGGGCCTCCAAGAAGGAGGCGAAGGAGCGGGCCGTGGAGATGCTGACCAAGGTCGGCATCCCGCAGCCCAGGACGCGCGTCGACGACTACCCGCACCAGTTCTCCGGCGGCATGCGCCAGCGCGCGATGATCGCCATGGCGCTGGTCTGCAACCCCGACCTGCTGATCGCCGACGAGCCGACCACCGCCCTGGACGTCACCGTGCAGGCGCAGATCCTCGACCTGCTCAAGGACCTCCAGCAGGAGTTCGGCTCCGCGATCATCTTCATCACCCACGACCTCGGCGTCATCTCGCACATGGCCGACGACCTGCTGGTGATGTACTCGGGCCGGGCGGTCGAGCGCGGCAGCGTCCGCGAGGTGCTGCGCAACCCGCAGCACCCGTACACCTGGGGGCTGCTCAGCTCGATGCCGCGACTGGGCGGTGACACCTCCGAGGCGCTCATGCCGATCCCCGGCAACCCGCCCAGCCTGCTCAACCCGCCCTCGGGCTGCCCCTTCCACCCGCGCTGCGCCTTCCGGTCCGAGGTGCCCGGCACCGCGTGCTCGGACGAGCGCCCGCCGCTGGGCGAAGGGCGCGCGGCCGCCTGCCACCTGACGGCCGAGCAGAAGCAGTCCATCTTCATCGACAAGATCCAGCCCCGGCTGCGCTAGGGAGCACCGAGACATGAGCGACAACCTCACCCTCCCCACACAGCAGGGACCGACCGACACGCCGTCCGCCGAGACGCTGCTGCAGGTCGAGGGTCTGACCAAGCACTTCCCCATCTACGGCGGCTTCCCGATCAAGCGGAAGGTCGGTGCGGTCCAGGCCGTCGACGGCGTCGACCTGACCGTCGGCGTCGGCGAGAGCGTCGGCCTGGTCGGCGAGTCGGGCTGCGGCAAGTCGACCACGGGCCGGCTCATCACCCGGCTGCTGGAACCGACCGGCGGGAAGATCACGTACGCCGGGCAGGACATCACGCACGCCTCCCGGCGGCAGATCGCGCCCGTGCGGTCCGAGATCCAGATGATCTTCCAGGACCCGTACTCCTCGCTGAACCCGCGCCAGACGGTCGGCACGATCATCAAGTCGCCGATGGAGGTCAACGGGATCGACCCGCCGGGAGGCCGGGAGAAGAAGGTCCGGGAGCTGCTGGAGCTGGTCGGCCTCAACCCCGAGCACTACAACCGCTTCCCGCACGAGTTCTCCGGCGGCCAGCGCCAGCGCATCGGGGTGGCCCGCGCGCTCTCCCTGAACCCGAAGCTGATCGTCGCCGACGAGCCGGTCTCGGCGCTGGACGTGTCGATCCAGGCGCAGGTGGTCAACCTGCTGCAGAAGGTCCAGGAAGAGATGGGCATCGCCTTCCTCTTCATCGCCCACGACCTGGCGGTCGTGCGGCACTTCTCGCAGCGCCTCGCCGTGATGTACCTCGGCAAGATCGTCGAGGTCGGCGACCGCGACTCCCTCTACAACCGGCCCCGGCACCCGTACACCCACGCCCTCCTCTCCGCGGTCCCCGAGGTGGAGATCGAGGGCGAGGGCCCCGCCCGCGAGCGGATCCGGCTCTCCGGCGACGTGCCCTCGCCGATCCACCCGCCGTCCGGCTGCCGCTTCCGCACCCGCTGCTGGAAGGCGCAGGACAAGTGCGCGACGGAGGAGCCGCCGCTCGTCCAGCTCTCCGGCAACCTGGCCGGCCACCTGACGGCCTGCCACTTCCCGGAGGACCCGACCACCGAGGCCCGCGACGAGGACGTCGTCCTCGACCCGGCGCTCAAGGCGCTGGAGAACGACGCCGAGGGCGGTCCCGCCGACAAGAAGTGACCCCTTCTCCCGCTCGGCCGGCCGTGCGGCGGTGACAGTCCGCCGCAGGCCGGCCGTTCGGCTGCCACGACCCGTTCCCGGCCGGCCGTCCGGCGCGGACGCAGACGGCCGGCCGGGTCGCCGGGGCCGCGCCGGTGCCGGTGGCGGCCGGTCGGACCCCGGGGCGGTGCCGGCGGCGCCCGGTCGCCCCGGCGTGCCGCCGCTCACCCGCCCCTCACCCCCCGCCGCGCTCCGCGACGGTGATGATCTCGGGGGAGGCGGGGGTCAGCGGCCCCCGCCGCCAGTCGCCGTAGCGCCGCCGTACGGTGAGGCCGGCTTCCGCGAGGAACCGGTCGAGCCCGTCCGCGCCGAGGAACCTGAGGGTGTTGCGGGTCACCCTGGGCCGCGGCAGGAGCGGGCTCTCGAAGGTCCCGGTGAAGGTCACCCGGTCCCCGACGACCGGGTGGAGCACCTCGTGCCGCAGCCGGACCGGGGTGCCGTCCGCCGCGGTCGTCCGGTGGATCCGGTCCGGTGTCCACCGGTCCCAGGCCCGCGCCGCCGGATTGCGGGTCTCGAACACGAACCGCCCGCCGGGGACGAGGGCCGCCCGTACGGCGGCGAGGGCGCGGCGCAGCGTCTCGTCGGCCACCAGCTCCTGGAACGCGTGCCCCGTCATCACGACGAGGTCGAACTCCTCCTGCCGGCGCGTGGAGTCGAGGTCCCCGAGCACCCACTCCACGTCCACGGCCCGCCGCCGGGCCTGCACGAGCATCGCGGCCGCCGGGTCGAGCCCGGTGAGCCGCCCCCGGTGTCCGGTCTCCCGCGCCCGGGCGAGCAACCGCCCCGTGCCGCAGCCCACGTCGAGGACGGCCCCGGCCCCTCGCACCAGTTCCAGGTAGAAGTCGTCGTCCGGCCCCCAGGGGTTGAGGCCGTCGTACAGCGCGGCGAGTTCGAGATCGCCGAAAGAGGCATCGACCATGCGGAGAGTCTGCCCGCCGGAGGGGGCGGGGCGCGGAACCGCGAACCGCGGCGGGCCGGTGCGGCCGCCCGCCGCCCGCCATCGGCCACCCGCCGCCCGCGGTTCCCTGGGGTCCGGTCCCCGGAGGTCCGGCACCCGGACGGGTGGCGCGCATGTGCGGCATGAACCTTTTGCATCGATATTGGCTGATAAAGGATCAGTACGTCGATACGGACGTCGACACCGACGGCACGGCGCTCAGGTGAGGCGCGGTCAAGAGGAGGCATCCATGCGTGGAGCCACGCACGCCAGGTGGGCCGCATGCGCGGCGGCCGTAGCCCTCACGGCGACGGCCTGCGGGGGCGGCAGCGGGGGCGACAGCGGCGCGGTGCTCAGCTCCTCGTGGGGCGACCCGCAGAACCCCCTGGAGCCGGCCAACACCAACGAGGTGCAGGGCGGCAAGGTCCTCGACATGATCTTCCGGGGCCTGAAGAAGTACGACCCGGAGACCGGCAAGGCCGAGGACATGCTCGCCGAGAAGATCGAGACCTCGGACTCGCAGAACTTCACCGTCACGATCAAGGACGGCTGGACCTTCAGCAACGGCGAGAAGGTCACCGCCAAGTCCTTCGTCGACGCCTGGAACTACGGCGCCGGCCTGAAGAACAACCAGAAGAACGCCTACTTCTTCGGTTACATCGAGGGCTACGACAAGACGCACCCCGAGGACGGGAGCAAGCAGACCGCCGACACCCTCTCGGGGCTGAAGGTCGTCGACGACAAGACCTTCACCGTCAAGCTCAACCAGAAGTTCTCGACCTTCCCCGACACCCTCGGCTACCCCGCCTACGCCCCGCTGCCCCAGGCCTTCTTCACCGACCACGCCGGCTGGCTGGCCAAGCCGGTCGGCAACGGCCCCTACGCCGTCGACTCCTACACCAAGGGCTCCCAGATGAGCCTGCGCAAGTGGGCGGACTACCCCGGCGACGACGCGGCGCAGAACGGCGGCGTGGACCTGAAGGTCTACACCGACAACAACACCGCCTACACCGACCTGCTGGCCGGCAACCTCGACCTGGTCGACGACGTGCCCGCGGCCCAGCTCAAGAACGTCAAGAACGACCTGGGCGACCGCTACCTCAACACCCCCGCCGGCATCCTCCAGACCCTCGCCTTCCCGTTCTACGACCCCCAGTGGAACCGGAGCGGCTCGGACAAGGTCCGCACCGGCCTGTCGCGCGCCATCGACCGCGAGCAGATCACCGAGACGATCTTCCAGAAGACCCGCACCCCCGCCACCGACTGGACCTCACCGGTGCTCGGCGAGGACGGCGGCTTCAAGGAGGGCCTGTGCGGGGACGCCTGCGACTACGACCCGGCCGAGGCCAAGAAGCTCATCCAGGAGGGCGGCGGCCTCCCCGGCGGCCAGGTCAAGATCACGTACAACGCGGACACCGGCTCCCACAAGCAGTGGGTCGACGCCGTCTGCAACTCCATCAACAACGCCCTCGGCAACGACAAGGCCTGCGTCGGCAACCCCGTCGGCACCTTCGCCGACTTCCGCAGCCAGATCGGCGACCGGAAGATGGCCGGCCCGTTCCGGGCGGGGTGGCAGATGGACTACCCGCTCATCCAGAACTTCCTCCAGCCGCTCTACTACACCAACGCCTCCTCCAACGACGGAAAGTGGTCGAACAAGGAGTTCGACGACCTCGTGGACAAGGCCAACGCCGAGACCGACACCGGCAAGGCCGTCGAGACGTTCCAGCAGGCCGAGGAGGTCGTCCGGGACAACATGGCCGCCATCCCGCTCTGGTACCAGAACGGCAGCGCCGGCTACGCGGAGCGCCTCTCGAACGTCAAACTCAACCCGTTCTCCGTCCCGGTCTACGACGAGATCAAGGTCAGCTGACCCGCCATGGGGCGGTACGTGATCCGGCGCCTCCTCCAGATGATCCCGGTGTTCGTCGGGGCCACGCTGCTGATCTTCCTGATGGTCAACGTGATGGGCGACCCCATCGCGGGCCTCTGCGGCGACCGGCAGTGCGACCCCGCCACCGCCGCCCAGCTGAAGAGGGAGTTCGGCCTCGACAAGCCGGTCTGGCAGCAGTACCTGACCTACATGGGGAACGTCTTCACCGGCGACTTCGGGACGGCGTTCAACGGCCAGCCGGTCACCGAGCTGATGGCCTCGGCGTTCCCCGTCACCATCCGGCTGACGATCGTGGCGATCCTCTTCGAGATCGTCATCGGCATCACCCTCGGGGTCGTCACCGGCCTGCGCCGCGGCCACCCCGTCGACACCGGCGTCCTGCTCGTCACCCTCGTCGTGATCTCCGTCCCCACCTTCGTCACCGGCCTGCTGCTCCAGCTGCTGCTCGGCGTCGAGTGGGGCTGGATCAAACCGTCGGTGTCCCCGGACGCCGCGTTCGGCGAGCTGATCGTGCCGGGCCTGGTCCTGGCGAGCGTCTCCCTGGCCTACGTCACCCGCCTGACCCGCACCTCCATCGCGGAGAACAGACGGTCCGACTACGTCCGCACGGCCGTCGCCAAGGGCCTGCCGAGGCGCCGCGTCGTCACCCGCCACCTGCTGCGCAACTCGCTCATCCCCGTCGTCACCTTCATCGGCACCGACATCGGCGCCCTGATGGGCGGCGCGATCGTCACCGAGCGCATCTTCAACATCCACGGCGTCGGCTTCCAGCTCTACCAGGGCATCCTCCGTCAGAACACCCAGACCGTCGTCGGCTTCGTGACCGTCCTCGTCCTGGTCTTCCTGGTGGCCAACCTGCTCGTCGACCTCCTGTACGCCGTACTCGACCCGAGGATCCGCTATGCCTGAACCGATGCCGCCGGAGCCCCGCCCGCCCTCCGGCGGGGGCCACGCCCCGGAGGAGGACGGCGCCGTCGCCGCGACGGGCATGGGCGGCGCGATGGACCTCGCCACCTCCGAGGGCGAGACCCTGGAGAAGGCGCCCGGCCCGGACGGCACCGGCCCCGGGGAGCCGGACACATCGGCCGCCTCCGGCGAACGGGCCCGCTCCCTGTGGTCCGACGCCTGGCGCGACCTGCGCCGCAACCCGGTCTTCATCGTCTCCGCCCTGGTCATCCTCTTCCTGGTGTTCATCTCCCTGTGGCCCTCGGCGATCGCCTCCGGCTCCCCCCTGAAGTGCGACCTCGCCAAGGCCCAGGAGGGCTCCCAGCCGGGCGCCCCGTTCGGCTACGACGGCCAGGGCTGCAACGTGTACACCCGCACCGTCTACGGCGCCCGCACGTCCGTCACGGTCGGCGTCCTGGCCACCCTCGGCGTCGCCCTGTTCGGCAGCGTCCTCGGCGGGCTCGCCGGCTTCTTCGGCGGGACGTGGGACTCGGTCCTGTCCCGGATCACCGACATCTTCTTCGCCATCCCGGTCGTCCTCGGCGGCCTGGTCCTGCTCTCCGTGGTCACCAGCAACACCGTCTGGCCCGTCATCGGGTTCATGGTGCTGCTCGGCTGGCCGCAGATCTCCCGCATCGCCCGCGGCTCGGTCATCACCGCCAAGCAGAACGACTACGTCCAGGCCGCGCGGGCCCTCGGCGCCTCCCACTCCCGCATGCTGCTGCGGCACATCACGCCCAACGCCGTCGCCCCCGTGATCGTCGTGGCGACCATCGCGCTCGGCACGTACATCGCCCTGGAGGCCACCCTGTCCTACCTCGGGGTCGGCCTGAAGCCGCCGACCGTCTCCTGGGGCATCGACATCTCCGCCGCCTCGCCGTACATCCGCAACGCGCCGCACGCGCTGCTGTGGCCCTCCGGCGCCCTGGCGCTCACCGTGCTGGCGTTCATCATGCTCGGCGACGCGGTGCGCGACGCCCTCGACCCCAAGCTGAGGTGAGCACCGCATGCTGCTCGAAGTACGCGACCTGCACGTGGAGTTCCGCACCCGCGACGGGATCGCCAAGGCCGTCAACGGCGTCACCTACGGCGTCGACGCGGGCGAGACCCTCGCCGTGCTGGGGGAGTCCGGCTCCGGCAAGTCCGTCACCGCCCAGGCCGTCATGGGCATCCTGGACGTCCCGCCCGGCCGGATCACCGGCGGCCAGATCCTCTTCCAGGGCCGGGACCTGCTGCCCCTCAAGGAGGACGAGCGCCGCAAGGTCCGGGGCGCCGGAATGGCGATGATCTTCCAGGACGCGCTGTCCTCGCTCAACCCCGTCCTCTCCGTGGGCGACCAACTCGGCGAGATGTTCGTCGTGCACCGCGGCATGTCGAAGAAGGACGCCCGCGCCCGGGCCGTCGAGCTGATGGACCGGGTCCGCATCCCGGCGGCGAAGGAGCGGGTCCGGCAGTACCCGCACCAGTTCTCCGGCGGCATGCGCCAGCGCATCATGATCGCGATGGCGATGGCCCTGGAACCCGCGCTGATCATCGCGGACGAGCCGACCACCGCCCTCGACGTCACCGTCCAGGCGCAGGTCATGGACCTGCTCGCGGAGCTGCAGCGCGAGCTGCGCATGGGGCTCGTCCTGATCACCCACGACCTCGGCGTGGTCGCCGACGTCGCCGACCGCATCGCCGTGATGTACGCGGGCCGGATCGTGGAGTCGGCGCCCGTCCACGACATCTACAAGGCGCCCGCCCACCCCTACACCCGCGGCCTGCTCGACTCCATCCCGCGCCTGGACCAGAAGGGCCGGGAGCTGTACGCCATCAAGGGACTGCCGCCCAACCTCATGCACATCCCGCCGGGCTGCGCCTTCCACCCGCGCTGCCCGATGGCCCGGGACGTGTGCCGCACCGACGAGCCGCCGCTGTACGAGGTGGACGAGGAGCGGGGCAGCGCCTGCCACTTCTGGAGGGAGTGCCTGCATGGCCAGTACCCCGGCTGACACGGCCGCCCCGGCCGTCACGTCGGCCGAGCCGATCCTCGAGGTGACCGGGCTCGTCAAGCACTACCCGCTCACCCGGGGCGTCCTCTTCAAGAAGCAGGTCGGCGCGGTCAGGGCCGTCGACGGCGTCGACTTCACCCTCCGCCGCGGCGAGACCCTCGGCATCGTGGGGGAGTCCGGCTGCGGCAAGTCCACGGTCGCCAAGATGCTGGTCAACCTGGAGAAGCCGACGGGCGGGACGATCCGCTACAAGGGCGACGACATCACCCGGCTGTCGGGGAAGGCCCTGCGGGCCGTGCGCCGCAACATCCAGATGGTCTTCCAGGACCCGTACACCTCCCTCAACCCCCGCATGACGGTGGGCGACATCATCGGGGAGCCGTACGAGATCCACCCCGAGGTGGCGCCCAAGGGCGACCGGCGCAGGAAGGTCCAGGACCTGCTGGACGTGGTCGGCCTCAACCCCGAGTACATCAACCGCTACCCGCACCAGTTCTCCGGCGGCCAGCGCCAGCGCATCGGCATCGCGCGGGGACTCGCCCTGCGCCCCGAGGTGATCGTCGCCGACGAGCCGGTGTCCGCCCTCGACGTGTCCGTGCAGGCGCAGGTCGTCAACCTGCTGGCGAGCCTCCAGAGCGAGTTCGACCTCTCGTACGTCTTCATCGCGCACGACCTGTCGATCGTCCGGCACATCTCCGACCGGGTCGGGGTGATGTACCTCGGACGGATCGTGGAGACCGGCCGGGACGCCGAGATCTACGACCACCCCACCCACCCGTACACCCAGGCACTGCTCTCCGCGGTGCCCGTGCCGGATCCGGAGGCGCGCGAGCACCGGGAACGGATCATCCTCTCCGGGGACGTGCCCTCGCCGACGGACATCCCCTCCGGCTGCCGCTTCCGCACCCGCTGCTGGAAGGCGCGGGAGCGGTGCGCCCGGGAGGTGCCGGCCCTGGCCGTCCCGGCGGAGTTCCGCCACACGGGCGGCCCCGCGGCCCACGACTCCGCCTGCCACTTCGCGGAGGAGAAGCGGGTGGTGCCGCCCGAGGGGACCCGGGAAGATCACGGGAAAGAGGGGACATAGGTGCGCATATAAGCCGCAACCGCGTTAACACGCAGGCAACTCGACCGACGCGATTCCGATATACGGACACGTCACGCTGAACGGCGTACGGCCGTGCGGGTGCCGTGAAACGGGCCGGGAGCGCCATGTCTCCCGGCCCGTTGCCGTGCCTAGGCCAGGCCCAGGGAGCGGCGCAGGAAGTCCAGTTGGAGGCGGAGCAGGTTCTCGGCGACCGTCTCCTGGGGGGTCATGTGCGTGACGCCGGCCAGCGGCAGGACCTCGTGCGGGCGGCCGGCGGCGAGCAGGGCCGAGGACAGCCGCAGGGAATGGGCGACCACCACGTTGTCGTCGGCGAGGCCGTGGATGATCATCATCGGACGGGCCGGTTCGGCGGCGTCGACCAGTCCCGCGTCGTCCACCAGGGAGTTCCGGCGGTAGACCTCCGGCCGCTGCCCGGGGTGCCCGAGGTAGCGCTCCTGGTAGTGGGTGTCGTACAGGCGCAGGTCGGTGACCGGGGCGCCGACCACCGCCGCGTGGAACACGTCGGGCCGGCGCAGCACCGCGAGCGCCGCCAGATAACCGCCGAAGGACCAGCCGCGGACGGCGACCCGGCTCAGATCGAGCGGGAAGTCGGCGGCCAGCGCCTGGAGGGCGTCGACCTGGTCCTGGAGCACGACGGCCGCCAGATCGTCCCTGACCGCCTTCTCCCAGGCCGGTGAGCGCCCCGGCGTGCCCCGCCCGTCGGCGACGACCACCGCGAACCCCTGGTCGGCGAACCACTGCGAGGTGAGGTGGGCGTTGTGCGCGGCGAGCACGCGGGACCCGTGCGGGCCGCCGTAGGGGTCCAGCAGGACCGGGAGCGAGGTGTCACCGGGGTAGTCCGTAGGCATAAGCACGGCGCACGGGATGCGCCGTGCGCCCCCCTGGGTGAGGGTCACGCGGGGCGAGAGGCCGGGATCCTCCGCGTACGACCGGACGGTGACCGCCGCCCCCCGGCCCCCGCCCGGAGCCGCCCCCGCCTCCCTGCGGCCGCCCTCCCGCAGCACCCGCACCCGGCTCCCGGGCCGGTCCGGGGTCGCCGAGACCAGGACGGTCACGCCCCCGGCCCGCACCGCCGAGTGCACGCCCGGCTCGTCGGACACGCGCTCCACACCGAGTTCGTTGACGCGGTAGACGTGCACCTCGCCGATCTCGGGGAGCTCCGCGGACTCCCCGGCCGAGGCCGCGACCAGCACGTCGTCGGCCGTCACGTCCAGTACGGCGCGGACGTGCAACGCGGCTCCCGTCAGCGGGCGTTCGCCGACCGCGAGGACCCGGGCGCCGCCCTCGTCGGCGATGCGCACCAGCTGCCCGGAGGGGCTCCAGCAGGGCACCCCGGGGAAAAGATCAAGCCAAATCGGATCCTCGTCGGCGTGCACCATCCGGGTCGCCCCGGAGGCGGTGTCGACCGCGAGGTACAGCTGGCTGCGCTGGTCGCGCGCCTGGACGAGCAGCAGGGGGGCACCCGCCGCTGACCAGTGCACTCGCGCCAGGTACGGGTAGCGTGCCCGGTCCCAGACGACCTCCGTGCGCACCCCGTCGAGACCGAGCACGAACAGCCGCACGTCGGCGTTGGCCGTCCCGGCAGCCGGATACGGGACGTGTCGTGGCTCACGTTTCGGCTGGGACGGATCGGAGATCCACCAGCGCTCCACCGGCGTGTCGTCCACCCGCGCCACCAGCAGCCGGTCGGACTCCGGAGCCCACCAGAACCCCCGCGAACGGCCCATTTCCTCCGCCGCGACGAACTCGGCCAATCCGTACGAAACCCCCTCCGACTCCGGCTCGGCGAGCGCCACGTCGCCCTCGCCCCCGGCGCCCACGACCCGCAGGGCACCCCGCGCGACGTACGCGACGAACCGCCCGTCGGGGGACGGCCGGGGGTCGATCACCGGTCCGGGAGTGCGGATCCCGCGCGCCGTGCCGGCCCGCAGCTCCGCCGTGAAAAGCCGCCCCGACAAGGTGAAAGACGCCAGCTCGACGGCCGTGTCGGTGGCGTACCCGACGATCCCGGCGCCCCCTTCCCGGCTGCGCTCGCGGCGCGCCCGCTCCTCGGGGGAGAGGTCCTCCGGGCCGCCGCCGAGGAGGACGCGCGGATCCGCGGCCAGGTGCTCCCGGCCGTCCGCCGGATCGAGGACCCACAGCGCGTTGCTGCGGTCGTCGCCGGCCGAGGAGCGCAGGAAGGCCACCCGGGAGCCGTCGGGCGCCACCGTGAACGAACGCGGCGCGCCGAGCGTGAAGCGCTGGGTCCGGGCGTGCCGGCGGGGGAAGGAGTCGGACTCGGTCGTCATGCCATGACCATATTGGCCATGCGCCCCCTTGTGCGGCTGTGCGCCGAGAGATGCGCACGCACCGACAGTTATGATCACTAGCGCTGTGTGGGTATGAACCTGCTGGCTGTTGTACGGATTTACAGCTTCCCTAGCTCTGTCGTCCCCCACGTAACCGGGTTCTTGGAGGTGAGCCGCCGTGGCACTCTCGATTTCGGCGGTGGTGCTGCTGGCGATCATCGTCTTCTTGTTGATCAAGAAGTCAGGACTGAAGGGCGGTCACGCGGTTGTCTGCATGCTTCTCGGCTTCTACCTCGCCTCCTCCACGATGGCGGGGACGATCAACGACCTGACGACGAGCGTCGCGAGCATGATCGGCAGCATCAAGTTCTGAGCGGCGCGACCCCGCGTCCGTCCGTGCGTCTGCCCCTGCGGCGCCGATGCATGCACGCCTCGTAGGGTTGCCCCATGACGGAACTGCCAGCCCGGCGTCTGCTGCTGGTGCACGCGCACCCGGACGACGAGTCGATCAACAACGGCGCGACCATGGCCAGGTACGCGGCCGAGGGCGCCCAGGTGGCCCTGGTCACCTGCACCCTCGGCGAGCGTGGCGAGGTCATCCCGCCGCAGCTGCGGCACCTCACCGGTGCCGCCCTGGGCGAGTGGCGCCTGCGTGAACTCACCGCCGCCATGGGCGAACTGGGCGTCGGTGACTTCCGGCTGCTCGGCGGCGCCGGGCGGTACGCCGACTCCGGGATGATGGGCCTGCCCGACAACGACGACCCCGCCGCCTTCTGGCAGGCCGACGTCGACGCCGCCGCCGGGGAGCTCGCCGGGACGATCCTCGCCCTGCGCCCCCAGGTCCTCGTCACCTACGACGACCACGGCGGCTACGGCCACCCCGACCACATCCAGGCCCACCGCGTCGCCACGCGGGCCGTCGAGCTGGCCGACCGGGCCGGCTGGAGCGTGCCCAAGGTGTACTGGAACCGCCTCCCGCGTTCCGTCGTCGAGGCCGCCTTCGCCCGGCTCGCGCGGGAGCTGCCCGACCTGCCCTTCGACCGGAGCGCCGCCGTGGCGGACGTACCCGGCGTCGTCGACGACGAGCGGATCACCACCGAGATCGACGGCCGCGCGTACGCCGCCGCCAAGGCCGCCGCGATGCGCGCGCACGCCACCCAGATCGAGGTCGCCCCCGACGGCGGGTCCTTCGTGCTCTCCAACGAGCTGGCCCAGCCCCTGTTCACCACCGAGTACTACGAACTCGTCCGCGGGCCGCGGACGCGGGAGCGGGAGACCGACCTGTTCGCCGGCATCGAGGAGACGCCCTGATGGCCGGCCCCGGCTCCTTCCTCGCCCAGCCCCTCCGGCGCCCCTCCGGCGCACGGATCGCCGCCCACCTCGGGCTCCTGCTCCTCGGCGCCCTCACCGCGCTGGCCGGGGCGCTCCTGCAGGCCGGCTGGTTCCCCGGCGGCCTGCTGCTCGCGCTCGCGGGCGCCGCCGGGCTGTTCCTCGGCGGCGCGCGGGCCCTCGGCAGCCGGGCCGGGGCCGTCGCGCCCGCCGCCGGCTGGATGATCGCCGTCGTCCTGCTCACCGCTGGCCGCCCCGAGGGCGACTTCCTGTTCGCCGCGGGAGGCGGTTCCTACCTCTTCCTGCTCGGCGGCATGGCCCTCGCTGTGATCTGCGCCACCATCGGCTGGGGACGGCAACCTGTCGGCGACGGCGTCCGACTTGGCAAGTGACGTACCACTTCGCCGCGGCACGGGCGTGCGAGTCCCGTGACGGTTTCGGCGGCGGTCATGGGATACCGGCCATAAGTGGCCAGTATGGTGGTGCGCGCCGCCGAGCTGCCCGTGAGGTCGTGGCGGGCGGCGGAGCCAACCTGGAGAACCTGCCTTGAGTCGTGAAACTGACAGTCCGTCCTCCGGGCCCAACGGGTCCAACGGGCGCGGCGGAGCCGCCTACCCCTCGGGCACGCCGCCCTACGGCACCCCGATGGTGTCCGACGGCGGCCCGGACGCGGGCCGTTCGGCCGCACGGCCGGAGGAACGCAAGACCGAGACCACGCTGACGACCCGGATCCGGATCAACATCCCCGGGTCGCGTCCCATCCCGCCGGTCGTCGTACGCAAGCCCGTCAACGAGGCGGACGACGCGGGCGACGGCGGCGCCGACGCGCAGGGCGCGGGCCCCTCCGGCACCGCGTCCGGCGCCCCCGCGACCGGTACCCCCGGACGTCCGGGAGCCGGCGGCGCCGCCGAGGCGCCCGGCGACCACGCGCCGGCGGCCGAGGAGAAGACGCCCAGCGACTGGTTCGCGCCACGCAGGTCCGGCCCCGCCAAGGGCGGTCAGGGCGGCCCCGCGGGCGGCGGCGACCCGGCGGCCGCCCCGGTCCCCGGCACGCCCCCCGGCGCCCCCTCCGCCCCGCCCGCGCCCGGCGCGGGCGCCGGTGCGCCCGGCGGCGCGCGCCCGGCGGCCGGACGGCCCGGCGGCGCGACCGGCGCCCCGGGCGCCGCCCGCCCCGGCGGTGCCAGCGGCGCCGGCATGTCCGGTGCCACCGGCGGTCCGGTGGCCCCCGGGCACGGCGGCGGCACCGGTTCCTTCGACGTGACCGAGGCGCTCGCCGCGGGCCCCCTCGGCAACGGCGGCCGTCCGGGGCAGGGCGGCGGCCGGATACAGGTCGGTCCGGGGCAGGGCGGCGGACCCGAGCCGCGCCCCGACGACCTGCGGTACTTCGCCGACAACGAGAGCGGTGCCGACGGCAACGGGAGCGGCAACGGGAGCGGCCAAACCGGCCGCCCCGGGCCGAGCGGCCCGGCCGGCGGCCCCGGTGCCGCCTACGACTTCAACGGGCCGGAAGGCCCCGTCGGCCGAGCGGGCCGGGGCGGCCCGCAGGGCCCCGCCGGGCCCACCGGCGGCCCGGTGACCGGTGACGGCCCGATGGTGCCGCCGATGAACGGCGGAGCCGCGGGCACGGTTCCGGGCGCCGGCGCGGGCGCCGTCCGCCATCCCGGCGGCGGCCTCAGCGACGACACCGCGATCCTCACCCCGCAGCAGCCGGCCTCCGGGCCCGGCGCCGGCGGCTACGGCCGGCACGACAACGTCTCCGGACACACCGTCACCAGTGGCATCCCGGTCGTTCCCACGGCCGGTCAGGGACCCGGCCCGGGCGGCCCGTTCGCGCCCGGCGGCCACCCCGACGGGCCGCTGCCGCACACCCCGCCCAAGGCGCCCGAACCGGTCGAGCGGCAGGCGCCCGCGGCCGGCCCGAAGCAGAAAAAGAAGAAGGGCCGCAGCAAGCTGGTCCTGCTCGGCGGCCTGGTGGTGGTCGCCGCGGCCGGCGCCTACGGGGCCGGACTGCTGATGAACCACTCCGACGTGCCCAAGGGCACCGCCGTGCTCGGCGTGGACATCGGCGGCGGCACCCGCGACGACGCCGTCAAGAAGCTCGACGACGCCTTCGGGAGCCGGGTGAAGCAGACGCTGAAGCTGTCCGTGGACGGAGGCACCGTCACCCTCAAGCCGGACCAGGCGGGCCTGCAGTTCGACGTGCAGGCCACCGTCGACGCGGCCGCCGGGAGCGACTACAACCCCGTCTCGGTGATCGGCTCGCTGTTCGGCGAGCACCGCGAGATCGAGCCCGTGATGCCGGTCGACGAGGAGAAGCTCCAGGCGGCCCTGGAGAACGCCGCGGGCGGCTCCGGCTCGGCCACCGACGGCACGATCGAGTTCACGTCCGGCAAGGCCGTCGCCGTGTACGGCAAGGCGGGCAAGGGCATCGACGCGGCCAAGGCGCAGGCGGCCGTCGTGGAGGCCTACCGCGGCCAGGTCGAGACCGGCACGCCCACCGCGGTGAAGGTCCCGACGACGACGAAGCAGCCCACGGTGCCCGACGCCGAGGTCGACCGGATGATGAAGGAGTTCGCCGAACCGGCGATGTCCGGCAACGTCACCGTCCAGACCGACGCCGCGCACTCCGTGCCGATGAGCCCGAAGAACTCCCTGTGGAAGTTCCTCGGCGTCAAGGCCGTCGACGGCAAACTCGTCGAGAGCTACGACGAGGCCGCGCTGAAGGAGCTGTACGGCGGCGCCTTCGACGACGTCCTCATCACCCGCGGCACCGGCCAGAAGACGCCCGTCACGGTCCAGGACGTCATCAGCGCCCTGCGCCCGGCCCTGACGAGCAGGACGGACCGGCTCGCGGTCATCGACACCGACCCGAGCTGACCCGGGGCGGACGACACGCGCAGGGCACCCGGCGGCATCCGCGCCGGGTGCCCCGGCGTTCGGGCGAGGCCGGCCGACCCCTGCGTTCGGGTGAGGCCGGCCGCCCCGTCCTCGCCGCCCCCCGTTCCCACGGCTCGCCGTCCCCGCGGCCCGGGAGCTCAGTTCAGCAGGGCCCGCGCCCCCCGGGCCTCCTGCCGGATCCGTTCCGCCAGCGCCTCGTCGACCACCTCCACCAGCGTCGCGTACTCCTCCATCTCCTCCGCCCCCTGTACGAACTCCCCGCGCTGCACCAGTAGTTGTCCCCGCTCGTACCGCAGCCGCGCCGGATGGGACGGCAGCAGCAGCGCCAGCTCCACCGCCCACAGCGCGACGTCCGACCGCTCCGGCCGGACGGCGGCCCACGCCCGGACGTTGCGGAGGATCCGCCGTACGACGTCCAGCGTCCCGGCCGGTTCCAGCATCGAGGGCTCCAGCGGGCTCCCCGTCGTCCCCGTCACCAGCAGCTCGGCATCGCGCCCCGTCAGCACCCGGCCCCCGTCGAACGGATCGACGAGCACCTGCTCCTCCCGAGGGCCGAAGCCGACCACGAAGTGCCCCGGCAGGGCGACGCCGTACACCGGCGCCCCGGCCCGCCGCGCCACCTCGATCCACACCACGGACAGCAGGATGGGCAGCCCCCGCCGACGCTCCAGCACCCGGTGCAGCAGGGACGACTCCAGCCGCTCGTAGTCCGCCGCGGAGCCGCCGAAGCCGAGCCGCTCGCCGAGCAGTTCGCGCAGCGCGGCCGCCCACGCGAGCGGCCCGCCCGGCCGGAACGGCACCCGACCCGCCAGCGCGTCCAGGTCGACCTGCGCGCCGTCCATCCCGGCCTCGTCCAGCGTCCGGTCCGCCGCCGCCCCCACCAGCAGGCACAGCAGCGACAGATCGGGCCGCTCGGACCGGGCCTCCTCGGCGAACCGGCGCCGCAGCTCCGCGCGTTCGAGCCCGCTCACGACGCACCCGCCTCCGGCTCCCGGTAGTGGTGGTAGGCGTGATGCGCCCCGAAGCCCATACCGGCGTACAGCGCCCGCGCTCCCGCGTTGTCCTCCTCGACCTGGAGCCAGGCCGCCGACGCGCCCTCCTCCAGCGCCCGGCGCGCCAGCGCGGCCATGACGACCGTCGCCAGCCCCCGCCGCCGCCGCGCCGGATCGACCTCGACCGCCGCGAACCCGGCCCACCGCCCGTCCACGACACACCGTCCGACGGCCGCCGGAACCGCCCCCTCGCCGGGCACGGACGCGAACCACACCGACGGCCCCGACCCCAGGACCCTGAGCGCCACCTCGCCGACCCCCTTGCGCCGGTACCGGGCCAGCCAGGCCTCGTCGGCCTCCCGCGCCAGCACCACCCGGCCGGCCTCCGCCCCCGCCCGGTCGGCGACCGGCGCCAGTGCCCCGGTCCACAGCTCGGCGGTCACCTCGCGCACCCACCCGCGCCGCTCCAGCTCGGCGCACAGCAGCTCCTGGGTGCCCTCGGCCCCGGTCGCGGTCTGCAGGTAGGCGGGCAGGCCCCGGCCGCCGTACCAGCGCCGCACGGCGTCCAGCGCCGCGTCGAGGGGCAGGCCCGGATCGCCCAGCGGCAGCACGGAGTTGGCGCGGCGGGTGAAGCCGGAGGCGGCGCGCAGCTCCCACTCGCCGAGCCGCTCGCTCTCCACGGGCCGCCAGGCCCGCGCCGAGATCCGGGCGAGTTCCCCGTAGGAGGCGGCCGGCCCCCGGCGGCGGGCCGGAGCGGCCGGGACGACCTTCCCGGCGACCAGCGAGGGCTCCGCGATGCGGACGTTCTCGCCATTCTTCCGTGTGATCTGCAGCACGCCGCTGTGCCACGATGTGAGAACACCCACCGTGTCGGTGAATTTTCCCCCGGTGGCCCCGGCCTCGCTCAAGCACCGCACGGAGACGCGTTTGCCCACGTCAGCGGCGGTGATGCGAACCTCGAGACGTCCGGTGGCCGAGATTTCCACAGGTTGGTCCACCCCTCCTGTTCGGATCAGTGCCAAGAACGGAGATACTAGAGCCGGGCATCGACGACGCCGCGCTCCCGCGCGCCAGGCGGCGGAGCCTGAGGAGGCCCGCCGGCGCCCTATCGAGGAGGAACGACAGCGTGACCTACGTCATCGCGCAGCCTTGTGTCGACGTGAAGGACAAGGCGTGCATCGAGGAGTGTCCGGTCGACTGCATCTACGAGGGCCAGCGGTCCTTGTACATCCACCCGGACGAATGCGTCGACTGCGGTGCCTGTGAGCCGGTCTGCCCGGTCGAGGCGATCTTCTACGAGGACGACACTCCGGAGGAGTGGAAGGACTACTACAAGGCGAACGTCGAGTTCTTCGACGAGCTGGGCTCGCCCGGCGGCGCCAGCAAGCTGGGTCTGATCGAGCGCGACCACCCCTTCATCGCCGCGCTGCCGCCGCAGGCCGGGTAACCGGGCGAGCGGTCCGCCGCCTCGGTCCCGCACGGTCCGGTCGTCCCGGATCGCCGTGCGGGACCGGGGCGTTTGCCGTGTCCGCCGAAGGCCGCGGCCGCAGGGCCGCACCCGTCAGGGGCCCTATCCGTCAGAGAGCGAGCTGAGCACCGTGTCCGCAGTTTCCGACCGCCTTCCCACCTTCCCCTGGGACAAGCTGGAGCCGTACAAGAAGACGGCCGCGGCGCATCCCGGCGGGATCGTCGACCTCTCCGTCGGCACCCCGGTCGACCCGGTCCCCGAGCTGATCCGGAAGGCGCTGGTCGACGCGGCGGACTCCCCGGGCTACCCGACGGTCTGGGGCACCCCGGCGCTGCGCGACGCGATCACCGGCTGGCTGGAGCGGCGCCTGGGCGCCCGCGGGGTCACCCACCGGCACGTCCTGCCGGTCGTCGGCTCCAAGGAACTGGTCGCATGGCTCCCCACCCAGCTGGGCCTCGGTCCCGGCGACAAGGTCGCCTTCCCGCGCCTGGCGTACCCGACGTACGAGGTCGGTGCCCGCCTGGCCCGTGCCGCGTACGAGGCCTACGACGACCCGACCGCGCTGGACCCCACCGGCATCAGGCTCCTCTGGCTGAACTCCCCGTCCAACCCGACCGGCAGGGTCCTGTCCCAGGCCGAGCTGACCCGGACCGTGGCCTGGGCCCGCGAGCACGGCATCCTGGTCTTCTCCGACGAGTGCTACCTCGAACTGGGCTGGGAGGCCGACCCGGTCTCCGTCCTCCACCCGGACGTCAACGGAGGCTCCCACGACGGGATCGTCTCCGTGCACTCCCTGTCGAAGCGCTCCAACCTGGCCGGCTACCGCGCCGCCTTCCTGGCCGGTGACCCGGAGGTCCTCGCCCCGCTCCTGGAGATCCGCAAGCACGGCGGCATGATGACGTCGGCGCCCACCCAGGCGGCGGTCGTGGCGGCCCTCTCCGACGACGTCCACGTCCACGAGCAGCGCGAACGCTACGCCGTCCGCCGCACCCTCCTGCGCGAGGCACTCCTCGCCCACGGCTTCCGCCTCGACCACAGCGAGGCCGGCCTCTACCTCTGGGCCACGAGGGACGAGTCCTGCTGGGACACGGTGTCCCACCTGGCCGAGCGCGGCATCCTGGTGGCCCCCGGCGACTTCTACGGCCCGGCGGGCGGCCGGCACGTACGGGTGGCCCTGACGGCGACGGACGAGCGGGTACGGGCGGCGGCGGAACGACTCGCCTGACGCGGCCACCCGCGTCGCGCCGGGCGGTCCCGCGCCGCGCCAACCAGCCCCGCGTCGCGCCGGGCGGTCCCGCGCCGCGCCGGGTGGTGCCGCGTCGCGCCGAACGGCCCCGCGTCGCGCCGGGCGGTCCCGCGCCGCGCCGGGTGGTGCCGCGTCGCGCCGAACGGCCCCGTGCGCAACCGGGTGCGCCCCGCCCCCGCACCGTGCGGCCCCCGCACACACGGGAGACGGGGCCCGGGGGGCAAGACCCCCCGGACCCCGTCACCGCGGTAGCCCGGTGCTCAGCCGAGCGGCAGGCCCTTGGTCGGCAGCGTCTCCGCTCCCGGCAGCCCGCCCCGGGTCAGCGAGTCCGTCGGCAGCCCACCCTTGGTGGCGGTGGACGCGGTGTCCCCGAGGACGTCCCCGGCGGAGCCCGCCGCGGAGCCGGCCGCCTCACCGGCGGCCTTCTGCGCCACCGGCGTCACCTTCTTCACGGCCTTGCCACCGGTCTTGCCCACGGCCGGCACGGCCTGCTCGACCGTCCTGCCACCGGCCTCGCCCGCGGTCCCGGTGACGTTCCGGGTCGCGCTGTCGACCGTGTGACCCACGCTCGCACCGTCCAGGGCGGTCAGGCCGCCGAGGTTCGGGCCGGCGGGCAGGGCGGGGGCGGCGCCGGCGGAGCCGGCCGCGCCGACACCGGCAGCGGCTCCCGCGGCGACGAGCAGTGCGGCACGGGCGATCCTGCGGGTCAGGGGGAGGGACATGATGCTCCTTCGACGGAGATGACGAAAACGGTCTGTGACATCTGTCCGGGCCCGGACGCAGTGACTACCGCTCGAACCCCGCGAAGGTTGCGCACGGCCGACGTAAAGAGTTGGTAATGCGTCGCATAATCGGATCTGGATAAAAGCGGGCGAAACTCGCCCGCTGTGAAAGCTCGTGCAACCCGTCGATCCCAGTGCTGCCAAGGCGCGTGGCGGCCTCGGCGGTGGCGGCGCGAAAACCCGTGCGTCCCGTTGTCCGGTGCCCCGTGCGTCACCCTCCGGGAGGAGGGCTCGCACTACTGCGCGGTGACGATCCGTACGCTCCCGGCGCCGCCGCCCGCGCCCGTGGTGCCGGCGGCCTCGGTCGAGCCGGTGGCCCGCCAGGTGCTGCCGGTGCGCCCGGCGACCCACTCCCGGCCGGCGTAGGCGACGCGCTCGATGCGCAGCGCGGAGGCGTTGGCGACCGCCCAGTGCGCGAGCTGCCAGCCGCGCTCGGCGGCCGCGCGCCCGTCCGCGGCGGTCCGCCCGGCCACGGGCAGCGTCACGGTCCGTCCGTCGGCCTCGGCGACCGGCGGGGTCCCGTCCGCGGCGGAGGCCTCCGCGCCGCCCACCTCGGCGCCCGCCCGCTGGAGCGCGTCGTGCCCGAAGTCCCGTACGAGGGCGGCGCGGACCGCGTCGGGACCGGTGGCCGCCGCCGTGGCCGCCGGCCGGCCGTCGCAGGTCAGCGAGGCCGCTGAGGTCCCGGTGAGCGCGGCGGCCAGCAGGGCCGCGTCCGGCTCGTGCTTGGCGTACGCCTCGGGGTAGCCGCTGCGCTGCACGCGCTGAGCGGCGACGGTCAGGGGCAGTCCGGTGTAGTCGGGGACCTTGGCTAGGTGCTCGTAGAAGATGTTCGCCGCGTAGGCCGGGTCCCGCACCTCCTCGGCGCTGCCCCAGCCCTGCGAGGGCCGCTGCTGGAAGAGGCCGAGCGAATCCCGGTCGCCGTGGTCGAGGTTGCGCAGCGCCGACTCCTGGAGCGCGGTCGCCAGCGCGATGGTCACGGCCCGCTCCGGCATGTTCCGGTTGGTGCCGACGGCGGCGATGGTGGCCGCGTTCACCGCCTGCTCCGGCGTGAACTCGTACGCCGCCGCCGCGTCCGCGGAGACCACTCTGCACCCGGGGTCTCCGGCGTCACCGGTGACGTACTGGACCGCGACGTAACCCGCGACGGCGGACAGGACCACGCAGGCCGCCCCGTATCGCAGGAGGCGGCCCCGGCGCTGGGGGGAGGCTGACGGCTCTGGCACGCGTACAAGGTACTGGAGAGTACGGAAACCGGGGAGTCCGTGGGGAAAGCCGGGGGAGGCGGGAAGGGAGGCCGGGAGACGGGAGGGAGAGGCGGGGGAGGCGGGTGGGAGAGGCGGGGCCGGGCGGGCGGAGCGCGCGGCGCGTTAGGGTCGACGGCATGGCCGAGACCCCGCTTGACCTCACGCTGGACGCCGCCCTGCTCACCGCGCAGCTCGTCGACCTCCCCTCCGAGAGCGGCACGGAGAAGCCGCTCGCGGACGCCGTCGAGGCGGCCCTGCGCGCGCTGCCGCACCTCACCGTCGACCGGTACGGCAACAACGTGATCGCCCGCACCCGCCTCGGCCGTCCGGAGCGGGTGATCCTCGCCGGCCACCTCGACACCGTCCCGATCGCCGGCAACGTGCCGTCCCGGCTGGACGCGGACGGCGTCCTGTGGGGCTGCGGCACCTGCGACATGAAGGCCGGCGTCGCCGTCCAGCTCCGCATCGCCGCGACGGTCCCCGCGCCCAACCGCGACCTGACCTTCGTCTTCTACGACAACGAGGAGGTCGCCGCCGACCTCAACGGGCTGGGACACGTCGCCGAGGCGCACCCGGAGTGGCTGGAGGGCGACTTCGCGGTGCTCCTGGAGCCGTCCGACGGCCAGGTCGAGGGCGGCTGCCAGGGCACCCTGCGGGTCCTGCTGAAGACCGCCGGCGAGCGGGCGCACTCCGCGCGCGGCTGGATGGGCTCCAACGCGATCCACGCCGCCGCCCCGATCCTGGCGCGCCTCGCCTCGTACGAGCCGCGCCGGCCGGTGATCGACGGCCTGGAGTACCGCGAGGGCCTCAACGCGGTCGGCATCACCGGCGGAGTGGCCGGCAACGTCATCCCCGACGAGTGCGTCGTGACCGTCAACTTCCGCTACGCGCCCGACCGCACGCCCGAGGAGGCCGTCGCCCACGTCCGCGAGGTGTTCGCCGGCTGCGGGGTGGCGGAGTTCGTCGTCGACGACCACAGCGGGGCGGCCCTGCCCGGCCTCTCCCACCCCGCCGCGGCGGCCTTCATCGAGGCCGTGGGCGGCACCCCGCAGCCCAAGTACGGCTGGACGGACGTCTCCCGCTTCTCGGCACTCGGCGTCCCCGCCGTCAACTACGGCCCGGGCAACCCGCACTTGGCGCACCGGCGGGACGAGCGCGTGGAGACCGCGAAGATCCTGGCGGGGGAGGAGCGGCTGCGGGCCTGGCTGACCGCGTGATCACGGGGCATCCGTGTCCGGGGACGCTCCGCGGCGGACACGCCGACGTCCCCCGCCCGTAACCCGCGTAGATCTACGCTGAGGTGGAACGACTGCAAGCGGAGGGAGTTCACATGGCTACAGGCAACCCGGAGGGCAGGCGGCGGCCACCGGAGGAACAGCGCCTGGGACCGGTCCTCCGGCGGCGGGACCAGGTGCAGGCGAGCACCACCGACCAGCGGCTGCTGGACGAGCGCGCCCCCTCCGACTGGGTCCACACCGATCCCTGGCGGGTCCTGCGCATCCAGTCCGAGTTCATCGAGGGCTTCGGCACCCTCGCCGAACTCCCGTCCGCCATCAGCGTGTTCGGCTCCGCCCGGACGGCGGTGGACTCACCCGAGTACGAGGCGGGCGTGCGGCTCGGACGCGCGCTGGTCGAGGCCGGCTGGGCGGTGATCACCGGCGGCGGTCCCGGCGCCATGGAGGCGGCCAACAAGGGCGCCAGCGAGGCGGGCGGGGTCTCGGTGGGCCTCGGCATCGAACTGCCCTTCGAGCAGGGGCTGAACCCCTACGTCGACATCGGCCTGAACTTCCGGTACTTCTTCGTCCGCAAGATGATGTTCGTCAAGTACGCGCAGGGATTCGTCGTCCTGCCCGGCGGCCTCGGCACCCTGGACGAACTCTTCGAGGCCCTCACCCTCGTCCAGACCCAGAAGGTCACCCGCTTCCCGATCGTCCTCTTCGGCACGGAGTACTGGGGCGGCCTGGTCGACTGGCTGGAGAACACCCTGATCGCCCAGGGCAAGGCCTCGGAGAAGGACCTCCTCCTCTTCCACGTCACGGACGACGTGGCGGAAGCGGTGGCCCTGGTCTCGAAGGAGACGAGCCGCTAGGGGGTCGAGCGGAGCGATCGGGCCGGCCGGAGCGGTCGGGACGGTTTCTTCCGGTCTTCCGGTCTTCTGGCGGGCGGCGGGGGCGGGCCAGGGGGTGTCCGACACCCCCCTGGGACTACGCCAGCCCCCGCCGGGCCACCGCCGGCTGCCGGTGCCCCGCGATGGACGCCACCATGTCCAGCACCTGCCGCGTCTCGGCGACCTCGTGCACCCGGTACACCTGCGCCCCCAGCCAGGCGGACACCGCGGTGGTGGCCAGCGTCCCCACCACCCGCTCCTTGACGGGCCGGTCCAGCGTCTCGCCGACGAAGTCCTTGTTGGACAGCGACACCAGCACCGGCCACCCCGTCCCCACCATCTCCCCGAGCCGCCGCGTGGCCTCCAGGCTGTGCCGCGTGTTCTTGCCGAAGTCGTGCCCCGGGTCGATCAGGATCGACTCCCGCGGCACCCCCAGCCCGGCCGCCCGCTCCGCCAGCCCCACGGTCACCGCCAGGATGTCGGCCATGACGTCGTCGTACGCCACCCGGTGCGGCCGTGTCCGGGGCTCCGTGCCGCCCGCGTGCGTGCAGACCAGCCCGGCCCCGTACCGCGCCGCGACCTCGGCCAGTCCCGGATCGACCCCGCCCCAGGCGTCGTTGAGCAGGTCCGCGCCCGCCTCGCAGACCGCCTCGCCGACCTCGGCCCGCCAGGTGTCCACGCTGATCACGACGTCCGGGAAGCGCCGCCGCACCTCGGCCACGAAACCGACCGTGCGCCGCGCCTCCTCCTCGGCGGTGACCTCCTCGCCGGGCCCGGCCTTGACGCCGCCGATGTCGATGATCGCGGCGCCCTCGGCCACCGCCTGCTCCACGCGCGCGAGGGCCGGCTCGTCACGGAAGGTCGCGCCCTGGTCGTAGAAGGAGTCCGGGGTCCGGTTCACGATCGCCATGACCACCGGCTCGTGGGTGCCGAATTCCCGCCCGCCCAGCCTGAGCATCCCCTGTGACCTCTCCTCGTCCGTCCCTGACATCCGCCGTCTGCGACCCTAACTGTCACACCCTCATGGCACGATCGGACCCTGACACATCCGACAACGAGCACAGCGAGCGTGGGGACCCACCGATGGTTATGTTCTTCTTCCTGGTCATCGCGCTCGCCGTCGTGGTGGCCGCGGTGACACTCGCCGTGGTGGGCGGCGGCGAGGGCACCGGCCCGCTGCCGGAGGTCGCGCCCGAGCGGCTGCACGACCCGCTGCCCCCCGACCGACCCGTCGACCGGTCCGACGTCGACCGGCTCCGCTTCCCGCTCGCCGCCCGCGGCTACCGCATGGCCGACGTCGACGACGCCCTCAACCGCCTCGGTGCCGAACTCGCCGAGCGCGACGCCCGCATCGGCGAACTGGAGTCCGCGCTCGCCGTGGCCCGGACGCCCGAGCCGCACGTCTCCATGGACAAGCCCGCGCGGGAGGAGCAGCAGTGAGCGACGGCACCCCCCTTGCCGGCCCCGACGGAGCGCTGCGCTGCCCCTGGGCCCTGTCCGCGGCGGACTACGTGACCTACCACGACGAGGAGTGGGGCCGACCGGTCCACGGAGACCAGGCCCTCTTCGAACGCCTCAGCCTGGAGGCCTTCCAGTCCGGCCTGTCCTGGATCACCATCCTGCGCCGCCGCCCCGGCTTCCGCACCGCCTTCGCCGGCTTCGCGATCGACGCGGTCGCCGCCTTCACCGACGAGGACCGCACCCGCCTGCTCGCCGACACCGGCATCATCCGCAACCGCGCCAAGATCGACGCCACGCTCGCCAACGCCCGCGTACTGGCCGGCTGGTCCCCGGGTGACCTCGACGAACTGATCTGGTCCCACGCCCCGGACCCGGAGACCCGCCCCGTCCCCAAGTCCCTCGCGGACGTCCCGGCGATCACCCCGGAGTCGACCGCCCTGTCGAAGGCGCTCAAGAAGCGGGGCCTGCGTTTCGTAGGCCCGACGACGGCGTACGCGCTGATGCAGGCCTGCGGCCTGGTGGACGACCACCTGGCGGCCTGCGTGTCCAGAAGCACCCCGTGAGGGCCGCCGGGGCCGCGTGACGGACCCGCGGCCCCGCCGCCGACCTCAGCGGCCCAGGTACTTCGGCTTCTCCTTGTTCACGAACGCCCGCACGGCGATCGTGTGGTCCTCCGAGGCCCCCGCCCGGGTCTGCAGTTCGTCCTCCTTCTCCAGCGTCTCCGCCAGCGAGTGGGAGAGCCCGTACGCCACGGCCTCCTTCAGCGCCGAGTAGGCGACCGTCGGCCCCTCCGCCAGTGCCCGCGCGACCTTCTCGGCCTCGGCGCGCAGCGCGTCCGCCGGGACGACCCGGTTGGCGATGCCCAGCTCGTAGGCCTCCTGCGCCTTGACGTTGCGCGGGAAGAGCAGCAGGTCGGTGGCCCGGCCGGGGCCCACCACGCGCGGCAGGGTCCAGGAGACGCCCGAGTCGGCGGTCAGCGCGACCCCCGCGAACGAGGTGTTGAAGGAGGCGGTGTCCGCCACGATCCGGTAGTCGGCGGCCAGCGCGAAACCGAAACCGGCGCCGGCGGCGACCCCGTTCACGGCGGCGACCACCGGTTTCGGCGCCTCGGTCAGCGCCCGCACGACCGGGTTGTAGTGCTCCTTGACCGTGCGCATGACCTCGCCCGAGCCCTCCATCAGCAGCCCGACGTGCTCCTTGAGGTCCTGGCCCACGCAGAAGGCCCGCTCCCCCGCGGCGGTCAGCAGCACCGCCCGTACGGCGTCGTCGGCCGCCGCGGACTCCACCGCCTCCCGCAGGGCGGCCTTGGTCGCGATGTTCAGCGCGTTCATCGCCTCCGGGCGGTTCAGGGTGATCGTCGCGAGCCCGTCGCTCACCTCGTAGAGCACGGTGTCGGCCATGGAATGTCCCCTCGGTGTCGCGTCTGACGTACTGATCAGTACGCAGTGTCCGAAGGACAGCATGAAGGACGCCGGGCACACGGGACGTGTGACCTGCGTCAAAGAAATCCGGACGATTTCCGGTGGGCGGAAGTCCGTGCGGGCGCGCAGTATCGCAGTCACACCGCCGAAATGGGTGGTTTTGCTCGCGCGCGTTGCCCAAGCGATGCCTACCGATGTTGGTCATCGGGTCCTGCGATGCGGGATAATGGCTGGGAAGCAATGTGTTCGATGCCGGTGTCGTGGGTCCCATGCTGGGCCGCGCCTTGCCCTTCACGGGCCGTCGGCTTTGACGATGAGCTGGTTTCAGGAAGGGGAACGAGCATGGCGGCCATGAAGCCGCGGACGGGCGATGGCCCGCTCGAGGTGACCAAGGAGGGGCGGGGCATCGTCATGCGCGTTCCGCTCGAAGGCGGCGGTCGGCTCGTCGTCGAGCTGACCCCTGACGAGGCCGACGCGCTCGGCGACGCCCTCAAGAAGGTCGTCGGCTGACGCGCAAGCGACCACACCCCTTGCGGAAACAGGTCTCCCCGGCATCCTCAAGGGTGCCGGGGAGACCTGTTTCCGCAAGGGCGTCCGAGGATCCGTGACCCGGACGGCGTACCGGGCGGGCGGGCATACGAGCGGGGCGGGCACACGGACGGGCCGCCGTGCGTGCGGTGGTGCGGTCGGCCGCACGGGCCTCGTTCGACCTCGTACGACCACGTACGGCTCGCGCGGGCGGGCATGACGTGCGGGGTCGCGGCCGGCGCGGCTACCGCTTGACCGCGCAGAGCAGGCCGTCGCCCACCGGCAGCAGCGACGGCACCAGCTCCTGGCTCTCGCGCACCGCGCGCAGCAGCTCGCGCACCCTTATGACCTCGGTGGGCTGCGGGCCCGAGTCGACCGTCCGGCCGTTCGCGAACACGCCCTCGAAGACCACCAGGCCCCCCTGACGCAGCAGGCGCAACGATTCGGCGAGGTAGTCCATGACCTCGAGGCGGTCGCCGTCGCAGAAGACGAGGTCGTAGCCGGCGTCCGCGAGCCGCGGCAGGACCTCCAGCGCGCGGCCGGGGATGAAGCGGGCCCGGTTGCTGGCGAACCCGCAGGCGCGGAAGGCCTGCCGGGCGGACTGCTGGTGCTCCGGTTCCGGGTCGACGGTCGTCAGGACGCCGTCCGGACGCATGCCGTGCAGCAGGTGGATCCCCGAGACGCCGGTACCGGTACCGATCTCCGCGACCGCCTTGGCGTCCACGGTGGCGGCGAGCAACCGCAACGCGGCGCCCGTGCTGGGCGACACCGAGCGCAGCCCCGCTTCGCGGGCCCGGTCACGGGCCCAGAGCAGTGCCTCGTCCTCGGCGACATAGGCGTCGGCGAACGCCCAGCTCGTCTGCCGGTTGCCGGTAATGACCCTCTCCTGTCCCCGTGGTTGCCTGGGCGTGACTGTATCCGTTGGCGCCGGGAACCCGCAGATGGGACCGCGCGTTTGAAAAGGTGGGACGGACCGAGGGGGACACGGTTGGATCACGACGAGCGACGGGATGCCGAGCAAGTGCTGACGCAGTCGTATGAGCCGTGTCAGCCCAGATCAAATTCTCGTAAAACCGCTTATCCGGAGCTAACGGGCGAGGTGGCTATGGTAGGGGCTCCGCTGGACACCACCAGAGCCGACAGGGGAGGTGCGGCTGCACCTGTGGATCGGGCAGGAGCGCTGCGGCGCCTTCTCGGTTCGGCAGGCAGGCCGAAATCCGTGAACGACACCGCTGACCACAGTCACGCCGCCGGCCCCGGTGCCGGCCCCGCCCAGACCGCGACCTTCTCCACCGACGCGGACGGGCAGGCGTGGACTCCGCCCACGTGGGAGGAGATCGTCAGCATGCACAGCGGCCGCGTCTACCGGCTCGCCTACCGCCTCACCGGTAACCAGCACGACGCCGAGGACCTCACCCAGGAGGTCTTCGTCCGCGTCTTCCGCTCGCTGTCGACGTACACGCCGGGCACCTTCGAGGGCTGGCTGCACCGCATCACCACCAACCTCTTCCTGGACATGGTCCGCCGCAAGCAGCGCATCCGCTTCGACTCGCTCGGCGACGACGCGGCCGAGCGGCTGGCCAGCAAGGAACCCACGCCGCAGCAGATCTTCAACGACGCCCACTTCGACGCGGACGTCCAGCAGGCCCTCGACACCCTCGCCCCCGAGTTCCGCGCCGCGGTCGTCCTGTGCGACATCGAGGGACTGTCCTACGAGGAGATCGCCGCGACCCTCGGCGTCAAGCTCGGCACGGTCCGTTCGCGGATCCACCGGGGCCGCTCGCAGCTGCGCAAGGCACTGGCGCACCGTTCGCCCGAGGCGCGCTCCGAGCGTCGCTCGTTCGTGGCCCGGGTCCCCGTTCTGGGGGGAGGGGGCGCGACCGCGTGAGTGGAACCCGTCCTACCCCGGCCGAGCAGCACCTCGGTGACCGACTCTCCGCCCTCGTGGACGGTGAGCTGGGCCATGACACCCGCGAGCGGGTGCTGGCGCACGTGGCGACCTGCTCCAAGTGCAAGGCGGAGGTCGACGCGCAGCGCCGGCTGAAGAACGTCTTCGCGGAAGTGGCCCCGCCCGCTCCCTCGGAGAGCTTCCTGGCGCGCCTTCAGGGGCTGCCCGCGGGAGGCGACCCGGGCGACGGCGGCCTGCCGCCGCTCGCGGGAGGCTTCGGCGACAGATTCGGGGCCCGCCCCGGAGCGCCCGGAGTCTTCGGAGCGAGACGGGAGGAGCCCTTCGAGTTCGGCTACGTCCCCGCACGCGACCACGGTTCCGTGTTCGCCCCCGCCACCGGGCGCGGCTTCGGCGTCCACCCGGTCGGCAGGTCCGACGCCGAGCGCTCGCGTGGGCTGCGGTTCGCCTTCGTCGCCGCCGGTGCGGTGTCGCTGGCCGCGATCGCCCTCGGCGGCATGAACACCGGCGTCCCGACCGACACGGACGCCCGTGGCGGCGTGGGCTCGGGCAGCAACGTGACACCGGCCCGCACGCCGGGCGGCGGCTCCGCGACGACCCCCGAGAGCCAGCGGCGCCGTGGCGTCGGACCCCTGCTCGCGCAGGGCGGACAGCTGGCCGGCGAGACACCGGTCGCCCCGACCCGGGCCTCCGCCCCGCTGCTGCCCGGGGTGCCGTCCCCGCCGGTGCACCCCGAGCAGTCACTGCACCGGCTGACCACACCCGTGATGGCCGGCGCCGCCGCGATGTCCCCCCTGATACGTCCGCTCGGCACGCCCCCGCCGGTCTCGCTGACCTCCTGGACCACCAGTACCCCGGAGATCGCCTCCCCCGGACTGCTCGCCGCACCCGTCCCCGACACCACCCCCCTCCCCACACCGTCGCCGCACCAGGCCCGCTGACCCGCGAACCTGGTTGAATCCAGGGTGAACCGTGCCCGAGCGGCGCGGGGCGGAGCGCGAGCCTGACCGCGGGGAGAGCATGAACGAGGGCAAGCCCACAGAAAGCCCTGCCGGGCGGATGAACGAGGACGACCCGAGCGCGACGGCGGGGCACCCCATCGACGACGAACCGGTCGGGGGCGAATCGGTCGAGGGCGAACCGGCTGGAGGCAGCCCGGTCGAGGGCGGCCCCGCCGGACGGACCGACGGGGAGTCGCCGAGCGGACCCGGACGGGACGTGCTCCCCGAGGACGATTACGAACTGGCCCGTCCCGCGGGGAGCGCCGAGAAGGCCGCAGCGGACCGGCACCGCCCGTTTCCTGCCGGCGGCGACGACCACGGCAACGGCGACGGCGACGACGAGACGCCCGGCCGGCTCCTTCCGGCACACCCCGTCACCCCTTCCGTCACCCCCGTGGCCGGTCCCGCGGAGGCGCCGGACCGGGCGGCTGCCGGGGCGCCCCCCTCTCCCGCGGACGATCGCGCCGGGTCCCCGCCGCCGACGGAGCCTGCGCACCCGGGCCCCCGGCCTCCGGCCGCCACCGACCGCCCCAAGCCCCTGCACGACCCCGACCCCTACGGCACCCCGCCGTACGGCGAACCCGGCCCCTGGGCGCCGGCCCCGCCCGTCCAGCACCCCGCGGTGACATCGGCCCCCGGTACGGCCGCCTCCGGCATGCCCGGAGCACACGCCGTGGACGCGACCGTGCCGCCCCCGGCCCCGCCCGGCCCGCCCGCCCCGGCCTCGGGCCCGCCCGCCCCCGCCATGCCCGGCACGAACGCCTTCGCGGCGCCCCCGGCCGTGCTGGGTGTCCCCGGCGCAACCGCCTCCGGAGCGACGGCGCCGACGCCCGGTACTTCCGGCGCCGGCCTTCCCGACGCGCCGCCGCCCGTTGCCGTTCCCGGTGTGCCGGATGTGCCGGCGCCGGACGGGAGGTTGCCCGTTCCGGACGCCGGCCTTCCCCACGCCCCGCCGTCCGCTGCCGTCCCCGACGTGCCGCGCACCCCCGTGGACGTCCCCGACGCGCCTCAGCCCGTGCCGGGCGCCCTCGGCGTGCCCGGCACGGCCTCCGAGGCGCATTCCGGCACCACCGCCCCGCCCGCCACGGTCCCCGCCGACCCGTGGCGCCGCTACGACCCCTGGGCCGGCGGCCCCGTGGCCGTCGGGCCGCTCCAGCAGACCGGGGCCGCGGTCGCCGGCCTGGAGCAGGTGCGACGGCGCCGGCGGCGGAGCCTGGCCGTCGGGGCCCTGCTGCTGGCCCTGGTCTCCGGCGCCGTCGGCGGGGGCGTCGGGGTGTACCTGGAACGCAACGGCGGGATGGGGGCGGTGGAGCTGCCCCAGGCCCCCGTCGAAGCGGGCGACCGGGACGCGGACGGGGTCGCCGGGATCGCCGCCCGTGCCCTGCCCGGCGTCGTCACGCTGCACGTCAGCGGCAACGGCAGCGGCAGCAGTGGGGCGGGCGGCACCGGCACCGGCTTCGTGCTCGACACGCGGGGGCACATCCTCACCAACAGCCACGTCGTCGAGCCCGCCGGGTCCGGCGGCAGAATATCCGTCGTCTTCAACGGCGGCCGGACCGCCGAGGCCGAGGTCGTCGGCAAGGACAGCGGGTACGACCTCGCCGTGGTGAAGGTGACCGGCGTGCGGGGCCTGCGGCCCCTGCCCCTCGGCAACTCCGACAACGTCCGGGTCGGCGACCCGGTCGTCGCCATCGGCGCCCCCTTCGACCTGGAGGGCACCGTCACCTCGGGCATCATCAGCGCCAGGGAACGGCCCATCACCGCCGGCGGCGACAGCGGCGACGCGAGCGACGTGTCCTACGTGGACGCCCTGCAGACCGACGCCCCCATCAACCCGGGCAACTCCGGCGGCCCCCTCCTCGACGCGCGGGGCCACGTCATCGGCATCAACTCGGCCATCCGCTCCGCCGCCGAGAGCACCGGTTCCGACGGCGGCCAGGCCGGTTCGATCGGCCTGGGCTTCGCCATCCCGGTCAACCAGGGCAAGCGCGTCGCCGAGGAACTGATCAACACGGGCCGGGCGACCCATCCGGTCATCGGCGTGACCCTCGACATGGACTACGCGGGCGACGGCGCCCGCGTCGGCACCGAGGACGGTGGCGGAGGCGAGCCGGTGACCCCGGGCGGCCCCGGCGACCGGGCCGGCATCCGGCCCGGAGACGTCGTCACCGCGGTCGACGGCCGACGCGTCCACTCCGGCGAGGAACTGATCGTGAAGACCCGTGCGCACCGTCCCGGCGACCGCCTGGAGCTGACCGTCGAACGCGACGGGGAGGAACGGACCCTCTCCCTCGTGCTCGGCTCCTCCGACGGCGGCTGAGCCGGCCCGCGCCCCGCCCGGCCCACCGCGCCCCGCCCGATCCGCGGAAACCTCACAATTCGCCCGCCCGCCCGTCCTCCGCCCGCCGTCCCGACGGGCGGACCACGCGGAAAACAGGCCGTCCGCAACCAGCCGGACACCTCGGGACGGTACCGATCGGACAGGTGCGACAGGTACCGTGGACCCGGCCCGGACCACGGAAGACCCGCACCGACCACCGAGGGCCACCAGGGCCACCGAGGACCGCGGACCGCGGACATCGCAAGGAGCTTCAGGTGTTCAATGACATAGGACCGCTCGAGCTGGTGACGATCATCGTCCTGGCCGTGCTCGTCTTCGGTCCGGACAAGCTCCCGAAGGTCATCCAGGACGTGACGCGCACGATCCGGAAGATCCGTGAGTTCTCCGAGAGCGCCAAGCAGGACATCAGGCAGGAACTCGGCCCGGAGTTCAAGGACTTCGAGTTCGAGGACCTCAACCCCAAGACCTTCATCCGCAAGCAGTTGGACAACGAGGACCTGGGGCTGAAGGAGATCCGCAACGGCTTCGACCTGAAGAAGGAGATGGCCGAGGTCACGGACGCCGTCCACAGCCGCGACCAGGAGTCCTCCCCGTCCCCGTCCTCGTCCCCGTCCGGCTCGTCCGGCGGGCGGATCGACATGACGAAGAAGCCGGAGGAGCCGCGCAAGGACGACCGCCCGCCCTTCGACGCGGACGCCACCTGAGCCTCCCGCGTCCCCGGATGTGAGGGGGCGCACGCTCCCCGTGCCGGGCGGCTTCCCCGCAGCCGCGAGCGGGGTGGCTATGCTGCCTGGTTGTTGTACGGGCCGTACCCAGACGGGCAACGCCGCCCGAAGGGGGGCGGGCCGTACGGTCCGGCGAGAGCGAGGAGGCGTCCGGGCACATGGAGACGACGAGTCGGGCAGTCGTGCAGGCGCCGGCCGCGGAGGGCGGACAACAGGTCCCCTCCGCCCGGCGCACGGTCGACGGGTACCTGGAGGCGCCGTTCCCCTGGTACGGCCTCGACGAGGCCTTCACGGGGCCGCGCTGGCTGATGCAGGTCGGCACGGCGGCCGACGGTGCCGTCGAGCACGGTTCGATCGGGCACGGTGACGAGCCCTCCGTGCGGCACGAGACGGCGGGGGAGGACCGCGGGAAGTTCGCGGTCGTCGTGACCGTCGCCGCGAACCCCGACCGGCGCAGCGCGGACGGCACGGGGCTGCTGGAGGCCACCTCGGTGTCCTCGGCGGCCTGGCTGGCGGGGGTGGGGCTGCTGTCCTTCACCTGGCCGGGCCAGATGGACCACAGCCTGCGCGACGACTGGCTGGAGCAGCAGACGGAGACGGCGTGGGTGCTGGCCGACGACCTGTCCGGCCCGGACTGGTCCACGCTGTCCCTGCCGGTCGACGGCGTGCCGACCCCCTTCCACTACCGCGAGTCCGAGTTCGGCTGGGTGCTGGCCGGCTCGACCCCGGAAGGGGTGCACGTGGGGGCGTACGGGAGGGGCATGAGCGCGTACGGGCTCGGCTTCGCCGTGATCAAGGACATCGCGGAGTACGCGTAGCCGCGGGGTGACGACGACGGGGGCGCGGTCCTGGCGGACGGCGCCCCCGCGGTCGTACGAAGGAACGGCGCAGGGCCCACGGTGGTCCGAGGGCCCTGCGCGGACGACGGGTCAGAACTTGTTCTTCGGGGTGATGCCGAGGGACAGGCCCGACAGGCCGCGCTGACGTCCGCCCAGCTTGCCCGCGATGGCCCGCAGCGCGGAGCCCGCCGGGGAGTCCGGGTCGGTGAGGACGACCGGCTTGCCCTCGTCACCGCCCTCGCGCAGGCGGACGTCGATGGGGATGGAGCCGAGGACCGGCACCGAGGCGCCCGTCGTACGGGTCAGACCGTCCGCGACGCTCTGGCCGCCGCCGGTGCCGAAGACGTCGACCATCTCGTCGCAGTGCGGGCAGGGCAGCCCGGACATGTTCTCGACGACGCCGACGATCTTCTGGTGGGTCTGGACGGCGATCGAGCCCGCCCGCTCGGCCACCTCGGCGGCGGCCTGCTGGGGCGTGGTGACGACCAGGATCTCCGCGTTCGGGACGAGCTGGGCCACCGAGATGGCGATGTCGCCGGTCCCCGGCGGGAGGTCCAGCAGCAGGACGTCCAGGTCGCCCCAGTACACGTCGGCCAGGAACTGCTGGAGCGCGCGGTGCAGCATCGGGCCGCGCCAGACGACCGGGGCGTTGCCCGGGGTGAACATGCCGATCGAGATGACCTTCACGCCGTTCGCCGACGGCGGCATGATCATGTTCTCGACCTGGGTGGGACGGCCCTCCGCGCCCAGCATGCGCGGCACGCTGTGGCCGTAGATGTCGGCGTCCACGACGCCCACCTTCAGGCCGTCGGCCGCCATCGCCGCCGCCAGGTTCACCGTCACCGAGGACTTGCCGACGCCGCCCTTGCCGGACGCGACCGCGTACACGCGCGTGAGCGAGCCCGGCTTGGCGAAGGGCACCTCGCGCTCGGTCTGGCCGCCGCGCAGCGCCGCGGCCAGCTCCTTGCGCTGTGCGTCGCTCATCACGTCGAGCGTCACGTCGACCCGCGTGACGCCGTCGACACCGGAGACCGCCTCGGTGACGCGCTGCGTGATCGTCTCGCGCATCGGGCAGCCGGAGACCGTCAGGTACACGGTGACCGCGACCGCCCCGTCCGCCCCGACGTCCACCGACTTGACCATCCCGAGTTCGGTGATGGGACGGTTGATCTCGGGGTCGTTCACCGTCGCCAGTGCCTCGCGCACCGCGTCTTCCGTAACCATAAGGACGATGGTACGGCGCTCCACCGGAGCCTCGGCATGGCCGTCAGCGGTCGTCTACGTCACGTCCGCGCGACCGTTCCGCCGGGAATACGACGTGGCCGTCCCGCATCCCCTCGAGTTCCTTCACCATGTCCTGGAGTTCGGAGCGGATCCAGTCGCGGGTGGCGACCTCACCGAGCCCGATCCGCAGGGCGGCGATCTCCCGGGTGAGGTACTCGGTGTCCGCGATGGACCGCTCGTTCTGCTTGCGGTCCTGCTCCAGGTTGACCCGGTCGCGGTCGTCCTGGCGGTTCTGCGCGAGCAGGATCAGCGGGGCCGCGTAGGAGGCCTGGAGCGACAGCATCAGCGTCAGGAAGATGAAGGGGTAGTTGTCGAAGCGCAGGTCGCGCGGGGCGAAGATGTTCCACAGCACCCACACGATGATGACGATCGTCATCCAGACGATGAACCGCCCGGTGCCCAGGAACCGCGCGATGCGCTCCGAGAGCCGCCCGAAGGCCTCGGGGTCCCACTCGGGCAGGATCCGGCGCCGGGGCGGGCGCGGCTGGTCCAGCCGGACCCGGGGGCGGGTCGTCGCCGTGGCGCCGACCGGGACGCGCTCGGAGCGCGCGGGGTCACGCTCGGGAGCCATCGGCCACCTCCCCCTCGGCCAGGTGGAACTCGGTCTCCCGCCAGTCCTCGGGCAGCATGTGGTCCAGCACGTCGTCCACCGTCACCGCGCCGAGCAGCGAGCCGGCCTCGTCGACGACGGGCGCCGCGACCATGTCGTACGTCGCGAAGAACCCGGCGATCACGGGCAGCGTCGCGCCCGGGGCGAGGGTCTGCAGGTCCTCGTCGAGGAGCGCGCTGACCAGCGTGTACGGGGGGTCGCGCAGCAGCCGCTGGAAGTGGACCGTCCCCAGGTACTTGCCGGTCGGCGTGTCGTCGGGCGGCCGGCACACGTAGACCTGGGCGGCGAGGGCGGGGGAGAGGTCGCGGTTGCGGACCCGGGCGAGGGCGTCGGCGACGGTCGCGTCGGGCCGCAGCACGATCGGCTCGGTCGTCATCAGCCCGCCCGCCGTGTGCTCCTCGTACGCCATCAGCCGCCGCATGTCGGCCGCGTCGTCGGGCTCCATCAGGCTGAGCAGCCGCTCCTTGTCCTGCTCGGGCAGCTCGGAGAGCAGGTCGGCCGCGTCGTCGGGGTCCATCGCCTCCAGGACGTCCGCGGCGCGCTCCTCCTTCAGTTTGCCGAGGATCTCGATCTGGTCGTCCTCCGGCAGCTCCTCCAGGACGTCGGCGAGCCGGTCGTCGTCGAGGGCGGCGGCCACCTCCGCGCGGCGCTTGGCGGACAGGTGGTGCAGGACGTTCGCCAGGTCGGCCGGGCGCAGCTGCTCGAAGGTGGCGAGGAGGCTCTCGGCGCCCTGCCCGTGCTCCTCCAGGGAGAAGCCGGTGACCGCCGACCACTCCACGGTCAGCTTCTCGCCCCTGCCGCGCCGGAAGGCGCCCGACTTCCTGCCCTTCTGCACGAAGACCCGGTCGATCTCCCAGTCCCGGCGGGCCGGCAGCTGACGCACGGACAGATCGAGGACGGTGACCTCCTCGCCGGTCTCGGTGAGCGTGACGCGCCGGTCGAGCAGTTCGCCGAAGACGAGCCGCTCGGTGGGCCGCTGCTCGAAGCGGCGGACGTTCAGCACGCCGGTGCTGAGGACCTCACCGGACTCGATGCTGGTCACCCGGGTCATGGGCAGGAAGATCCGGCGCCGGGTGGTGAGTTCGACGACCAGCCCGAGCAGCCGGGGCGGCTTGCGGCCGACCCGCAGCATGACGACCATGTCGCGCACCCGTCCCACGGTGTCGCCGTTGGGGTCGAAGACGGCGACTCCGGCGAGGTGGGAGACGAAGATCCGGGGGGCGCCCGCTGCCATGTCCGGACCTCCTTCTCGTACGCGCCGGTACGGTGTGTTCGCCGTCGTGCTCCCCGCACTGTCGCGGGTGGGGTTCTTTTCCCAATTGCCCGCTCGCGCGGGCTTCAGGCTAGCCCGTCCCGATCGGGTACGCCCTGGTGAGCGGTCCGGACGGACTGGCTCCGTTCCCCGGCCGGGACCCCGGTACGCTGCGGTACGCCGTTCAGGAGTCCCCCGTTCAGGAGTCCCCCGCAGAAAGGCAGCTTCCTCTGTGACTGCGATCGCCCAGGGCCGTACCCACCGCCGGGCCGCGCTGGTGAGCGCGATGTGCGCGCTGGCCGTGACGGGCCTGGGGCTCACCGGGTGCGGCGAGGACCCGGACGCGGGGACGAACGGGGTCGGCAAGCTGGCCGCCGACAAGATCCAGGCGAAGACCCGGGCGGCCGCCGCGGCGGTGGACGCGGTGCGGCTGTCGGGGACCGTGGTCGCCGGCGGGAAGTCGTACAAGCTCGACATGAGCCTGAAGGCGGACGGCGCGACCGGGTCGGTCACCGCCGAGGGCGCCGCCTTCCACCTGCTGCGGGTCGACGAGGAGCTGTACCTCAAGGCGGACGCCGCGTTCTGGAAGCACGAGGACGGCGCCTCCGACGACACCGGTTCCGACGACGCGGCGGCGGGCAAACTCGACGACAAGTACGTGAAGGTGCCGACCGGTGACCCCTCGTACAAGAAGTTCAGCGGGTTCACGGACAAGGACCTCCTTCTCGACAGTGTGCTGACACTGCACGGTTCGCTGGACAAGGACGGGCACCACGAGCAGGCCGGGGTGCGCACCATCCGCATCACGGGCGACGGGGGCTCCGGCGGCACGCTGGACGTGTCCCTGGAGGGCAAGCCGTACCCGTTGCGCCTGGTGCGCGCGGGCGGGGCGGGCACCCTGACCTTCTCCGCCTGGGGCAAGGACTTCGCCCTGAAGGAGCCGGCCGAGAGCGAGACCGTGGACTACGGCAAGGAACTGCCGACGTCGTGACCGGCCGCGCGCCCGCGTGCTACGCGCGCCCGCCCTTCCCGCGTTTCCTCAGCAGCAGCCTCAGGAGGCCCGCCGGGACCGGCTGACGGGTCGTCGCCGGGGACGGTGCCGGCGGTGCCGCCAGATCCCCGTCGGGCAGCGGGGACGTGACCCCGGTGGGCTCCAGCCGGATCACCCGGCACTCCCGCGCCCAGCGCGCCGTCATCGCCTCGCCGTCGGGCGCGTTCAGCCGCTTGCCCTTGAGGTCGGCGACGGCCGCCTCCCACGCCTCGGTGCCGGGGGCGAGCTGGGCGACCCGCGCCGTCCAGGTGACCAGCCGGCCGCCCTTGTCCTTGCTGCGGACGGTCACCTCGGCCGTCACGCCGTCGGCCAGTCCCGGCAGCGGCTGCTCGCCGGGGCCGTCGCCGACCAGACAGGCCGCGCCCTCGTGCCACACGTGCCACAGCGGCCGTGTGCTCCGTTCGCCGGCCGCCCCGACCCAGATGAGACCGGACTTCTTGGTGGCCTCCTCGACGAGGGCCGGGTCGAGCAGCTCGCGTGTCATGGGGCTCACCCTATCCAGGCGGTCGTCACAGCCAGCCGTTGCGCTTGAGCGTGCGGTGGATGCCCACGCAGAGCATCACCGTCACCGACATGATGACGGGGTAGCCGTAACGCCAGTGCAGCTCCGGCATGTGGTCGAAGTTCATGCCGTAGACCCCGCAGACCATCGTCGGCACGGCGATGATGGCCGCCCAGGACGTGATCTTGCGCATGTCCTCGTTCTGCGCGACGGACGCCTGCGCGAGGTTGGCCTGGAGGATGGAGTTGAGCAACTCGTCGAAGCCGACGACCTGTTCCTGGACGCGGGCGAGGTGGTCGGCGACGTCCCGGAAGTACTTCTGGATGTCGGGGTCGACCAGCCGCATCGGCCGCTCGCTCAGCAGTTGCATCGGCCGCAGCAGCGGCGACACCGCCCGCTTGAACTCCAGTACCTCACGCTTGAGTTGGTAGATCCGGCCGGCGTCGGTGCCGCGCGGACTGCCCTTGCGGCCCGGCGAGAACACCTCCGTCTCGACCTCGTCGATGTCGTCCTGCACGGCGTCGGCGACCGCGATGTACCCGTCGACGACGTGGTCGGCGATCGCGTGCAGCACCGCCGAGGGGCCCCGGGCGAGCAGCTCCGGGTCGTCCTGGAGCCGGTGGCGCAGCGCGCGCAACGAGCCCTGGCCGCCGTGCCGGACGGTGATGAAGAAGTCCTTGCCGGTGAAGCACATGACCTCGCCGGTCTCCACCACCTGGCTGTTGGCGTCGAGTTGGTCGTGCTCGACGTAGTGGATGGTCTTGAAGACGGTGAACAGGGAGTCGTCGTAGCGCTCCAGCTTGGGACGCTGGTGGGCCTGGACCGCGTCCTCCACGGCCAGCGGGTGCAGCCCGAACTCCCGGGCGATCCCTGCGAACTCACTCTCCGTCGGCTCGTGCAGGCCGATCCACACGAACCCGCCGTCGCGGCGCACCTGGCGCATCGCCTCGTGCGGGGTCAGCGGCGCCGGCGCCTCGACGCGGGCGCCGTCGCGGTAGACGGCGCAGTCGACGACCGCCGAGGGGGTGGCGGGATCGCGCGTGGTGTCGTACGCGCCGCTGTCCTTGCGCAGGCCGGGGCGGGACGGGCGGACCACGGCACGCAGGTCGCGGATCATCGACATGGCGGGCTCCTTCGCGACAGGCAGCGAAAGGCGCCGACGGCGGATGGAACTACCCGGAATGGGGACGTCCTGACGTCCTGGCGAGGAGTCTCCCGCCCCTCGAAGCGGGGAAGGATGTTTGGCACGTCCACAAAGCGGGGAGCACCGCTCCGTCGCGGTGGCGGGTTTCGCTACTGATTCAGGTACTGCTTCAGATCAGACGGATCGCGCGGACCGAGGGGCCGGGGCGGATCCGGTACGACGAAACGAAGTGCTCTTCCGAGTGAGGACGAGAACGCGAGAGGCGGCGGTCGGCCGGAGCCAGAGCTACATCAGCGGCGGGAAGAGCGAGTGGTACTGCACGGTCGACTTCGATCCATGACAGCCCCACCTCCTCCAGCCGGTCCCCCGTGAGGGACTACCTCGGCGTCGGGGCTTGATCGCGACGCTTCTGCGTGCTGCCCCGAACCGCCGGGCCAGAGTATCAGCCGACCGAAGTGTCAAGGCGCTGCTTTGCCCAGTACTGGCGAGTTCTATGCTCGCGGCATGGCAGATGTTCTTCCTCTGGTCGAGGCCCGGTTGCGCAGCGCGCTGGGCGAGCCGGACGCCCGCGCCGCGGTCACCTTCCTGGGTACGGACCGCATCGAGGTCCTGCGTTTCCAGGAGGGCGGCATCGTCCGCTACGCCACGCTCGGCATGTCCGCGCAGCCGATGAGCGACCCCACCGCGGTGCTCGCCGATCCGGTGCGGGGGCCGCGCGCCGAGCTGGTCCTGTCCGTGCGGGCGGGCCTCGCCGACACCGACAAGGTGCTCCGCCCGCTCGCCGTGCTCGCCGCCTCCCCGCAGGTGGAGGGCGTGGTCGTGGCGCCCGGCGCCTCCCTCGACGTCGGTGAACCCCTGTGGCCCGGCGCCCCGTTCACCTCCGTGCTGGTGGCCGAGCCCGGCGGCCTGGTCGAGGACCTGGACCTCGACGAGCCCCTGGACCCGGTCCACTTCCTGCCGCTGCTGCCGATGACCCCGAACGAGGCCGCCTGGAAGCGCGTGCACGGCGCGCAGGCCCTCCAGGAGCGGTGGCTGACGCACGGGACGGACCTGCGGGATCCGTCCCGCGGGTCCGTCACGCTGGAGTGACCCGGCTCACCGATCGGCCGGAAGCGCGCGCCGGTCGGCGAGGACGGCGCCCCTCGTCCTCCGCGGCGTGCCCCGGCTCCAGCTCCTCCGCCCTCGCGGTGAGCGCCTCACGCCGCACGAGGACCACGACCGCACCGAGGACCGCGGTGGCCGCGGCGACGGCGAACGGGGCGTGGACGTCCGTCCACTCCTCGATCCTCGGCGCGAAGAACGGCGCGGCGGCCGCGGCGAACCAGCGCACGAAGTTGTAGCCGGCGCTCGCGACCGGGCGCGGGGCGTCCGACACGCCCAGCGCCAGCTCGGTGTAGACGGTGTTGTTGACGCCGATGAGGGCGCCGGACAGGACCGTGCACACCACGGCGGTGGTGTGGTCGCCGTAGCCGAGCACCAGGACGTCGGCGGCGAGCAGCACCAGGGAGCCGCCCAGCACCTTCAGCGAGCCGAACCGCTTCTGCAGCCGCGGGGCCACCAGGACCGAGAAGACGGCGAGCAGCACGCCCCAGGCGAAGAACACCGCGCCCGACCGGTACGGCGTCATGTCGAGCACGAACGGCGTGAAGGCCAGCACGGTGAAGAACGTGTAGTTGTAGAAGAACGCCGAGACCGCCGTCGAGGCCAGACCGCCGTGGCCGAGCGCCTTGAGCGGGTCCAGCAGCGAGGTCCTGCGGGCCGGCTTCGGCTGCTCCCCCAGGAACGCCGTGATGCACAGGAAGCCGATCGCCATCAGCAGCGCGGTGCCGAAGAAGGGGTAGCGCCAGCTGGCGTCCCCGAGCAGCGCGCCCAGCAGCGGCCCGCACGCCATGCCGAGGCCGAGGGCGGACTCGTACAGCAGGATCGCCGAGGCGCTGCCTCCCGCCGCCGCCCCGACGATCACGGCGAGGGCGGTGGAGACGAACAGCGCGTTGCCCAGTCCCCAGCCCGCGCGGTAGCCGACGAGCTGTCCGACCGTGTCGGAGGTGCCGGACAGGCCCGCGAAGACGACGACCAGGGCGAGGCCGAGCAGCAGGGTCCTGCGGCCGCCGATCCGGCTGGAGACGAAGCCGGTCAGCAGCATCGCGAAGGCGGTGATCAGGAAGTACGAGGTGAACAGGAGGGAGACCTGACCGGCCGTGGCGTCCAGCCCCCGGGCGATGGACGGCAGGATCGGGTCGACGAGTCCGATGCCCATGAAGGCGACGACGGACGCGCCCGCGGTCGCCCAGACCGCCTTGGGCTGGCGCAGAAGGCCACCGGCTCCCGCTTCGAAGGGGTCCATGTCCGCTCCCGTTCCGACAGATGGTTGGCGTTTACACATAGTAAGTTAGCCAAGCTAATAAGTGCAAGCTGCATCTATATCGGCCGTCCGGGCGGGGTTCCGCCCGGACGGGTGATCGTCCTTGACGCGGGCCGGATCGGGTAGGACCGTGGGGCCCTATGAGGGGCGAACCCAGTTGCCCGAAGTGTGGTGGCCGGGTCAGGGCTCCCGGCCTCTTCTCCGATTCCTGGCAGTGCGACGTGCACGGGGCCGTGCATCCGCTCCAGCCCGTGATCCCGCCCAGCGTCGAGGGTCTCGGTGTCGTCGTGCACCGGACCCGGGTGCCGGTGTGGATGCCGTGGCCGCTGCCGGTCGGCTGGCTCTTCACGGGCGCGACCTACGCCGGTGACGACCGCAGCGGCGGCCGCGCCAGCGCCGTCGCCTGCACGGGCCCCGGCCCGCTCGGCGGCATGGGGGAGCTGATCCTCGTCGCGGAGGAGCTGGGCGTCGGACTTGGCGCCCGGTACGCCGGGGTGGAGGGTCCCGATCCCGGCCCGTACCTGGACGTGGAGAAACCGCCCCAGGCCAAGGTCCTCGCCGCCGGCCGCCCCACCCCGCTCTGGCTGGTCGACGGCGTCCCGGACGACCGCGCGGTCTTCGCGGGCGAGGCGCGGGGGCTGTGGCTGTGGGCGGTCGTCTGGCCCGAGCAGTCGGGGCTGCTGATGTACGACGAACTGGTGCTGACCGATCTGCGCGACGCCGGGGCCGAGATCGAACTGGTGCCGTGCGGGGCGCTCTCGCCGCGACTGCTGAAGCCGTAGCGGGCGGGCCGGCGGGTCGGCCGGCCGGGAGCGGGCGAGGGGGATGCCCGCGAAGCCGTGGCGGCCGGGTCGGCCGTGAGCGGGCCGGCAGGAGTATGGGCGGGGCGGCCGGAGAGGGCGCACGGGCGGGCGTGCAGGCAGGCGGGTCGACTGCGGGCCTACGGGCGTGCGGACGGGTCGGCCGGAGGCGTGGTGTAGGGGGCGCCCGACTGGTTCGGGTGTGACGGAGAAGTCCGGAAATCCGGTTATCCTTGAGCGTCCCCGTCCGCCCGTCACCGCTTGGAGTCCGCGTCGTGCGCATCGACCTGCACTGCCACTCCACGGCGTCCGACGGCACGGACACCCCGGCCGAGCTGGTGCGCAACGCCGCCGCGGCCGGACTGGACGTCGTGGCGCTGACCGACCACGACAGCACCCGGGGGTACGCCGAGGCGATCGCCGCGCTGCCGCCGGGCCTCACCCTCGTCACCGGGGCCGAGCTGTCCTGCCGTGTCGACGGCATCGGCATGCACATGCTGGCCTACCTCTTCGACCCCGACGAGCCGGCCCTGCTCGCCGAGCGCGAGCTGGTGCGCGACGACCGGGTGCCGCGGGCGCGCGGGATGATCGCCAGGCTCAACGAGCTGGGCGTACCCGTCACCTGGGAGCAGGTCGCGCGGATCGCGGGGGAGGGCTCCGTCGGACGCCCGCACGTGGCCACCGCGCTCGTCGAACTCGGCGTCGTACCGACCGTGAGCGACGCGTTCACCCGGGAATGGCTGGCCGACGGCGGCCGGGCCCACGTCGAGAAGCACGAGACCGACCCCTTCGAGGCGATCCGGCTGGTCAAGGCGGCGGGCGGGGTCACCGTCTTCGCCCACCCGGGCGCGAGCAAGCGGGGCCGCACGGTGTCCGAGTCCGTGATCGCCGAGCTGGCCGCCGCCGGCCTCGACGGCATCGAGGTCGACCACATGGACCACGACGACGACACCCGGGTGCGACTGCGCGGCCTCGCCGCCGACCTGGGACTCCTCGTGACCGGGTCGAGCGACTACCACGGCAGCCGCAAGACCTGCGCGCTCGGCGAGTACACGACGGACCCCGAGGTCTACGGGGAGATCATCCGGCGCGCGACCGGCGCGTTCCCGGTGCCGGGGACCGGCGGGGCCTGAGGCTCCCCCGACCCGCCACCCGCCTCCTTTCCCGCAAGGTTCTCGTACTGATGTTCGACGTTGCCGTCTTCGGCTCCCTCTTCCTCACCCTTTTCGTCATCATGGATCCCCCCGGGATCACCCCGATCTTCCTCGCGCTGACCGCCGGTCGTCCCGCCAAGGTGCAGAAGCGGATGGCCTTCCAGGCCGTCTGCGTGGCCGGCGGTGTCATCGCCGTCTTCGGGCTCCTCGGCCACCAGATCCTGGACTACCTGCACGTCTCCGTGCCCGCACTGATGATCGCCGGCGGGCTGCTGCTCCTGCTGATCGCCCTGGACCTGCTGACAGGCAAGACCGACGAGCCCCAGCAGACCAAGGACGTCAACGTGGCACTGGTCCCGCTCGGCATGCCGCTGCTGGCCGGGCCGGGCGCGATCGTGTCGGTCATCCTGGCCGTGCAGAAGGCCGACAGCGCCGCCACGCAGCTGTCGGTGTGGACGGCGATCCTCGCCATCCACGTCGTGCTGTGGCTGGTGATGCGCTACTCGCTGCTGATCATCCGCGTCATCAAGGACGGCGGCGTGGTCCTGGTGACGCGCCTCGCGGGCATGATGCTCTCCGCCATCGCCGTACAGCAGATCATCAACGGCGTCACGCAGGTGATCCAGGGCGCCTGAGCCCCTCCGGCGCGCGGAGACCCCCGCCGCCATCGCGAGAGCCCCCCGCGGCAGCGTGCCGTGGGGGGCTCCGAAGTCTGGGGTGAAGACCCTGGGCGTTACGAGGCCGAGGTGTCGGCCGGGCGGATCCACAGCCGCTGCCCTATGGCGGCGGCCTGCTGAACGATCCGGTTGACGGAGGCGGCGTCCACGACGGTGCTGTCCACGGTCGTGCCGTCGACGTCGTCGAGTCGCATGATTTCGAAGCGCACGGGCTTCTCCCTTCGTCTGGTCATCCTCCTGAGGAGAATTGCTGTACATGGAGAGTCAACAGGGCGCGTGTTACAAACATTCCCTACGCTAAGGAAAATTTTCGAACGTCTAATTACTAGCCGGTAAGGGAGCTGTCGCGGTCGACGCTCGTGCGTGACGGCCGCATGACCGTCCGTCGCGATCCTCGTCGCGACTCCGCCTCGTTCCCCGAGGCCGTCCCCGTCGCGATCTTCACTGCGACCGTCCGTCGTGACGGCTCGCCGTGATCGGCGGTCGAGCTCGCATGGACCGAACGGGACCGGTTGTGTTCGCAGCGTGACCGCCGGGACAATGGACGTGATGAACGACGACCTCACGGCCCTCGCCGCCCGCATCGACCGCACGAACGAGCTGCTGACCCGCATGCTCGCCGAGGTGGCGAAGACACCCTCGACCCATGCGATCTTCGTCGACGCCGGGTACCTCTACGCGGCGGCGGGCCGGCTGGTCGCCGGGACCGAGGACCGACGGGCCTTCGACCTCGACGCCGAGGGCCTGATCGACGCCCTCATCGACCGCGCCCGCACGATCTTCGCCGACAGCCGGCTGCTGCGCGTCTACTGGTACGACGGCGCCCGCCGCCGCATCCACACGGCCGAGCAGCAGTCCATCGCCGAACTCCCGGACGTCAAGGTCCGCCTGGGCAACCTCAACGCCAACAACCAGCAGAAGGGCGTCGACTCCCTGATCCGCAGCGACCTGGAGTCCCTCGCCAGGCATCGCGCCATCAGCGACGCCGCGCTGCTGGGCGGCGACGAGGACCTGGTCTCCGCCGTGGAGGCCGCGCAGGGGTACGGCGCCCGCGTCCACCTCTGGGGCATCGAGGCCCCCGAGGGCCGCAACCAGGCGGAACCCCTGCTGTGGGAGGTCGACAGCCAGCGCACCCTCGACCTCGACTTCTGCAAGCCGTACGTCTCACGGCGCACCGCCCAGAGCTACGAGCCGGCCGGCGCGGCCCGGCCCACCCGCGACGACGTCCGCTTCGTGGGCGCGCAGATCGCGGCGAAGTGGCTGGCGGCGCGGGGCCGGGAGTCCCTGGTGGAACTGCTGCCGGGCCACCCCTACCTGCCCGGCTCCGTCGACCAGGACCTCCTCGTGGAGGCGGAGGGCATGCTCCAGTACTCGCTGCGCGGCCAGTCGGACCTCAGACGGGCGCTGCGCGACGGGTTCTGGGAACACCTGCAGACGCAGTACTAGCCACGTCTCCGGCGTGATCCGCCGGGCAGCCCCCGGTCCCCGTCGGGGCGGGCCTTGTCCCAGAAGTCGGCGAGCGCGTGGGCCGTCGGCAGGGGCTGGTCCAGGTTGGGGGAGTGCTCGGCGCCCGTGACGACCGTCCGGTGCGCGCCGAGGTCCATCGCCATGTCGTCCAGGACGGGCACCGGCCAGGTGTCGTCGCGCGCCCCCGACAGCACGTGGAAGGGCAGCGGTACGGCGGCGAGTTCCGCGACGCGGTCCGGCTCGACGAGCAACTGGCCCCCGGTGGCGAGGAGCTGGGCGGGCTTGTGGTTCACCCAGCGCTGCCGCAGCGACGCCGGTTCGCCGAACCCGCGGGCCGGGCCGCCGACTTCCTCCGGCGGGCCCATCGCCAGGATCGCCTCCCACACCTCCGGCATCGTCATCAGCGCGAGCGCGTCGTGCAGCAGTCGCACACGCTGCCGCTGTGCGACGGAGATCTGCGCCGGGCCCGACGCGACCAGCGTGAACGAGGCGAAGGGGGAGTGGTCGAGCAGCACGGCCGCCCGGGCGATCTGGCCGCCCAGGGAGTGCCCGGCCAGATGCACGGGGGCGCCGAGCGCGGCCGCCTGCGCGAGGATGTCCCGCGCCAACTCCTCCTGGGCGTAGGGCGCTTCATCGAGGGCGGGCCCGTCGCTCTCGTTCTGTCCGCGCCCGTCCACGGCGACCGTGCGGTACCCGCGCGCCGCGAGCGGCTCGTGCAGCAGGTGGAAGTCCTCCTTGCTGCCGGTGAACCCGGGCAGCAGCAGCGCGACACCCCGCGGCACCACGCCGTCGGCCACGGGCGAGTCGACGACGGCGAACTCGCCGCGCGCGGTGCGCAGCGGGTACGCGCGGGCGCCGGGAGGCGGGGGGAAGGCGGTCGGGACGGTCACACGCCGAGATTACCGGCCGCGTCGACGGGACCGGCCCGGAGGAGCAGGCGGCCGAACGACGCCGGGTGCCGGCGACGCCGACGGCCCGGCCCCTCCACGAGGGAGGGACCGGGCCGTCGGACTGTGGTGCCCTGGCGGGCGATCAGCTCTCCGCGGACTCCGCGGCGGCCGTCGCCTTGCGCGTACGCCGGACCTTCGGCTTCGCCTCGTCGGCGGCGGCTTCGGCGGCCGGCGCGGTGGTGGCGGCCTTGCGGGTGCGGCGGGGCTTGGGCTCCGGCTCCTGCGCGGTCTGGGCCGGGATGTCGGCGACGGTGGCCGTCGTCTCCGGCTGGGCGGCCTTGCGGGTACGGCGGGGCTTGGCCTCGGCGTCGTCCGCGACCGGTGCGGCGGTGGCCGTCTTGCGCGTGCGGCGCGGCTTGGGCTCCGTGCCCTCGGCGGTGTCGGCGGCGGCTTCGGCGGTCGGTGCCGTGGCGGCCGTCTTGCGGGTCCGGCGCGGCTTGGCCTCGGTGGCCACCGCAGCGCCTTCGGCCGTGTCGACCGCGGACTCCGCGGCCGGTGCCGCCGTCTTGCGCGTACGGCGGGGCTTGGCCTCGACCGTGTCGGCGGCACCCGCCGCGGTCTCCGTCGACACCGCGGTCTTGCGCGTGCGGCGCGGCTTGGTCTCCGTGCCCTCGGCGGTGTCGGCGGTGTCGGCGGCGGCTTCGGCGGCCGGCGCGGTGGTGGCGGCCTTGCGGGTGCGGCGGGGCTTGGGCTCCGGCTCCTGCGCGGCCTGGGCCGGGATGTCGGCGACGGTGGCCGTCGTCTCCGGCTGGGCGGCCTTGCGGGTGCGGCGGGGCTTGGTCTCCGTGCCCTCGGCGGTGTCGGCGGCGGCTTCGGCGGTCGGTGCCGTGGCGGCCGTCTTGCGGGTCCGGCGCGGCTTGGCCTCGGTGGCCACCGCAGCGCCTTCGGCCGTGTCGACCGCGGACTCCGCGGCCGGTGCCGCCGTCTTGCGCGTACGGCGGCGAGGCCTGGCCTCCGTCGCCTCCGCCGTGTCGGCGCCGGCTTCGGGGGCCGCGACCGGCGCCTGGGCGGGGATCTCCGCCACGGGCTCGACCGTGGGCTCGACCGCCGTGTCGGTCACGTTCGTCGGCGCGTCCGCGGTCCGGCGGGTACGGCGGCGGCGCGGCTTGGCGGTCTCCGGGTCGTCGAGGGCCGGGCCCTCCGCGGACGCCACCGCCGCCTGCGCGGCCTCGGGGACGTCGACGGACGTCACCGACGCCGTCGCGGCGACCTCCTGCGCCGCCGTGCCACGCGTACGGCGCCGACGGCGCGGCGTGCGCGACGCGGCCGCCTCCTCCGCGACGGGCGCCTGCTCGGGCGCCGCGGTGGCGGCGGGGGCCGACGCGTCGAGGGGCTCGCCGTTGCGCGTGCGGCGGCGACGGCGCGGCGTACGGGCGGGACGCTCGCGCTCGGCGGAGCGGGACTCGCCACGGCCGCCGCCGCGGCGGTCACCCCGGTCGTTGCGGCCGCGTCCACCACGGCCGCCCGGCTCGCCGAGGTCCTCCATCTCCTCCGCGTCGAGTCCGGCGCGGGTGCGCTCCGAACGCGGCAGCACACCCTTGGTGCCGGCGGGGATGTCGAGGTCCTCGAAGAAGTGCGGGGACGTGGAGTACGTCTCCGGCGGGTCCGGGAAGCCCAGGTCCAGCGCCTTGTTGATCAGCTGCCAGCGCGGGATGTCGTCCCAGTCGACGAGGGTGACGGCGATGCCCTTGGCACCCGCGCGGCCGGTGCGGCCGATGCGGTGCAGGTACGTCTTCTCGTCCTCGGGGGACTGGTAGTTGACGACGTGGGTGACGCCCTCGACGTCGATGCCGCGGGCGGCGACGTCGGTGCAGACGAGGACGTCGACCTTGCCGTTGCGGAAGGCGCGCAGCGCCTGCTCGCGAGCGCCCTGGCCGAGGTCGCCGTGGACCGCGCCGGAGGCGAAACCCCGCTGCTTGAGCTGGTCGGCGAGGTCGGCGGCGGTGCGCTTGGTGCGGCAGAAGACCATGGCGAGACCACGGCCCTCGGCCTGGAGGATCCGCGAGACCATCTCCGGCTTGTCCATGTTGTGCGCGCGGTACACGTGCTGCCTGGTGTTCGCGACGGTCGCGCCCGCGTCGTCCGGCGACGTGGCGTTGATGTGCGTGGGCTGCGACATGTAGCGGCGGGCGAGGCCGATGACCGCGCCCGGCATGGTCGCCGAGAACAGCATGGTCTGGCGCTTCGCCGGAAGCATGTTGATGATCTTCTCGACGTCGGGCAGGAAGCCCAGGTCGAGCATCTCGTCGGCCTCGTCGAGGACGAGCGAGCGGATGTGCTTCAGGTCGAGCTTCTTCTGGCCCGCGAGGTCCAGCAGCCGGCCCGGGGTGCCGACGACGACGTCGACGCCCTTCTGCAGGGCCTCGACCTGGGGCTCGTAGGCGCGGCCGCCGTAGATGGCGAGGACCCGCACGTTGCGCACCTTGCCCGCGGTGAGCAGGTCGTTGGTGACCTGCGTGCACAGCTCGCGGGTGGGGACGACGACGAGCGCCTGCGGGGCGTCGGTCAGGTCCTCGGGCCCGGCACGCCCGGCCTCGACGTCGGCCGGGACGGTGACGCGCTCCAGCAGCGGAAGGCCGAAGCCGAGCGTCTTGCCGGTGCCGGTCTTGGCCTGTCCGATGACGTCCGTGCCCGTGAGGGCGACCGGGAGTGTCATCTCCTGGATGGGGAAGGCGGTGATGATGCCGACGGCCTCGAGGGCTTCAGCGGTCTCGGGAAGGATTCCGAGCTCTCGGAACGTGGTAGTCAGGGTGCTGCCTCTTCTGTGTGCGCGGTGCGAGGCGAGCGCGGGGGTCGTGGCGGACCGCGCCGGGGACGTCGGCTGCCCTGGGGGCGAAGCCGGCAAGACGCGGGACCTCTGCCGACGCTCTAGCGTTCGTACCGCTGAGGGGTCCCCTCCGGTCGTCGTACGCGATGTGCCGTACGGCCAGGGAGGGCTGTCGGGTCGGAGCCGATCGGGCCACCGACCGGGCATCCTCATACCTGCGGCCCGTCGAAATACTCGGCAGGCGCATTACCACCATACCCCGGATTCGCGCACATGCGATGGCCGATTCGGTCACGTTGTGGTTGTCACACCATCGGACACGGTCTTCCGCGTCGTCGTGGTCACACTCACTGACCAGGGACTTCCCTCCCGCGGCGGGCGGGCTATTGTGCGCTCCATGACGAGCTCTGACAAGCCTGAGAACGCCGCCACCGGTATCGCCGCCCAGGACTGGGCGAAGGCCTCCGCCGATCCGCAGTACCGGGCCGCGGTCGTGGACCTCCTCGGCGCGCTCGCGTACGGCGAGCTCGCGGCGTTCGAGCGGCTCGCCGAGGACGCCAAACTGGCGCCCACGCTGGAGGACAAGGCGGAACTGGCGAAGATGGCGTCGGCCGAGTTCCACCACTTCGAGCGGCTGCGCGACCGGCTCACGGAGGTCGGCGAGGAGCCGACGCGCGCGATGGAGCCGTTCGTCGCCGCGCTCGACGGCTTCCACCGGCAGACCGCCCCGTCGGACTGGCTGGAGGGTCTCGTCAAGGCCTACGTCGGCGACTCGATCGCCAGCGACTTCTACCGCGAGGTCGCGGCCCGTCTGGACACCGACACCCGCGCCCTGGTGCTGGCCGTGCTCGACGACACCGGTCACGCCGGCTTCGCCGTCGACCGGGTGCGCGCGGCGATCGACGCGGACCCGCGCGTGGGCGGGCGGCTCGCGCTGTGGGCGCGGCGGCTGATGGGTGAGGCCCTGTCGCAGTCGCAGCGGGTGGTGGCCGACCGCGACGCGCTGTCGACGATGCTCGTGGGCGGCGTCGCGGACGGGTTCGACCTCGCGGAGGTGGGCCGCATGTTCTCGCGGATCACCGAGGCGCACACGAAGCGGATGGCTGCGCTGGGCCTGGCCGCGTAGCGCTCCGCGGGGTTCGGGGAACGCCACGCGGGCGGCCCGCGGGGTTCGGGGAGCGCTCAACGGGGGTGCCGCGGGGTTCGGGGAACGGCACGCGCGCGGCCCGCGGGGTTCGGGGAGCGCTCAGCGTGGGTGCCGGGCGGTCGCGGGCCGGCAGTGCGTGGCCGGTCGCGCGGTTTCCCGTATCCCTGACGGCCCCTGACAGTCCCTCACGGTTACTGCGGGGCCGGCCGAGACCGGCCGCCGTGTCCCGTGCGTGCTCCGCGGGGGGCGGTGCCGCTGGGCGTTCCGCAGACGGGGTTCCGCGGGCCGACGCCGTTACGCGGTGGCTGATCGGCGACGGAGTCCGGCGGCCGGGCGCAGGAGCAGCGACAGGGAGGCGGTGGAGACGACCGCCGCGCCGAGGAGGGCGACGACCACGGAGCCGGGGCCCAGCGCGCTGTGGGTGACGAAGTCGCCGAACAGGGCACCGGCGACGCCCGTCGCCAGCACCAGGGCGCGGGCGGGGAGCCGGTGGGACAGGCGGTGGACCGCCGCCCACGCGAGCACGAGACCGAACACAGCGGAGCCGAGCGCTTCCAAGATCATCCGGGGTCCCTCCAGGCGGCCGGGCCGTGCACCAAGGTCGTAGCCCGTCCTACCCGTGACCTGCGGAATGCAATCCTCCCGCGCGGCCGGGCCGTGCTCCGTCCGTGGCGGGTCCGGCGCGCGAGCCGATGCGCCCCGGCACCGAAGCCGATGCGCGTCCCGGCGCGGGAGCCGGTCCGGCCTCCGGTACGCGGGCTGACCTGGGCTCCGGCGTGGTGGCACGCGGAAGGGGCCCGGCAGCCGAACGGCCGCCGGGCCCCTTCCGCCGAGCGTGGCCTACAGCGCGCCGAAGCCCACCTTGCGCGGGGCGGGCTCGCCCAGCTCCACGTAGGCGAGGCGGTCGGCCGGAACCAGGACCTTGCGGCCGTGCTGGTCCGTGAGGCTGAGCAGCTGCGACTTCCCGGCCAGGGCGTCGGCCACCACGCGCTCGACCTCCTCGGGAGTCTGACCGCTCTCCAGAACGATCTCGCGGGGCGCATGCTGCACGCCGATCTTGACCTCCACGGCTAAGTCCCTCCGACGATCACGAGGTGCGCGGGCGTCCGCGCCGTACGCTGCACACATTAGCCCGGTGAGGGGGGCGTGCACGGCGCGGCCGTCCACGCCAGGAGCGAACAGTGAACGGGAACAAACGGCCGGGGCGTCGCTCAGTGCTGGTCGATGCCGTGCAGCGGGAATCCGGCGATGCCCCGCCAGGCCAGGGAGGCCAGCAACTGCACCGCCTGGTCGCGCGGGACACTGCGGTCGCTGTGCAGCCAGGAACGCGCCACCACCTGCGCGAGACCGCCGAGGCCGGAGGCCAGCAGCATCGACTCCGCGCGCGAGAGGCCGGTGTCCTCGGCGATCACCTCGCAGATCGCCTCGGCGCACTCGTTGGTGACCTTGTCGACGCGCTCGCGCACGGCGGGCTCGTTCGTCAGGTCCGACTCGAAGACCAGCCGGAAGGCGCCGCCGTCGTCCTCGACGTACGCGAAGTACGCGTCCATCGTGGCGCGGACGCGCTGCTTGTTGTCGGTCGTCGAGGCGAGCGCGCTGCGCACGGCCTGGATGAGCGACTCGCAGTGCTGGTCCAGCAGCGCCAGGTACAGGTCGAGCTTGCCCGGGAAGTGCTGGTAGAGCACCGGCTTGCTGACGCCGGCGCGTTCCGCGATGTCGTCCATCGCCGCCGCGTGGTAGCCCTGCGCGACGAAGACTTCCTGGGCGGCGCCCAGCAGTTGGTTCCGTCGGGCACGGCGCGGCAGGCGCGTGCCTCGCGGGCGCGCCGCCTCGGTCTGCTCGATGGCTGTCACGCCGCCTCCCAATGTCGTCCCTCTTGCGGTGTGCCGCCGCGCCGCCATCGTACTTTTCGGTAACCGTGCTGTGCGCGGTGCGAGCGCAGAATTTCACGGACCGGACGACGGCAGAAGCCGTAGGTAAGGTTTCGTAGCGGGGCGTAGTGGGAAGAACCGCGCTCCGCTCCGGCCGGACGCACGGCGGTCCCGGCGTCCTCCGGGTGGCGGTCCCGAGTCCGCTCAGCGGTAGTCGTCCTCGTCCTGCGAGACGACGCGTGCCTGTTCGACGATGTCCGCCACGTTGGCACGGCTCGGATCCACCTCGTCCAGCGGGTCGTCGCTCTCCGGCGCGACGTCGGCCTGCTGCTCGGCGGCGTCGTTCTCCGGCGCCTCGACGTCGATCTCCGTGGCGGCCTCCTCCTCGTCCGCGAACGTCTCCGGATCGGTGGGGTCGATGGCCATGACGGGCTCCCTTTCTACGAACGTCCCTGAAAACGCAGGTGCCACATACGGGTGCCCTCTGTACGAGAGTAGGAGACACCCATTTCGGACGCTATGCGATGTGCCCGGGAATCACGTCGCCATCTGTGCGACGCGCGGCCGGCCTCTTGTGACGCCGAACACGCGGATCCGCGTGTGATCGTCTCGTAACATTGCGGCATGTCTTCGACAGAGCTGCCGTCCGTGCCGCCCACCAGCGTGCTGCCGAAGGCCGCGTCGGTCCGGGTCGCCGAGGGCGAGAGGCTGCGGTCGGTGCGCCTGCCCGGCGTCACCCTGACGGTCCGCTCCAGGCCCGCCGCGCGCGCGGGACTGCACCCCGCGCTGTACGTCCACGGCCTCGGCGGTTCCTCGCAGAACTGGTCCGCGCTGATGGCGCAGCTCGACGGCGTCGTCGAGAGCGAGGCCGTCGACCTGCCCGGTTTCGGGGACTCCCCACCGCCGGACGACGGCGACTACTCCATCACGGCACACGCGCGTGCGGTGATCCGTCACCTCGACGCGTCCGGTCGCGGACCCGTCCACCTCTTCGGCAACTCGCTGGGCGGCGCCGTGTCCACGCGGGTCGCCGCGGTCCGCCCCGACCTCGTCCGGACCCTGACCCTCGTCTCACCCGCCCTCCCGGAGCTGCGCGTCCAGCGCACGGCGGTGCCCACCGGCCTGCTCGGCATGCCCGGCGTGGCCGCGCTGTTCACCCGGTTCACCCGGGAATGGACGGCCGAGCAGCGGGTCCGCGGCGTCATGGCCCTGTGCTACGGCGATCCCGGGCAGGTCACCCCGGAGGCCTTCGGCCACGCCGTGGAGGAACTCGAACGGCGGCTGCGACTGCCGTACTTCTGGGACGCGATGACGCGCTCGGCGCGCGGGCTGGTCAGCGCCTACACACTGGGCGGCCAGCACGGCCTGTGGCGCCAGGCCGGACGCGTCCTCGCCCCGGCCCTCCTCGTCTACGGCGGCCGCGACCAGCTCGTCGGCTTCCGCATGGCCCAGCGGGCGGCACGCACCTTCCGCGACTCCCGCCTGCTCACCCTGCCGAACGCGGGGCACGTGGCGATGATGGAGTACCCGGAGACGGTCGCCACCGCGTTCCGCGAACTGCTGGAGCAGACGCCGGATCCGGGATCGGCGGCCGAGGAGACGGGTCCGGGAACCGGTTCGGACTCCGGGGCGTTCACCGAACGGGCCGGCGGATCCGCGGGCACGGGGAGCTGAGGGGGCCGTGGGACGTCACAGCCGGCGCGGGCCCGCGCCCAGGAGCACACCACCGCAGGGCACCGGCGGTGCCCCCCGGGAAACCGCGCCGGACGAGGCGGGTGACGCACGCCCCCGGGGCCCGGCCCGGCCGGCCGACGCGCCCTCCGCGAAGACCGGGCTTCCCGACGGCACCCCGGCCCGTGGTGTGCCGAGGCTCCCCGACGGCACCCCCGCGCGGGGCGTGCCCCGGCTTCCCGACGGCACCCCGGCCCAGGGCCTGCCCCTCCCGGGCGGCCGCCGCGACCCCGACGGCACTCCCGCCCACGGCACCCCGCAGGTCCGCGGCGGGCACCCCGAGCAGCGGGAGTCCGGGGGCGCCTGGGGCGAGCTGAGGGGCCGTACGGCGAGCGGATCCGGCCCGCTGATCCCCCGCCAGCGGCCCGAGTCTGCGGCCGGGGTCCGCCGGCGGCCGACCGATGCCGCGGCGGGTCCGCGCCAGGACTACCTCGACGCCTTCACCGAGGACGACAGCGTCTTCGAGCGCCGCGCGCCCGTGCCGGCCGCCACGGCCACGGTGCTCGCCACGGACACGTGCGTCGCCCCGCGTCCCACCGACGCCTACGCCTCCGCCACCGACCGGGACGGGAACCCCCGTCCGGTTCCCTCGGGCGGCGGGGCCGGGGGGTCCGACGGCGCGCCACCCACCGGCGAACCGGCGGCCAGGGGCGGCAAGGGCCGTGCCTTCACCGGCATCGCGGCCGCCGCCGTCACCACCGTGCTGGCCATCGTGGTCGCCGGGCAGGTCACCGACGCGCACGACGAGGACTCCGGCCAGTCCCGCGCCGCGACCGACGAGGGCGCCCGTGGCGCCCACGGCTCCGCCGCGCGCGGCGCCGAGCGGCCGAGCCCGTCGGCGTCACCCAGTGCGCTGCCGCTGACGTACGACCAGCTGATGAGCGCGCGGTACCGCTTCGAGGCCGGGTTCGTGGGGTCGGGGAAGTTCGACGCGGTGCCCGGCATCGACAAGGCGCCCGGCAGGGGGCAGAAGTACACCTACCGCGTGGACGTCGAGCAGGGGCTCGGGCTCGACGCCGAACTGTTCGCGCAGGCCGTGCAGAAGACGCTCAACGACGACCGCAGCTGGTCCCACGGCGGCGCGCGGACCTTCGAGCGGATCCACTCGGGGGAGCCGGACTTCGTCATCACGCTCGCCAGTCCCGGCACCACGGCCGACTGGTGTGCCAAGTCCGGCCTCGACACCACCGAGGACAACGTCTCCTGCGACTCGGCCGCCACCGAACGCGTGATGATCAACGCCTACCGGTGGGCGCAGGGGGCCGCGACCTACGGCGACCAGATGTACGCCTACCGCCAGATGCTGATCAACCACGAGATCGGCCACCGGCTCGGCTACGGCCACGTCACCTGCGACAAGGACGGGGATCTCGCCCCGGTCATGCAGCAGCAGACGAAGTTCCTGGAGTACGACGGCATCCGCTGCCTTCCCAACCCCTGGCCCTACCCGAACACCTGACGAACGGCGGGGCGCCGGCCACGAGGCGTGACGTTCGGCACTCGTTTGATCTCTTAGCGCGACGGAACGCCGCCCGCGCGGGAAAGTTACGACCGTTCACCCCTTTTGGTGGGGGGGGGGGGCCCCCCCCCCCCCGGCCCCCCCCCCGGGGCGACGCGAAGGTGGCCGGCGGGGCCCCCCCGGCCCCGCGGCGGCGCCCCCCCCGGGGGGGGGGGGGGGGGCG
>NZ_JBIBWL010000001.1:784144-1047076 GCF_043081325.1 Streptomyces sp. NPDC014882
CCGGCCGGGGTTTACTACGTCCACCCGCCCCCCCCCCCCCCCCCCCCCCCCCCCCCCCCCCCCCCCCCCCACCGCCTTGTCCGCATACGTTCGTCCCGCTGCGAGCCGCCGGGTCAACGGCGGCTCCCCAAACGGGAGATCGGGGGTGCGCGCGTGCGCATCGGACTGCTTACGGAGGGTGGCTATCCGTATGTGAGCGGTGATGCGGGGCTCTGGTGCGACCGGCTCGTGCGCGGGCTGGGACAGCACGAGTTCGACGTCTACGCGCTCAGCCGCAGTGAGCACCAGGAGGCCGCGGGCCAGGTCGCACTGCCGTCGCAGGTCACCCGCGTGCGCACCGCGCCGCTGTGGACCGCCGAGGACGACGGGGTGGCGCACGGGCGGCGCGCGCGCCGACGTTTCACCGAGCACTACGGCGCACTGGTGTCCGTCCTGTGCGAGGGAGCGCCCGGCGACGCGGGGACGAGCCGTTCCGCGCTTCAGGCGGACCGTTTCGGCAACGCGCTGTACGGGCTCGCGGAACTCGCCCGCGACGAGGGCGGCCTGGTGGGCGCGCTCCGCTCGGAGCACGCCGTACGCGCCCTGGAGCGCGCCTGTCGTGCGCCCGGCGCGCTCGGTACGGTGCGTGAGGCGCGCGTTCCCGACCTCCTCGCCGTCGCCGCGCACCTCGAAGAAGCCCTGCGCCCCCTCTCGCTCGACTGGTACGAGGACGGCGACGACGGGCTCGGCTCGGTCGACCTCTGCCACGCGGCCTCCGGGGGCGCGGCGGCGCTTCCGGGCCTGCTCGCCCGTCACTTCTTCGGCGTGCCCCTGCTGGTGACGGAGTACGGGGTCCGGTTGCGGACGCACTACCTGGGGGTGGGCACGGGCGGTGCCGCCGCGCCCGGCGCCGGGTCGGACCCGGCAGCCGCCCCGGTGCCGCACGCCCCGGCCGTACGGTCCCTGCTCGTGGCCTTCCACGGACGGCTCGCCGCCGAGGCGTACCGGCAGGCGGCGTGCGTCACGCCCGGCAACGCGCACGCCCGCCGCTGGCAGGAGCGCTGCGGTGCCGACCGGGCCAAGCTCCGCACGGTCCACCCGGGCATGGACGCCTCCCGCTTCGCCGGGGTCGGCGAGGCCCCGGACGCCGCCGACCCGCGCACGCTGGTCTGGGTCGGCAGGGTGGAACCGGCCAAGGACCTGGTGTCCCTGCTGCACGCCTTCACCGAGATCCACCGGGAGGAGCCCGGGACCCGGCTGCGGGTCTTCGGCGGCGCGACCTGTGCGGAGGGCGAGGCCTACCTCGGCCACTGCCGGATGCTCGCCGCGCAGCTCTTCCCCGACGAGGCCGCCGGACCGCACGCCGTCGGCGACAACCCGGTGTCCTTCGAGGAGATCGGCGGACCGGAGGTCCCCGGACTCGCCGAGGCGTACGCGGCCGGTTCCGTCGTCATCCTGTCCAGTGTCGTCGAGGGGTTCCCGGTCGGCCTCGTCGAGGCGATGCTCTGCGGGCGCGCGACCGTGTCCACGGACGTCGGCGCGGTGGTCGAGGTCATCGGAGGCACCGGACTCGTCGTCCCGCCGCGCAACCCGAGGGCGCTCGCGGAAGCGTGCGTGGCTCTGCTGCGCGACCCCGGGCGCCGCGCACGCCTGGGCGCGGCCGCCCGCGCCCGCGCCCTCGAACTGTTCACCGTCGAGCAGAACATCGCGGCGTTCCACGGCATCTACCTGGAGATCGTCTCCCGGATCCCGGTCCGCCGGGTCGTCCTCGACGCGGCCGGGGAACCCCGGCCCTTCGCGGTCCCGGCCGAGGCCTGGCTGCCCGGCCGGTGGGCCGGCCCCGGCGGACGGGCCGTTCCCCGGAAACCGCCCGGCTGGGCGGCGGAACCCCCGCCGCCGGGTGCGGCGGCGGGCGGTTCCGCCCCACCGCACGGCCCGTCCGTGTCCCGCGCCACCACTTCCGTCGCCGCGACCGAGGGTGCCCGATGAGCGGCCTGGGCGAACTCGACCACCCCGCGGCACCGGCACCCGCAGACCGGGACGAGCAGTCCGGCGAACGGCCCGCCGGCCGGGACGAACGGCCCGGCGAACGGCCCCAGGAGTGGCCCGTCAACAGGGAGCGGCCCGTGAACGAGGACACCCCTGCGGACGCCGACGCGCCGTCCGGTCCCGGCGAGCCGGCCACGACCACCCGGGCCGTGACCACCCGGGCCGGGCGCCCCGCGCCGGCCACCGCGGCGCGCCCCGGTCCGGAGACGGCCCCCGCCGCCCCTCGGCGAGGCGGTGCCGTGGACCCGGTGAAAGCGCTGATGCACCGTCACCGCGACCTGTGCGAAAGGGCGGTCGATCCGCTGGAGATCGCGGCGGGACTGGAGGCCCACGGCGTCACCGACCGGGCCGCCGCGAGGTTCCGGCACCGGGACGTCTTCTCCCTCGCGGAGGAGATGTACGCCCGCGTCCCCAGGGACGGCGACGCGCCTTCGCACCCGCGCCCGGAGTCCCCGCCGCCACGGGCCCGCCTGGACTGGGCACTGCTCACCTTCCTGCCCGGTGGCCTGGGTGCCGCGACCGCGGCCGGCCTTCGCCTCACCCACGGCCGGACCCGCCTCCTCGTGGTCACCGCGGGCGTCCTGGCGGTGGCCCTCGCCCTGCGGGCCGCCCTTCGCCGCGGCCCCTTGAGCCGCGGCGGCGGCCGGGGCCCGGCGACCCCGCGCGGAGGCCCACAGGCCGGCCCGCACGCCGGCCGGCCCCGCACCGGCGGCTGGACCGGCTGGCTCCTCGCCTACGCGGCCCTCGGCGACGGCCTGCTGCGCGCCGCGGCCGACGGCGGCCCCGACGGCCTGCCCACCGGAACCCCCGACGGGCCCTGGCCGCTCGCCGCGGCCCCGCTCCTGACCCTCGCCCTGGCCTGCGTGCCCGCCGCCTGGTGCGCGCACCTCCTCGCCGTACGCGTCCGGCGCCGGCTCGGCCGCAGCCGGGGCCTCGACGAGTTCGCCGCCTCCGTGCGGCCGCTCCTGCTCGGCGTCTTCGCGCTGTTCCTGTGCGCCCTCGCGGTCCTCACCGGTGTCTGCGCGGCCGCCCTCGGCGAACCGGCCGCCTACGCGGGCACGCTCACCCTGGGTGCGCTGCTCCTCCTCTCCCGCCTCCTCACCGTCCACGGCTTCACCCACGCCCCGACGGTCGCCCTCGGGGCCGCCGGAGCGGCCGAGGCGATCGCCCCGGCCCTGCTCTTCGCGGGCCGGCTGCCCGGCTGCGACTTCCTGGCCGTACCCGTCGACACCCTCGTGGCCGCCTGGGGACCCGCCGCGGTACCCGCCCTCGCCTGCGGGCCGGCCGCCCTCGGCCTGCTGGCCCACGCGACCCGCACCCTCACCAGGGCCTCGGCCCACGCGCCATCGGGTCAGCCGTGCTGACCCGGAGCCGTCCGCCCGCCCCCGACCACCGCGCGCCGCGCCACCCCCACCGTGCACGGACCGCACGACGCACGCGCTCCTCCACCCATGCAGTCCCCTTAAGGAGAGACCAGATGACCACCTCCCGATCCGGAGCGACCGGAGCCACCGGGGCACCCGCGGTCGCAGGAGCCCGCGCGGTCACCGGAGCAGCCGCGACGCACACCCAGGGAGCCACGCGATGAGGGTCCTGCTGACCGGAGCCAACGGTTACGTCGGCCGCTTCGTCGCCGACCGCCTGCTCGCCGACCCGGCCGTCCAGCTCACCGCGCTCGGCCGCGGCGACGACGCCGACGTCCGCTTCGACCTCGCGAGCGGCAGTCCCGGCGCCCTCACCCGCTTCCTCGACGCGGTCCACCCCCAGGTCGTCGTCAACTGCGCCGGAGCCACCCGGGGCGGGGCCCGGGAACTCACCCGGCACAACACCGTCGCCGTCGCCACCGTCTGCGAGGCACTGCGCCGCAGCGGGTGCGGCGCCCGTCTCGTCCACATCGGCTGCGGCGCCGAATACGGCCCCAGCCAGCTCGGGTCCTCGACCGCCGAGGACGCCGTGCCGCGCCCCGGCGGCCCGTACGGCGTCAGCAAGCTCGCCGCCACCGAGCTCGTCCTGGGCTCCGGTCTGGACGCGGTCGTGCTGCGGGTGTTCTCCCCGGCCGGTCCCGGCACCCCCGCCGGCTCTCCGCTGGGCCGGCTCGCCGAGGCGATGCGCCGTGCCATGCAATCCGGTGACGGCGAACTGAAACTCGGCGGACTCGGTGTCCAGCGCGACTTCATCGACGTCCGTGACGTCGCCCGCGCCGTGCACGCCGCCTCGCTGTCCGCCGCGCAGGGCGTGATCAACATCGGCTCCGGGCGCGCCGTCCGCCTCCGGGACGCCGCCGCCGTCCTCGCCCGCGTGGCCGGATACGGCGGCACCCTCCACGAACTCGACGGCCCGCCCGGCGGCCACCTCAGGCCGGCCATCGGCCACCCCCGTCCCGACTCCGACCACGCGGCTCCGGTCGCGCACCCGTACCCCGACGGGTGCGGCAGCTGGCAGCAGGCCGATGTCCGCACCGCCCGCGACCGGCTGGGCTGGCGGCCGCGGATCAACCTCGAGGAGTCCCTCGCCGACATCTGGATGGAGGCAGCGTGTCGTATCTGACCGGCACCCGGGCGGACACCGCGAACCTCGCGAGCACCGGCGTCCGCACCGGTTTCGGTGTCCCCGGTTTCGCGCACCCCCTCGTCGCGCCGGCCGAGTGGGCCGAACTCGCCCGCCCCGGCAGGCCCCTGCACTGGGTCGTCCTCGACGTCGCCGACGGGCCCGGTGTCCGCCCCGACCCGCACTGCCTGGAGGCCGCGGGCCGGCTCCGCAACGCGGGCGTCCGCGTCCTCGGTCACCTCGACGCCGTCCACGGCGCCCGCGCCCTCGCCGAGGTGGTCTCCGACGCCCACCGCCACCTCGACTGGTACCAGGTCGACGGCTTCCTCCTGGACCGCTGCCCGACCGAACGCGCCGGCCTTCCGCAGACCCGACGCACCGTCAACGCCCTGCGCTCGCTCCGTGACGCGCCTCACATCGTCCTCGGTCACGGCATCCATCCGCATCCCGGATACGCGGAGAACGCCGATCAGCTCGTCACCTTCTCCGGTCCCTGGAGCGACTACCGCTGGTCCCAGGCGGCCGAGTGGACCGTCGACCACCCGCCCGAGCGGTTCTGCCACTTCGTGCACGGCGTGCCCCGCGGCCACCTCGACGAGGCACTGCGGATCGCCCGCTGGCAGGGAGCGGCCACGATCTGGGTCACCGACCGCCACGACCACGACGGAGGGTTCGACCCGTGGGAGGCCATGCCCGGCTACTGGGACGAAATCGTCTCGCGGGTCGGAACGGGTGTCTCGGAATGAAGAAGGCCATGGCAGTGTTACGGAGAGAACAACCGTAGTGATTGACCGACCAACGGAGTCCCCGTGTCGCTGCCACCCCTGGTCGAGCCGGCTGCCGAGCTCACCGTAGACGAGGTCCGCAGGTACTCCCGCCACCTGATCATCCCCGACGTCGGGATGGACGGGCAGAAGCGGCTGAAGAACGCCAAGGTGCTGTGTGTCGGCGCCGGCGGCCTGGGCTCGCCGGCGCTGATGTACCTGGCCGCGGCGGGCGTGGGCACGCTCGGCATCGTGGAGTTCGACGAGGTCGACGAGTCGAACCTCCAGCGCCAGATCATCCACAGCCAGGCCGACATCGGCCGCTCCAAGGCGGAGTCCGCCCGCGACTCCGTCCTGGGCATCAACCCGTACGTGAACGTGGTCCTGCACGAGGAGCGGCTCGAGGCCGACAACGTGATGGACATCTTCAGCCAGTACGACCTGATCGTGGACGGCACGGACAACTTCGCCACCCGCTACCTGGTCAACGACGCCGCCGTGCTGCTGAACAAGCCGTACGTGTGGGGCTCGATCTACCGCTTCGACGGCCAGGCGTCCGTCTTCTGGTCGGAGCACGGTCCCTGCTACCGCTGCCTCTACCCGGAGCCCCCGCCCCCCGGCATGGTTCCCTCCTGCGCCGAGGGCGGCGTGCTGGGCGTGCTCTGCGCGTCCATCGGCTCCATCCAGGTCACCGAGGCGATCAAGCTCCTCACCGGCACCGGTGAGCCGCTGGTCGGCCGTCTGATGATCTACGACGCCCTGGAGATGCAGTACCGGCAGGTCAAGGTCCGCAAGGACCCCGACTGCGCGGTCTGCGGCGAGAACCCGACCGTCACGGAGCTCATCGACTACGAGGCCTTCTGCGGCGTCGTGTCGGAGGAGGCCCAGCAGGCGGCGGCCGGCGCGACGATCACTCCCAAGCAGCTCAAGGAGTGGATCGACGACGGCGAGAGCATCGAGATCATCGACGTCCGCGAGCCGAACGAGTTCGAGATCGTCTCCATCCCGGGCGCCAAGCTGATCCCGAAGAACGAGTTCCTGCTCGGCACCGCCCTCGCGGGCCTGCCCCAGGACCGGAAGATCGTCTTGCACTGCAAGACGGGTGTCCGCAGTGCGGAAGTCCTCGCGGTGCTGAAGTCCGCGGGCTTCGCGGACGCCGTCCACGTCGGCGGCGGTGTGATCGGCTGGGTCAACCAGATCGAGCCGAGCAAGCCGGTCTACTGAGCCGACCTGCCTGCCCGAGCGGCGGGGGTCGCGCGCACCACGGGTGCCCGCGGCCCCCGCCGTCGTCATGAGCAGACCTTGCCGTCCTTCGGCACGGTGCCGTCGAGCAGGTAGTCGTCCACCGTCGAGTCGACGCAGTCGCTCCCGCTGCCGTACGCCCCGTGGCCCTCGCCCTTCCAGGTGAGCAGCACACCCACACCCTCGCCCAGCTCGTCCGCCATCCGCTGCGCGCCCTCGTAGGGCGTCGCCGGGTCGCCGGTGTTGCCGACCAGCAGAACGGGGGCCGCCCCGGCCGCGCTCACCTCCGGGCTGTCGAACTGTCCCGCCACCGGCCAGTCGTGGCACCAGCCGGCCGTGTCCCAGCCGAGGAACGTGCCGAACACGGGCGAGATCCTCTCGAACTCCGGCAGCAGCTTCCTCGTCTCCTCCACCGTCGGCCGCTGCTTGTCGTCCAGGCACGATATGACCCGTTGCGAGTGGGTCGTCGTGCCGTAGTTCCCCTCGTCGTCCCGCTCGTTGTAGGCGTCGGCCAGGGCGAGCAGTTCGGAGCCGTCGCCTTCCCGAGCCGACTCCAGGGCACTGGTCAGGGTCGGCCACCCCTCCTTGCTGTAGAGCGGCAGGATGATGCCGGTGGCCGCGAGCGTCTGGGTCAGCTTCCGTCCGGAGGACGTCGGCAGCGGGTCGGCGTCGATCCGCTCCAGCAGGCCGGCGATCTCGCGGCTGCCCTGGGCGGGGTTCCGACCGGTCGACTTCAGGTAGTTGTCGAGCGCCAGCTGAAAGCCCTTCGCCTGGTTCTTCGCGTGCCCCACGGCGTCGGCGCCGGGGTCGACGACCGCGTCGAGGATCACCCGTCCCACGTTCTTCGGGAACAGGTGGGCGTAGACGCCGCCGAGTTCGGTGCCGTAGGAGATGCCGAAGTAGTGCAGCTTCTCGTCGCCGAGGACCTGGCGCATGAGGTCCATGTCGCGTGCGGTGTCGGTGGTCGAGACGTGCGCCATCAGCGCTCCGGCGTCCTTCTGGCAACCCCTGCCGAAGTCGACGGCGTCACGCAGGTAGGCCTTCTCCTCGGCCGTGGTGTCCGGGGTGGAGTCGACCGACTCGGCGGCCTGGATCTTCCTGTCGCTGCGGCAGCGCACGCCCTCGCTGGCGCCCACCCCGCGCGGGTCCCAGCTCACCAGGTCGTAGTGCTCGCGCAGGGAGGAGACCGTGGAGCCGTACGCCGGCATCGTCGACACCCCGGAGGCGCCCGGGCCGCCGAAGTTGAACAGCAGGGAGCCGATGCGCTTGCTGCCGGAGCTGCGGGAGGCGGCACGGATCAGTGCGAGGTCGATCGTCTCCCCGTCCGGCTTCGACCAGTCCAGCGGCACCTTCAGCTTCGCGCACCACCACTCGTCGCCCGGCGCCGCGGAGTCCGAGGTCGCCCCGCAGCGGCCCCAGGCGAGCTTCTGTCCGGTCAGCGAGGCGGGCGGGGCTGCCGCCGTCGTGTCCCCGGGGCCGGAGGAGGCCGACGTACGCGCATCGGCCGTACCCCCCTTGTCGTCCCCGTCGTCCGACGAGCCGCCGCAGCCCGTCATCAGCAGTGCGGCGGCGGCTCCCCACGCGGTCCACCGTACGAATCGCGCCATGTGCGTCCCCCTCGCGGAGCCGTCCGCACCGGTGGCGGACGGCTGTCAGGCCATAGTAGGCGGATCGCGGCACGCCCGACGGAGCCTGTGGATAACCGTTTGACCTGGGCGTTCATCGAGTTCTTGGGGGTCAGGAGCAGACCGTCCCGGCGGCCGGCACCCTCCCGTCCAGCAGGTAGCCGTCCACCGCCGCCCGCACACACGGGTTCTTGCTGTCGTACGCGCCGTGCCCCTGCCCCTTGTACGTCAGCTCCACCCCGACCCCCTTGCCGAGGGCGTCCACCATCCGGCGGGCGCCCTCGTACGGAGTGGCCGGGTCGCCGGTGTTGCCCACGACGAGGATCGGCGCCGAGCCGGCCGCGCTCACGTCGGGGCGGTCGGCGGCGCCCGGCACCGCCCAGTCGGTGCAGCCGACCATGCCCCAGGCCAGGAAGTCCCCGAACACGGGGGATGCCGCCCGGAACTCCGGAAGCCTGCGCTCCACCTGGGCGACGGAGTAGCGCGGCCTGTCGTCGGCGCAGTTCACGGAGACGTTGGCGGCGACGATGTTGCTGTACTCGCCGTTCTCGTTGCGGCCGTTCAGGGAGTCGGACAGCAGCATGAGGATCCTGCCGTCGCCGTCGTAGGCCTGGTCCAGGCCTTCGGTGAGGTACCCCCAGAAGTCCTTCGAGTACAGCGACTGCGCGATGCCGCCGGTCGCGGCGGTCTGGGTGAGTTCGCGCGGGAAGACGCCGGGGATCGGCCTGCCGTCCAAGGCCTTCAGCAGGGCCGTGATCCGGTCCTCGACGTCCTGCGGGGTGTCCCCGACGGGGCAGTCCTCCGCCTTCGACGTGCAGTCCTCCGCGTAGTTGTCGAGCGCGAGCTGGAAACCCCTGGCCTGTCCGAGCGCGCTCTGCTCGGGCGTCTGCGTCGGGTCCACGACCGCGTCGAAGACGGCACGGCCCACGTTCTCCGGGAACAGGTGGGCGTAGACGCCGCCGAGTTCGGTGCCGTAGGAGATGCCGAAGTAGTGCAGCTTCTCGTCGCCGAGGACCTGGCGCATGAGGTCCATGTCGCGGGCCGCGTCGGTGGTGCGCACGTGCGGCAGCATCTTCTTCGACTTCTTTTCACAGGCCGCGTTGAACTTCCTGGTGCTGTCCAGGAACGAGCCGCGCTCGGCGGCGTCGTCGGGAGTCGCGTCCTGCTGGAAGTAGGCGTCGAGCTGCCGGTCGTTCTCGCAGCGCACGCCGGCGCTGCGGCCTACCCCGCGCGGATCGAAGCTCACCAGGTCGTAGCGGGTGCGCAGGGTCGCGTAGTCCTCGCCGAACGCGGGCAGGGTGGTGACCCCCGAGCCGCCGGGCCCGCCGAAGTTGAACAGCAGGGAGCCGATCCGCCGGTTCTCGGCACCGCTCGCCCGCGCCCTGATCAGCGCGACGCCGATCGTCTCGCCGCGGGGGGCGCTCCAGTCCAGGGGCGCCCGCAGGGTCGCGCACTCCCACTTGCCGCCGTCCGGCAGCGGTGACGGGGCGTCGCCGCCGCCTTCGGACGAGGACGGCGCGGGGCAGTTCCTCCAGTTCAGCTTCTGCGCCGTCAGGTCCTCGTCCCGGGAGCCCTCACCGCACCCCGCCACCAGGGAGGACAACAGGACGGCGGTGGCGGTGAGCACGACGGCGCGAGGGCGGGAGGGGTTCGGCATGATCCCATCCTGGAGTCGTGCCCGCCCCCGCGCGCGGGGCACGGTCCGTACGAGGTACGGCCGTTCCCGGAACTACAGAGCGCCCTTGCGGGTGAGCTGGGTGAAGGCCAGCCAGCCCGGCAGCACCGGCAGCCACAGCGTCAGCAGCCGGAACAGCAGGACCGCGGGGGCGGCGACCTCCTTGGGCAGGCCGACGGCGATCAGACCGACCGTCAGGGTCGCCTCCACCGCCCCGACACCGCCCGGCGTCGGGGCGGCGGAACCGAGCGCGTTGCCGGCGAGGAAGACGACGGCGACGCTGGCGATGCTGATCGAGGTCGTCTCGTCGCCGAAGGCGCGGATCGAGGCGTCCAGGCACATCACGAAGCAGGCCGTCAGCAGCAGCATGCCGCCGATGCCGGTGACCAGTTTCTGCGGCCGCTGGAGCACGTCCAGCATGCGCGGCACGACCCCCGCGAACAGCGACCTCACGCGCGTGACGACGAATTTCCGCAGGAACGGCACCGAGGTCACCACCAGCACCAGCACCGCCACCGTCAGCAGGCCCGCGATGACGGTCCGGGACGGGGACAGCGACGGCGTCTTCTCGGTGCCCGTCAGATAGCCGAACGACAGCAGCATCAGGATGTGGCAACCCAGCCCGAACAGCTGTGAGGCGCCGACGCTCGCCACCGCGAGCCCCGGCCGCACGCCCGCGCGCTGGAGGAAGCGTGTGTTGAGGGCCACCCCGCCGACCGCGGCCGGTGCGACGATCTTCACGAAGGACCCGGCGACCTGCGCGGCCACCGTGCGCGGGAACGGCACCCGCTCCGGCACGAAACCCAGCAGGCTCATCGCGGCCGCCACGTAGCTCGCCGCCGAGAACAGCACGGCCGCGGCGACCCAGCCCCACTCGGCGTTGGCGATGAGCGGGCCGAACTCGATGTGGGTGAGCTGCGTCAGGAGGAAGTAGGCGCCGATCGCGCCGGCGATGAAACTGATCAGCGTGCGCGGCCGCACCCGCTCGAGGCGGGCGGGCTCGACCGGCGCCTGGGGACGGATGCGCAGCACCTCGTGCCGGATCTGGGTGAGCAGGTCCTCCTCGCGGGCCTCCTCCAGCGCCTCGTCGATGGCCCGCTTCTCGGCCCGCGCCTCCGCGCGCACGGCCTTCTTCTCGGCCTTGTCCGCGGGCGGCGGCCCGGCCTCGTGTCCGGCTGCCTCGTGGCGGGCCTGCTTGGCCTGCCGGGAGGCTTCCAGGACGGCGTCCCGCTCGCGCTGCGCCCGCTCCCGGGCGAGTCTGCGCAGGGTCGCGCGCGTGGAGCGGCTCAGCGCGATGGGCTGGAGCATCGGCAGGCAGTCGGCGACGGCGTCGGGACCGAGCACGCTCACCGCGGAGGCCACCGAACGCTCGGCACCCACCCGCAGCCCGAGCGTCACCAGCAGCTGCGAGGTGTCCATGCGCAGCAGCAGATCACCGGCGGCGATCTCGCCGACGCGCATGTCGGTGAGGATCACGGTGCCGGAACGATCCACCAGTATCGCGTCGCCGACGAGCCTGCGATGCGCGATGCGACGCGACTGCAGGGCGCGCACCTGCTGCCAGGTGTCGTGCAGCAGCTCGTCGGTGATCTCCTCGTCGGCCAGCGAGTCCAGGGTGCGGCCCCCGGTGTGCTCGTAGACGAGCATGACGGCGTCGGGGCCCAGCTCGGACGTCGCGATCAGCTTCGGCGCGTTGGCTCCGGCCGAGATCGCCGCGTAGGCCAGCAGCGCCTCCTGTTCCAGCGCCTGGCGCAGTGACTGGAGACTGCTGCGGGTGGCGAAGCCGCGCAGGGTCAGATTGCGCCACGCGCGGTAGAAGAAGCCCTGCGCCTGCTGCTCGCGGTCGACCACGGTGACGTCCAGTGGTGGGCCGTCCTCCAGCGTGACGAAGTAGCGCCGGCCGCGGTCGCCGGTCTCCGGGTTCTCCGGGACCTCCTGGCGCGCGGCGCTCACCGGGCGGAAGCCGACGTGCCGCAGGCCCGCCATCAGCGTCCGTCCCGTGGGCCGGACGTTGGGCGAGCCGACCGCGTACAGCGTGCCGTACGCGACGGTCCAGCCGATCAGCACCGTCAGGATGATCGAGAACGGTGTCGTGTAGCCGGTGACGAGCATCGAGAACGCGTCGAGCATCAGGACGATCCACAGCACCGCGCGCCAGCGGGGACGCCGGGACATGCCGACGGCCGTCATGTAGGCGATCACGGGCGCCAGATAGCCGTGGACGGGGTCGGTGAGGGCGTGGACGTCGCCCGGGGAGGGCTGGGTGAGCGCCTCCTGGATCGAGTCCGGGGCGGCCTTGGCCACCCACAGGTCGGTGGCGAGTGTCACTCCGTGGGCGAGGACCGCCGCGAGCACGCCGTCGGCGATCCGCAGCCCGTCCCGCTTGATGAGCCGCTCGATCGCGAACGCCACGGGCACCAGCAGGATCGCGATGCTGGACGCCAGTCCCGCGATCTTGATGAGGAGGTCGGGCGCCTGCCCGGTGCCCTTGTTGATGTCCTGTTCCAGGCCCGAGGTCGTCCCGTGCGCGAAGGCGGCGATGCCCAGCAGGACGACGACGGCCAGTACGCCGACCAGCAGCCGCATGAGGTCGGAGGGACGGTGCACGCGCGCGGGGAGGAGCGGTTCGTCGCCCTCGACCTCGTCGATGTGCGTCACCTCGACCAGGTCCTCGTCCTCTCGCGCCGGACCGGCGGTGTCCGGGCGCGACGCAGCGTCAGAGGTGCCCTCCGCGTCCTCGGGATGCACACCCTGCTGCTTCATCGTCTCTTCTTGGTCTCGTATCACCGGTCACCGCCCGCACGATGGTGGCATGCCGCACCGACACACAGGGGCATCAGGGTGCAAAGGCAGGGCGCACAGTCTGCCCGAAGCGCCGCCGCGGGGTGCGGGTCGCGCAGGGTCGCGGACCCGTCACATTGTCGGTGGGGTGGTGCAGGATGGGGCGGATGAGCGAGCAGAGCCTTCCGGACGCCGCCCGCCCGGAGTACACCGGCGACGTCCCGCCGGACCACGCCGGCGACGCGCTGCCGGAGTACGCCGAGCGCGTCCTCGAGGTCGCGGAGCTGATCCCGCGCGGGCGGGTCATGACCTACGGTGACGTGGCCGAATGGCTGGAGGAGGGCGGCCCGCGCCAGGTCGGCAGGGTGATGACCCTCTACGGCGGGGCCGTCCCCTGGTGGCGTGTCGTGCGCGCCGACGGGGTGCTGCTGGCGGGCCACGAACTGCGGGCCCTCGACCGGTACCGCGCGGAGGGCACCCCCCTGAGGGAGGCGAGCCGGGCCGCCGAGGGGCACCTGCCGCGCCTGGACATGAGACGGGCGAGGTGGGACGGCGGCGAGCGTGCGGAGGGTCACACCTGACAGCTTCCGCCATCGACCCCGCCCGAGGGGAGCCCGTGGCCCGTACGGGGGAGACGGGGCACGTCCGCGACATGGCGTACGTTCGACGGGCGAGGGAACCTGACGGCCTGCGGGTCGCACGGACCCCGGGGGAAGAAACGGAAGCCGTCCTTCCGAGCCGCCCGTCGGCGTAGCGTCGGCCGCACGCGTCGCCCTCATACCGGGACCACCGCCCGCCCCGGGCGGCACCCGTCCCACCACGAACCCCTCGCGACGGCGCCCCGCGCCGGACGTGACGATCTGCACACCCACCAGGACCGGCGAACCACGTGAGCTCCTCTTCCTCCACCAGGCGCCTGCCACACCCCCAGGGGCGGCAGGGGAGCCGTGGCGCGTACCGGCTGGTCCGGACCCCGCCGGTGCGGGTGGTTCCCCCTCGTCTGGACGCCGCACAGCGCTCCGTGGTTGACCACGCCACCGGCCCGCTGCTCGTCCTCGCGGGCCCGGGCACCGGGAAGACCACCACGCTCGTCGAGTCGGTCGCGGCCCGCGTGGCGCGCGGCGGCGACCCCGCGCGCATCCTCGTGCTGACGTTCAGCCGCAAGGCGGCCGTCGAACTGCGCGACCGGATGGCGCTGCGCATGGGCGCCGCCCGGGCGCCCCGCGCCACCACCTTCCACTCGTACTGCTACGCCCTGGTCCGCGCCGAACAGGACAGCGACCTGTTCGCCGAGCCGCTGCGGCTGCTCTCCGGCCCCGAACAGGACGTGGCCGTCCGCGAGCTGCTGGCCGGCCAGATCGAGCTCCAGCGGCAGGACCTCGCGCACGTGCGCTGGCCCGACGACCTCCGCGCCTGCCTCACCACGCGCGGATTCGCCGACGAGGTCCGGGCGGTGCTCGCCCGCAGCCGCGAACTGGGCCTGGGACCCGACGCCCTGGACGCCTTCGCCGGCCGCACAGGCCGCCCCGACTGGCGGGCCGCGGCCTCCTTCCTCGCCGAGTACCTCGACGTCCTCGACCTGCACGGCGTGATCGACTACGCGGAACTCGTCCACCGCGCCGTCCTGCTCGCCCACCGCCCCGAGACCGCCCGGCGGCTCGCCGCGCAGTACGACGCCGTCTACGTCGACGAGTACCAGGACACCGACCCCGCCCAGGTACGGCTGCTGCACGCCCTCGCGGGCGGCGGGCGCACCCTGGTCGCCTTCGGCGACCCGGACCAGTCGATCTACGCCTTCCGGGGCGCCGACGTGAACGGCATCCTGGAGTTCCCGCGCGCCTTCCCGCGCCACGACGGGCACCCGGCCCCCGTCGAGGTCCTGCGCACCTCCCGCCGCTCCGCGGCCGCGGTGCTCGCCGCCACCCGGCTCGTGACCCAGCGCATGCCCCTGACCCGCCTGCCGGCGGAGAAGGTCCGCGCCCACCGGGACCTCGCCCCCGCGCGCGAGGGCGGTGGCGTCGAGGTCTACACCTACCCGACGTCCGGCACCGAGCTCGACAACATCGCCGACATCCTGCGCCGCGCGCACCTGGAGGACGGCGTGCCCTGGGGTGAGATGGCCGTCCTGGTGCGGGCCGGCTCCCGCACGATTCCCACGGTCCGCCGCGCCCTGACAGCCGCGGGCGTCCCCCTCGACATCGACGGCGACGACCTGCCCCTGCGCCACGAGCCCGCGGTGGCCCCCCTGCTGACGGCCCTGCGCGCGGTGGCCACGGCGGAGGCGGCCCCGGGCCCGGCACGGCCCGCCGCGCCGGGGGAGGACGGCTCGGAGGAGGACGGCGGGTCCGCACGCGGTGGGACACCCCGTGCCGACGGGGAGGCGCCCGTCGACGCGGAGGGAACAGACACCCTCGGCCCGGACGCATCCGGCCCGGACGCACTTGCGCCGGACGCGTCCGACGCAGACACCACCGACACCACCGACACCACCGTCGCCGACACCGCCGACACCGGGCGAGCCGTGCCGGACGCCTCCCGCTGGCTCGACACCGAGACCGCCCTCACCCTGCTCACCTCGCCCCTCGCCAGCATGGACGCCGCCGACCTGCGCCGCCTCGGACGTGCCCTGCGGGACGAGGAACGGGCCGCGGGCAACCCCCTGCCGCCGCCGTCGGACGAACTGCTCACGCGCGCCCTCGCCGAACCGGAGCGCCTGGCCGTGCACGACCCCGTGTACGCGCGCGGCGCCCAGCGGCTGGGCGCGCTGCTGAGGAAGGCCCGGCAACGCCTCGCGGACGGCGGCACGGCCGAGGAGGCGCTCTGGGACCTGTGGGAGGGCACGCCCTGGCCCGCCCGCCTGGAACGGTCCGCCCGCCGCGGCGGCGCGGCCGGCCGCAACGCCGACCGCGACCTGGACGCCGTGTGCGCGCTGTTCGCCACCGCCGCGCGCGCGGAGGAGCGCACCGGCGGACGCGGCGCGCTGAACTTCCTGGCCGAGATCGAGGCCGAGGACATCGCCGCCGACACCCTCACCCGGCGCACCGTGCGCCCCGACGCCGTACGCCTGATGACCGCGCACCGCGCCAAGGGCCTGGAGTGGAGCCTGGTGGTCGTCGCGGGCGTGCAGGAGGGGCTGTGGCCCGACCTGCGCCGCCGCGGCTCCCTGCTGGAGGCCGACCGCATCGGCCGCGACGGACTCGCCGAACCGCTCACGCCGGGCGCCCTGCTCGCGGAGGAGCGCCGCCTGTTCTACGTGGCCGCCACGCGCGCGCGGGACCGGCTCGTCGTCACGGCGGTCAAGGCACCCGCGGACGACGGCGACCAGCCCTCCCGCTTCCTCACCGAACTCGGCGTCGAGCCCAGGGACGTCACGGGCCGTCCGCGTCGCCCCCTGTCGGTCGCCGCGCTGGTCGCCGAACTGCGTGCCACCACGGTCGACCCGCGCGTCTCGGAACCGCTCCGTGAAGCCGCGGCCCGCCGCCTCGCCCGCCTGGCCGCCCTGGCCGACGAGGACGGCCGGCCCCTGGTGCCGTCGGCGCACCCGTACCGCTGGTGGGGCATGTTCGAGCCGACCGAGAGCAAGGTGCCGCTGCGCGACCGCGACCGGCCCGTCGTGCTCTCCGGCAGCGCCCTCGAACAGCTCGCCAACACCTGCGCCCTCCAGTGGTTCCTGGGCCGCGAGGTGAAGGCCGACGCCCCCGCCACGGCCGCCCAGGGATTCGGCAACGTGGTGCACGTCCTCGCCGACGAGGTCGCCTCCGGACACACCCCGGCCGACCTCGCCGTTCTCACGGAGCGCCTCGACTCCGTGTGGAACGCGCTCGCCTTCGACGCGCCCTGGAAGTCGGCGCAGGAGAAGGAACACGCGCGCACGGCGCTCGAGAGGTTCCTGAAGTGGCACGTCATGGACCGCGCCGGCCGCACGCCCGTCGCGAGCGAGCACGACTTCGACGTCACCCTCGAGGCGGGCGAGTACGAGGTCCGCATCCGTGGCCAGATGGACCGCGTCGAGGCCGACGGCGACGGCCGGGCCTACGTCGTCGACTTCAAGACCGGCAAACAGGCGCCCACCGCGCGCGAGGTGGAGCGGCATCCGCAGCTTGCCGTCTACCAGCTCGCCGTGCGCGAGGGCGCCGTCGACGAGGTCTTCGACGGCGCCCGCCCCGAGCCGGGCGGCGCCGAACTCGTGCAGTTGCGCCAGGGCGCCGCCAAGCGGGACGGCGGCGAGACCCTGCCCAAGGTGCAGGCGCAGGAGCCGCTCGAGGGCGAATGGGTCGGCGAACTGCTGGCCACCGCGGCCGGCAAGGTCCTCGACGAACGGTTCACGCCCACCACCGGCCAGCACTGCACGCACTGCGCCTTCCGCGCCTCGTGCAGCGCCCGGCCCGAGGGGCGCCACGTGGTGGAGTGAGCCCGACGACGCCCACAGCGCGGGGACGACCCGGTGTGACGGACCGCACCGACCGTCCTGACCTGCACGTTCTGTGCGGCGGCAGGCGTTTTGTCATCGGCTGTCGGTAGTCGCCGTTAGCCTCTCCCCATGCCCGCCCGTATCACCGATCCCGAGCAGCTCAAGGAGCTCCTCGGGATCCCTTTCACCCCGGAGCAGACGGCCTGCATCACCGCACCGCCCGCCCCGCAGGTGATCGTGGCCGGAGCCGGGTCGGGCAAGACGACAGTGATGGCCGCGCGCGTGCTGTGGCTGGTCGGCACCGGTCAGGTCGCCCCCGAGCAGGTCCTCGGCCTGACCTTCACCAACAAGGCCGCCGGCGAACTCGCCGAGCGCGTCCGCAAGGCACTGGTCAGGGCCGGCGTCACCGATCCCGACGTCATCGACCCGGACGACCCGCCGGGCGAACCGGTGATCTCCACGTACCACTCCTTCGCGGGCCGTCTGCTGACCGACCACGGCCTGCGCATCGGCCTGGAGCCGACGTCCCGGCTGCTCGCCGACGCCACCCGCTACCAACTCGCCGCCCGCGTACTGCGTGAGGCGCCCGGCCCTTATCCGGCACTCACCCGCTCCTTCGCCGACCTGGTCAGCGACCTGCTCGCCCTCGACTCCGAGCTGTCCGAGCACCTGGTCCGCCCGGAGGACCTGCTCGCCTGGGACACCGGTCTGCTGCGCGACCTGGAGGGCACCCGGCTCAGCAACGCCGATCTGCGCAAGGTCCCCGAGACCGCCGCCGCCCGGCGCGAACTCGCCGGGCTGGTGATGCGCTACCGGGCGGCCAAGCGCGAGCGCGACCTGCTCGACTTCGGCGACCAGATCGCCCTGTCCGCCCAGCTCGCCCGGCTCCCCGAGGTGGGCCGCGTCCTGCGCGACGAGTTCCGCGTGGTGCTCCTGGACGAGTACCAGGACACCTCCGTGGCCCAGCGCACCCTCCTGGCCGGCCTCTTCGGCGGCGGAACCGGCCACCCCGTCACCGCGGTCGGCGACCCCTGCCAGGCGATCTACGGCTGGCGCGGGGCGTCCGTCGCCAACCTCGACGACTTCCCCGAACACTTCGCCCGCGCCGACGGCAGCCCCGCGACCCGCCAGGCGCTCAGCGAGAACCGCCGCAGCGGCGGCCGACTCCTCGACCTCGCCAACGGTCTGGCCGAACCGCTGCGCGCCATGCACGCGGGCGTGGAGGCGCTGCGCCCCGCCCCCGGCGCCGAGCGCGACGGAACGGTCCGCTGCGCGCTCCTGACCACCCATGCCGAGGAGGTCGACTGGATCGCCGACTCCGTCGCGCACCTGGTGAACACCGGCAAGGCGCCCGGCGAGATCGCCGTCCTGTGCCGTACGGCCACCGACTTCGCCGAGATCCAGGGCGCCCTGGTCGCCCGTGACGTACCCGTCGAGGTGGTAGGACTGTCGGGCCTGCTGCACCTGCCCGAGGTCGCCGACCTCGTCGCCGTCTGCGAAGTCCTCCAGGACCCCGGCGCCAACGCCGCCCTGGTGCGCCTGCTCACCGGCCCGCGCTGGCGCATCGGCCCCCGTGACCTCGCCCTGCTGGGGCGGCGCGCGCGGCTGCTCGTGTCCCGCACCCGCGGGGACGACGGCGACGACCCGGACCGGCGGCTCGCCGAGGCCGTCGAGGGGGTGGACCCCTCCGAGGTGACATCCCTCGCGGACGCCCTGGACACCTTCCTGGAGACAGCCCTGGAGGGATCCGACGACGGGCTGCCCTTCTCGCCGGACGCGCGCGTGCGCTTCGCCCGGCTCGCCACGGAACTGCGCGACCTGCGCCGCTCCCTGGCCGACCCGCTGATGGACGTCCTGCACCGCGTTCTCGCCGTCACCGGTCTCGAGGTCGAACTGTCGGCGTCCCCGCACGCCCTGGCCGCCCGCCGCCGCGAGACCCTGGCGAACTTCCTCGACGTCGCCGCCTCCTTCGCCGCCGCGGAGAGCGAGGCGAGCCTGCTCGCCTTCCTCGGCTTCCTGCGCACCGCCGCCCAGTACGAGAAGGGGCTGGACAACGCCCTGCCCGGCGGGGAGAACACCGTCAAGGTCCTCACCGCGCACCGGTCCAAGGGACTGGAGTGGGACGTGGTCGTCGTCCCCGGTCTGGTCACCGGCACCTTCCCCAGCGGCCAGGGCCGCGAGAAGTGGACCGCCCAGGCCAAGGTCCTGCCGCACGGGCTGCGCGGCGACGCCGACACGCTGCCCGACGTCGAGGCCTGGGACTCCCGCGGCATGAAGGCCTTCCACGAGGCCATGAAGGACCACCAGCACACCGAGGAACTGCGCCTCGGCTACGTCACCTTCACCCGCCCCCGCTCCCTGCTCCTCGGCTCGGGCCACTGGTGGGGCCCCACCCAGAAGAAACCCCGCGGCCCCTCCGACTTCCTCCACGCCCTGCACGACCACTGCGCCGCCGGGTACGGCGAGATCGAGGCCTGGGCCGACGAACCCGCGGAGGACGAGGAGAACCCCGTCCTCCACCGGGCGTCCGCCGACCAGGTCTGGCCGCTGCCCCTGGACGACGCCGCGCTGGCCCGCCGCCGCGCCGCCGCCGAGACCGTCCTCACCCACCTGGAGAACCTCGCCGCGACCGGGACGGACACACCCACGGCCGCACCCGAGACCCACGACGACCCCGACTGGCCCCCACCGCCGACCGACGACGAGCCGGATCCGTACGACGAGCCGGATCCGTACGACGAGTCCGACAGCCACAGCGGACCGACCCCGTACGACGAGTCCGACAGCCACAGCGGACCGGACCCGTACGACGAACCGACCCCCTACGACGAGCCGGACCCCTTCGCGGAGGCCGCTCCCGGCCTCCCCCGCAGCCGGCCCCGGCCCCCGGCCCGCGGCGGCGAGGGGAACACCGTCCGCCCCGCCGTTCCGCACCAGGCGTCCTCCCCCGAGCGGCGCCCGGCCCGCCTCACGCCCGAGGAGGCCCGCACGATCGCCTCCTGGGACCGTGACCTGGACGCGCTCACCGGGGAGCTGCTGCGCGCCCGGCAGAGCGTCACGGACGTACCCCTGCCGGTGACGCTGACCGCGTCGCAGGTGCTGCGCCTGGCCGCCGACCCCGACGGGCTCGCCCAGGAGCTCGCACGCCCCATGCCGAGCCCGCCCCAGCCGGCCGCGCGCCGGGGCACGAGGTTCCACGCGTGGGTGGAGGCCCGCTTCGAGGAGCTGCCCCTGCCCTTCCTGGAACCGGAGGAGCTGCCCGGTGAGGACGCGGAGATCGTCGACGAGCGCGACCTCGAAGCGCTCAAGGAAGCCTTCGAGCGCACCGAGTACGCCCACCGCACCCCCTGCCGCGTCGAGGCCCCCGTCCAGATCACCCTCGGCGGCCGCGTCGTACGGGGCCGTATCGACGCCGTCTACGAGGTCTTCGGCCACGACGGCGTGACGTACGAGATCGTCGACTGGAAGACCGGCCGGGGACGCGACGGTGACCCGGTCCAGCTCGCCGTCTACCGGCTCGCGTGGGCCGAGCAGCAGGGAGTGCCCGTGGAATCGGTCACAGCGGCCTTCGTGTACGTGCGCACCGGCGAGGTCGTACGGCCCGGGGATCTGCCGGACCGGGCCGCGCTGGAGCGCCTGTTGACGGGGGAGGAGGCCCCGGCGGACGGTCACGGGGGACCGGCCGTGAAAGTAAACCGTGCGTAAGCGCCCGGCCGGGAGGCCGGCGCGGCCGGATAGGCTCGGGGCCATGAGCCAGACCCCGGACAGCGCCGTCCGCACGTACATCGAGCACCACCGTGCGGCGTTCCTCGACGACCTCGCCGAGTGGCTGCGCATCCCGTCGGTCTCGGCCCAGCCCGACCACGCGCCCGACGTACGCCGAAGCGCCGACTGGCTCGCCGCCAAGCTCAGGGAGACCGGCTTCCCGACCGCCGAGGTCTGGCGGACGCCCGGCGCGCCCGCCGTCTTCGCCGAGTGGCCGTCCGGCGACCCGCAGGCACCCACCGTCCTGGTCTACGGCCACCACGACGTGCAGCCCGCCGCCCGCGAGGACGGCTGGGACAGCGACCCCTTCGAGCCGGTCGTCCGCGGCGACCGTCTCCACGCGCGCGGGGCGGCCGACGACAAGGGCCAGGTCTTCTTCCACACCCTGGGCGTGCGCGCCCACCTCGCCGCCACCGGCCGGACCGCCCCGGCCGTCAACCTCAAGCTGCTGATCGAGGGCGAGGAGGAGTCCGGCTCCCCGAACTTCCGCGCCCTCGTCGAGGAGCACACCCGGCGGCTCGCCGCCGACGCCGTGATCGTCTCCGACACCGGCATGTGGTCCGAGGACACCCCGACGGTGTGCACGGGCATGCGCGGGCTCGCCGAGTGCGAGATCCGCCTGTCCGGACCCGACCAGGACATCCACTCCGGCTCCTTCGGCGGCGCCGTGCCCAACCCGGCCACCGCCGTCGCCCGCCTCGTCGCCGCCCTGCATGACGAGCACGCGCGCGTGACCGTCCCCGGCTTCTACGACGGCATCGTCGAACTCACCGACCGCGAGCGCGAACTCTTCGCCGAACTGCCCTTCGACGAGGAGAGCTGGCTGCGCACCGCCAAGTCGCACGCCACCCACGGCGAGGCCGGGCACACCACCCTGGAGCGCGTCTGGGCCCGCCCCACCGCCGAGGTCAACGGCATCGGCGGCGGCTACCAGGGCCCCGGCAGTAAGACGATCGTCCCGTCCTCCGCCTTCGTGAAGCTGTCCTTCCGGCTGGTCGCGGGACAGGACCCCGACCACGTGGAGAAGGCGGTCCGCGCCTGGGCCGACGAGCAGGTGCCCGCCGGCATCCGTCACGAGATCACGTTCCGCCCCGCCACGCGCCCGTGCCTGACCCCGCTGGACCACCCGGCCCTGCAGTCCGTCGTGCGCGCCATGGGCCGCGCCTTCGAAGGACCCGTCCGCTTCACCCGCGAGGGAGGCTCGGGCCCCGCCGCCGACCTCCAGGAGGTACTCGGCGCCCCGGTGCTCTTCCTGGGCGTCTCCGTCCCCTCCGACGGCTGGCACGCGCCGAACGAGAAGGTGGAACTGGACCTCCTCCTGAAGGGCGTCGAGACCACCGCCTACCTCTGGGGCGACCTCGCCGACACCTGGCGCCGTGCGCCCTGACGACCCCGCCCGGTCCGGAGCGACACCGCGCGCGGGGCACACTGGAGAAGCCGCCCCGCACGCCGACACCGCACCCGGCCCGGTCGCCCCCTGCCGCACGACCCGCTGAACCGCCCGCCGAAACAACCGTTCCACCGGGGGAGTTGGAAGCACCTGTGACCACCTGGACCGACCAGAACGCCGACCGACCCATCTCGCTCACCGCCCCGAGCGGCATCGACCGCGCCGCCCACCACCGGCTCGACGAGGCCTGGCTCGCGGCGGCGTGGAGCCACCCCTCGACACGCTGCTTCGTCGTCTCCGGCGGCCAGGTCCTCATCGACGAGACGTCCGACGGCCGGACCGAACTCGTCATGACGCCCTCCTTCGAGGCCCCCCTCACCGAGGCCCACCGCTACTTCCTGGGCACCGACGCCGACGGCGTCAGCTACTTCGCCCTCCAGAAGGACGCGCTGCCCGGCCGCATCGACCAGTCCGCCCGCCCCGCGGGCCTGCGCGAGGCCGGACTGCTGCTCTCGCCGCGCGACGCCGGCCTCATGGTGCACGCGGTCGGCCTGGAGAACTGGCAGCGCACCCACCGCTTCTGCTCCCGCTGCGGCGAGCGCACGGTCATCGCCGCCGCCGGCCACATCCGCCGCTGCCCCGCCTGCGGCGCCGAGCACTACCCGCGCACCGACCCGGCGGTGATCATGGCGGTCACGGACGAGGAGGACCGCATCCTGCTCGGCCGCCAGGTCCACTGGCCGGAAGGCCGCTTCTCGACGCTGGCCGGCTTCGTCGAGCCCGGCGAGTCCATCGAGCAGACGGTGCGCCGGGAGGTCTTCGAGGAGGCCGGCGTCACCGTCGGCCAGGTCGAGTACGTCGCCAGCCAGCCCTGGCCGTTCCCGTCCAGCCTCATGCTCGGCTTCATGGCCCGCGCCACCTCCACCGACATCGACGTCGACGGCGACGAGATCCACGAGGCCCGCTGGTTCTCCCGCGACGAGCTCGGCGCCGCCTTCGAGTCCGGCGAGGTGCTGCCCCCCTACGGCATCTCCATCGCGGCCCGCCTGATCGAACTCTGGTACGGCAAGCCGCTGCCGACCCGCAGCGTCATGTGAGCAGGTGAGACCGAACACGAGGAGGGCGGCCCCTGAGACCCAGGGACCGCCCTCTCCGCTTTCGCCGTACCGCCGAGGCGTCCGGCGGGCTACGCGCCGATCTTCTGCTTGACCTGTGCCAGCGAGGGGTTCGTCAGCGTTGAACCGTCGCCGAACAGCACCGTCGGCACCGTCTGGTTTCCGCCATTCGCCTTCTCCACGAACGCCGCGGACTCCGGGTCCTGCTCGATGTTGATCTCGGTGTACGCGATGCCCTCGCGCTCCAGCTGCTTCTTCAGCCGCTGGCAGTAACCGCACCACGTGGTGCTGTACATCGTCACAGTGCCCAGCATGTCTCTCGTGCTCCTTCGGCGGGTCCGGGGTAACAGGTGGTCGCAGGGGGAGAACGCACGCGCACGGCGCACCATTCCCGCGCCGTGCGGACGGTGACCCTCACCGCGTCGGCTCGCCGCATCCGCTCATCGCATCAGTACGACTGCCGGTGCCCCCCTGTGGACAACCTGCTCACGCGTCTCCGGCGACCTGGCAGCATGGCTGTGTGACAGCAGCAACGCACTCCACCCTCTTCCCGCAGGTACCGGACTCGGCCGACGCGGTGCTCGAAGGGCTCGACCCCGAGCAGCGCGAGGTGGCCACCGCCCTGCACGGGCCGGTGTGCGTGCTGGCCGGAGCCGGTACCGGCAAGACGCGGGCGATCACCCACCGCATCGCCTACGGTGTGCGCGCCGGTGTCCTGCACCCCTCCAGCGTCCTCGCCGTCACGTTCACCAACCGCGCCGCCGGAGAGATGCGCGGGCGGCTGCGTCAGCTCGGTGCCCAGGGCGTGCAGGCCCGCACCTTCCACTCCGCGGCCCTGCGGCAGCTGCAGTATTTCTGGCCGAAAGCGATCGGTGGTTCGCTGCCCCGCCTCGTCGACCGCAAGGTCCAGCTCGTCGCCGACGCGGCAGCCGCCTGCCGCATCCGCCTGGACCGGGGTGAGCTGCGGGACACCACCGCGGAGATCGAGTGGTGCAAGGTCACCCAGACCGTCCCCGCCGACTACCCGGCGGCCGCCGCCGGGGCCGGCCGCGATACGCCCCGCGCGCCCGCCGAGATCGCCCAGCTGTACGCGGCCTACGAGGACCTCAAGCGCGAGCGCGGCGTCATCGACTTCGAGGACGTGCTCCTGCTGACCGTCGCCGTCCTCCAGGACCGACAGGACATCGCCGAGCAGGTCCGCGCCCAGTACCAGCACTTCGTGGTCGACGAGTACCAGGACGTCAGCCCCCTCCAGCAGCGGCTGCTGGAACTGTGGCTCGGCGACCGGGACTCCCTGTGCGTGGTCGGTGACGCCAGCCAGACGATCTACTCGTTCACCGGCGCCACCCCGGACCACCTCCTCGACTTCCGTACCCGCCATCCGGGGGCCACCGTCGTCAAACTGGTCCGCGACTACCGCTCCACCCCCCAGGTCGTCCACCTCGCCAACGGTCTGCTGGCCCAGGCCCGCGGCCGGGCCGCCGACCACCGCCTGGAGCTGATCTCCCAGCGCGCACCGGGACCCGAACCCGTCTACGCCGAGTACACCGACGAGCCCACCGAGGCCGAGGGTGCGGCCCGCCGCATCCGCGAGCTGCTGGCCGTCGGCGTCCAGCCCGCCGAGATCGCCGTCCTGTTCCGCACCAACGCCCAGTCCGAGACCTACGAGCAGGCCCTCGCCGACGCCGGCATCCCCTACCAGCTGCGCGGCGCCGAGCGGTTCTTCGACCGCCCCGAGGTGCGCAAGGCGATCAACGCGCTGCGCGCCGCCGCCCGCTTCGGCGGCAACGACGCCCTCCTCGAGGACGTCGTCGACCTGCCCTCCCAGGTGCGCGCGGTCCTGTCCGGCGAGAACTGGACGCCCCAGCCGCCGGCCGGTTCCGGTGCCGTCCGGGAGCGCTGGGAGTCGCTGGCCGCCCTGGTGCACCTGGCGCAGGACTTCACCGCCGCCCGGGCGGACGCGACCCTCGCCGACCTGATCGCCGAACTCGACGAGCGCGCGGGCGCCCAGCACGCCCCGACGGTCCAGGGCGTCACCCTCGCCTCCCTGCACTCGGCGAAGGGCCTGGAGTGGGACGTCGTCTTCCTGGTCGGCGTCGCCGAGGGCATGATGCCGATCACCTACGCGCGCACCGACGAGCAGATCGAGGAGGAGCGTCGCCTGCTCTACGTCGGCGTCACCCGGGCCCGTGAGCGCCTCCACGTCTCCTGGGCGCTCTGCCGTTCGCCGGGCGGCCGCCCGAACCGCCGGCCCAGCCGGTTCCTCGACGGACTGCGCCCCGGCTCGGGCAGCGCGTCCGGACGCGGCGCCGGAGCCGGCGCCGGGGGCGTCGAGCGCGGTTTCGGGAGCGCGGCCACGGGTGTGGCGGCCGGGCCACGCCGGACCCAGCGGACTCCGGCCCGTTGCCGGATGTGCGGGCGCACCCTGACCGACGGCGGCGAGATGAAGCTGATGCGCTGCGAGGACTGCCCCTCCGACATGGACGAGGGGCTCTACGAGCGGTTGCGGTCCTGGCGCGCGGTCCAGGCCCGGCGGTCCGGGCAGCCCGCGTTCTGCGTCTTCACGGACAAGACGCTGATCGCGATCGCCGAGACCGCCCCCGAGGAACCGGGCGAACTCGCGCGGATCCCGGGCGTCGGCACGCGCAAGCTCAACCGCTACGGAACCGATGTCCTGGCCATCTGCGCAGGCCAGGACCTGGCGGCGGAGGACGGCGACGACTGATCCGAACTCGTCGGAAAAATAGTTTGCGCATGCCCCGGGAATCCCCATAGGTTCTTAGGCACGAGAACAGAGGCCTTCTCCGAGGCCCCGGTTCCGTGCTCTACTTTCATATCCGTCGGACCGGTTCGTCCTGGTCCCCCGAGACGCCGAGAGGAGGCGCTTCCAGTGATCATCATCAACACCAACTCCGTCAGCACCGCCAAACTGACCGACCGCTCGAACGTCTCCACGTGCATTCTCGGCGCCTCGAACCTGGGCACCGGTCTGTCCGGCATTCGTGCCGATCGGCCGGCCTCCCTCTCCGTTGCCCCCGCGGGTCTTGTCGCCCGTGGTCGCAGCGAGCGACCGACCAAGGCACTGGAAGCGGCAGTAAAGGCACAGGCGAAGGCCTATGCCTTTACGGCGACCGGTGCCGGAGCCCGGAAGCAGACGACGCAGCACCACCTGATGTGGGCCTTCCGTGGGCCAGAACCCTGGAGTGATCCAGCCTGATCGTCGATCAGGCCGGCGCCTTCAGGGCCGCGGAACCCCACCCGGGATCCGCGGCCCTTCTGTTTGTCCCCGACCGGGGACGACAGAGCGAAGGGGCCTCGGGACAAGAAAAGAACCCGGTACCAAGCCGCCCCCGGCCCAACACGGCCGGAACGACCAGACGAGGAAGACGACCCGTGCAACTCGAAGCGCACGCCCCGTCCGTACCGCCTTCCGAAACGATCCCCCCGCCCGGCCTCACGGAGGACTCCACCTTGATCCCGCTCACGGCGCTCACCGCGCTCGACGACGCCATCGAGAACCTCGGCGTGCCCGTCCCATGCCACTCCTACGACCCGGAGGTCTTCTTCGCCGAGTCGCCCGCGGACGTGGAGTACGCCAAGTCCCTCTGCCGCACCTGCCCGCTGGTCGAGGCCTGCCTCGCCGGTGCCAAGGAGCGGCGTGAGCCCTGGGGCGTCTGGGGTGGCGAGCTGTTCGTCCAGGGTGTCGTCGTCGCCCGGAAGCGGCCCCGTGGCCGCCCGCGCAAGAACCCGGTCACGGCATGAACACCATCGCAGGAACGATCGACCGTCCCGTCACGCACGACCCCAAGAAGCAGGCCCCGATGAAGCCGTCCACCAGCGAGCCCGCAGGCTCCGCGACCCAAGACGTCACCACCACCGGCGCGAACGACTCGCGCCAGAACAGGACTCGCGAGATGCAACTCATCCCAGAAGCCCTGGCTCGTGCGCATATGCACGACCGGCTGCGGGCGGCCGAGCAGGAACGCCGGGCCGTGCGCCTGGTGACCGCTCGCCGGATGCAGCGTCGGGCCGAGCGCGCCTCGCTGCGTGCTCGCCGGGCGCTCGCCATGGCCGTGATGCAGTGACCCTTCTCACCTGAAGCGGTGGCCTCCCGGCAGGGAGGCGAAGCTCTCCCCGCGGGGGCCGGTCCGTCCGAACGGACCGGCCCCCGCGGCGCGTTGTGCCGCAGGATCCGGCGGCGCCGGCCGAGGGCCGGCCGGTCCGGGCGCACGATCCGCCGTCCCCGGCGGCCGCTCACGCCTCGGCGACCGACTTCTCCGCCTCCGGGCCCTCGTCGGCGAGGAATCCCGGAAGCCACTCCTCCAGTTCCTCCCGCAGTCGCACCGTCGCACCGAGCTGGCACAGCACACCGATCGTGCTGAGCGTCACCCGGTGGATCAGCAGGTAGGCCGGAGGAAGGTTGAGTTGCCTGCCCAGCTGGTAGGCGGGGGAGCGCGGGTCGGCGACCCGGGCCGCCTGCCGGCGCATCCATTCGCGCGTGAACGTGAACTCGTCGACCACCGCCGGTTCGATGATCGGCAGGAGGTAGTCGAGGACGGCGTCGGGCTCCAGCGCGACGGACTCCTTGACGAAGCCCTCCTCGCGCAGCAGCTCGTAGACCGCTCCCGCCTCGCCGTCGAGGGTCATGCGCAGGGAGGTGCCGATCGGCTCGGGCAGACCGCCCGGGAGCCGGTCGACGGTGCCGAAGTCCAGGACGCCCAGGCGCCAGTCGTCCTCGCCCTCCGGGCCACCGGGCACGAGACGGAAGTTGCCGGGGTGCGGGTCCGCGTGCAGCAGGCCGGTGCGGGCCGGCCCGGAGAAGAGGAACCGCGACAGCAACTGGCCGGCGCGGTTGCGCTGCTCGGGGGTGCCGGCGGAGATCACCTCGGACAGGGGGACGCCGTCGATCCACTCCGTGACCAGGACCTGGTCGCACTGGTGGACCACCGCCGGGACCACGACATCGGGATCACCGGCGAACTCCTCCGCGTGGGCCTGCTGCGCCTGCGCCTCCAGCCCGTAGTCCAGCTCCTCCGAGACCCGGTCCCGCAGTTCGGCGATCAGCGGCTTGACGTCCATGCCGGGGATGAGGGGACCCAGCAGCTTGGCGAAGCGACTCAGCTGGTTCAGGTCCGACAGCAGGGCCTCGCCCGCGCCGGGGTACTGGACCTTGACCGCCACCTCCCGCCCGTCGTGCCAGACCGCACGGTGCACCTGGCCGATCGAGGCGGCCGCGGCGGGCTTGTCGTCGAACGTGAGGAACAGTTCGGGCCAGTCCTCGCCGAGCCGCTCCGCGAGCACGGAGTGCATCGTGCGGGTCGGCATGGGCGGCGCCGCTTCCTGGAGCTTGGTGAGGGCCGCGCGGTAGGGGCCGGCGACCTCCTCGGGCAGGGCGGACTCGAAGACGGACAGGGCCTGCCCGAACTTCATCGCACCCCCCTTCAACTCGCCCAGGACCTTGAACAACTGCTCCGCGGTGCGCTGTTGCAGCTCACGGCCGACGATCTCCGCGGACTCGCCCACGATCCTCTTGCCCAGGCCCCAGGTGGCCCGGCCCGCGATGCCGAGCGGGAGCGCGGCGAGCTTGGCGGTCCGGGTGACCGCCTTCCGGGGAAGATCAGACATGCGCCCTCCAGGTCCCAGAAAGCCGCGCCGCGTCTGCCGTACGGCGTAACTCCTTCGAATGCCGTTGCTCCGCCATTGTCGCGCGCGACTCCGCGTCCTCGGAGAAGGTGTGTTCCTCATTACCTTTCTCCGCCGCCCCGCACGGGCATGCGGGGTGCGCCCACACCGGTCGCGCGTGCCACTGGAGGGCCGGCACGGACACCTCCCAGCGGGCGCCCGCGCTGGAGGGGAGCGTCCCGTCGAGAAAGGCCAGCGCATGCGCCGCCGCCAGCCCCGCGACCGTGGTGGCCAGCGTCAGGTCGCAGGCGCTGACGGCGCGCCGCGTCCCGGAGTGCCACTGCGCGACCAGCCGGGGCCAGGCCGGGTCCCGGTCGGTACGCGATCGGTGAAGGCACCCCGCGCAGGCCGTCTCACCCGGCAGGACGAGCGGGCCCACCGCTCCGGTCGCCTCCACCACCCCGGCGTGGAGATGCGGTGTGCCCGAGGCGATCAAGGACTCCGTCTCCGACGGGGCCGGAGCGTGCACGGACACGTCGTCCCTCGGGGCGAGGACCACCAGGGAGAAACCGGGCACGTCCGTCCCGGCGGGTGAGCGGGTGCTCCTGCGGGGCGGCCGGCCCGGTGCGGCCCGGCGCACCGAACGGCGGGCGGACTCGTCCCGGCGCTCACCGACCGCCTCGGCGGGCAGCCCGCCCGGGGCGACGTCCCCCGGCTCCACCACGCCGCCGTCGCGCACGTCCACCTCACCCACCCCGGCTCCCGAGAGCAGCGAGGCCACCACGGCGCCCACCCGCCCCGCGCCCCGCACCTGCACGCGCAGCCGACGCCGGGCGGCCAGGTGCTCGATGGCCTCGCCCGGTTCCGACGTGGTCAGCGACAGCGACGCGAGGTCCGGGCGCAGCCGCTCCATGACGTCCTTGTTCTCCCGCAGGGCGGCTCCCTCCGTCCCGCCCCCGCGTGCGTCGTCGAGCAGACCAGCCCGCGCCAGCCGCCGCACCAACTGGTCCACGTGCCCGTCCGGCAGGTCCATGCGGCGCCCCTCCTCCCGCAGGAGGGGGAGCCCGCGGGTGCCGTCCAGCAGGTCCAGGAAACTGCCCGTCGCCGTGTCCACCGGGCCGAGCGTCAGCGCGTGCGCCGGGGCCAGCCCGAACTGCACGGTGTTCAGGTCACGCCAGCCGCGCCGCAGCGCGGGCTTCACCATCGGATGCATCGAAGGCCCCCGTCCGCCTGGAATCTCCCCGTACGCCGGCGGAGCGGGGCCATGGGACGACCTGGCTCCGCCGACGACCGCCAGCATGCCCGGCGGCGCCGGAGGGCGCCGAAAGTTGTCCACAGGGAACGGGATTCGTCGTACGAATCCGTCGTACGGGGCAAACACGGGGCTCGGGATCGAAACCGAACCGTCCCGGAGTCGGGACTTCCCCCGTGCGCAGCGGGTAACGTCGGGGCGTGCCCGCCGACCCACCGCACCGTGCCGGAACGCCACAGCGCAGCACGACGAGCCAGCCGCCGGGCGGCTCGTGGGCGAGCGCGATCGAGGTCCGCAGGAGCGCCCGCCGGCGCCGCACGGTCTCCGCCTACCGCGAGGGCGATCGCACCGTCGTCCTCATCCCCGCCCGGATGTCCGAGGCCGAGGAGCAACGCTGGGTGAGCGTCATGCTCGACAAGCTCGCCGCCCAGGAGAGCCGCCGGCGCGCCCCCGGCGACGCCGAACTGGCCGAACGCGCCGAGCGGCTGTCGGCCCAGTACTTCGCGGGCCGGGCCCGGCCCGCGACGGTGCGCTGGGTCACCAACCAGAACACCCGCTGGGGCTCGTGCACCCCCGCGGAGGGCAGCATCCGCCTGTCGCACCGGCTCAAGGGCATGCCGGAGTACGTCGTCGACTACGTGCTCCTGCACGAGCTGGCGCATCTGCTGGTGCCCGGCCACGGCCCCGACTTCTGGCGGCTGCTGGAGGCGTACCCGCGCACCGAGCGGGCCCGCGGCTACCTGGAGGGGGTGGTCGCGGCCGAGCGGCTGCCCCGCCCGCCCGGAACCCGCGGGGAGTGAGCCTTTGCGCGCGGGACGTGCCGGAGCCGTCCCGCGCGGGTTGTGTACCGGGTCTGTACCGACATCGTCCGATGTCCGGGTTTGCCGTTAGCCTGACGCGACGCACTCGCAATCGGGACGGGGGACGGCGTTACGCATGTCCAGGGAATTCCAACGCGGCCACAAGGCCAGGATCAGTGACCTCACCGCGGGCACGGATCTGTACGTAGGCGTGCAGATCTCCGGTCCCGGTCTGACCTTCGACATCAGCTGCTTCGGCCTCGACGCCGACGAGCGGCTCTCGGACGACCGGTACTTCGTCTTCTTCAACCAGCCGAAGACCCCCGAGGAGGCGGTCCAGCTCCTGGGCGCCCAGGCGGGCGACACGGAGTCCTTCCGCGTCACCCTGGACCGGATCCCCCCGCAGATCCGGAAGCTGTCCTTCACCGCGACCCTCGACGGCGCCGGCCAGATGTCGCAGATCGCCCCCGGCTACCTGCGGATCGTCGCGGGCGGCCAGGAGGTGGCCCGCTACTCCTTCGACGGTTCGGAGTTCTCCACCGAGCGCGCCGTGATGCTGGGCGACTTCTACCTCAAGGACGTGTGGCGCTTCGCCGCCGTCGGGCAGGGCTTCGACGGCGGCCTGGACGCGCTGCTGAAGAACTTCGGCGGCGAGGTCGCCGAGGAAGAGGCGCCCGCCGCCGCGCCTCAGCCGCAGTCCGGTGCCGTTCCCGGCTTCGCCCCGCCCGCCCAGGCGTCCGCGCCGCCCGCGTTCGGCGCCCCGTCCGCACCCGCTCCGGCCCCCGCCCCGCAGCAGCCGCAGCCCGCGGCCCAGGGCTTCGCCCCGCCGCCCGGCCCGTCTCCCGCCGCGCCCCGGCCGCCGGTGCACGCCGCACCGACGATCGTCGCGCCCATGACACCGCCCGGCGGAGTGCAGGTCCCGCCGCCGTCCCCGGCCCCCGCACCGTACGGACCGCCCGGCCAGCAGCCCCCGTACGGCCAGCCGCCGCAGCAGCCGTACGGTCAGCCCGGTGCGCCGACCGCCCCGCCGCCGCCCGGTTACGGCCAGCCCCAGGCGCCCCAGGCCCCCATGCCGCCGGGCTACGGGCTGCAGACCCCGCCGCCCGGCCACGGACAGCAGCCCGCGTTCGGCCAGGTGCCGGGCCAGCAGCCCTACGGCGTCCCGCAGGGCGTGCCCCAGGGCGGCGCCGGCGTGGCCGCGGCCCTCCAGCAGTTCAAGGAGACGCCCACCGGGCAGCGCTGGACACAGCAGAACCGGAAGCTGATCCGCGTTGACCTCGGCGTCGGCGGCCAGCCCGTGCTGGCCCGGCAGGGCAGCATGGTGCTCTACCAGGGCAAGGTCGACTTCAGCTACAAGGGCGCCGGTTTCGCCGGCCGGATCGTCGGCAACGCGACCGGTCAGGAGATGCAGCTGATGCGCTGCACCGGCCAGGGACAGGTGTTCCTCGCCGAGGACTCCACGATGCTGCACCCCATCGAGCTCCAGGGCGACGGCATCTGCGTCTCCGCGGAGAACGTCCTCGCCTTCGACGAGAGCCTCCAGTACGAGGTGCGCCGCATCGAGGGCCACGGCATCCCCGGCGGCGCCCTGTTCACCATGCAGTTCACGGGCACCGGCACCATCGTCGTCAAGACGCACGGCACGCCCGTCGTCCTGCCGGTCACACCGACGACCTTCGCCGACTGCAACGCCGTCGTCGCCTGGTCGGCCGCGGCCCAGGTCGTCGTCTCGAGCCAGGTGCGCATGCGCCGCAACGCCTATCCGGGCGACACGGGAGAGAGCGTGAACCTCCAGTTCCGGGCCGCTCCCGGCAATTTCGTCGTCGTCCAGCCGTACGAGGTCTGAGGGAGCCCGTCATGAACCAGCCGCTCGCGGGCCATGCCCCCGCACCCGTCACCGCCCGCATGGAGAACCACGGCAACCACATGCTGAAGGTGGCCCTCCAGACCGGGAACGACCTCCTCGCGCGCGTGGGCTCGATGGTCGCCTACGAGGGCTTCATCCAGTACGAGCCCAACCCGCCGGCCGTGCGCCAGATCGCGCGCGACTGGATGACCGGCGAGGGCGCGCCCCTGATGAAGTGCTCCGGCGACGGCCTGCTCTACCTCGCCGACTACGGCGCGAACGTCGTCGTGATCAACCTCAACGGCGACGGCATTTCCGTCAACGCCACCAACCTGCTCGCCTTCGACGCCCACCTCACTTGGGGGGTCGAGCGGGTCAAGGGAATGGCGAAGTTCGCCGGACAGGGCCTGTGGAACACCAGGATCTCCGGGCAGGGATGGGTCGCGCTGACCTCCCGGGGCAAGCCGATCGTCGTCGACTGCGGCGGCGGCGAGAACGAGACCTACGTCGACCCGGACGCGCTCGTCGCCTGGTCCCCGAACCTCAAGGTCAAGGGCAAGCGCAGCTTCAAGGCGCAGTCGCTGATCGGCCGGGGCAGCGGCGAGGCCTACCAGATGGCCTTCTCCGGAGAGGGCATCGTCGTCGTCCAGCCCAGCGAGGACAGCACCGACCGCCTTCGGGTCCGGGGCTGAGGGGGAGCCAGAGTCACCATGCAGAGCCCGCTTTTCGCCTACAACGACCAGCAGACCCAGGAACGCTGGAGCCTGCAGAACAAGCAGATGCTCCGCGTCGCCCTGGAGGGCGGCGAAGACCTCCTCGCCCGCAAGGGCACGATGGTCGCCTACCAGGGACTCGTCGAGTTCGACGCGGAGTTCCAGAGCAGCAGCCGGTCACGCGCGCGTGCGCGGACCGGCGAGGGCCTGGACCTGATGCGCTGCCACGGGCAGGGCGTCGTCTACCTCGCCAACCTCGCCCAGCACATCCACGTCGTGGAGGTCGACCACGAGGGACTGACCGTCGACAGCAGCTACGTCCTCGCCATGGACTCCGCGCTGCACCACGAGGTCATCGCCGTCGACAGCCTCTACGGCATCTCCGGCTCCGGGAAGTACCAGCTCAACATCACCGGCCGCGGACGGGTCGCCCTGATGACCTCGGGCGCGCCCCTGATGCTGCAGGTCACGCCCGACAAGTACGTCAACTGCGACGCCGACGCCATCGTCGCCTGGTCCACCGGGCTGCGGGTGCAGATGCAGGCGCAGACGCATTCCTCCGGGGTGTGGCGGCGTCGCGGCAGCACCGGTGAGGGCTGGGAGCTGAGCTTCATGGGAACCGGCTTCGCGCTCGTCCAGCCGAGTGAACTGCTGCCGCCGCAGAACGCCCAGATCGGCTCCGGCCTCGCCGCGCAGTACGGCATGGGCCAGCAGGGGGTACGGACGCAGAACCAGGGCAACGCCTGGAGCTGACCGTCCGGAGCACGGACGCGAGGGGCGGCCACTCTCAGCCGGCCGCCCCTCGCCCGTGCCGCCTCACAGGCGCGTCCGCGCCGCCTCCAGCAGACGGACGACCGACTCGTCCGCCACCTTCGCGACCGCGTCGTAGGGGAACCAGCGCAGGTCGAGGGACTCCTCGCTGATGGCCTGGACGGCACCGGGCGGTGCCAGGGCCGCGTACTGGACGTCGAAGTGCCAGTGGCACGGCGCCGGGATCGGATGGCGGTCCAGCCGGACCGGGCCGCCCGGCAGCAGTGTCAGGCCCGGGATGCCGGACTCCTCGGTGGCCTCGCGCAGGGCGGCCGCCGTCAGGGAGGTGTCCTGCGGCTCGCAGTGGCCGCCCATCTGGAGCCACATCCGCAGCTTCCTGTGCAGGGTCAGCAGCACCTGCCCCCGCTCGGGGGCGATCACCAGGGCGCTGGCCGTCAGGTGCCCGGCCTCGCAGGCCTTCCACATGCCGTCCGGGTGCGCCGCCAGGTGGTCGAGGTACTCCTGACGCAGGTCCTCCTGGTCCTCGTACGCCTTCAGTGCGAGGACCGCGTCGTCGTGCAGGCTCACTCGGTGCCGTCGCCCTTGCCGTCGTCGGAGCCGTCGTCCTTCCTCAGGCGCGGCTTCTCCCCGGAACCGGAACCGGAGCCGGAACCGGAATCCGAGCCGGAACCCGCGCCGCCGCTCGCCGCCTCGCCGAGCATCTTGTCCCACTCGGAGAAGTCCATCTGCTCGCGGTGCACGAAGCCGTCCGGGTCGTCCAGGTCGGCGGCCGTCGGCAGCATGTCCGGGTGTGCCCACAGCGCGTCACGGCCGTCCACACCGCGCGCGTCCGTCAGCGAGGCCCACAGCCGGGACGCGTCCCGCAGGCGCCGCGGGCGCAGCTCCAGACCGATCAGCGTCGCGAAGGTCTGCTCCGCCGGACCGCCCGTGGCACGGCGGCGGCGCAGGGTCTCGCGCAGCGCGTCCGCGGACGACAGGCGCGGCTTGGCGGCCGCGTGGACCACCGCGTCGACCCAGCCCTCCACCAGCGCCAGAGCCGTCTCCAGGCGGGCCAGGGCGGCCTTCTGCTCCGGGGTGTCCTCCGGCTGGAACATGCCCTGCTGGAGGGCGTCCTGAAGCTGCTCGGGGTTCTGCGGATCGAACTGCCCGACCACGTCCTCCAGCTTCTCCGTGTCCACCTTGATCCCGCGCGCGTAGCCGTCGACCGCGCCGAACAGGTGCGAGCGCAGCCACGGCACGTGCGCGAACAGCCGCTGGTGGGCGGCCTCGCGCAGGGCCAGGTAGAGCCGCACCTCCTCCTTCGGGACGCCCAGGTCCTTGCCGAACGTCTCGATGTTCAGCGGCAGCAGCGCGGCCTTGCCGGCCGGACCGAGAGGCAGGCCGATGTCGGTCGAACCGACGACCTCGCCCGCGAGCACGCCCACCGCCTGCCCGATCTGCGAGCCGAACATGGCGCCGCCCATCGAGCGCATCATGCCGATCAGCGGGCCCGCCATGGCCTGCATCTCCTCCGGCAGGACGTCGCCCATGGCCGCGCCGACCCGCTCGGCGACCGGGTCGACCAGCTCCTTCCACGCGGGCAGGGTCGCCTCGACCCATTCGGCGCGCGACCACGCCACGGCGGTGCCGGCGCCGGACGGCAGTGACGTCGCGTCGTCCAGCCACAGGTCGGCCAGGCGGACGGCCTCCTGCACCGCGGTCCGCTCGGCGGGGCCGACGCTGGCGTCCTTGACGCCCTCGGAGGTGCCCTGGGAGACCGTCTGGCGGGCGATCTGCTTGGCCATGTCCCAGTTCACCGGGCCGCCCTCGTAGGAGAGCATCTGGCCCAGCTGCTGGAACGCCGCGCCCAGGTCGGTGGGGTTCAGCGAGCCGAACATGGCGGCGAGGGGGTTGTCCGCACCCGGGCCGCCGAAGCCTCCGGCGCCCGGCAGCCCGCCGAAGCCGAACGGGTTGGCCGGTCCCTGACCACCGCCGCCCTGCGGGTCCTTCTTCTTGCCCTCGTCGCCGTCGTCCGGCTCCTCCGGCGGAAGGCCGAATCCGAATGGGGTGTCACTCACGGGGTTCCTCGGCTGGTAAGGCCACCGGCTCTGGTCCGGCGGCGCGGCTGCCCTGCAACACCACCCAGCGTAGACACCCGGGCTCGATCGGGCCTCGGTGCTCCGCCGACTCGCGGCCTGCGGCAGGATGGATGCCACCTGGTACGAACGCGTCACTCGCGCCCGTATGGAAAACAACCGCTGGAGACACCTGGTGAGTTCCCCAGATCCGCAGGTTCGCGCAGCGCGAAACCCGTCGACCCCGGGCGGGCCGCGCGGCCCCGTCGTCGCCGTGACCGGCGCCGCGACCGGAGTGGGCGCGCTGCTGACCGAGCGGCTCGCCGCGTCCGAAGAGATCAAGCAGGTCATCGCCATCGACGAGCGGCGGGGCGAGTGCGACGCGGCGCAGTGGCACATTCTCGACGTCCGCGACCCGGCGATCGCCGAGAAGCTGCGCGGCGCGGACGTCGTCGTCCATCTGGCGCTCGATCTCGACCTGGGGAGCGAAGCCGCCGCCCGAACGGCCTACAACGTGCGCGGGACCCAGACGGTGCTGACCGCCGCCGCGGCCGCCGGGGTGCACCGCGTGGTCCTGTGCACCTCCGCGATGGTCTACGGCGCGCTCCCGGACAATGAGCTGCCGCTGTCGGAGGACGCGGAGCTGAAGGCCACGGCGGAGGCGACCGGCGTCGGGGACCTCCTGGAGATCGAGCGGCTCGCCCGCCGCGCCCCGCGCGCGCATCCCGGTCTCAACGTCACCGTGGTCCGGCCGGCGGTGCTGGTGGGCGGCACGGACACCGCGCTGACCCGGTACTTCGAGTCGCCCCGGCTGCTGGTCGTCGCCGGATCGCGGCCGGTCTGGCAGTTCTGCCACGTCGAGGACCTGTGCGGGGCGCTGGAGTACGCCGTCCTGGAGAAGGTCGACGGGGAACTCGCCGTCGGGTGCGACGGATGGCTGGAGCAGGAGGAGGTCGAGGAGCTGAGCGGGATCCGGCGGATGGAACTGCCGTCGGCGGTCGCGCTCGGCGCGGCGGCCCGGCTGCACCGGATCGGGCTCACGCCGTCCCCGGCGGGGGACCTGGCGTACACGATGTATCCGTGGGTGGTGAGCGGAAGTCGGCTGCACGACGCCGGGTGGCGGCCCCGCTGGACCAACGAGGAGGTGCTGGCGGAGCTGCTGGAGGAGGTCTCCGGGCGGCACACCGTGGCCGGGCGGCGCCTGGGCCGCAAGGACGCGACGGCCGCGGGGGCCGCGGGGGCGACCGTCGCTCTGCTCGGCGCCGCCGCCGTGGTGCGCAGGGCCCGCAAGGCACGGCGGCGGTAGCGGCCGCGGCGGCCGGATCCGCCGGCCCTCCGGGGGTACCCCTGGAGGAGGCTCCCGTCTCTGCGCGCGCGTGCCGGGTGATTCCGCTGTTCCCGCTGTCCGCGGGGTGCGGCACGATGGAGTCATGGCACCCAGCAACGATCACCCCGGTGAGCAGGCCGCGCAGGATCCCGTCAAGCTGATCGCGATCCGGGACGGCGCACTGTCCCTGGACGAGGTCTTCCGGGCCGTCGGGGACGACGCGGCCGGCGGGACGGCCCTGTTCGTGGGAACCGTGCGCAACCACGACGGCGGCGCCGACGTGGACTGCCTCGGGTACTCCAGTCATCCCAGTGCCGAGGCGGAGATGCGGCGGGTCGCGGAGAAGGTCGTCGCCGAGTACCCGGTGCGGGCGCTCGCCGCGGTCCACCGGGTGGGGGACCTCAGGGTCGGTGATCTCGCGGTCGTCGTCGCCGTGTCCTGTCCGCACCGCGGCGAGGCCTTCGAGGCCTGCCGCAGGCTGATCGACGACCTCAAGCACGAGGTGCCCATCTGGAAGCACCAGAGGTTCTCCGACGGCACCGAGGAATGGGTCGGCGCGTAGCGCCGTCCTCGGGGGGCGGTAGGGCGGCTCGAGGCCTGCCGGAGCGGCCACCCGTCCGGTTGCGTAACCCCACCCCTGCCATGAGCGTTGTCAGTGCGGAAGGTTAATCTGCTGATCAGTCAGTTGCGGTCGCACGTGGGGTTGGGAGGTCGCATGGGGGCGCTCGCCTGGTTGCTGATTCCGCTGTTCGCCGCGATCGGCGCGGGTCTGTGGGGCAGTTGGGCCAACCGCACGCGCAGAGCCCGCGGCGACGGCCCCGAGCTGGACGGTTACGCCCGCTTCCGCGCGGCCATGGAGAGGTCCCACTCGGGCACCTGAGGTCCGTGCCCCGGGCGGTGGCCCTGACGGTGCGCCGACAGGGGCGTCCCGTACTGTCGAGTCATGCCACGCCGCACCGCGACGATGCTCGCCTCCACCCTGATGCTGATCGCGCTCCTGTGCGCGGGAGTACTCATCCGCGTGCCGTACGCGGAGATGTCCCCGGGGCCGACGGTGAACACGCTCGGGGAACACGGCGGCGAGCCGGTGCTCCAGATCGCCGGGCGCAAGACCTATCCGACCGACGGTCACCTCAACATGACGACCGTGCGGGTGACCAGCGCCGACTACCGGATGAACCTGGTCGAGGCGGTCTACGGCTGGCTGGCGCACGACAACAAGGTCGTCCCGCACGACACGCTCTACCCGGACGGCAAGACCGAGGAGCAGTCCACCCAGGAGAACGCCGAGGAGTTCAGCCAGTCCCAGGAGAGCGCCAAGGTCGCCGCCCTGAAGGAGCTGGACGTCCCGGTGCGGTCCTGGGTGATCGTCTCCACCGTCGTGAAGGACTCGCCCGCCGAGGGCCGGCTGCACGCCGGAGACGTGATCAAGGACGTGGACGGTACGGCGGTGAAGGCCCCCGCCGACGTCGCGAAGCTGGTGACGAAGCACAAGCCCGGCGAGGACGTCGTCTTCACCATCGTGCCCGCGAAGGACCAGGCCGCCGCCGAGAAGGCGCAGAAGACGGCGACCAGGACCCAGAAGGTCACGATCAGGACGGCGGCCTCCGACGACGGCGGGCAGAAGCGGGCCGTCGTCGGGATCTCCGCCGGCACCGACCACACGTTCCCGTTCACCATCGACATCAAGCTCGCCGACGTCGGCGGCCCGAGCGCCGGCCTGATGTTCGCGCTCGGCATCTACGACAAGCTCACCCCGGGCAGCCTGACCGGCGGGAAGTTCGTGGCCGGCACCGGCACCATCGACGACGACGGCAAGGTCGGCCCGATCGGCGGCATCCAGCTGAAGACCGTCGGCGCCCGCGACAAGGGCGCGCAGTACTTCCTGACGCCGGCCGACAACTGCGCGTCCGCCGCCAAGGACACCCCGAGCGGGCTGACGCTCGTCAAGGTGAACACCATCGAGGACGCCCTCGGCGCCCTGAAGGACATCCGCAGCGGCGACACCGCCGACCTGCCGACGTGCACGGCCGGCAGGTCCTGAGGCGGCGCCGGGAGTCCGCCGGACCGTGCGGCGACGCCGTGGGGGCTACTCCTCGAACGTCGCCGACAGGGCCTCCGCGAGGCCCGGGACCAGTTCCGAACCGGTGAGGACCTCCGTCGGGGAGTCCTTCTCGCGCAGCCGCAGGGCCGAGTCCCGGGTGCCGTCGCGCAGCACCGCCACCGTCATCCGCACCTCCTGGCGGTCGGGGTGATCGGCCACCCACCGCGTCAGCTTCGCTCCGCTCAGCCCCTGCGGGACCTGCGCCTCGGCGGACGGGGGCAGCATCAGACGCTCCACGGTCAGCGCGCAGCCGGCCACGGAGTCGGGCCAGGCGATCGTCGCGAGGAACTCGTCGAGCGGCTTGTCCGTTGGCACTTCGTCCTGCTCGATCGGGGTGAGACCGGTGGTCTCGGGCGCGTCCTCCAGGCCGAGCTGGGCGGCGAGCGCGGGTTCCTGGGTCCGCAGCCGTGCGGTGTCTACGAGGGCGAAGAGGCGGGCGGGCTGGTCCCAGCCGAGGCCGGAGGCGTACTCGTCGATCTCGAGTACGGCCCGGGTGAGCGGGCTCGCCGCCATGGGAGTGTTGGACATGGTCACAATCCTGCCTCGTTCCCGGCCGGAATCGGGAACCAGGTAAACGGTGAGTAAGTTGCATAGGTGTGGGCCCGCGATCACGGGGGGCCACGGAGGGTCCACGAAGACGCGGGCCTGACCGATCAACAGCGAACTTCGGGGTGCGAACCTTGGCTTTCCAGATGCCGGACCGCGGCGGAGGCCCGACCGGGCCACGGATCAGAGTGGGCCGTCCGTCCCGGCGGGTCCGGACCCTGCTCATGACACTGGGCGTGCTTGCCGTCCTGGGCATGGTGTTCACCATGTTCGCCGGGTTCTGGACGGACTGGCTCTGGTACCGGTCGGTGGACTACTCCTCCGTGTTCACGACCACCCTGTCGACCAAGATCGGACTCTTTTTCGTCTTCGGTCTGCTGATGGCCCTCGCGGTCGGGCTCAACATCTGGCTGGCCCACCGCCTGCGGCCGCCGCTGAGCGCCATGTCGATGGAGCAGCAGAGCCTCGACCGGTACCGCATGGGGATCGCGCCGTACAAGAAGTGGCTGCTGCTCGGCATCACCGCCCTCGTCGGACTGATCGCCGGCGCCTCGGCGTCGGGGCAGTGGCGGACCTGGCTGATGTGGGTCAACGGCGTGTCCTTCGGGCAGAAGGACCCGCAGTTCCACCTCGACGTGTCCTTCTACGCCTTCGACCTGCCCTGGTACCGGTTCCTGCTCGGCTTCGGCTTCGCCGCCACGATCCTCTCCCTGATCGCCGCCGCGCTCACCCACTACCTGTACGGCGGGCTGCGCGTCACCAGCCCCGGCGCGCGCGCCACGGCCGCGGCCACCGGACACCTGTCGGTGCTGCTGGGCGTCTTCGTCGCCCTCAAGGCGGTCGCGTACTGGCTCGACCGGTACGGCCTGGCGGTGAAGTCCAGCGACTTCAAGGCCACCGACAACTGGACCGGCCTGCGCTACGTCGACGCCAACGCCTACCTGCCGGCCAAGACGATCCTGTTCTGCATCGCGGTCATCTGCGCCCTGCTGTTCTTCGCCACGCTGTGGCGGCGCACCTGGCAGCTGCCCGTCATCGGCTTCGGCCTGATGGTGCTCTCCGCGATCCTGATCGGCGGCCTGTACCCGGCCATCGTCCAGAAGTTCCAGGTCCAGCCCAACGAGCAGGCCAAGGAAGCGCCGTACGTCGAGAAGAACCTCAAGGCGACGCGCGAGGCCTACGGCATCGAGGGCACCCAGGTCACCGACTACTCGGGGACGAGCAAGACCGAGGACAAGACGACGCTGCGCGACGACGTGGCCGGCGCGGCGAGCATCCGCGTCCTGGACCCGAACATCGTGTCGCCGACCTTCCAGCAGCTCCAGCAGATCCGGAAGTACTACGCCTTCCCGACCAACCTGGACGTGGACCGCTACAGCGTGAACGGCCAGGACCAGGACACGGTCATCGGTCTGCGCGAGCTGAACCTCGCGGGCGTGGACAAGCAGAACTGGATCAACAACCACTTCCGCTACACCCACGGCTACGGCGTGGTCGCCGCCAAGGGCACCACCGCCGACGCCGACGGCCGTCCGGCCTTCACCGAGTCCAACCTGCCGTCGGAGGGCGTGCTCGGCAAGTACGAGCAGCGGATCTACTACGGCGAGAAGACGACCACGTACTCGATCGTCGGCGGTCCCCAGAAGGAGATCGACTACTCCGACGACCAGGGCGAGAAGACCACCAGCTACACCGGCAAGAGCGGGGTCAACCTCTCCAGCGCGGTCAACCGGGCGGCGTACGCGGTGGCGTTCGGCGAGCCGCAGATCCTGTACTCCGGCGCGATCGGCGAGGGTTCGAGGATCCTCTACAACCGCACGCCCAAGGAGCGCGTCGAGGCGGTCGCCCCGTGGCTGACCATCGACGGCGACGCCTACCCGGCGGTCGTGGGCGACCGGGTGCAGTGGATCGTCGACGCGTACACCACCACCAACGGCTACCCGTACGCCTCGCGGACCACCCTCGGCGACACGACGGCCGACTCGCTGACCGCCACCAACGACAACCGCGCGGTGGTGGCCCAGCAGAACCAGGTCAACTACATCCGCAACTCGGTGAAGGCGACCGTCGACGCGTACACCGGCGAGGTCAAGCTCTACCAGTGGGACACCAAGGACCCGGTCCTGAAGACCTGGATGAAGGCCTTCCCCGGCACGGTGGAGAAGAAGTCGGAGATCTCCGGCGCGCTGATGGCCCATCTCCGGTACCCGCAGGACCTGTTCAAGGTCCAGCGCGAACTGCTCACCCGCTACCACGTGAAGGACGCGACGACGTTCCTCAGCGGCAGCGAGGTCTGGCAGGTGCCCAACGACCCGACCAACCAGTCGAACGACGCGGTGCCGCCGTACTACCTGAGCATGAAGATGCCCGACCAGAAGGCGCAGGCGTTCTCGCTGACGACGACGTTCACGCCGAACGGCCGGGACAACCTCAGCGCGTTCATGGCGGTCGACTCCGAGGCCGGCACTTCCGGCTACGGCAAGATCAGAGTCCTGAAACTGCCGACCAGCACGACCGTCGACGGACCCAAGCAGGTGCAGAGCCAGTTCAACTCCGAACAGGACATCGCCGAGTCCATCAGGCTGCTGAAGGGCGGCGACTCGGAGGTCGAGTACGGCAACCTGCTGACGGTGCCGCTCGACGGAGGACTGCTGTACGTGGAGCCGGTCTACGTGCGCGGTGGTGGACTCAAGTACCCGCTGCTGCGCAAGGTGCTGGTGTCCTACGGAGGCGTCACCGCCTTCGAGGACTCCCTCGACGAGGCCCTCAACAAGGTCTTCGGCACGGAGGGGGCGACACCGAAGCCGCCGGCGGACGACGGTGACACCACCAACCCGCCACCGGCGACCGGCGACGCGACGGTCCAGGAGGCGCTGAAGGACGCCCAGGAGGCCTTCACCGCGGGCCAGGAGGCCCTGAAGAAGCCCGACTGGGAGGCGTACGCCAAGGCACAGGCGGATCTCGAGGCCGCGCTGAAGCGGGCCGAGGACGCGCAGGCCGCGGCGGGCGAGAACGGCTCGACCGGCCCGAGTCCGAGCGGCTCGCCGAGCGCGAGTGCCAAGCCCGGCACCGGCACCGGTCCCACGCCGAGTCCGAGCGGCAGTCCCAGCGGCTGATCAAGAACCACCCCGCGTCGTGGTACGGTTGTGGAACACGACGCGGGGTGGAGCAGCTCGGTAGCTCGCTGGGCTCATAACCCAGAGGTCGCAGGTTCAAATCCTGTCCCCGCTACTCCAGGCGAAGGCCCGGATCCTGAAAAGGATCCGGGCCTTCGTGGTGTGCGAACGCATGTCCCCGCACGAGGTACCGCCGTGCCGACGTGGGGAGTTGGGGCATCTGTGTTTGACTTGTCTCTCTGTGGGCATGTCGACAAAACGCTGAAGTGACCTCACGGACTGCGGTATACCAAGTGTGGCCGGGTTGCAGGTGGTGCGACGATGGACGTTATGGGGGACAAGGCAACTCTGTTCGAGACAGGGCGATTTGTGCAGCCTTCCGGCGAGGAAGGCACCCCGGACGAGACCTCGGAGGAGACTCCGGACATGGGTCGGGACGAGACGGGGGATGCCGTCGAGGAGGCGCGCCGACGGCTCGCCGCCGAGGCCGGCGACGTCGAGGCGATGAGCGTCCTCGGGGCCCTGCTGCTGCGCCGCGGCGATCTCGACGGAGCCGAACCCCATCTGCGCGCCGCCACCACGGCGGGCGACCGTGCCGCCGCCAACAACCTCGGCGTCCTCCTCCACCAGCGCGGCTACCCCGACGAGGCCGCCGGCTGGTGGCGGGTCGCCGCCGTCGCCGGCTCCGCGCCCGCGGCGCACGCGCTGGGCCGTCACCACCGCGAGCGCGGCGACGAACCCGCCGCCGAGTACTGGCTGCGCCAGGCCGCCGAGCAGGGGCACGTCCTGGGCGCCTACGCCCTGGCCGACCTCCTGGAACACCGGGGTGACCACCCGGGCGCCGAGCGGTGGATGCGGGCCGCCGCCGAGCGCGGGCACCGGGAGGCGGCGTACCGGCTCGCGCGGGCGCTCGACCGCAGGGAGCCGCAGCCCGCCGACGGCTGCCGGGACGCGGCGGACGACGGTGTCGCCGTGCCTGCGGAGGCCGAGCAGTGGTACCGGCAGGCCGCCGCGCGCGGACACCGGCGGGCCGCGCTGCACCTCGGGGCCATCCTGGAGCGGCGGGGCGAGCTGAAGGAGGCCGGGCGCTGGTACCTGACGTCCGCCAAGGACGGCGAGCCCCGCGCGGCCTGCGCCCTCGGTTTCCTGCTGCGCGACGCCGGTGACACCGAGAACGCCGCCGTGTGGTGGCTGCGCGCCGCACAGGACGGCGACGGCAACGCGGCCAACGCGCTGGGCGCCCTGTACGCCGAGCGCCACCAGACCCAGACCGCCGAACGCTGGTACCGGGCGGCCATGGACGCCGGCGACGACAACGGCGCCTACAACCTCGCCCTGCTCTGCGCCGAGCAGGGCCGTACCGCGCAGGCCGAGCAGTGGTACCGGCGTGCCGCGTACGCCGGGCACCGCGAGGCCGCCAACGCGCTGGCCGTCCTGCTGCTCCAGGGCGGGGACGCGGCCGGGGCCGAGCCGTGGTTCTCCAAGGCCGCGGAGGCGGGCAGCGTCGACGCCGCCTTCAACCTCGGCATCCTGTTCGCCGGCCGCGGCGAGGACGCGGTCGCGCTGCGCTGGTACGAGCGGGCCGCCGCGGCCGGGCACACCGAGGCGGCGCTCCAGGTCGGCATCGCCCGGCTGCGGGAGGGTGACGAACAGGCCGCCGAACGCCATCTGCGGTGCGCGGCGGGCGGGGGCAGCGCGGAGGCGGCGTACCGGCTGGCGTCCGTGCTCGACGCCCGTCGGCCGCCCCAGCCGGCGCACGAGCTGGGCGAGATCGTGCACGAGAAGACCGAGTGCGAGGAGTGGTACGAGCGGGCGGCGACCCAGGGGCACCGGCGCGCGCAGGTGCGGGTCGGGATGCTGGCCGCCGCGCGCGGCGACGTGGTGCAGGCCGCGCGGTGGTACCGGACGGCCGCGGAGGCAGGATCGCGCAACGGCGCCTTCAACCTGGGGCTGCTGCTCGCGAGGGAGGGCAGCGAGCCCGAGGCGGCCGTGTGGTGGGCGCGCGCGGCCGATGCCGGGCACGGGCGGGCGGCGTTGCGGCTCGCCCTCGTCTACGCGCGGCGGGGAGAGCTGGCGGAGGGGCAGCGGTGGGCGGACCGCGCGGTGTCGCTCGGGCCGGGGGAGGTGGCGGAGCGGGCCGCGCGGCTGCGGGACGCCCTCCGGGAGGAACTGTCGGCGTGAGCTTCGCGCGACGTGCCCTGACCTGGGACGACAGGGGGCGGGGAATCGATTTGCTTCTTCCTGTTCCCGTGACGTAACGTTGCATTCAACGACGCGGGGTGGAGCAGCTCGGTAGCTCGCTGGGCTCATAACCCAGAGGTCGCAGGTTCAAATCCTGTCCCCGCTACTGAAGGCCGAGGGCCGGAATCCGAAAGGGTTCCGGCCCTCGGTTCGTTTTCGGGCCGTGCCCGACGCGGACGGCGCCGGACTCGGGGATTCGGGCAGTGCCGGGCTCGGGCGGTGCCGGTAACGGCGGACGGCGCCCGGACAACGCGAAGCCCCGGCGTCCAGGGCGGACGCCGGGGCTCGTGTGTCGCGTGGATCAGGCCGACGCCGGTGCCGCCGCGCAGTTCGGGCAGACACCGCGGTACGTCACCTCGACGCCCGAGACCGTGAAGCCGAAGCGCTCGGTGTCGGGCAGGTCGGCCAGCGGATTGCCGCTCGGGTGGACGTCGCGGATCGCGCCGCACTGGGCGCAGACCAGGTGGTGGTGCGGCCGGTGCGCGTTCGGGTCGTACCGCTTGGCGCGCTTGTCGGTGGCGACCTCGAGCACCTCGCCGAGGGAGACCAGCTCGCCGAGCGTGTTGTAGACGGTCGCCCGGGAGATCTCGGGCAGCTTGGCGACGGCCCGCGCGTGGACCTCGTCGGCCGTCAGGTGGACGTGTTCGCCGTCGAGGACCTCGGCCACGACGCGCCGCTGCGCGGTCATCCGCCATCCGCGTCCGCGCAGCCGTTCCAGAAGGTCACTCATGGCACCAGCCTAACAGGAGGGGGGAACGAGTCCCGAACAGGTGTGACTTTGGATGCTTGCTTGACTTAGACAATGTCTATTGTAGGATCGATCCCGGCTTTGGCCAAGCAACAGGAACGGGCGATGCCGGGCAACCGGGCCGGACAACGGGACCAGGCGACAGGAACGGTCGGGAATGACGCAGGAGACGCACATGACGCAGGGGCCGCTCACGACGGAGGCCGGCGCGCCGGTGGCCGACAACCAGAACAGCGAGACCGCGGGCGTCGGCGGCCCCGTCCTCCTCCAGGACCAGCTGCTCCTGGAGAAGCTGGCGCACTTCAACCGTGAGCGCATCCCGGAGCGCGTGGTGCACGCCCGCGGCGCCGGCGCCTACGGCACCTTCACGGTGACCGCCGACGTCACGCCGTACACCAGGGCGGCGTTCCTCTCCGAGGTCGGCAAGCGGACGGAGACGTTCCTGCGGTTCTCGACCGTGGCGGGCAACCTCGGGGCCGCGGACGCCGTGCGCGACCCGCGCGGGTTCGCGCTGAAGTTCTACACCGAGGAGGGCAACTACGACCTCGTCGGCAACAACACCCCGGTGTTCTTCATCAAGGACGCCATCAAGTTCCCCGACTTCATCCACACCCAGAAGCGCGACCCGTACACGGGCTCGCAGGAGGCGGACAACGTCTGGGACTTCTGGGGGCTCAGCCCCGAGAGCACCCACCAGGTGACCTGGCTGTTCGGCGACCGCGGCATCCCGGCGAGCTACCGCCACATGGACGGCTTCGGCTCGCACACCTACCAGTGGAACAACGAGGCCGGCGAGGCCTTCTGGGTCAAGTACCACTTCAAGACCGACCAGGGCATCAAGAACCTCACCCAGGCCGAGGCGAACCGGCTCGCCGGCGAGGACCCGGACTCCCACCAGCGGGACCTGCGCGAGGCCATCGAGCGCGGCGAGTACCCGACCTGGACCGTGGGCGTGCAGGTCATGCCGGTGGCCGACGCGGCGACGTACCGGTTCAACCCGTTCGACCTCACCAAGGTGTGGCCGCACGCCGACTACCCGGTGATCGAGTTCGGCAGGCTGGAACTCAACCGCAACCCGGAGAACGTCTTCGCCGAGGTCGAGCAGTCGATCTTCTCGCCGGCGCACTTCGTGCCCGGCATCGGCCCCTCGCCCGACAAGATGCTCCAGGGCCGCCTCTTCGCCTACGGTGACGCCCACCGCTACCGCGTCGGCATCAACGCCGACCACCTGCCGGTGAACCGCCCGCACGCCACCGCGGCGCGCACCCACGCGCGGGACGGCCTCCTGTACGACGGCCGCCACGGCGGGGCGAGGAACTACGAGCCGAACAGCTTCGGCGGACCGTCCCAGACCGACCGTCCGCTGTGGTCCGCGACCGCCGTGACCGGCGGCACCGGCAACCACCCGGCGCCGGTCCACGCCGAGGACGACGACTTCGTGCAGGCGGGCAACCTCTACCGGCTGATGTCGGAGGACGAGAAGGAACGCCTGATCGGCAACCTGGCGGGCTTCATCTCCAAGGTCTCCCGCGACGACATCGCGGAACGGGCGATCGACAACTTCCGTCGGGCCGACGCGGACTACGGCAAGCGGCTGGAGGCCGCGGTCCAGGCCCTGCGCGGCTGACACTCCAGCACTGGACCGCTTGTCGTGAGCGGACGGGCCGGACCCCCTTCGGGAGGTCCGGCCCGTCCGTGCTCACAGGGCCGGGGCGGGTTGCCGTGCGGGGGCCCAGCAGCGGATGAGGTCGCGGACGGAGACGACGCCGACGGCCTCCTCGCGGTCCAGGACGACGAGGTGCCGGAAGCCGCCGTGCGCCATGGCCGCGGCCGCCTCCTCCAGGGTCCAGGTCGGGGCGGCGAAGACGACGTTGTTGGTGGTGTGGGCGTGGGTGCGTTCCGCGTCCGGGTCCTCGCCCCGGGCCACGGAGTTGAGGATGTCCCGCTCGGTGAGGATGCCGATGCCACCGGCGTCCGGGTCGAGCACCAGGGCCGCGCCGACGCGGCGTGCGGACATCAGGGCGGCGGCCTGCCGGAGGGTGTGTGCGGGGCCGATGGTGAGCACCACCGTGCTCATGGCGTCGCGGACGAGCATGGGCTGAACACCTCCTACGAACCCGCTGGTGCGCGGATTCACAAATTCACAAGTGGGGGTGTCGTCAGGGTGGCAGGTAAAGCGGGGGTCAACAAGAGGGCGTGCGCGTCCAGTTGAGGGCGCGCGCGCTCATTCGTGTCGGTCAGTCGCGCTCGTTGAGGTAGCCCAGCAGCTCGTCGTGGAGCAGCCCGTTCGACGCGGCGGCGTTGCCGCTGTGCGGGCCCGGACGGCCGTCCAGGCCGGTGAACGTACCGCCGGCCTCCGTCACGACGATCGCCGTGGCCGCCATGTCCCACAGGGACAGCTCGGGTTCCGCGCACAGGTCGACCGAGCCCTCGGCCACCATCATGTACGGCCAGAAATCGCCGTACGCGCGCGTGCGCCAGACCTCGCGGGTGAGGTCCAGGAAGCCGTTCAGCCGCCCCTGCTCCTCCCAGCCGCTGAGCGAGGAGTACGCGAAGGATGCGTCCGACAGCCGTGAGACGCGGGAGACGTGCATGCGGCTCGCGGAGGTCAGGCTGCGGCCGGTGTAGGCGCCGTGGCCCTTGGCGGCCCACCAGCGGCGGCCCAGCGCCGGGGCGGACACGACGCCCACGACGGGCTGGTAGCCGCCCTCGGCGGCCTCCGTCAGCGAGATGAGGGTGGCCCAGACGGGGACGCCGCGCACGTAGTTCTTCGTGCCGTCGATCGGGTCGATCACCCAGCGGCGGGGACCCGTCCCCTCGACGCCGTACTCCTCGCCCAGGATCGCGTCGCGCGGGCGGGCGCGCTGGAGCTGGCCGCGGATCAGCTCCTCGGCGGCCTTGTCCGCCTCGCTCACCGGGGTCATGTCCGGTTTGGTCTCGACCTTGAGGTCGAGGGCCTTGAAGCGGGCCATGGTCGCGGCGTCGGCGGCGTCCGCGAGGACGTGCGCGAGGCGGAGGTCGTCGTGGTAGTCCGGCATGGGACGAACGGTATCCGCCGTGGTGGGGGCGGGGCCACACAGGGCCCGTCGGGGACCCTGCGGGGATCCGGCGGAGATCCGGCGGGAGTCTGGCGGGGACCGGGTGGGACCGGTGGGGGTCTGGCCGGGACCGGTGGGACCCGGCCGCGGTGGTGTCGTTTTTCGCCGTGCCCGCGCAGCGCCGGGCGGACGCCGCCCTGCCCTCGTCGGCGGATCTGGTGACCGCCGTACGATCGGGCCGCGACCGCGGTGGGCGGGGGGAGCGGGGGTGGGGCGGGGCCGGTCTGCGAGGTGGCGGTGGGGCTCGCGCTGTCCTGCGTGGCGGCGCCGCCGGGGGCCGGGGGCACGGTGGGGGAGCTGGTGCGGGGGACCCTGCGCCGGCAGGACGCGGACCGGGAGGTGCCGTCGCCCCCGCGTGCCGGGTCCTAGTGGGCCGAGCCCGACAGCTGGAGGCCGATCACGCCGATGATCACGAAGCTGATCGAGACGATCTTCAGCACGGACACCAGGTCGCCCAAGAAGATCATCCCGTAGATCGCGGTGCCGGCCGCGCCGATGCCGGTCCAGACCGCGTAGGCCGGGCCGACGTCGAGTTTCTTCAGGGAGAGGGTCAGCAGGCCGAAGCTGCCCAGGGCGAACGCGGCGAAGGCGATCGTCGGCCACAGCCTGGTGAAACCGTGCGACAGCTTCAGGCAGACGGCGAAGCCGGTCTCGAGCATTCCCGCGACGACGACCAGCAGCCACGCCATGTGCTGTCCTCCCCTGTAAGCGGCTCGGTGCGATTATGCACTTACCGAACCCCGGCACCCACAAACACGCGAGGGTCAGTCGCCTTCCGTGCGCTCCCTCGTCGACAGCAGGCGCCGCAGCGAGTACAGCCGCGCCGGGTCCGCGTGCCCCTCGGCCACCCACGCGTCCAGCGCGCAGTCCTGCTCGTCGTGGCTGCACGCGCGCGGGCAGCCCTCCGTACCCGGCACCAGGTCGGGGAAGGCGAGGATGACGCGCGACGGATCGATGTGGGCCAGCCCGAAGGAACGGATGCCGGGGGTGTCGATGACCCAGTCGTCGGTGCCGCTCAGGGGCAGGGCCAGCGCCGAGGTGGTGGTGTGCCGGCCGCGGCCCGTGACCGCGTTGACGTGCCCTGTCACCCGCCGCCGCTCCTCGGGGACCAGCGCGTTCACCAGGGTCGTCTTGCCGACGCCGGAGTGACCGACGAACGCCGTGACCCGCCCGGCCAGCTGCTCGCGCACCAGCTCCGCCGCGTCGCCGCTCGCCAGCTGCTCGCGGTTGGTGACGACGTAAGGGATGTCGAGGTGGCCGTACAGCTCCAGCAGCTTGTCCGGGGACGCCAGGTCCGACTTCGTCATGACGAGCAGCGGGGTCAGGCCGCCGTCGAACGCCGCGACCAGGCAGCGGTCGATCAGCCGCGGGCGCGGCTCGGGATCGGCCAGGGCGGTGACGATCGCGAGCTGGTCGGCGTTGGCGACCACCACCCGCTCGTACGGGTCGTCGTCGTCCGCGGTGCGGCGCAGCACCGAGGTGCGCTCCGCGATGCGGACGATGCGCGCCAGGGTGTCCTTCGTGCCCGACAGGTCGCCGACCAGGGCGACCCGGTCACCGACGACCGCCGCCTTGCGGCCCAGTTCGCGGGCCTTCATCGCCATCACGATGCGGTCCTCGACGAGGCAGGTGAGCCGACCCCGGTCGACGGTGAGGACCATGCCGTCGGCCGCGTCCTCGTGCTTGGGGCGGATGTGCGTACGCGGCCGGTTGCCCTTGCGGTTCGGGCGGCTGCGGATGTCGTCCTCGTCGGTGTGCTTGCCGTAGCGGCGCATGGCGAACGTCCCTATGCCCCGGACGCCCCGAGCATGCCCGTCCACAGGTCGGGGAAGTCCGGCAGCGTCTTCGCCGTCGTGGCCACGTTCTCGATCTGCACGCCCTCCACGGCCAGGCCGATGACCGCACCGGCCGTGGCCATGCGGTGGTCGTCGTAGGTGTGGAAGATCCCGCCGTGCAGCCGGCGCGGGCGGATGCGCAGGCCGTCGGCGGTCTCGGTGACGTCGCCGCCCAGCTCGTTGATCTCCTTGGTGAGCGCGGCCAGGCGGTCCGTCTCGTGCAGCCGCAGGTGCGCCACGCCCCGCAGGGTGGAGGGGGAGTCGGCGAGGGCGGCGACCGCCGCGATGCCCGGGGTCAGCTCGCCGACGTCGCCCAGGTCGACGTCGATGCCGTGGATCGCGCCCGACCCGGTGAAGGCCAGGCCCTGCTCGGTCAGTTCGCAGGAACCGCCCATCTCGGTGAAGATCTCCCGCAGCCGGTCCCCCGGTTGGGTGGTCCGGGCCGGCCAGTCCGGTACGACGATCCGACCGCCGGTCACCAGTGCCGCCGCGAGGAACGGCTGCGCGTTGGACAGGTCCGGCTCGATGGTCAGGTCCCGGCCGAGCAGCGCGCCCGGCGTGACCCGCCAGACGTTCGGCTCGCCGCCCGACTCCGGGGTGTCCACCTGGGCGCCCACCGCGCGCAGCATGTCCACCGTCATCCGGATGTGCGGCAGGGAGGGCAGCGTGGCGCCGGTGTGCCGGACCTCGACGCCCTGGTTGAAGCGCGGCCCCGACAGCAGCAGGGCGCTCACGAACTGCGACGAGGAGGAGGCGTCGACCTCGACCGGGCCGCCGTCCAGCGCGCCCCCGCCGTGCACGGTGAGCGGCAGCGAGCCCCGGCCGTCGTCGTCGATGCGCGCGCCGAGCGCGCGCAGGGCGTCGATCACGCTGGCCAGGGGACGTTCGTACGAGCGCGGGTCGCCGTCGAAGCGGACCGGACCGTCGGCCAGCGTGGCGACCGGCGGCAGGAAGCGCATCACCGTGCCCGCGTTGCCGACGTCGACGGTGGCCGGGCCGCGGAGCCCCGCGGGCAGCACGCGCCAGGCCTCGCCGGTTCCGTCGGGTCCCACGCCCTCCTCGATGCCCACGCCCATCGCGCGCAGGGCGCCCGCCATGAGCAGGGTGTCGCGGGAGCGGAGGGGACGGCGCAGCCAGCCGGGTTCGGAGGCCAGGGCGGCCAGGACGAGAGCGCGGTTCGTGACCGACTTGGACCCCGGCACGTGGACCGTCGCGTCGACGGCCTCGCTCGCGTGCGGGGCGGGCCAGAGGGCGGTGTGGGCGGGGTTCGGGGCCATGGGCCCACTGTATAAGCAGGGCATGGCCGGGGCGGTCCGGCACGGGGGCCGGCCGGGGAGGCGCACGCCCGCGTCCGGACGGCCCGCGCCCCCTCACACGCCCCCGAAGGCGCCCCTCACACCCCCAGCAGCCAGCGCCCGCCGCCCAGCAGCGCGCACAGGCTCACCGCGTGGAAGAGGAACAGCCACAGGCCCGCCGGCACGTGGGTCAGGCGGGACAACTGGTCCGCGTCCGAGTCCCCGGCACCGCCGCGGGACCGCTTCGCCTGGAGTTCGAAGGCCGGACGCACGCCGCCCAGCAGCAGGAACCACACCACCGCGTACGCGAACGCCGCCTGCACCTGGGCATCGGCCAGCCAGGACACCAGCAGGAACGTGCCGCCCGTGAGGAACACCGTCAGCACCCCGTACGCGTTGCGGATCATCACCAGCATCGCCACCAGCAGCGCCGTCGCCAGCCACAGCAGCAGCGTGATGCGGCCGGCACCGAGCAGCGCGGCGCCGCCCAGGCCCAGCAGCGGGGGAGCGGTGTAGCCGGCGGCCGCGGTCAGGATCATGCCGAGGCCGTACGGCTTGCCCCGGCTCAGGGTCAGGCCGCTGGTGTCGGAGTGCAGGCGTATGCCGGTCAGCCGACGGCCGGTCAGCAGGGCGACCAGACCGTGACCGCCCTCGTGGGCGATGGTGACGGCGTTGCGGGAGAGGCGCCAGAGCGTGTGCGGCACGACCACCGCCAGCGCGGCGACCATGGTGGCGATCACCACCCACAGGTCGGGGTCGGACTGGGTGCCGACGAGCCGGTCCCAGAGGTCGGGCAGCGCGGTGGCGGCGGTGCTGTCCATGATGTCGGGTGGCTCCCTCTCGTCCTACGGAATCTGGCAGTGTGGCACGCATGTGCGGACGGTATGCAGCGAGTCGCAGGCCCGAGGATCTCGCGGAAACCTTTGAGATCGAGAAGATCGAGGAGCGGGAGCCCGAGGAGGACCTCGGGCCCGACTACAACGTGGCCCCCACCAAGGAGGTCCACGTGGTCCTGGACCGTCCTCTGAAGGACGCGCCGGATCCGCGCCCGGTTCGTCAGCTGCGCAGACTCAGGTGGGGCCTGGTCCCGTCCTGGTCGAAGACGCCCGAGGGCGCCGCCCGGATGATCAACGCGCGCGCGGAGACCGTCCACGAGAAGCCGTCGTTCCGCCGCGCCTTCGCCACCCGCCGCTGCGTGATCCCGGCCGACGGCTACTACGAGTGGGTCACCGGGCGGCAGGAGCGCGACCTGGAGGTCGAGGGCCGGAAGAAGCGGCCCCGCAAGCAGCCCTACTTCGTGCTCCCGGCCGACGGCTCGGTCTTCGCGATGGCCGGCCTCTACGAGTTCTGGCGCGACCGCACGCTGCCGGACGACCATCCGCAGGCGTGGTGGGCGACCTGCTCGGTGATCACCACGGAGGCGGAGACGAGCCCGCTCGCCGTGCCCCCCGCCGAGGGTCCGCGCACGCTGCACGACATCCACCCCCGGATGCCCCTGATGCTCACCCCCGACCGCTGGGACGCCTGGCTGGACCCGTCCCGTACGGACGTCGAGGACCTGCGTTCCCTGCTCGAGCCGCCCCCGCCCGGCCTGATGCGCGCCTACCCGGTGTCGACCGCCGTGAGCAACGTCCGCAACAACGGCCCCGAGCTGCTGAGAGAGCTGGAGGGCCCCGAGGAGGGCACACTCTTCTGACGTGACCGACGGGACGGATGCGGCAGACGTGACCACCAGGACCACCAGGACCACCAGAACCACCGAGAAGAACGGGGCCACCGGGGCCGCCGGGACCCCCGGGGCCGGCGACGCCGCCGGGACCACCGGGACGGTCCGGACCGTCGACACCGACGCCGGGCCCGCCCGCATCACCTGGCACCGGGCGAAGCGGCCGAGGCTGGTCCTCGCCGTGAGCCACGGGGCCGGCGGCGGCATCGAGGCGCGTGATCTGCGCGCGCTCGCCGACGTCCTCCCCGGGCACGGCGTCAGTGTCGCCCTCGTCGAGCAGCCCTGGCGGGTCGCCGGGAAGAAGGTGGCGCCCGCACCGAGGACACTCGACGCCGGCTGGCGCGGGATCTGGGCGGCCGTCGCGGCCCCCGGCCTGCCGGTGATCTCCGGCGGCCGCAGCGCGGGCGCCCGCGTGGCCTGCCGCACCGCGACCGAACTCGGCGCCCACGCCGTGCTCGCGCTCGGCTTCCCGCTCCACCCGCCCGGCAGGCCGGAGCGGTCCCGGGCCGCCGAACTGCTCGGCGTCGCGGTGCCCACGCTCGTCGTCCAGGGGGGCAACGACCCCTTCGGCAAGCCCGGGGAGTTTCCCGAGGGGACGTACGAGCTCGTCGAGGTGCCCGGCGGCGATCACGGTTTCGCCGTGCCCAAGAGGGCCCCGGTCACCCAGGAGCAGGCCCTGGAGACGATCACCGCGGCGGTCGCCGGGTGGACCGCGTCACTCGGGTGAACGGCGGGGAATGCCGCGGGGCGGATGGCTGTTGAGCCGGACAGAAGTGCTGAACACGCAGCACCGATGTCGTAGGAGAGGAAGTCCGGCGCATGGGTTCGACCATCTGCCCCAGCCGCACCGACCTGGACTGGACGGTGCTGCACGCGGCCAGGACCGCACCCGTTCGAGCGGCGGGTGGGACGGGTAGTCGTCTATCCTCCGATTCGAGTGGGACCGGTTTCGGTTCTGCCCGCGATCTTGAGGAGGTGGGTCCGGTCACCGGTACCGACGCAGGGACCGACAACGGCCAGGCGGAGCTGCCCGAGGGCCCGGGCACGGACGTGGGGACGGGAGCGGAGTCCACCGCGGAGCGCAGCGCGCGCTTCGAGCGGGACGCGCTGGAGTTCCTCGACCAGATGTACTCGGCCGCCCTGCGCATGACGCGCAACCCGGCGGACGCCGAGGACCTGGTGCAGGAGACGTACGCCAAGGCGTACGCGTCCTTCCACCAGTTCCGCGAGGGCACCAATCTCAAGGCCTGGCTGTACCGGATCCTGACCAACACCTTCATCAACTCGTACCGCAAGAAGCAGCGCGAACCCCAGCGCAGCGCGGCCGAGGAGATCGAGGACTGGCAGCTGGCGCGCGCCGAGTCGCACATGTCCACCGGTCTGCGCTCCGCCGAGTCGCAGGCGCTGGACCACCTGCCCGACTCGGACGTGAAGGCCGCGCTCCAGGCGATCCCCGAGGAATTCCGCATCGCCGTCTACCTCGCGGACGTCGAGGGCTTTGCGTACAAGGAGATCGCGGACATCATGGGGACACCCATCGGTACGGTGATGTCCCGGCTGCACCGGGGCCGCCGTCAACTGCGCGGCATGCTCGAGGACTACGCCCGTGAGCGCGGGCTGGTCCCGGCCGGCGCCGGAGAGTCGAACGAAGCGAAAGGCTCGGGCTCATGAGCTGCGGAGAGCCGCACGAGACGGACTGCGGTGAGGTCCTCGACCATCTCTACGAGTTCCTCGACAGTGAGATGCCGGACGTCGACCGCGACAAGTTCAAGCAGCACTTCAACGAGTGCTCGCCGTGCCTGGAGAAGTACGGGCTGGAAGAGGCCGTCAAGAAGCTGGTCAAGCGCTGCTGCGGCCATGACGAGGTGCCGACCGACCTGCGCTCGAAGGTGATGGGCAGGCTCGAGCTGATCCGCTCCGGACAGGCCGTGCCCGAGCACGACGTGTCGGTCACCCGCCAGGAGTCCTGAGGCCTCCTCCCGGAGCCCGGGACCCGAGGCCCGAGACCGGCCCGGTTCCGCCCGGCACCCCTGCGCGCGCCTCGGCACGTCTCGCCGGGACCGGTCGAGATCACCCGAATGTGCTAATCCGCGCGTGATGCGCCCGCGTCGCCACCTCCCGCCACCCTAGGCTCCGGAACCTGGACCAGCCGTGGCCGGGGGAGGCGACATGGACGGCATTCCGGTGAGGGCGCGGGTGTACGTCGCCTGTGCCGCCCTGGGCGGGGTGTGCTGCCTGATCCCGCTCCCGACGGACCGCGCACCCTGGTGGCCGGTCCTGCTGCTGGCCCCGCTGTACGCGTGCGGCGAGCGCGTCGCCCGCCGCCGGTTCACCGGCACCTGCTACCCCGTCCTGCTGGCCGGGGCCTTCCTGCTGCCGGCGGCGGCCGCCGCGCTCGTGCCGCTGCCGGGCGCGCTGCTGTCCCCGGTGGAACAGCGCCCCGGCGTGCTGCGGCGCGTGTGGCGGGCCGCCCGGCTGGCACTCGGCGTGTGGGCCGCGTCCCGCACCCACGAAGCGCTGGGCGGCCGGGACGCCGTCGAGGCGTCCGGCGTTCCCGCCCTCCTCCTGCCGGCCGGGGCGGCCGTCCTGGTCCTGTCCCTGGTGCTCGCCGCCCTGGACGCGGGGATGCTCGCCCTGGCGGAGGGGCTGCCGCCGCGGCGGGCCCGGCACGGGCTGTTCCCGCGCTCCCTGGCACCCCTCGGGGTGCACGGACTCGCCGGCCTGATGATGGCCGTCCTGTGGAACAGCCCCTACGGGCCGGTCGCCGCGCTGCTCGTGCTGTTCCCGATGGGCGTGTCCTGGTGGGTGTTCGCCCAGTACCACCGGGAGCGCGCCGCCCATCAGGCGACGATCCGCGCGCTGGTGCAGGCCGTGGACATCAAGGACGGCTACACGCGCGGGCACAGCGAACGCGTCGGACGGGCCTCCACGATGATCGCCCGTGAGCTGGGCATGAGCGAGGACCGGGTCGAGGTGATCCGCTTCGCCGGGATCCTGCACGACGTCGGCAAGCTGGGCGTGCCCACCCGCCTGCTCCGCAAGGACGGCCCCCTGACGCCGGAGGAACGGCGCGTGATCGAACTGCACCCCGAGTACGGGCACGAGATCACCCGGGGCATCTCCTTCCTCGGCGAGGCCCGCTCGGCGATCCTCCACCACCACGAGCGGCTGGACGGCAACGGCTACCCCTACGGGCTGGCCGGCGGCCAGATCCCGGAACCGGCGCGGGTGGTGGCGGTCGCCGACGCCTTCGACGCGATGACCTCGAACCGCTCCTACGGCCGGGCCCGCCCCGTGCGGGCGGCGCTGGAGGAACTCCGGCGGTGCGCGGGGACCCACTTCGACCCCCGCATGGTCACCGCGCTGACCCGCGTGATCGTCCGCGACGGCTGGCACCCGGCCGTCACCGCCGACGAGCCCCGCCCGACGGGGCCGGCCCCGTCTCCCGCCCCGGCCCCGACCCCGGCCCCGACCCCGGCCCCGTCCACTTCCCGGGCCCCGTCGCAGGCCACGTCCCCGTCCCGGGTCCCGCCCGCGTCCCCGTCACCGGCCGCCGAGCGGCCGGAGGCCCGCAGGTGAGGGGTGCGGGGGGCCCGCGGGCGGCCGGGGCGGCGCCGCGGGTGGCCCGGCGTCCGGCGGCCGGGCCTGAGGCGGCGCTTCTCCCGCGTCCGGCGGCCGGGTCCGATGCGGCGCCTCTCCCGCCTCCGCCGGTCGGGTCCGCGGCGGTACTCCCCCCGCCTTCGCCGGCCGGGTCCGCGGCGGTACTCCCCCCGCCTCCGCCGGCGGGCCGCCCCGCGGCTCCTCCCGAAACCGCCCCGGTACGAAGCGGAGCCCGGGAATGAGCGGCCGTCCCCGGGCGGCGCGGGCCTGCGAGCCCCTGCGCGTGCTGCACGCCTGCGCCGGGCTCGTCGTCGGGGCGTCCCTCCTGACCGTCCTGCGGTCGGGTCTGGCGGAGCGGTCGGTCGCGCTCGCGTTCGGGGTGCTCGTGGCCGTCGGCGAGACGACCCGGTGGAGCGGGCCCGGGTCGCGCGGGGCCGCGCCCCTCGGCACCGCGGCCGCCCTGTCGTACGCGCTGCTCGGGGAGCACGCCGGGCACGCCACGCTGCACGGGGCCGCCCAGGTCGTCTCCGTCGTGGCGGTCGCCTCGCTGCTCGGCAGCGTGCCGCACCTCGCCCGGGGACGGGGGCCCGTCCTGGACCACCTCGTCCGGCGGGTGCTGGCCGTCGGCTTCGCCGCCGTCTGCTTCCAGCCCCTGTACAACCGCGGCGTGTTCGACCGCTGGAGCGGTCCCGCCTACGCGCTGCTGCTGCTCGCCCTGCTCGTCCTCACCACCCTGTGCGAAGCCGTCGTCGCCGCCGCGCTCGCGCACTCCCGCACCGGCTGGCCGTTCCCGCCCCTGCTGCGCGACGAGCTGCGGTCCGTGCCGGGGATCGGGTCGGCGGTGTGCGCGACCGGCGCGGTGATGGCGCTGGCGGTGGCCGTCGTCGGCCTGTGGGCACTGCCGGTGTTCTCGGTGCCGCTGCTGCTCACCCAGCTGTCCCTGCGCCGGTACGCCGCGGTCCGCGCCACCTACCGGCAGACCATCGCCTCCCTGGCCCGCGCCACCGAGATCGCCGGCTACACCCCGGCCGGGCACGCCCGCCGGGTCGCCAGGCTCAGCCAGGCGGTCGGCCGGGACCTGGGCCTGACGGAACCGGAGCTGACCGTGCTGGAGTACGCCGCCCTGATGCACGACATCGGCCAGCTCAGCCTCGTCGACCCGGTCCCGGCCGGGGCCACCGCCGCCCTGCCGCCGGCCGAGCAGCGGCGCATCGCCCTGCTGGGCGGGGCCGTCGTCCGCCGGACCGGGGTGAGCGCGCAGGTCGCGACGGTGGTGGAACGGCAGGCGGACCCCTACCCTGAGCAGCCGACGGCCGCACGGATCGTACGGGTGGTCAACGCCTACGAGGAGAAGGTGCGCGACGCCGGCCCCGGCGGGCCGCTCACCGCGCTGGAGGAACTGCGGCTGGGCGCCGGCGGGGAGTACGCCCCCGACGTGGTGGAAGCCCTGGCCAGGGTCCTGTCGCGGGACTGTCTGACCCTGCCCGCGGGTGGGTAACCGATGGGTAATGAGCGGCCTTCCAGCCACACGTGGTTGGATGCGAGGGAGAGAGTGTCCGGGGGCACTGGCCAGCCCACAGAACGGAACTGGCAGGCGGGAATCGTGAGGATCTTCGGCAAGGGACGGCACCGGCCCTCCGCCTCCTGGCGGCAGGCCACCGATCGCGCGTTCACGCTGATCGGGGACGGCCGGTACGAGGACGCGGGCGCGCTGCTGACGCGTGCCGCCGACCTCGAACCCTGGCTGTCGGAGTCCTGGTTCAACCTCGCCCTGCTGCACAAGTTCCGGCACGACTGGGAGCAGGCCCGCACCGCGGGGCTCCGTGCCGTCGCCCTGCTCGACCGGGGGGCCGGCGCTCCCGACTGGTGGAACGTCGGCATCGCCGCCACCGCCCTCCAGGACTGGCCGCTGGCCCGGCGTTCCTGGCAGGCCTACGGGCTGCACGTCCCGGGCGGTGCCACCGCCGCCGGCGAGCCGCTCGGCATGGACCTGGGCAGCGCCGCCGTACGGCTGTCGCCCGAGGGGGAGGCCGAAGTGGTGTGGGGGCGGCGGCTGGACCCCGCCCGGACCGAGGTGCTGTCGATCCCGCTGCCGTCCTCGGGGCGGCGCTGGGGCGAGGTCGTCCTGCACGACGGGGTGCCGCACGGCGAGCGCACCACCTCCGTCGGGCACTCCTACCCCGTCTTCGACGAGATCGAGCTGTGGGCGCCCTCGCCCGTCCCCACCTGGGTGGTCCTGCTGGAGGCGGCCACGGAGACGGACCGCGACGCGCTCGAGCAGCTCGCCGCCGACGCGGGCTTCGCCGCCGAGGACTGGTCGTCCTCCGTCCGGCTGCTGTGCCGGATGTGCTCCGAGTCGCGGATGCCGTCCGACGAGGGCGACGGCGAGCACCTCGACCCGCACGACCACAGTGAACCGGGACACCCCGGACCGCTCGGCCACCGCACCGACGGGCAGCTGTGGGTGCCCGAGCGGGAGTGCGGGGTGGCCGCGCCGGCCTCGCTGGTGAGGGGCCTGCTGGACGGCTGGGTCGCGGACAGCCCCGACTCCCGTGACTGGCGGGACCTCGAAGAGGTCTGCTGAGACCCGGAGCCGGATCCCTTTAGGCTGTACTCACAGGTTTCTCCAGGTTGCAGGAAGGCATACGTCGGTCATGGCGCAGCAGGACACCGATCAGCAGCACGCGGGAGTGCTCCCCGTGGACGACGAGGGCTTCGTCATCGACACCGAGGAGACGGAGGAGCGCGAGCGGACCTGGCGGGACGCCGGGACCTCGCGGCCCATCACCGTCGTCGGCAATCCGGTGCTGCACAAGGAGTGCGAGGACGTCACCGAGTTCGGCGAGGAACTCCAGCAGCTCGTCGCCGACATGTTCGCCTCGCAGCACACCGCCGAGGGCGTGGGCCTGGCCGCCAACCAGATCGGCGTCGGCCTCAAGGTGTTCGTCTACGACTGCCCCGACGACGAGGGCGTCCGGCACACCGGTGTGGTCTGCAACCCCGAGCTGGTCGAGCTGCCCGCGGACCGGCGCCGGCTGGACGACAGCAACGAGGGCTGCCTGTCGGTGCCCACCGCGTACGCGCCGCTGGCCCGGCCCGACTACGCCGAGGTGACCGGCCAGGACGAGAAGGGCAACCCGATCAAGGTGCGCGGCACGGGCTACTTCGCCCGGTGTCTGCAGCACGAGACGGACCACCTGTACGGGTACCTCTACATCGACCGCCTCTCCAAGCGCGAACGCAAGGACGCGCTGCGGCAGATGGCCGAGAACGAGCCGCGCTACCCCGTGGTCGCCAACGACTGAGCCACCCCGCTCTCCGCTCCCTCTCCGCCTGCCCTCCGCTCCTTCTCCGCCCGACCGCCCGCCCCTCTCCCCGCGCGACGCCCGGCCGTGACCCCCACCGGCCGGGCGTCGTTCGTGCGTCCGACGTGCGTCCGACCGGCTTCGCGGTCCCCTCATCCACGATCGGTCACGCAAGAGGGATTCTCGGCATGTCGGGGTGGCGAATGAAGCAAATCCGTTCCCAGAACAGTCAGTTGTAGTGCTGAATGGGGGTGCGGGATACACGACGGCGCACGCCCGGCACGGGGGGAGGGGTGTGCGTCAACCGGCGGCTGAGAGGGGTTGTTCGTGCCAGCTTTCCCATACAGCACCACATACCGCACCACATACCGGACCCTGGGGGCCGTGACCGCGGTCCCCCCGTCGCTCTCCCTTCCGGTCATCGAGGCGCTGTTTCCCCGGCAACTGCATCCGTATTGGCCCCGGTTGCAGGAGAACACGCGGTCGTGGCTGCTGGAAAGGCGGCTCATGTCCCCGGACAAGGTCGCGGAACACGCCGACGGCCTGTGCTACACCGACCTGATGGCGGGCTACTACCTCGGCGCACCCGACGAGGTCATGCAGGCCATCGCCGACTACAGCGCGTGGTTCTTCGTCTGGGACGACCGGCACGACCGTGACGTCGTGCACGGCCGGGCCGCCGCCTGGCGGGAGTTGCGGCTCCGCCTGCACGCGGCCCTCGACTCCCCCGGGGAACACCTGCGGCACGAGGATCCGCTGGTCGCCGGACTCGCGGACAGCGCGGGCCGGCTGTACTCCTTCCTTCCCGGCACCTGGAACGCGCGGTTCGCCCGGCACTTCCACGCGGTGATCGAGGCGTACGACCGCGAATTCCACAACCGGGTGGCGGGGCGGGTCCCGGAGGTGGAGGAGTACCTGGCCCTGCGCCGGCTCACCTTCGCGCACTGGATCTGGACGGACCTGCTGGAACCGAGTGCGGGACGCGAACTCCCGGACCCGGTGCGGAAACACCCGGCCTACCGGCGTGCGGCTCTGCTGAGTCAGGAATTCGCCGCCTGGTACAACGACCTCTGTTCGCTCCCGAAGGAAATAGCGGGAGACGAGGTGCACAATCTCGGGATCAGTCTCGTCACCCATGAGGGAATGACGTTCGAAGAAGCGGTCGAGGATGTCAGGCGGCGCGTCGAGGAATGCATATCCGAATTCCTCGTCGTGGAGAAGGACGTACTGGAGCTGGCCGACCGGCTGTCCGACGGAACGGTCCCGGGAAAAGAACTCGGCGTCGCCGTGCGCGCCTGCCTCGCGAACATGCGGAACTGGTTCAGTTCCGTCTACTGGTTCCACCACGAGTCCGGCCGCTACACGGTCGACGACTGGGACGACCGGTCCACGCCCCCGTACGTCGACAACGAAGCGGCAGGTGAGAAATGACCGTCGAGTCCGTGAAACCCGTGGCGTCCGGCGCACCGGAACTGCGCGAGCCGCCCCTGGCCGGCGGCGGGGTCCCGTTCCTCGGCCACGGCTGGAAACTCGCCCGCGACCCGCTGGCCTTCATGGCACAGTTGCGCGACCACGGCGACGTCGTCCGCATCAGACTCGGCCCGAAGACGGTGTACGCCGTCACGGCGCCGGCCCTCACCGGGGCGCTGGCCCTGAGCCCCGACTACATCATCGCCGGCCCCCTGTGGGAGTCCCTGGAGGGCCTGCTCGGCAAGGAGGGCGTGGCCACCGCCAACGGCCCGCTCCACCGCCGCCAGCGGCGCATCATCCAGCCGGCGTTCCGGCTCGACGCCATCCCCGCCTACGGGCCGATCATGGAGGAGGAGACGCGCGCGCTCGTCGAGCGCTGGAAGGGCGGCGGGACGATCGACTGCACCTCGGAGTCGTTCCGGATCGCGGTGCGGGTCGCGGCCCGCTGCCTGTTGCGCGGGCAGTTCATGGACGAACGCGCCGAGCGGCTGTGCGTCGCGCTCGCCAGCGTCTTCCAGGGCATGTACCACCGGATGGTGGTGCCCCTCGGACCGCTCTACCGGCTGCCGCTTCCGGCCAACCGCGAATTCAACCGCGCACTGGCCGATTTGCATCTCCTGGTCGACGAGATCATCGCCGAACGCCGGGCATCCGGTCAAAGGCCGGACGATTTGCTGACGGCATTGCTGGAGGCGAAGGACGACAATGGCGACCCGATCGGGGAACAGGAGATCCACGACCAGGTCGTCGCGATACTCACCCCCGGCAGCGAAACCATCGCTTCCACGATCATGTCCCTGCTGCTGGTGCTCGCGGACCACCCGGAACAGTCGGACAAAGTGTGTGCCGAGGTGCGAGAGATGACCGGGGGGCGGCCCGTCGCATTCGGCGACGTGCGCGGGCTCACGCACACCAACAACGTCGTCGTCGAGGCCATGCGTTTGCGTCCGGCCGTATGGATACTGACGCGTCGGGCGGTCGCCGACACCGAACTCGGCGGCTATCGCATTCCGGCCGGGGCCGACATCGTGTACAGCCCGTACGCGATCCAGCGCGACCCGCGGTCCTACGAGCGGCACCTGGAGTTCGACCCCGACCGCTGGCGCCCCGAGCGGTCGAAGGACATCCCGAAGTACGCGATGCGTCCGTTCGGCGTGGGCAACCGCAAGTGTCCGAGCGACCACTTCTCGATGGCGCTGCTCACGCTGGTCACGGCGGTCCTCGCGGACGGGTTCCGCTTCGAGCAGGTCGCCGGCTCGGTCGGCGCGACCCGGGTGGGGATCACGCTGCGTCCCCAACGGCTGCTGCTGAAGCCCGTCCCGCGCTGAGACCGCGCGCGCCGCCGGCGTGCGTTCGGGCGGCCTCGGGGCCGCGGAACGCGCGCCGGCAGGCGTGACGGGTCCGGCGCTCGTGGGACCGGCCCACGAGCGCCGGACGGACCGCCGGTCGCGCGGACGGCGGGCTCAGAAGTCCTCGTCCAGGTCCACGGTGCCCTCCACCGCGACCTGGTACGCCGACGGACGGCGCTCGAAGAAGTTGGTCAGCTCCTGAACACCCTGCAGCTCCATGAAGGAGAACGGGTTCTCCGAGCCGTACACCGGGGCGAAGCCGAGGCGGCTGAGCCGCTGGTCGGCGACGCACTCGAGGTACTGGCGCATCGAGTCGGTGTTCATGCCCGGCAGGCCGTCCCCGCACAGGTCGCGGGCGAACTGCAGCTCGGCCTCGACGGCCTCCCGCAGCATGTCGGTGACCTGCTCCTGGAGCCGGTCGTCGAACAGCTCCGGCTCCTCCTTGCGGACGGTGTCGACGACCTCGAACGCGAAGGACATGTGCATGGTCTCGTCACGGAAGACCCAGTTGGTGCCGGTGGCGAGGCCGTGCAGCAGGCCCCGGCTGCGGAACCAGTAGACGTAGGCGAAGGCACCGTAGAAGAACAGGCCCTCGATGCAGGCGGCGAAGCAGATCAGGTTGAGCAGGAAGCGGCGGCGGTCGGACGCCGACTCCAGCCGGTCCAGCTTCTCCACCGAGTCCATCCAGCGGAAGCAGAACTCGGCCTTCTCCCGGATGGAGGGGATGTTCTCGACCGCGTCGAAGGCGGCGGCGCGGTCCTGCGGATCGGGCAGGTAGGTGTCCAGCAGGGTCAGGTAGAACTGGACGTGCACGGCCTCCTCGAACAGCTGCCGGCTCAGGTAGAGCCGCGCCTCCGGGGAGTTGATGTGCTTGTACAGCGTCAGCACCAGGTTGTTCGACACGATCGAGTCGCCCGTCGCGAAGAACGCGACCAGCCGCCCGATCAGGTGCTGCTCGGCGGGCGTCAGCTTCGCCAGGTCGGTGACGTCCGAGTGGAGGTCGACCTCCTCGACGGTCCAGGTGTTCTTGATGGCGTCCCGGTAGCGCTCGTAGAAGTCGGGGTAGCGCATCGGGCGCAGGGTCAGCTCGAAGCCCGGGTCGAGCAGGTTCTTGTTCTCAGGCATTACTGGCAGGCCTCGCAGGACTCGGGGTTTTCGAGGGAGCAGGCGACGGCCTCTTCGAGGGCCGGCTGCCGCTCGGGGACCGGGACCTGCGCCCGTGCCGCGCGGGCGATGCGGGTCGCCGGGCGGGAGCGCAGGTAGTACGTCGTCTTCAGGCCCGACTTCCAGGCGTACGCGTACATCGAGGAGAGCTTGCCGATGGTCGGCGTCTCCAGGAACAGGTTCAGGGACTGCGCCTGGTCCAGGTACGGGGTGCGGGCGGCGGCCATGTCGATCAGGCCGCGCTGCGGGATCTCCCACGCCGTGCGGTACAGCGCCCGTACGTCCTCGGGGATCCAGGTGAAGGACTGCACCGAGCCGTTCGCCTCGCGCAGGGCCTCGCGGGTGCGGGCGTCCCACACGCCCAGCTCCTTGAGCTCGCGCACCAGGTAGGAGTTGACCTGGAGGAACTCGCCGGACAGCGTCTCGCGCTTGAACAGGTTGGAGACCTGCGGCTCGATGCACTCGTACACACCGGCGATGGACGCGATGGTGGCGGTCGGCGCGATGGCCAGGAGCAGCGAGTTGCGCATGCCGGTCGCCGCGACGCGCTCGCGCAGCGCCGCCCAGCGTTCCGGCCAGGCGAACTCGACGCCGTAGTGGTCGGGGTGCAGCACGCCCCGGGCGGTGCGGGTCTTCTCCCAGGCGGGCAGCGGGCCGTTGCGCTCGGCGAGGTCGGCGGAGGCCTCGTACGCGGCGAGCATGATCCGCTCGGCGATCCGGGTGGAGAGTTCCCTGGCCTCGGGCGAGTCGAAGGGCAGCCGGAGCTTGAAGAAGACGTCCTGGAGGCCCATCGCGCCCAGCCCGACCGGCCGCCAGCGGGCGTTGGAGCGGCCCGCCTGCTCGGTGGGGTAGAAGTTGATGTCGACGACCCGGTCGAGGAAGGTGACGGCGGTGCGGACGGTCTCGTCCAGCCGCTCCCAGTCGATGACCTCGGCGGCCCCGGGGCGCGTGTCGACGAACGCGCCGAGGTTCACCGAACCCAGGTTGCAGACCGCCGTCTCGCCGTCGTCGGTGACCTCCAGGATCTCCGTGCACAGGTTCGAGGAGTGGACGACGTGGCCCGGTTCGGCGGTCTGGTTGGCGGTGCGGTTGGCCGCGTCCTTGAAGGTCATCCAGCCGTTGCCGGTCTGCGCGAGGGTGCGCATCATGCGGCCGTACAGGTCGCGGGCGGCGATGGTCCTCCTCGCCAGGCCCGCCGCCTCGGCCGCGCGGTAGGCCGCGTCGAACTCGTCGCCCCACAGGTCGACCAGCTCGGGCACGTCGGCCGGGGAGAACAGCGACCACTGCCCGTCGGCGTCGACCCGCCGCATGAACTCGTCCGGCACCCAGTGCGCCAGGTTGAGGTTGTGCGTACGGCGCGCGTCCTCACCGGTGTTGTCGCGCAGCTCCAGGAACTCCTCGATGTCGGAGTGCCAGGTCTCCAGGTAGACCGCGGCCGCGCCCTTGCGCCGGCCGCCCTGGTTCACGGCGGCGACCGAGGCGTCCAGGGTCTTCAGGAACGGCACGATGCCGTTGGAGTGCCCGTTGGTGCCGCGGATCAGCGAGCCGCGCGAGCGGATGCGGCTGTACGACAGCCCGATGCCGCCGGCGTGCTTGGAGAGGCGGGCGACCTGGTGGTAGCGGTCGTAGATCGAGTCCAGCTCGTCCAGGGGGGAGTCGAGGAGGTAGCAGGACGACATCTGCGGGTGCCGGGTGCCGGAGTTGAACAGGGTGGGGGAGGAGGGGAGGTAGTCCAGGCGGCTCATCAGCCCGTGGAGCGCGGCGACCTCGTCGACGCTCCTCGCCGTGTCGTCCTCGGCCAGGCCGCTCGCCACCCGCAGCAGGAAGTGCTGGGGGGTCTCGACGACCTTGCGGGTCAGCGGGTGGCGCAGCAGGTAGCGGCTGTGCAGGGTGCGCAGGCCGAAGTAGCCGAAGCGGTCGTCGGCGTCCGGGTCGACCAGCGCGTCGAGCCGGGCGGCGTGCAGCCGCACGAACGCGGCGGTGCGGTCGGCGATCAGGCCCTCGCGGTGGCCGACGGCGACGGACGTGGTGAAGGAGGTGACGCCCTGGGAGGCGGCCTCGGCGCGGATGCCGATCGTCAGCAGCCGGGCGGCCAGCCGGGAGTAGGCGGGGTCCTCGGAGATCAGACCGGCGGCCGCCTCCGTGGCCAGCTCGCGCAGCTCCGCCTCGTCAGCCCGCGAGGACCGGCCCCGCAGGGCGGCGGCGGCGACCCGGCCGGGGTCGGCGTCCGGGAGGTCGGCGGTCAGCTCGGTCAGGGTCCGCAGCAGTGCGGCTCCGGGACCGTCGGTCTCCGGGGCCGCTGAAGCCGGTTCGGCTGGCGCGATGGTCACGTGGGGCTCTCCCTCGCTCGGCGGGGGCCTTGCGCGGGGCAGGGGGCAGCACACGAGCGCGGGGGCGCGTCGCGTCCACCGGCCCATTCCGCGAGGCCCGGACGTCAGGGCACCCGAACCGGACGGACCGGGTGCGCTGCCGGCAGGTGCTCGGACTGACCAGGCGTGCGCACGGGAACATGCGCGCACGTGAGTACACCGTTGCGGGACAGTTCCGGATTCGCACCGGATTCCCCTGCGGCGACAGCGAGCACGAGCATACATCTTGTGCCGGGCTGCCGAGTGACCCCCAGATGTTGTGTCGGACCGGCTTCGCAGCGTCAACTCCGGGAGGACGCGGGCCCGTCCCGGCGGCACGGGCGCGCACGACGGCGGGCCGCCGGGGACATGCCCCCGACGGCCCGCTGCGGGACGCGGACGACGGTCCTAGTGCCCCGCTGCCGTCCCCGCGGTCGCCGGCGGCAGTTCCACCTGGACGCCCGGGTCGCCGGCGTCCGCCGTGTAGTCCGACGGGGACGTCTCGTCGACGCCCTCCGGAGCCTTCAGCGCCTTCAGGACGAAGGTCAGCACCACCGTCACCACGACGTTCAGGACGAACGCCGTCAGGCCGATGTAGCCGATCTCCCCGATGCCGGGGATCTCCTTCGACGAGCCGCCGAAGTGCGCCTGGGTCGGGGAGGCGACGCCGTACGCCGCGACCGTGCCGTAGAGCATGCCGACGGCCCAGCCGGCCAGCAGGGCCCAGCGGTGGAACCAGCGGGTGAACAGGCCGCCCACCAGGGCGGGGAAGGTCTGCAGGATCCAGATGCCGCCCAGGAGCTGGAAGTTGATGGCGACGGTCTTGTCCATGGTGAGGACGAAGACCAGCGCGCCGACCTTCACCAGCAGCGAGACCAGCTTGGAGACGCGGGTCTCCTCCTTGGGCGTGGCGTCCGGCTTGATGAAGTCCTTGTAGATGTTGCGGGTGAACAGGTTCGCGGCCGCGATGGACATGATGGCGGCCGGCACCAGCGCGCCGATGCCGATCGCCGCGAAGGCCACGCCCGCGAACCACGCCGGGAACATGTCCTCGAAGAGCTGCGGGATCGCCAACTGGCCGTTGGTGACCTTCACCCCGGCCGCGATCGCCATGAAGCCCAGCAGGGCGAGCAGGCCGAGCATGAGGGAGTACAGCGGCAGGATCGTGGTGTTGCGGCGGATCACGTCACGGCTGCGCGAGGACAGCGTCGCGGTGATCGAGTGCGGGTACATGAACAGCGCCAGCGCGGAGCCCAGCGCCAGCGTGGCGTACGTCCACTGGCCCGCCTCGGCCGGGGCCAGCGCGCCGCGCGGCTTGCCGGTCGCCGGGTTGGTCTGCGCGAAGGCGTCGCCCGCCTTGGCGAAGACGTCGTCGAACCCGCCGAGCTTGATGGGGATGTAGATGATCGCCACCGCGATGACGATGTAGATCAGCGTGTCCTTCACGAACGCGATCAGCGCGGGCGCCCGCAGCCCCGACGAGTAGGTGTACGCCGCGAGCACGCCGAAGGCGATCAGCAGCGGCAGGTCCTTGACGAACCAGTTGGTGTTCTCGCCGCCGCCGACGCCCATCACGTCCAGCACGGCCTGGATGCCGACGAGCTGGAGCGCGATGTACGGCATGGTGGCCAGGATGCCGGTGACGGCCACGGCCAGGGAGAGCCCCTTGGAGCCGAACCGGCCGCGCACGAAGTCCGAGGTCGTCACGTACCCGTGCCGGTGCGACACCGACCACAGGCGCGGCAGGAACGTGAAGATCAGCGGGTAGACGAGGATCGTGTACGGCACCGCGAAGAAGCCCGCCGCGCCGGCCGCGTAGATCGCCGCCGGGACCGCCACGAACGTGTAGGCCGTGTACAGGTCGCCGCCCAGCAGGAACCAGGTGACCCAGGTGCCGAACGACCGGCCGCCCAGGCCCCATTCGTCGAGGCTGTGCTCGTCGGCGGCCCGGCGCCAGCGCGCGGCCAGGAAGCCCATGACCGTGACGGCCAGGAAGAAGAAGATGAAGACGGCGAGGGCGACGCCGTTCACGCCGTCCTTCACTTCGCCGCACCCCCGCCCCGGTTCCCGCGGCCGCGCTGGTCGAGCTGCCACAGCTTGTAGGCGGTGACCGTGAGTGCGGTGGAGAGCAGCACCCACAGCATCTGGTACCAGTAGAAGAAGGGGATGCCGATGAACGCGGGGTCGGTCTTCGCGTACGAACCGACCCACAGCATCGCCACGAAGGGCGCGAACAGGCACAGGCCGATGACGACGCGCAACGGCGTCACCACCGGTGCTGCGGTCACTTCTGGGGCTTCTGACACGGGGTGGCTCCGTCCCTAGCGGATCACGTGCAACGCGCACGAAATGTAGGTGACGGATAAAGGGGAGCGGAAGACCTCGTCCGGATATCGCTCCCGCCGCCCCGTGGAGCGGAGCGACGGGACCGCCCCGCGGCCCTAGGGCCGCTTGAGCCGCGCGACGAACTTGTACCGGTCCCCCCGGTACACCGACCGCACCCACTCCACCGGCCGGCCCTCCTTGTCCACGGAGTGGCGGGACAGCATCAGCATCGGCAGGCCGACGTCCGTGCCGAGCAGGCCCGCCTCGCGCGGGGTGGCCAGGGAGGTCTCGATGGTCTCCTCGGCCTCGGCCAGGTGGACGTCGTAGACCTCGGCGAGCGCGGTGTACAGGGACGTGTACTTCACCAGTGACCTGCGCAGGGCCGGGAAGCGCTTGGCCGACAGGTGGGTGGTCTCGATGGCCATCGGCTCGCCGTTGGCCATGCGCAGCCGCTCGATGCGCAGCACGCGGCCGCCCGCCGTGATGTCGAGCAGCCCGGCGAGGCGGTCGTCGGCCGTGATGTAGCCGATCTCCAGCAGCTGGGAGGTGGGTTCGAGGCCCTGGGCGCGCATGTCCTCGGTGTACGAGGTGAGCTGGAGGGCCTGGGAGACCTTCGGTTTGGCGACGAAGGTGCCCTTGCCCTGGATGCGCTCCAGCCGGCCCTCGACGACCAGTTCCTGCAAGGCCTGGCGCACGGTGGTGCGCGACGTGTCGAACTCGGCGGCCAGCGTGCGCTCGGGCGGCACCGGGGTGCCGGGCGACTGCGTCTCGGTCATGTCGAGGAGATGCTTCTTCAGGCGGTAGTACTTGGGCACGCGCGCGGTACGGACGGTCGCCCCACCCTCGTTCTCCGCACTGCTGACGTCGGTGCTCATGGCCTGCCTTCCCGGCTCCGGGTGCCGAACCGGCCGACGCTGACGTCGGCCGCGGCTCACATCGTGGCACGGGTTCGTGGGCGGGGTGTCCGGTGCGGTGACCTCGCGCGCTCCGTGATCCCCTCTGTATACCTCCGAGGCCCTCGTTGGTCTAGTCCAGCACGCCCTCGGGCGTGGCTGGTTCGTTCCGCCGCGGAGGGCCGATCGGCCGTCCCCGAATTGAAAAGTCCCTGCATATCGCGGTCCCGTAACGGACGACTCGGGCCCACTCGAACACCCTTGACAGCCCTATTGGTCTGAGCCAAGCTCCGGGTACTGGTCTACACCATTGGTCCAGGTCCTGGCCCCACGGACGGTACGCGTTGACGCTCGACCGCGGCGGGGAGGCAGGGGGGTTTGTGGCATCCCTGAGGAGGGTTGGCGTGAAGCGCAAGCTGATAGCCGCGATCGGTATCGCGGGCATGATGGTCTCCATCGCGGCGTGCGGGGACGACAAGGACAGCGGGGGCTCGGACAAGGGCGCCGACGCCAAGGAGCTGACGGTCTGGCTGACCGTCGACGCGCAGAACAACTGGCCCGACCTGGTGAAGGCCGCGGACGCGGCGGTGCAGAAGAAGCACCCCGGCGTCAAGATCACCCACGAGTACTACGGCTGGCCCGACAAGAACGCCAAGCTCGACGCGGTGCTCGCCACCGACCAGGCCCCCGACGTGGTCGAGATGGGCAACACCGAGATGCTCGGCTACATGGTCAAGGGTGCCTTCGCCCCCCTGGACGCCGCCGCGTTCGACAACTCCTCCGCCTGGCTGGACGGCCTCAAGGCCTCGGTGACGTACGAGGACAAAACCTACGGCGTGCCGTACTACGCGGGCGGCCGCGTCGGCAACTGGCGCAAGGACCTCTTCGCCGCCGCCGGCGTCAAGGCGGCCCCGAAGACCTACGCGGAGCTGACCGCCGCCCTGGACAAGATCCAGAAGAAGGAGGGCGACAAGTTCAGCGCCTGGTACCAGCCCACCCGCGACTGGTACGCGGCCATGTCCTTCGTCCACGACGCCGGCGGCTCCATCGCGAAGGAGGAGGGCGGCCGATGGAAGGGCAACCTCTCCTCGCCCGAGTCCGTCAAGGGCCTCACCGAGTTCAAGAACGTCGTCGAGAAGTACATGCACGGCGACAAGACCAAGGACGAGTCCGACCGTTACCTCGTCTACGGCCAGGGCAAGTCCGGCATGATCTTCGGCGCCGCCTGGGAGGGCGGGACCGCCGAGACCCCCGAGAACGACAAGAGCGGCAAGCTCAAGGGCAACCTCGAGAACTTCGTCATGCCCGGCCCGTCCGGCAAGAACCTCCCCGTCTTCCTGGGCGGTTCCGACCTCGCCGTCCCGGTCAAGTCGGACGCGCGGGAACTCGCCGCCGAGTGGATCAACGCGTTCACCGGTCCCGCCGGCCAGAAGGGCCTGATGGCCAAGGGCAACCTGCCCAACAACAAGACCGACCTCGCGACCCTGAAGAACGACCCCAAGACGGTCGTGCCGGCCACCGCGGCCGAGTCCAACTGGTTCGTCCCCATGGCGCCCGGCTGGGGCCAGGTCGAGAAGGCCCAGGTCCTGCAGACCATGCTGCAGAACATCGGCACCGGCAAGAAGACCGTCGAGGAGGCCGCCAAGGAGGCGGACGCCGCGATCGACAAGGTCATCAACACCAAGTGACGACGGGCGGGGCGTCCGCCGCGGCGGAGCCCCGCCGTCCGCACGACCCGCGGGGCGTTCGCCCCGCACGCCTTGCGGGCCCCGGCCGGCCCGGCCCCCCGCGGGGGCTCCGCCGCCGTCCGGCGCACGGTGCCCCGCCTCCCGCACGACCCGCGGGGCCCCGCCCCGCCTCCGGCCCGCGGGGGCCCGCCGCCGTGTGGCCGGGGCCCGCCCCCGGTACGACCCGCGGGAACTCCGCCGCCCGATCCGGGGCCCCGCCGTCCGGCCCGCGGGGCGTCGCCTGCCGTCCGACCCGCGGGCCCCGGCCGCCGCACACCCGCGGGGGTTCGCCGCCGTACACCCACGGGGCCCGGCCCCCGTACGACCTGAGGGACCGCTGAGGAGCGCGCGATGAGTGCCGCAGACACGACCACCCCCGCCAAGGTGCCGCCGCCGCGGCCCGCACCGCCGCCGCCGTCCGCGCCACGGCGGCCCCGCGCCGGGGGGACCTCCGCCGGCGCCGGCACCCCCTGGCTGCTGCTCGCCCCCTGCCTGCTGGTCCTCCTGCTGGTGATGGGCTATCCGCTCGTCCGCCTGGTCACCCTCTCCTTCCAGGAGTTCGGGCAGTCCCAGCTGTGGGGCTTCCAGCCGGCCGAGTCGGTCGGGTTCGACAACTTCACCGAGGTGCTGGGCGACGGCGAGTTCTGGGCGGTCGTCGTGCGCACGATCGTCTTCGCGGCCGGCTGCGTCGTCTTCACGATGGTCGTCGGCATGCTGATCGCACTCCTGCTCCAGCGGGTGTCCGGCTGGGTGAAGACGCTCGTCAACATCGCGCTGGTGGCCAGCTGGGGCATGCCGATCATCGTGGCCACCACGGTCTTCAAGTGGCTGTTCGACGCGGACTACGGCATCCTCAACGCGGTCCTGAGCAGGCTGCCCGGCGTCGACATGGTCGGCCACAACTGGTTCGCGAGCGGGCCGCAGGGCCTGGCCGTGATCATGCTGCTGGTGATCTGGGGAGCCGTCCCGTTCGTCGTGATCACCCTCAGCGCCGGCCTCACCCAGGTCCCCAGGGAACTGGAGGAGGCGGCCCGCCTCGACGGCGCCGGCGCCTGGGGCGTCTTCCGGTACGTCACCCTGCCCATCCTCAAGCCGATCATCGTGATGCTCACGACCCTGTCGGTCATCTGGGACATGGGCGTCTTCCCGCAGGTCTTCGTGATGCGCAACGGCCATCCCGAGGCCGAGTTCCAGCTGCTGACGACGTACTCCTACGACCGCGCCTTCGTCGTCAACGACTACGCCCAGGGCTCGGCGATCGCCCTGATCACCGTGCTCCTGCTGCTCGGTGTGGTCGCCGTGTACATGCGCCAGATGCTGAAGATCGGAGAGGTCGAATGAGCGCCGTCGCCACCGCGAGGAGCGGTTCCGCCGAAGGCTCCGGCGGCGGCCCGGGCCCCCGCAGGTCCAAGCTCGGCTGGAACCTCGTCGGCCTCCTGGTCTTCGTCGTCGCCGGCTTCCCCGTCTACTGGATGCTCAACACCGCCTTCAAGCCGGCGAAGGACGCCATCGACCCGGACCCGAGCCTGCTGCCCACCTCGCCGACCTTCTCCAACTTCCGCCGGGCGATGGACATCGCCGACTTCTGGGGCCCGGTCGCCCGCAGCCTCGTCGTCTCGCTCGCGGTCGTCGCGATCGGCGTCGTCGTCGGCATGCTGGCCGCCCTCGCCATCTCCCGGTTCGCCTTCCGCGGCCGCAAGATCGTGATCGTCGGCATCCTCGCGGTCCAGATGGTCCCCCTGGTCGCCATGATCATCCCGGTCTTCCTGCTCCTGAACGACCTGGGCCAGTACGACCGGCTGACCGGTCTGATCATCACCTACCTGACCTTCATCCTGCCCTTCACCGTGTGGACCCTGCGCGGCTTCATCGTCAACATCCCGAAGGAACTGGAGGAGGCCGCGATGGTCGACGGCTGCTCCCGCACCGGCGCCTTCGTCCGCGTCGTCTTCCCGCTGCTCGCCCCCGGCATGGTCGCCACCTCGGTCTACGGCTTCATCCAGGCGTGGAACGAGTACCTCTACGCCCTGATGCTGCTCAGCCAGAAGAACCAGACCGCCACCGTCTGGCTGAGCAACTTCTCCACCAAGCACGGCACCGAGTACGCCCCGATGATGGCCGGCGCCACCATGATGGCCGTGCCGATCGTCGTGCTGTTCCTCCTCGTCCAGCGCAAGATGGCCGCGGGTCTCACCGCGGGCGCCGTGAAGGGATGACGCCCCGATGACGACACTCGCCAGCGCCACCGACACCCTGACGCGTGACGCCCTGACGGTCCTCCAGCCCGGTTTCGCCGGCACCAGCGCCCCCGACTGGCTGCTGCGCCGGCTCGGCGAGGGCCTGGCCGCGGTCGGCCTGTTCGGCCGCAACATCGCCTCTCCCGAACAGCTCGCGGCGCTGACGTCGCAGTTGCGTGCCGAACGCGACGACGTGCTCGTCGCGATCGACGAGGAGGGCGGCGACGTCACCCGCCTCGAGGTGCGGACCGGCTCCAGCTTCCCCGGCAACCACGCGCTGGGCGCGGTGGACGACGCGGACCTGACCCGGCAGGTCGCCTTCGAGCTGGGCCGCCGCCTCGCGGCCTGCGGGGTCGACCTCAACTGGGCCCCCTCGGCCGACGTCAACTCCAACCCGGACAACCCGGTGATCGGCGTGCGGTCCTTCGGCGCCGACCCCGGCCTGGTCGCCCGGCACACCGCGGCCTACGTCACCGGCCTGCAGGCGGCCGGCGTCGCCGCCTGCACCAAGCACTTCCCCGGCCACGGGGACACGGCCGTCGACTCCCACCTCGCCCTGCCCCGCATCGACGTGGACCCGGCCGTGCTGGCCGAGCGCGAACTGGCCCCCTTCCGGGCCGCCATCGCGGCCGGCAGCCGGGCCGTGATGAGCGCGCACATCCTGGTCCCGGCCCTGGACCCGGACCACCCGGCGACCCTGTCCCGCCGCATCCTGACGGACCTGCTGCGCGGCGAACTCGGCTATGACGGCCTGATCGTCACCGACGGCATGGAGATGCGGGCGATCGCCGGCACCTACGGCATCGAGCGCGGCAGCGTCCTGGCCGTCGCGGCCGGCGCCGACGCCATCTGCGTGGGCGGCGGCCTCGCCGACGACGAGACGGTACGACGCCTGCGCGACGCCCTGGTCGCCGCGGTCCGCACGGGCGACCTCCCGGAGGAACGCCTCGCCGACGCGGCGCGGCGGGTCCGCGCCCTGGCCCGCTGGACCGCCTCCGCGGCGGCCTCCCCGTCCGCCGACCGGAGCGGCCCGCACACCGACATCGGTCTCGTCGCCGCCCGCCGCGCCCTGCGCCGCACCGCCGCCGGCCCCTTCACCCCGCTCACCGAGGCCCCGTACGTGGCCGCCCTGACCCCGGTCTCCAACATCGCCGTCGGTGACGAGACACCCTGGGGCGTGGCCGCGGAGCTGGCCCGGCTCCTGCCCGGCACCGGGACGGGCGGCTTCGCCGGCGAGGACGCGGGACACGCGGCACTGGCCGCGGCGGGGGAGCGGCGGATCGTGGCCGTGGTCCGCGACGAGCACCGCCACCCCTGGATGACGGCGGCCCTGGACGTCCTCCTCGCCGCCCGCCCCGACACGATCGTCGTCGAGATGGGCGTTCCCCGCTCCCCGGCCCGCGGCGCCCTCCACCTCGCCACCCACGGCGCGGCCCGGGTCTGCGGGCGGGCGGCGGCGGAGGTCATCGCGGGCGGGTGAGGGCTCCTGCGACAGGACAGGCGCCGGATCCCTTCGAAGGGATCCGGCGCCTGTGCCGTCCTGCCGGGCGCCGTCCGCCGCGCCCCTCAGATGCCCTGCCAGCGCGGTTTGTCGGCGTACGTGTGGCGGAAGTAGTCCGCGAGCTTCAGCTTGGACGCGGCGCCCTCGTCGACGACGACGGTCGCGTGCGGGTGCAGCTGGAGCGCCGAGGCGGGGCAGACGGCCGCCACCGGTCCCTCGACGGTCGCGGCGACGGCGTCCGCCTTGCCCTCCCCCGTGGCGAGCAGCACCAGGTGCCGTGCCTCCAGGATGGTCCCGATGCCCTGCGTGATGACGTGGTGCGGGACCTGCTCGACGTCCCCGTCGAAGAACCGCGCGTTGTCGATGCGGGTCTGCTCGGTGAGCGTCTTGATCCGCGTCCGGGAGGCCAGCGAGGAACAGGGCTCGTTGAACCCGATGTGCCCGTCGGTCCCGATCCCGAGCAGCTGGAGGTCGACCCCGCCGGCCGCGGCCAGCGCCCGGTCGTAGGCCTCGCACGCGGCCTGTACGTCCTCGGCGGCGCCGTCGGGCCCGAGGAAGGCGTCCATGCCGATGCCGAGCGGTTCCAGCACCTCCCGGCGCAGCACCGAGCGGTAGGACTCGGGGTGCTCGGCGGGCAGGCCGACGTATTCGTCGAGCTGGGCGACGCGCGCCCGCGAGACGTCGACGGCGCCGGACCGCACCCGGGCCGTCAGCGCCTGGTAGACGGGCAGGGGGGTGGAACCGGTGGCCACTCCGAGCAGGGCGTCGGGCTTGCGCCGCAGCAGCTGTGCGACGGCCTCGGCGACGAGTTCGCCGCCCGACCTGGCGTCCGCAACGATGACAACTTCCACGCTGGCCTGCCGTTCTGGAGAGGGGCTCGACGGGGGCCGGAGGGGCCCATGTGGTTTAGACCAATCTAACAGAATCGGGTATCCCCGCCCAGGCGGCGACGGAGCCGGAGGCGGCGAGGAGGCGGCGAGGAGGCGGCGGGAAGGGTGCCGGGGAGACCGCCGGGGGTGACCGGGAGGGTCGGCGGAGACGGTCGGGAGGCGACCGGCGGGACCGGCGGAGACGGTCGGGTCCGGCCGTGTCCCGGACGGTCCGGAAACCGCCCCGCCAACCGGGTCCGCAGAGGGCCCCGTACAGGCTAGGCTGCGTCATGGATGCCAGGGCTTCCGAATGTCCGCCCCGGCTGACGAAGGCGCAGGCTCCCGCACATGGACAGCCGAAGTGGTCTAGTCCACAATGGTGGGGCCGTACAGCAGACTTCCGCCTTCCCCGCACAGGAAGGCGGACCGAGGACCCGGAGCTCTCTGCCCTGACTGCCCCGGATCCTCACCCTCGGCCGACGGGACCGCACACCCCGCGGCCGGCATTGCTCCGGGCTGCGGTGCCGGGAGGGCTGAGGGTCCCTCTCAGGCGCCGCGGCCCGCGGGTGTCCCCGGGCGTGCGCCGCCGGCGTTTTTAGGCCCCGGACATACCCCCGGGTACGCTCACAGACGTGCCCTCCATGAACGAACTCGTACGCCAGCACACCGCACTCGGCGACTCCGACCTCGAGTGGCTGCACCTGCTGGTCTCGGAGTGGCAGCTGCTCTCCGACCTGTCCTTCGCCGACCTGGTCCTGTGGGTCCCCACGCGCGACGGCGCCCGTTACGTCTCCGTCGCCCAGATGCGCCCCAACACCGGGCCCACCTCCTACCAGGACGACATGGTCGGCCACCTCGTCCCGCGCGGCCGCCGCCCCCTGCTGGACGCCGCCCTCGACGAGGGCCGGATCGTGCGCGAGGGCGACCCGGAGTGGCGCGAGGAGGTCCCCGTCCGGGTCGAGTCGATCCCCGTGCGGCGCGAGGGCCGGGTGCTCGGCGTGATCGCCCGCAACACCAATCTCCTCACCGTGCGCACCCCGAGCCGCCTGGAGCTGACCTACCTCCAGAGCGCCTCGGACCTGGCGCAGATGATCGCGGCCGGCTCCTTCCCCTTCCCCGACCAGCAGATGGACATGGACGCGGCCCCGCGCGTCGGCGACGGCCTGATCCGCCTCGACGCCGACGGGGTCGTCCAGTACGCCTCCCCGAACGCCCTCTCCGCCTACCACCGGATGGGCCTCGCCTCCGACCTGGTCGGCCACAACCTGGGCCTGACCACCGCCGAACTCGCCCCCACCCGGGGGCCGGTGGACGAGGCGCTCGCCAAGGTCGCCAGCGGTTGGGCGCCGCGCGAGTTCGAGGTCGAGGCGCACGACGGCGTCATCCAGTTCCGGGCCATCCCGCTCAAGCCCAAGGGCGTCCGCATCGGCTCGCTCGTCCTGTGCCGGGACGTCACCGAACTGCGCCGCCGCGAGCGTGAGTTGATCACCAAGGACGCGACCATCCGGGAGATCCACCACCGGGTGAAGAACAACCTCCAGACCGTGGCCGCCCTGCTGCGGCTCCAGGCCCGCCGGATCGAGTCCGAGCGGGGCAGGGAGGCACTGGAGGAGGCCGTCCGGCGCGTCGGCTCGATCGCCATCGTCCACGAGACGCTGTCCCAGAACCTGGACGAGCGCGTGGAGTTCGACGAGATCGCCGACCGCGTCCTGGCGATGGTCGCGGAGATCTCGCCGGGCAAGGTGACCGGCCGGCGCACCGGACGCTTCGGCATCCTCGACGCGGAGGTCGCCACCCCGCTGTCCATGGTGCTCACCGAGATCCTCCAGAACGCGCTGGAGCACGGCTTCCGCGAGGGCGACACCGGCACGGTCGAGGTCTCGGCGGTCCGCGGCGGCACCACGAAGGAGGGCCGCCTGCTGGTCACGGTCCAGGACGACGGCGTCGGTCTGCCGGCGGGGTTCGACCCGCACACCTCGGGCAACCTCGGCCTCCAGATCGTACGGACGCTGGTGGAGGGGGAGTTGGGGGGATCCTTCGACATGGTCCCGGCTCCGGAGCGCGGTACGCAGGTGATCCTGGACATTCCGGTGCGGGCCCAGAAGTGACTCCCGGCCGGGCGCAGCACGAAGCCCCGGACCGTTCAGGGGTCCGGGGCTCGGATGCTCGTTGCCAGCGTGTGCTGCGCATCGGGGGTACTGCGCGCTGCGGCTCGGGGGCGGGAGATGCGTACACGCTGTACGCGCCGCCAAGCTCAGGCTTGGGGGGCGGGTGTCGTCAGGCGGAGGCCTGACGGGCCCGGTTGCGGGCGGCGCGGCGCTTCATCGCGCGGCGCTCGTCCTCGCTGAGGCCACCCCAGACGCCGGAGTCCTGGCCGGACTCGAGCGCCCACTGCAGACACTGATCCATAACGGGGCAGCGACGGCAGACGGCCTTGGCTTCCTCGATCTGCAGCAGCGCAGGACCGGTGTTGCCGATGGGGAAGAAGAGCTCGGGGTCTTCCTCGCGGCAAACGGCGTTGTGACGCCAGTCCATGGCTGCTACCTCTCCTTGGTATTACATGCACTTTGCTTGTGAATGTGAACGCTTTCACGAATCCCTCAACAAGTGAAGGGCCATCAGCCAGGTTCCCTGGCGCGGTCCTGTGGATTGAAGAGGGGTTCCGGTGATCAGTGGAGGCCGGTCCTGCGGGCCGTCCCGATCGCCACGTAGAGACTCGCAAACCTCAGCGGCGGATACAACCCCTTCCAGAAAGTTTTTTTTGATTCCTCGGTGTCGACTAGGTCACAGCCGTACTTCCATGGGGTGGACCCTGGTCTAAACGTTCGAGTGAAAGGACTTCAGCCCTTTCTGCTCACACAATCACACGCAGTGCACGGCGTACGCCTGTGAACGTCACGCTGGTACGCAGCCCCAGGTGGTCACCGTCCATCTGAAGGGGCAGCGGGACCTTCGAATGCAAGGTGAACTGGTCCAGATCGTGCAGGGAGACCGCGTGCTTGCCATGAGGTCCCCGCTCGGGGGACGAAGTGAGCAACTGGGTCCCATACCGGACAACCGAAGCCGTGGACAGACGGCTGAGACCGAGTACGTCGAGCCCGGTATCGAACGAGGCCTTAGGTGAGGCGTACACCGGACGATTGCCCAGATAGGTCCACGGAGCCGTGTTGCACACGATGGACAGCACCAAATCGGTCACCGGATCCGCGCCCGGCCGCTCCAGCGTGATCGAACCCTGCCGGCGCTGCGGCTCGCCGAGGAGCTGGCGCACGGCCTGGCGGATGTAGAGCGCGTGGGTGGACCTGCGGCCGCGCTCACGCTGCTGTTCGACCCGGCCGACGACCCCGGCGTCGAAACCGAGACCGGCGTTGAAGGTGAACCAGCGCGCCGGCACCGCTTCGTCCTCGGTGCCGGGCGTACCGGAGGTGAGCCCCAGTCCGACCGTGCGCTCCCTGCCCTCGCGCAGCGCGTCGAGCAGGGCGCCGGTCGCCTCGACGGGATCGTTGGGCAGGCCGAGGGCGCGGGCGAAGACATTGGTGGAGCCGCCGGGGACCACGGCGATGCCGGGCAGGTTCTCGGGGTCGGGTCCGGCGTGCAGCAGCCCGTTGACCACCTCGTTGATGGTGCCGTCGCCGCCGAGGGCGACGACCATGTCTATGTCGTCGCTCTGCGCGGCCTGTCGCCCCAGGTCCCGCGCGTGCCCGCGGTACTCGGTGGTGACCGCCTCCAGCTTCATCTCGCTGGCGAGCGCGTGGATGAGGACGTCACGCGTCCGTGCACTGGTAGTGGTTGCTGCCGGATTGACCACGAGAAGTGCACGCATGGAGGGCAGCGTACCTACTGGGTGGTACCGGGACACAAGGCCGAACGGGGATCGGCCCCCGCCCACGGAGTGAGCCGTGACACGAGGGGGCGCGGGGCCGGAGGGGACCGGGCCGGGCCGGAGGAGGGCGGCTACCCTTCTGGGGTGAGCAGCGAGCGGAACCCCGCCACCCCGGAGACCCCGAAGCCCCCGAGAACCACGGAGAACGCCGGGAAGACCGGGAACGCCGGGAACGCGGAGGAAACGGAACCCGCGGGCCCCCGTCCGCGCCGTCTGACGTACGCCGCCGCGCTCGTCGCCCTGGAAGGGCTGGCGCTGGTCGTCGGCGGGCTCTGGATCCTCGTCCTCGGCATCACCGGGGACCCCGACGACCGGCAGCAGGCCGTCACCGGCGGGGTGACGCTGCTGGCCCTCGCCCTGCTGCCCCTGCTCGCCGCCCGCGGGCTGCTGGGCTGCCGGAGCTGGAGCCGCGGGCCGGCCGTCATCACCCAGATCATGGCGCTGCCCGTCGCCTACAACCTGCTCCAGGCCGACAGCATGGCGATCCCGGCGGGCATCGCGCTGGCCGCGGCCGCCGTCGCCGCGCTGGTCCTGATCGTCAACGGCGAGACGACCCGGGCCCTCGGCATCCGGGGACCCGGCGACGCGGGCGGCGCGGAGAAGAAGTAGCGGCCTCGACGGGACCCCGCCGCGGCAGGGTCACTCCTCGACGAGCAGCTTCTCCCGCAGCTGGGCCAGCGTGCGCGCCAGCAGGCGGGAGACGTGCATCTGGGAGATGCCGACCTCCTGCGCGATCTGCGACTGCGTCATGTTGCCGAAGAAGCGCAGCAGCAGGATCCGCTTCTCGCGCGGCGGCAGATCCTCCAGGAGCGGCTTGAGCGACTCGCGGTACTCGACCCCCTCCAGCGCCTCGTCCTCGGCACCGAGGGTGTCGGCGACCGCCGGCGACTCGTCGTCGGTGTCGGGGACGTCGAGCGACAGGGTGGAGTAGGCGTTGGCCGACTCCAGGCCCTCCAGGACCTCCTCCTCCGAGATCGCCAGCCTCTCGGCCAGCTCGTGCACGGTCGGGGAGCGGCCGTGCAGCTGGGACAGCTCGGCCGTGGCCGTCGTCAGCGACAGCCGCAGCTCCTGGAGCCGGCGCGGCACCCGCACCGCCCAGCCCTTGTCACGGAAATGCCGCTTGATCTCACCGACGACCGTCGGCGTCGCGTACGTCGAGAACTCCACGCCGCGGTCCGGGTCGAAGCGGTCGACCGACTTGATCAGGCCGATGGTGGCGACCTGCGTGAGGTCGTCCAGCGGCTCCCCGCGGTTGCGGAAGCGGCGGGCGAGGTGCTCGACGAGCGGCAGGTGCATGCGGACCAGCTGGTTGCGCAGCTCCGCGTACTCCGGGCTGCCCTCCCTCAGTCCGCGCAGCTCGACGAACTTCGCGCGTGCCCCGCTGCGGTCCTGGGGCTCGCGCGCCTGGGGCACCGGCTGCTGGGGCGCGAGCCGGTGCGGTGCGGGCTGCTGAGGGTCGTGCCGGGTGCCCGGCACGCCGCCGTGTTCGTGGTCTCGCTCGTGCTCGCTCATCGTCCCGCCCGTCGCCCTGTGTCGAGCCTCTTTCTCGGCCCGGCCCGGGGTGCCCCCGATCCGCCTCTCCCGAGGCGGCTCCTGCTCGGCACTCCCGGGGAAGCCGGTCCCCGTGGAGGCCGGGTCGTCCTCCGGATGCGGCCGGGCCTGCTCGGGAATGCCGTCGATGCCGTCCGCCATGCGTCGGGAACCGTCCGCCGAGACCGCCGTCCCGGCGCTCTCGGCCGGCAGTTCCCATGTGCCGCGCTCTTCGTCCCGCACCGGCCCGTCCCCGTTCGTCACGCCGGCCCGGGTCCCGCGCCGCGCTGTTTGTAGAGGCTGATCGAAACGGTTCTGTCCTCGTCCACGGCGGAGGAGACCTTGCCCGCGAGGGCGGACAGCACGGTCCACGCGAACGTGTCGCGCGCGGGGGCGTGCCCGTCGGTGGTCGGCGCCGAGACGGTGACCTCCAGCGAGTCGTCGATCAGACGGAAGACACAACTGAGCACCGAACCGGGCACGGCCTGCTGGAGCAGGATCGCGCAGGCCTCGTCCACCGCGATGCGCAGGTCCTCGATCTCGTCCAGGGTGAAGTCCAAACGGGCCGCGAGGCCGGCCGTGGCCGTCCGCAGCACCGACAGGTAGGCACCCGCAGCCGGCAGCCGGACTTCCACGAAGTCCTGGGTCGCGGGCTCGCCTGCGATCTGGGACACCCTCACCTCCAAGGTGGTACAAGCTTTCCGGGGGCCGAGGGTCGCCCCCCGGGGTAACGCGTGTGTGGTGCAGCGGTGACGCTACCGCGCCCTCATCCGTCCTGTCCCGGGACCCCGACCCCTCACCGTCACTCACAGTAAAGCTGTGAATACGCTCCGTGTCTAGGGGTCTGTCGGCCCAAAAGGGAACAGGGCGCGCCGGGTTGACGTACCCAGGCGTCAGATGCCCGAACCGTACCCGGTCGACGGACGGACCGTCCCCGGCGCGGCACGGCTCAGACGAGGACGTGGTCGACGAAGCACCAGCGCCAGTTCTCACCGGGTTCGAAGGTCCGCATGATCGGATGACCCGAGTCCTTGTGGTGCTCCGTGGCGTGCCGACCCGGCGAGGAGTCGCAGCAGCCCACGTGGCCGCACGTCATGCAGAGCCGTAGTTGCACCGGGGCGGTGCCGTCGCGCAGGCACTCCGGACACGTCTCGCCGAGCGGGACGGGTTCGGGGTGCGGCAGCGCTTCGGCGTGCGTGCACTGTTTCATGATTGCCAGATTACGACGGTCGCGCGGACGGCCGCGCGGAAAAACGAGGGTGGGCGGGACATGGACGTGATGCCACTGCTGTTGCTGGTGGCGGGCAGTGCGGCGGTCGCCGGGGCGGCCCGGCGCACACCGGTGCCGGCGCCGCTGCTGCTCGTCGCCGTGGGACTGGCCGTGTCGTACGTCCCCGGGGTGCCGGACTACACCCTCGACCCCGACATCGTGCTGCCGCTCCTGCTGCCCCCGCTGCTGTACACCTCCGCCACCGACAGCTCCTACCTCGACCTCCGTGCCCAGTTGCGGCCCGTGGCGCTGCTGTCGGTGGGATACGTCCTCTTCGCGACCCTCGCCGTCGGGTGGGCCGCCCACCTGATGGTCCCCGGACTGCCGCTGACCGCGGCGCTGGTGCTGGGCGCGGTGGTGGCGCCGCCGGACGCGGTCGCGGCGACGGCGGTGGCGCGCCGGGTGGGCCTGCCGTCGAAAGTGACCACGATCCTCCAGGGCGAGTCCCTGCTGAACGACGCGACCGCGATCACCGCCTACAAGGTGGCCCTCGCGGTCGTCGTCGGCGAGGGCGCGTCCTGGTCCGGCGGGGTCAGGGAGTTCCTGGTCGCGGCGGTCGGCGGCACCGCCGTCGGCCTGATCCTGATGGCCCCGCTGCACTGGCTGCGCACCCACCTGAGGGAACCGCTCCTCCAGAACACCCTCTCCCTGCTCATCCCGTTCGTCGCGTACGCGGCCGCCGAGCAGTTCCACGCCTCCGGCGTCATCGCCGTCGTCGTCGTCGCCCTCTATCTCGGCCACCGCGCGTGGGAGGTGGACTTCGCCACCCGGCTCCAGGAGGAGGCGGTGTGGAAGATGGTCGCCTTCGTGCTGGAGTCGGCGGTCTTCGCCCTGATCGGCCTGCAGCTCCAGATCGTCCTCAGGGGCCTCGGCGACTACGAGGGCCTGGACGCCGGCCTGTACGCGGTCGCCCTCTTCCTCGTGGTCGTGGCGGTCCGCTTCCTGTGGGTGTACCCGGCGACCTTCCTGCCCCGGCTGCTGTCGGCACGCGTCCGCGCGCGCGAGGAGAACCCGACCTGGCGGGGACCGCTGGTCATCGGCTGGGCCGGCATGCGCGGCGTGGTGTCGCTGGCCATCGCCTTCTCCATCCCCGTCACCGTGGACCACGGCGGGGCGCCCTTCCCGCACCGCAACCTGATCCTCTTCCTGACCTTCACCACGGTCATCGGCACCCTGGTCGTGCAGGGGCTCACCCTGCCCCCGCTGATCCGCCTGCTGAAGTTCCCCGGCCCCGGCCCGCAGGCCGCCACGCTCGCCGAGGCCAACGCGCAGGCCCAGGCCTCCCGGGTCGCCGAGCGGCGGCTGGAGGAACTGCTGTCCGACGAACGCAACGCCCTGCCCCCGCCCCTCGCCGACCGCCTGCGCACCGTCCTCGAACGCCGCCGCAACGCCGTCTGGGAACGCCTCGGCCAGGTCAATCCGGTCACCGGCGAGACCGTCGACGACACCTACCGCCGGCTGTCCCGCGAGATGATCAGCGCCGAGCGGGAGGTCTTCGTGCGGCTGCGCGACGGCCGCCACATCGACGACGAGATGCTGCGGACGCTGCTGCGCAGGCTCGACCTGGAGGAGGCCGCCGCCTACCGGGAGGCGGGTTAGGAGCCTTCGTCAGGACCGGGCCGGCGGGCCGGTCGGGAGGGGAACGGTGCTCCCGTCACGACCGCCGCGAGCCGCGTCCCGCGGGGGAAGGCGCCCTCCTCGGCGAGGGCGACGAGTCCGTACAGCGACTTGGCGACATAGAGGCGCTCGACCGGCAGGCCGTGCCGCTCCTCGAAGTCCCGTGCGAAGTCCTCGAGGGCCGGCGTGGTGCGGGCGTACCCGCCGAAGTGGAAGCGCTCGTCCAGCCGCCAGTCGCCCACCGGGCCGCCGAAGGCCTCCCGCTGCAGGGCCCGTATCGCGTCGCCGAGGAAGCCGCCCTTGAGGACCGGTATGCCGAGGGCCCGCCGGCCGGGGCCCAGGCCGGCGGCGAGGCCTGCGAGGGTGCCGCCGGTGCCGCAGGCGAGGGCCACGACGTCGGCGTGGGCGCGCAGCTCCTCGCCGAGGGCCCGGCAGCCGCGGACGGCCGGCGCGTTGCTGCCGCCCTCGGGCACCACGTGGGCGTCCTCGGCGCCCGCCGCGCGCAGGACCGCCGCCAGCGTGGCGGGGTCGGCCTTGCGGCGGTAGGCCGCCCGGTCGACGAAGTGCAGCCGCATGCCGTCGGCCGCGCAGCGGGCCAGGGAGGGGTTCAGCGGGCGGCCGGCCAGCTCGTCGCCGCGCACCACCCCGACCGTGGGCAGGCCCAGCAGCCGGCCGGCGGCGGCCGTCGCCCGCAGATGGTTGGAGTACGCGCCCCCGAACGTGACGACCGGCCGCCCGGCCGCCGCCTCCAGGTTCGGCACGAGCTTGCGCCACTTGTTGCCGATCAGCTCCGGGTGGATCAGGTCGTCCCGCTTGAGGAGCAGCCGTACGCCGTGCCGGGCGAACCGGTCGTCGGCCACCTCCTCCAACGGTGAGGGTAGCCGGGGGCGCAGTGCGCCGGAGTCGAACGGAACGGGCCTGGTCACCCCGCCATTGTCGAACACCGCGCGGACGGAAACCCGCCGTGCCCACACCGCCGATGATCCATTCCCGCTCTTTCGGGTAATGGCACGAACACACTGGGTGATGGAAGGCTTGCCGGTGAGAACAGTGCGCCGGAGCAGTACGGCTCCTGCGTGTCACCGGGAGGGCAATTCTCTATGTCGGTAGGCGAAGAAGTCCGCGCCGAGCAGGGCAAGCCGCAGCAGAGCCTCGGCACCGCGGCCGCGCGGAACCTGGCCACCACCACCAAGTCCGTACCGCAGATGCAGGAGATCAGCTCCCGCTGGCTGCTGCGGAACCTGCCCTGGGTCGACGTGCAGGGCGGCACGTACCGGGTGAACCGGCGCCTGACGTACGCCGTCGGTGACGGCCGCGTCACCTTCGTCAAGACCGGAGACCGTGTCGAGGTCATCCCCGCGGAGCTGGGCGAGCTGCCCGCGCTGCGGTCCTACGAGGACGAGGACGTCCTCTCGGAGCTGGCCTCCCGCTGCCGGCAGCGGGAGTACGCGCCGGGCGAGGTCGTCGTCTCCTTCGGCAGCCGGACCGACAAGGTCTACCTCCTCGCGCACGGCAGGGTCGAGAAGGTCGGCACCGGCCCCTACGGCGACGACCAGGTCCTCGGGGTCCTCGCCGACGGCGCGTACTTCGGCGACCAGGCGCTGCTCGACCCGGACGCCATCTGGGAGTACACCGCCCGCGCGGACACCGCCTGCACCGTGCTGATCCTGTCGCGCCAGGACTTCGAGCAGGTCGCCGAGCGCGCCGACTCGCTGGCCGGGCACCTGCGCGGCCTGCGCTCGATCCCCGCGCAGCCGACCAACCGCTACGGCGAGAAGGCCGTCGACCTGGCCGCGGGGCACGCCGGTGAGCCGGACATCCCGCACACCTTCGTCGACTACGAGGCCCGGCCGCGCGAGTACGAGCTGAGCATCGCCCAGACCGTCCTGCGCATCCACTCCCGGGTGGCCGACCTGTACAACCAGCCGATGAACCAGACCGAGCAGCAGCTGCGGCTGACGGTCGAGGCGCTGAAAGAGCGCCAGGAGCACGAGCTGGTCAACAACCGTGAGTTCGGCCTGCTCCACAACTGCGAGTACGACCAGCGGATCCAGCCGCACGACGGCGTGCCGGGCCCGGACGACCTCGACGAACTGCTCAGCCGCCGGCGCGGCACCAAGATGCTCCTCGCCCACCCGCGCGCGATCGCCGCGATCGGCCGCGAGCTCAACAAGCGGGGGCTCGTCCCCGAGACGATCGACGTCGCCGGCAACCGGATCCCCACCTGGCGCGGGGTGCCGATCTACCCGTGCAACAAGATCCCGGTGACCGAGGCCCGCACCAGCTCGATCATCGCGATGCGTCTCGGCGAGCAGGACCAGGGCGTCATCGGCCTGCGCCAGTCCGGCATCCCGGACGAGATCGAGCCGAGCCTGTCCGTGCGGTTCATGGGCATCAACGAGCAGGCCGTCATCAAGTACCTGGTCACGGCCTACTACTCGGCGGCGGTACTGGTTCCGGACGCGCTGGGCGTGCTGGAGAACGTCGAGATCGGCCGCTGGCGGTGACCTCGCCCGTGCGGACGCCGTGTCCCCGCCCACCCGGGCGGGTACACCCAGGGGGTGCGTGCGGGGCCGCGCACCCGCCGCCGTGCGCGGACCCGGCGAGGGGGACCCGATGACCGAGTACGTGACGCGGACCAGACCGCACCCCGGCGGGGCACGGGGGAGGGGAAGGGCCGTTCCGAGCCGGACCGACAGCGGCCCCGACGCGCTCGACGGGCACGAGGCGGCCGCGATCCTGGAGGAGACCCGGGGTTTCGTCGACCCCGTGCTCCGTGCGGCGATCGACTCGCTGCCCGGCTCGATGCGGCGGATCTCGCTCTACCACTTCGGCTGGGAGCAGGCGGACGGCACACCGGCCGCGGGCAACGCGGGCAAGGCGATCCGGCCCGCGCTGGTGCTCGCCGCGGCCACCGCGCTCGGCGGCCCGGCGGCCGGGACGGCGGCTCTCCCGGCGGCCGCCGCCGTCGAACTGATCCACAACTTCACGTTGTTGCACGACGACGTGATGGACCGCGACACCACCCGTCGGCACCGGCCCACGGCCTGGACGGTGTTCGGTGACGCGGACGCCGTCCTCGCCGGGGACGCGCTCCACGCGCTCGCTCTCGGGATGCTCGCCGCGCACCCGCATCCGGCGTCCTCGGCCGCCGTCGCCCGGCTCGCGGACTGCGTGATCGAGCTCTGCGCCGGCCAGCACTCGGACACCGCCCTGGAGAAACGGGGCCCGGCCGAGGTCACCCTCGACGAGGTGCTCGCCATGGCCGAGGCCAAGACGGGGGCCCTGCTCGGCTGCGCCTGCGCCCTCGGCGCGCTGTACGCAGGGGCGGCCGGGGAGGACGTCGAGGCGCTGGACGCGTTCGGCCGTCAGGCCGGGCTCGCCTTCCAGCTCATCGACGACGTGATCGGCATATGGGGGGACCCGCGGCACACCGGCAAGCCGGCCGGCGCCGACCTGGCCGCCCGCAAGAAGTCCCTGCCGGTGATCGCCGCACTCGGCTCCGCCACCCCGGCCGCCGTGGAACTGGCGGAGCTGTACGCGGCCCCCCGCGAGCAGGGGGACGACGTGGAGCGCATGGCCCTGGCCGTCGAGCGGGCCGGCGGCCGGGAATGGGCCCAGGAGCAGGCGGCGGACCGCATGGCCCGGGCGGTGTCCGAGCTGGCCCGCGCCGTCCCGGACCCGGAAGCGGCGGGCGGTCTGCTGTCCCTGGCGGAGTTCGTGACGCGCCGCAGCCTGTGAGGGGAGGCCCCACCGAGGCGGTCCTCGCCTCTCGCGGTCCCCGGACCTCCGGGACCGTACGGCTCCTGACCCCGTACGGTTCCGGTGGTCCGGTCCGGCGGGCCCCGCGCCTCCCCACGGCGCGCGGGGCCCGCCTCTTCGCGTGCAGGGGCCCGCGCTCCGCACCCCCGCCATGCGGAACCTCCTCTCCCACTTGTCGCGGTGGCCGGTCCGGTCCGGGGAAACACTTGTCATCACTACAGATGAAGTACTACAACTGGAGTTGTTCTGTTCGACCACGGAAAGAGACCGGCTTGCGCAAGCTCACCTACTACATCGCCTGCTCCATCGACGGCTTCATCGGAGACCCGCAGGGCGACGCGTCGTCGATGTTCGCCTTCCTGGACGAGGAGTTCCTCGGCTACCTCGCCTCGGAGTATCCGGACACCATCCCCGTCCAGGGCCGTGAGCAGATGGGCCTCGAGGGCGCCGGGAACCCGAACTTCGACACCGTGGTCCAGGGCCGGGCCAGCTACCAGCTCGCCCTCGACGCGGGCATCACCAGCCCCTACGGCCACCTGCGCGAGTTCGTCGCCTCCCGCACCCTCGGTCCCTCGCCCGACCCGAACGTCGAGATCATCGACACGGACCTGGTCGCCCGGGTGCGCCGGCTCAAGGCCGAGGACGGCGAGCTGGGCATCTGGCTCTGCGGCGGCTCACGCGTCGCGGGCGAACTGCTCGACGAGATCGACGAACTCGTCATCAAGACCTACCCGCAGGTCTACGGCTCCGGCCTGCCGATGTTCGGCGCCGGCTTCTCCGTGACCGACTTCAGCCTGGAGTCGGTGCGCTCCTTCTCCAATGGCGTCCTCGTCCGCAGATACGCGCGGAAGCGCTGACCGGCCTACCCTGAGGACATGGACAGGGAAAAGCACGTCTGTCCCGACTGCGGGCAGACCGTGGACACGGTGGTCCGGCGCCACAAGACGCTGGGCGCATGGGTACCGCGCTGGGCGGCGGGCCCGTGCCACAACCCCGACTGCGCGTCGTTCCTCGAACCCGGCACCGCGCAGCACGGCCACTTCGAACCCGCCGACCGGCACGGCCACCCCAAGGCTCCGGAACGCGCCGACGAGCCCGGCACCCCCGCCGCCCCCGCCTCCTGACGCCAGTCCGGCCGCGCGGTCCCCGGCGCCCTAACCGCGCGGCAGCCCGCCCGTCTCCGCGTCGCGGCCGGTCAGGCAGTACAGGCCGCCCGCCGGATCGCGCAGCACCGTCCAACGGGGGTGGGCGGCGACGAACCACGCGCCCAGCCGCTCGTGCCGGGCCCGCACCGCCTCGATGTCCGGGCCGCACGCGAGGTCGAGGTGGGCGGAGACCGGCCGCTCCTCGCCGAGGCGCTGGAGCAGGATCCGCACGGGCAGTCCCGGCGGCGGCGCCACCACGTGGAACTCCGGCAGGGAGCCGGACCGGGACGCCCAGTCGGGCAGGAGCCGGCCCCAGAAGGCGACCTCGGCGTCGTACGCGGACGGCGGTATGTCGATGCTGACCTGGTCCAGGCGGCTGCCGGCCACCACGGGCGGGCGGACGGACCCGCCGTCCCAGGGGACCGCGCAGAACGGCTGGCCGGCGGGGGAGCGCAGCACGGCCCAGCCGTCGTGGGCGGCGACCGTGCGCGCGCCCGCGTCCAGCGCCGCCGCGACGAAGGCCGCCACGTCCTCGACGCAGAGGTCGAGGTGCGCCCCGCCCGCCCCGTGCGCGACCGCCTGCGCCTTCACGCAGGCGTCGGCCCCCTCGGGCAGGAGGGTGACGAACTCGCCCCCGTCCCCGCGGGGCTCGGACAGGACCGTGCCGGTGACGGCGGTCCAGAACGCGCAGGCCCGCTCGAAGCGCTCGGCGGGCCGGTCGAGGAAGGCGTACGTCCAGCGGACGCGGGTGGGGGAGCTCATGCGGCGATCGTAGGCCGGTGCGCGCCCGGAACCGCCCCGGTTCTCCCGGGCGTCCGCAGGGGCCGCGGTCACCGTCCCGGGCACGGCGAAGGGGCCCGGTCGTGTGCCGACCGGGCCCCTCGACGAAGTCCCTCGTCCTGCGGTGGTGCACCGACCGCCGGTGTCGGGAACGGCCCGGGTGTCAGGCCTTCTTGGTCTCCCAGAAGATCTTGTCGATCTCGGCGATGAGTTCCAGCGCCTTCTCGCCCGTCTTCGGGTCGGTCGACGCCTTCGCGGCCGACAGGGCCTTGAGGGTGTCGTTGACCAGCTGGTGCAGCTGGGGGTACTTCTCGAAGTGCGGGGGCTTGAAGTAGTCGCTCCACAGCACGGAGACGTGGTGCTTCGCGAGCTCGGCGCGCTGCTCCTTGATGACGGTGGCGCGCGTCTGGAAGTGCGGGTCGTCGTTGGCGGCCATCTTCTCCTGCACGGCCTTCACCGACTCCGCCTCGATGCGGGCCTGGGCCGGGTCGTACACGCCGCAGGGCAGGTCGCAGTGCGCGCTGACCGTGACCTTGGGGGCAAACAGGCGGGAAAGCATGGAGCGTTCCTTCCTCGTGATCGTCTTCTCAGGTGGGACATTACTCCCTGAGGGAGGGGTTTTCGCGAGTGCCCCCATGGGCTTAGGGCAAAAGTCCGGGTCAGACTGGGACTGGTGGAGGAACGGACCAGGGGAGGTGCCGGCGATGCCGGAGCCGTCGCAGGACGCCGAGCGCGGGAGGGCCACCGCGCCGTTCGGACTGGCCGAGGTGACCGGCCCGTCCATGGTTCCCACGCTGCACCACGGCGATCAGCTGGTGGTGCGGTACGGGGCCCGGGTGCGGCCGGGGGACGTGATCGTGCTGCGGCACCCCTTCCAGCAGGACCTGCTCGTCGTCAAGCGGGCCGTGGAGCGCCGCGACGGCGGCTGGTGGGTGCTCGGCGACAACGCGTTCGCCGGCGGCGACAGCACCGACTACGGCACCGTGCCCGACGAGCTGATCCTCGGGAAGGTGCGGTTCCGCTACCGGCCCCGGAAGGCGGGTCAGCGTTCGCCGCTGGCGGCGCTTCGCTGGGCGCTCTCCGCGGCCAGGCCCGTGCTCGCCGACCGGTCGGCCTCCAGGCGTTTGCGGGCGCGGTAGGCGGCCACGTTGGCGCGGGTCGCGCAGCGGTCGGAGCAGTAGCGCCGGGAGCGGTTCGTGGAGGTGTCCAGGTAGGCGTTGCGGCACGGGCTCGCCTCGCACAGGCCCAGCCGGTCGACGCCGTACTCCGTCAGGTGGAAGGCCAGGCCCATCGCGGCGATGGCCGCGAAGCCGGCGGTCGCGTTCGACGGGTGGTCGGCGAGGTGCATGTGCCACAGCGGGCGGTCGTCGCCGTCGCGGTGGTCGTGCCCGGAGATCTGCGGGCTGACCGGGAACTCCAGCAGGAGGGAGTTCAGCAGGTCGACGGCGAGGGTCTCGTCACCGCTGTCGGCCGCCTCGAAGACCGCGCGCAGCCGGGCCCGGACCGAGCGGAACCGGGTGACGTCCGCGTCGGTGGCGCGGCGGGCCGCCGACGTGTTGCCGCCGAACAGGCCGCGGACGGCCTCGACCGAGGTCAGCGAGTCCTTGCCCCGGGCCGGTTCCTCGCTGTTGACGAGGCGGACGGCGTAGTCCGAGTAATAGGCCAGTTCCACGTGAAGTCCTTACGGATGGGCTCTGTGCTCGTCGGTGCGGCCGGGTAACGGCTGATTGCGCCCCCAGGGTATTACGCCGACGGCGCGGAAGCGGGCTCCCCGCTCCACGGCGACCCGTTCTCGGCCACCGCCACCACCACCGTTTCGCCACTGTCACCGCCACCGCCACCGCCACCGCCACCGTCACCGGAACGACGCGAGGGGCGGTACCGGGATCTGCTCCCGTACCGCCCCTCGGCCGTGCGTCGCGGCCGCTCGGAGAACCGGTCAGAGGACCTTGGACAGGAACGCCTGGGTCCGCTCGTGCTGCGGGTTGGTCAGGACCTCGCGCGGGTCGCCGGACTCGACCACCACACCGCCGTCCATGAAGACCAGGCTGTCGCCGACCTCGCGGGCGAAGCCCATCTCGTGCGTGACGACGACCATCGTCATGCCGGACTCCGCCAGGTCGCGCATGACGTCGAGGACGTCACCGACCAGCTCCGGGTCCAGCGCCGAGGTCGGCTCGTCGAACAGCATCAGCTTCGGGTCCATGGCCAGGGCACGGGCGATGGCCACGCGCTGCTGCTGACCGCCGGAGAGCTGCGAGGGATAGTTGCCGGCCTTGTCGCCGAGGCCGACCCGCTCCAGGAGCTGCATGGCGCGCTCCCTGGCCTGGCCCTTGTTCTGGCGCTTGACCTGGACCGGGGCCTCCATGACGTTCTCGACGGCGGTCATGTGCGGGAAGAGGTTGAACCGCTGGAACACCATGCCGATGTCCCGGCGCTTCAGCGCGACCTCGCTGTCCTTGAGCTCGTACAGCTTGTCGCCCTTCTGGCGGTAGCCGACCAGCTCGCCGTCGACGTACAGGCGCCCGGCGTTGACCTTCTCCAGGTGGTTGATGCACCGCAGGAAGGTCGACTTGCCGGAGCCGGACGGGCCGATCAGGCAGAACACCTCACCGGAGTCCACCTGGAGGTCGATGCCCTTGAGGACCTCGACGGGGCCGAAGGACTTGTGGACTCCCTCGGCCTTCACCATGGGGTGGGAAGGCTGCGTCATGCCGGGACTCCCTTCGAGCGGCGCGTCGGCAGGACGGCGGCCCTGACGCGCTGGAGCGGCGTGGGCGGCAGGCTGCGGCTCGAACCGCGCGCGTAGTACCGCTCGACGTAGTACTGCCCCACGCTCAGGATCGAGGTCATGATCAGGTACCAGGCGGCGGCGAGGAAGTACATCTCCACCGTGGAGCCGGCGTTCTGACCGATGTCCTGGGCCTCCTTGAAGAGGTCGGCGAACTGCACCGCCGAGACGAGTGAGGTCGTCTTCAGCATGTTGATGACCTCGTTGCCCGTCGGCGGCACGATCACCCGCATCGCCTGCGGGATGACGATCCGGCGGAGCGTCTTGGTGTGGCTCATGCCGAGCGCCTGCGACGCCTCCGTCTGCCCCTCGTCGACCGAGAGCAGGCCGGCGCGGCAGATCTCGGCCATGTAGGCGGCCTCGTTCAGGCCCAGGCCGAGGAGCGCCGTCAGCAGCGGCGTCATGAACGACGACCAGTAGTCCTTGTAGATCGGACCCAGGTTGATGTACTCGAAGACCAGGCCCAGGTTGAACCAGACGAACAGCTGGACCAGGACCGGGGTGCCGCGGAAGAACCAGATGTAGAACCAGGCGACCGACGAGGTCACGGGGTTCTTCGACAGCCGCATCACGGCGAGCAGGATGCCGCCGGCGATGCCGATCACCATGGACAGCACGGTGAGCAGCAGGGTGTTCCAGACGCCGTGCAGGATGCGGTCGTCGAAGAAGTAGTCGGGGATCGCGCCCCAGTTGATGTTGCCCTGCGCGAAGGCGTAGACGACCGCGCCGAGCAGGGCCAGTGCGACGACCGCCGAAACGTATCGCCCCGGGTGCCGGACCGGGATGGCCTTGATGGCCTCCGGCCCGGCGGGGGGCGTCGCGTCGGGACCGTCCGTCTTGTTGACGTCAACAGTCACGGGTGGAGCCTTTCAGAGCCGAGTCGAACCGTGGCGGTTCAGGAACCGCCGTTGATCTTGGACTCGGTGACCGCGCCGTCCGCGACACCCCACTTCTCGACGATCTTCTTGTACTCGCCGTTGTCGATGATCGCCTGGACGGCCGCCTGGAGCGCGTCCCGCAGCTCGGTGTTGTCCTTGGCGACGGCGATGCCGTACGGGCCGGCCTCGACCTGGTCGCCGACGATCTCGAAGTACTTGCCGCCCCCGGCGTTCTTCACGGAGTAGGCGGCGATGGGGAAGTCCGCGGAGACGACGTCGGCACCCTTGGAACGCATCCGGGTCTCGGCCTCGGGGTTGGTGGCGAAGTCCTCGATCTTGAGGGCCGCCTTGCCGTCCTTCTTGCACTTCTCCGCCTGGTCCTTGGCGAGGTCGTGGGAGAAGGTGTTGCGCTGCACGGCCATCGTCTTCCCGCACAGGTCGTCCCAGGTCTTGATGCCCTGGTCGGCGCCCTTGTTGGTGTAGAGGGAGACGCCCGCGGTGAAGTAGTCGACGAAGTCGACGCCCGCGCCGACCTTCTTGCCGGTGTCGGAGTCGACGCCTTCCTGGCGGTCCTTGGTGTCGGTCATGGCCGACATGGCGATGTCGTAGCGCTTGGACGCCAGACCACCGATGAGGGTGTCGAACGTGGCGTTCTGGAACTCGAACTTCACGCCGAGCTGCTCGCCCATGGCGGCCGCGACGTCGGGGTCGATGCCGGCCACCTTGCCGGAGCTGTCCTTGAACTCGACCGGCGCGTACGCGATGTCGGAACCGACCTTGATGACGCCCTTGTCACGGATGGCCTGGGGCAGCTTGCCGGCCAGCGGGGCCGAGCCGGCCGAGGCGGCGTCGCTGCTCCCGGAGCCGTTGTCCTTGGTCTGGTCACCGCACGCGGTGAGCAGCAGGGCGCCCGTGACCGCGAGGGTTCCGACCGCGGCGAGCCGGGTGCGCGCGGCGGTGGTACGGCGGATGGAGCGTGCGGTCATGGTGAGTGCCTCCGGCGGATGGATGGAGATGCCGATGGGTCGACGAGAACACACACCTTCGGGTGTCGCGACCTCGTGTGATGACGGCATCCTGCCATTCGGACTACGCCATTCGAGGGGCCAGCTATGTCAAAATCGGATAACGGGCGACACCCGAATCCGATCAGTCCGGGACATCGCGACCGGACCAGGCCGGATCATCTGCGGGCATCCAGGCTCACGGCCGGAAGATCTTCGGTCCATCTCGCCATGTGGACGAACGTGCTCCGTCGGACGCCGATAAGCAACTCCTTGTCAAGGGTTTGGCCGAGACTTGTCCGCGCTTCACGCATGAGTCATGTCACTGGGATATGACGGTGCAGGTGAGGAGGCGGAGTCCTGCCGGCAGCGGCATGTGACCTTGCACCGAATGGACTCGTCGTCGGTGGTGTCCGTCCGGTAAGAAGGTTCTTTACACCCCTCATCCGGGGCTCAGGGCGCGTGTGCGGCGCGCCCGACGCGCAGTGCCCGTACGTATCACCGCTGGGTCCTGCGCGGTGCCCGCCCACTTCTCAACCAGAAGTGGCCACCCTCATCCATGAACACCTAAGGGGTAAGACACAGTGGCAGCGGAGATCGTCAATCCTCGCAGCGAGAGCGAGACGGACCATACGGGCCGGGAGGGCGGTGCGGAGCCTCTCGACTCGTTCGACCCGGTGTTCGCGCTGCACCGGGGCGGAAAGATGGCCGTGCAGGCCACCGTTCCGATCCGCGACAAGGACGACCTGTCCCTCGCCTACACGCCCGGCGTCGCGCGGGTGTGCACCGCGATCGCGGAGCAGCCGGAACTGGTGGACGACTACACGTGGAAGTCGTCCGTCGTCGCCGTCGTGACCGACGGCACGGCCGTGCTCGGCCTCGGGGACATCGGGCCGGAGGCCTCCCTCCCGGTGATGGAGGGCAAGGCCATCCTCTTCAAGCAGTTCGGCGGGGTCGACGCGGTGCCGATCGCGCTCGCCTGCACGGACGTGGACGAGATCGTCGAGACCGTGGTGCGCCTCGCGCCCTCGTTCGGCGGAGTGAACCTGGAGGACATCTCGGCGCCGCGGTGCTTCGAGATCGAGCGCCGGCTCCAGGAGCGGCTCGACATCCCGGTCTTCCACGACGACCAGCACGGCACGGCGGTCGTGACGCTGGCGGCGCTGCGCAACGCGGCCCGGCTGAGCGGACGCTCCATCGCGGACCTGCGGGCCGTCATCTCGGGCGCCGGTGCGGCCGGGGTCGCCATCGCCCGGATGCTGATCGAGGCCGGCATCGGGGACGTCGCGGTCACCGACCGCAAGGGCGTCGTCTCGGCGGACCGCGAGGACCTGACCGACGTCAAGCGCGAGCTGGCCGGGTTCACCAACAAGGCCGGCCTCACCGGCTCCCTCGGGGACGCGCTGTCCGGCGCGGACGTCTTCATCGGCGTCTCCGGCGGTACGGTCCCGGAGGACGCGGTCGCCTCGATGGCGAAGGGCGCCTTCGTGTTCGCGATGGCCAACCCCACGCCGGAGGTCCACCCCGAGATCGCCCACAAGTACGCGGCGGTCGTCGCGACCGGGCGGTCGGACTTCCCGAACCAGATCAACAACGTGCTGGCGTTCCCGGGGATCTTCGCCGGCGCGCTCCAGGTGCGGGCGTCCCGGATCACCGAGGGCATGAAGATCGCGGCGGCCGAGGCGCTGGCGGGTGTCGTCGGCGACGATCTCGCCGCGGACTACGTCATCCCCTCGCCGTTCGACGAGCGGGTCGCTCCGGCGGTCACCGCGGCGGTCGCCGCCGCCGCCCGTGCCGAAGGCGTCGCCCGCCGCTGACGTACGGCCGAGACGGCCCCGCCCGTTCCTCGGGCGGGGCCGTTCTTCACCCACCGGGGCGTCCGTTCGGGTGGGTCGAGGAGGGGCCCCGCCCCCGGCGGTGGGGGCGGTGGTGATGGCTGCCGCTGCGGCGACGGCGACGGTGGCTGTGGCTGTGGGGGTGGCTGTGGGGGTGGGTGGGGCGGCGGTCGCGGCCGTGCGGTGGCCGTGGGGCACGAGGGCCGGTCACGTCTCTCCCCGCCCCTGCGGAAACGGGCGCTCACGTCCCTGAGCCGGCCGCGCAAGAGGGCATGTCTCACAGTGCCCTCCGGTTTCGCCGGGCGCCGCGGGACCCTATCGTCGGGGGCATGTTCGCCGTCTACGCCGCCCGAATCGACCGCGACCAGCCGCTTTCCGGACTGGAGTTGGGGGAGCGACCGGCTCCCGACGCCCGCCCCGGCTGGAGCACCGTCACCGTCCGGGCCGCCTCCCTCAACCATCACGACCTCTGGTCCCTGCGGGGCGTCGGCCTCTCGGAGGACAAGCTGCCGATGATCCTCGGCTGCGACGCCGCCGGCGTCGACGAGGACGGCAACGAGGTCGTACTGCACTCCGTCATCGGCCAGACCGGCCACGGGGTCGGTCCCCGGGAGCCCCGGTCCATCCTCACCGAGCACTACCAGGGCACCTTCGCCGAGCAGGTCGCCGTGCCGACCTGGAACATCCTGCCCAAGCCGAAGGAACTGTCCTTCGAGGAGGCGGCCTGCCTGCCCACCGCCTGGCTGACGGCCTACCGCATGCTGTTCACCAACGCCGGGGTGCGACCCGGTGACTCGGTGCTCGTGCAGGGTGCCGGGGGCGGAGTGGCCACGGCCGCGATCGTGCTCGGCAAGGCGGCCGGCCTGCGGGTCTTCGCGACCAGCCGGGACGAGGCCAAGCGGAAGCGGGCCCTGGAACTGGGCGCCGTCGAGGCCGTCGAACCGGGGGCGCGGCTGCCTCAGCGCGTGGACGCCGTCATCGAGACCGTCGGCGCCGCCACCTGGTCCCACTCGGTCAAGTCGCTGCGGCCCGGCGGCACGCTCGTCATCTCCGGAGCGACCAGTGGAGACAGCCCCTCCCGCGCGGAGCTGACCCGGATCTTCTTCCTGGAGCTGAAGGTGGTCGGCTCCACGATGGGTACGAAGGACGAACTGGAGGACCTGCTCGCCTTCTGCGCCGCGACCGGGGTCCGGCCCGTCATCGACGAGGTGCTCCCGCTGGACCGGGCCCGGGAGGGCTTCGAACGGCTGGCGTCCGGCGACCAGTTCGGCAAGATCGTCCTCACCCGTTCCTGAACCGGCTCCTGAAGCCTCTTCGCGTCCCTGACGGCGGGCCCGGATGCCGGGCCCGCCTTTCGCGCGCCTCGCATGTCAACTCGAGTTGACGTGAGGACGTATGTCAACGTAAGTTGACGTCATGACCGAAGCAACGGACCTCGCCGAGCGCGCGGGCGACCGTGATCCACGGGTCGGACTGCGCGCCGTCGCCGCGCTGCGCCGGCTGCTGGAGCGGCTGGAGGCGGTGCAGGTGCGCAGTGCGCGCCATCAGGGATGGTCGTGGCAGGAGATCGCCGCGGAACTCGGCGTCAGCAGACAGGCCGTGCACAAGAAGTACGGGAGGCAGTGATGTTCGAGCGGTTCACGAAGGACGCCCGGGAGGTGGTGCGCGGCGCGGTCGCGCACTGCCGGAACACCGGCGAGGGGACCGTGGGCCCCGAGCATCTGCTGCACGCCCTGCTGGACCGCGGAGCGAGCCGCGGCTCCTTCGCGCTGGCCGCCCTCGGCCTCCCGGTGGAGGGCAGGGAACCGGTCCGTGAGGCACTGGACGAGGCGCGCCGGCGCGCGGGCCTCTCCCGGGCGGACGCCGACGCCCTCGCCGACCTCGGCATCGACGTGTCCGAGATCGTCTCCCGGGTCGAGGAGGTGCACGGGGTCGGTGCGATGGCCGGGGGCCGGCGCGACACGGGGCGGCGGGGCCCGGGAGGGCGGGTCGGCCGTCCGGGCGTCGGCCGGCCCGGCTTCGGGCGGGAGGCCAAGGGCGTCCTGGAGAAGTCCCTGCGCATCGCCCTGGCCCACCGCGACCGGCACATCGGTGACGAGCACCTCCTGCTCGCCCTGACCGCCGGCCCCGGCCCGTCCGCCGAGATCCTCGCCGACCACGGCGTCACCCACACCTCCCTGACCCGGGTCCTGTACGCGCAGGGAGAGGCCCGGGCGGGCTGACGCACCGGCTGTCCGTGCTCAGTCCTCGCCCGTCCGCAGCACCGCCCCGATGCGGGCCGCCGCCGTCGACAGGTGGCGGCGGGCCTCGCGGAGCTGGTCGTCGGTGACGCCGTGGTCGCGGGCCGCGTCGCGGATGTCGTCGCGGAAGCGGTCCAGGAGCCGGTCCAGGTCACGGGCCGGGTCGTCGCCGGGTGCCTCGTGGACCCAGGACGGCTCGAAGCCGGCCGGGAAGTCCGCGGGGGTCTCGGAGTAGACCGGGCCCTCGGCCGTGGCGCCCGCGCCTCCCGCCGGCTCCGCCGGTCCCGCGGCGGCCCGCGGCCCCCCGGCCTCCCCGGCTCGCTCCGGTCCCCCGGTGCCGCCCCGGCCGAAGCCGAAGTCCTTGCCGAACCCCTTCCCGAAGTCCTTTCCGAACTCGCCGAACTCCTCGGCCAGTTCGGTCAGCCCCTCCCGGACGCCCGTCGGCCAGTCGCCCCGCGCGAAGTGGTCCTGGACCTGGTCCTGTACCCGTCGCGCTATGCGCTGGACCTCCTCCTGGGCCTGGGCCACGGCCCGCTCCTGGGCCTCCTTGGCCTGGCGGCGGGCCCGCTGGGCCTCCTCGCGGGCCCGCCGGCTCTCGTCCTTGGCCCGGCGGGCCTGTTCCTTCCACTCCTGCTTGGCGCGCCGCATCTCCTCCTTGGCCGCCCGCCAGGACTCCCCGTCGCCGTACTCCCCGTACTCGCCGGGGCCCTGGCCGGCGCCGGATCCGCTGTCCGCCCCGGTGTCCTGCCGGGCCTGGGAGGCGGCCGCCCGCATCTCACGCCGCAGCTCGCCCGCCGCTCCGCGCACGTCGGCCCTGATCTCCGCGGCCAGTTCGGCGACCGACTCGCGGATCTCCAGTTCCAGGTCGGCGAGTTCACCGCTGCGGTCGGCCAGCTCGGCCCGGCCCGCGTCGGTGATGGCGTACACCTTGCGGCCGCCCTCGCTGGTGTGGGTGACCAGGCCCTCGGCCTCCAGCTTCGCCAGCCGGGGGTACACGGTGCCCGCCGACGGCGCGTACAGCCCCTGGAAGCGTTCCTCCAGGAGACGGATCACCTCGTAGCCGTGGCGCGGAGCCTCGTCCAGGAGCTTGAGCAGGTAGAGGCGGAGGCGGCCGTGGGCGAAGACGGGGGGCATGTCAGAGCACCTTCTTGTCGGTCGTGCTGTCGTCCGGGCCGGACGCCGGACCGGCCCCGGACAGGGGACGGTCTCCCGGAGCGGCGGAGTCGCCGTCGTCCGGAGCCGGTCCCGTCTCCCACGGTCCGTCCTCCGCCGGAGGCCGCCGCAGCAGGGCGATCGAGCCGGAGACCGTCGTGGCCTTGAGGCGGGCGCTGCCCGTGCCGAGACGGCCGGTGATCCGCTTGGCGCCCCACCGGCCGCTGACCCGGAGGTCCTCGAAGGCGTTCGAGACCGAACCGCTCGCGGTGTTCGCCTCCACCCGCGCGTCCGCCGGCTGGGGCAGCCGGATGGCGATCCCGCCCGAGACGCTGGTCAGGCTGATGTCGGTGGCCCGGCCCGCCGGGTCGAGGTCGACGATCATCGATCCGCTCACCGAGTCGGCCGTCACGGAGGAGCCCGCCTCGACGACGGTCAGGTCCCCGGAGACGGAGTGGAAGCGCAGGTCGCCGGTGAGGGCCTGCGCCTCCACGTTCCCCGAGACGGTGTCCGCGCGGACCGGCCCCGCCAGGCCGACCAGGGTCGTGTCGCCGGAGACGCCCCTCACCTCGGCACGCCCGTCGATGCCGGAGACCACCGCGCCGGCGCTCACCACGCCGACCTCCACACGGGTGCCGGCCGGGACGGCGAGCGAGACGACGGCACTGCGCCGCCAGCCCTTGCGGTCGAGCCACGTGAGGAAGCCCTTCCAGGTCAGGTCCTCGTACGCCACCGTCAGCGCCCCGTCCCGGTGGGTCACGACGAGAGGGGGCCCCTCGAGGTGGGAGACCTCCAGGCGGGCGGAACCCTCGTCGGTGCCCACCACGTTGACCGTTCCGCCGACGATGCGGACGTGCAGCTCACTCACCGGCTCGTCGAAGGAGAACTTCCTCGGCTCGGTGACGGACCACTCGGACATGGTGATGACCTCCTCGAGGACACGGCACGACGTGACACGCCATATCGCGTCCCACATGAAACACGATATATCGCGGCCCGGGGAAGTCAAGACACTCCTTCCGGTGACCGGCCTCCCGCAGCCTCCGAACCCACCGGGCACGCCGAGCGCGCCGAGTACATCGCGCACGCCGGCCGCATCGCGCACGCCGGCCGCATCGCGCACGCCGGCCGCACCGGGCACGCAAAAGGGGCGCCCCTCAGGGCGCCCCCGCACACGACCGCGTGCCGTCGGTGGACCTATTCGTCGTCCTCGTCGTCGAGCCGGGCCAGCCACGTCGCCAGCCGCTCCACCGGGACCTCGAAGTCCGGGTTCAGGTCGACGAACGTCCGCAGCTGCTCGGCGAGCCACTCGAAGGTGACCTCCTCCGCGCCGCGCCTCTTCTCCAGCTCTTCGATGCCACGGTCCGTGAAGTACATGAGCCAAGGATAAACGGGCACGAACGACGGGTCCGCACCCGCGGAACGGCCGGCCCGCACCCGTGAGACGGCGGGGCCGCACCCCGTGAAGAGGTGCGGCCCCGCCGCTGTCCACCGCCGTCCGCCGCTGTCCCGACGGCCGAGGACGCCTACGCCTCGAACACCTCACGCACCAGCTGTTCCTGCTCGGCCTGGTGGCGCTTGGCCGAGCCGACCGCCGGGGACGAGCCGTGCGGCCGCGAGATGCGGCGCAGGCGCTCGCCGTGCGGCACGTCCGCGCCGACGGCCAGGTCCAGGTGGTCGATCAGGTTCAGGGCGATGAACGGCCAGGCGCCCTGGTTGGCCGGCTCCTCCTGGGCCCACAGGTACTTCTCGGCGTTCGGGTACTTGGCGATCTCCGCCTGGAGCTCGGCACCCGGCAGCGGGTACAGGCGCTCGATGCGGATGATCGCGGTGTCCGTGATGCCGCGCTTGCGACGCTCGGCGTCCAGGTCGTAGTAGACCTTGCCGGCGCAGAAGACGACCTTCCTGACGGCGGCCGGGTCCACCGAGGCGTCGCCGATGACCGGGCGGAACTGGCCCGCCGTGAACTCCTCGGCCTTCGACGCGGCGGCCTTGAGGCGCAGCATCGACTTCGGGGTGAAGACGACCAGCGGCTTGTGGTGCGGGTTGTGCACCTGCCACCGCAGGAGGTGGAAGTAGTTCGACGGCAGGGTGGGCATGGCCACCGTCATGTTGTTCTGGGCGCACATCTGGAGGAAGCGCTCCGGGCGGGCGGACGAGTGGTCCGGGCCCTGGCCCTCGTAGCCGTGCGGGAGGAGCAGGGTGACGCCGGACGTCTGGCCCCACTTCTGCTCCGCCGACGAGATGAACTCGTCCACGACCGTCTGGGCGCCGTTGACGAAGTCGCCGAACTGGGCCTCCCACAGCACGAGCGCGTCGGGGCGGGCCAGCGAGTAGCCGTACTCGAAGCCCATCGCCGCGTACTCGGACAGCAGGGAGTTGTAGACGTTCAGGCGCGCCTGCTCGTCCGAGAGGTACATCAGCGGCGTGAACTCCTCGCCGGTCTCCCGGTCGATGATCACGGCGTGCCGCTGGCCGAACGTGCCGCGCTGGGAGTCCTGGCCGGCCAGGCGGACCGGGACGCCCTCCAGGAGGAGGGATCCGACGGCCAGCGTCTCGCCCATGCCCCAGTCGATGGTGCCGTCCTCGACCATCGCGGCCCGGCGCTGGAGCTGCGGCAGCAGACGCGGGTGCGCGGTGATGTGGTCGGGGATGTTGACCTGGGACTCGGCGATGCGCTTGACGACCTCCGCCGAGATCGCGGTGTCCACCGTGACCGGGAAGCCGTCCTGCGGCTCGTGGGCGTCACCGGGGGAGGGCTGCGCGGTGGCCTCGCGGACCTCCGTGAAGACCTTCTCCAGCTGGCCCTGGTAGTCCTGCAGCGCCTGCTCGGCCTCTTCCAGGGTGATGTCGCCGCGACCGATGAGGGACTCGGTGTACAGCTTGCGCACCGAGCGCTTCTTGTCGATCAGGTCGTACATCAGCGGCTGGGTGAAGGCCGGGTTGTCCGACTCGTTGTGACCGCGGCGGCGGTAGCAGATGAGGTCGATCACCACGTCCTTGTTGAAGGCCTGGCGGAACTCGAAGGCGAGCCGCGCGACGCGGACCACGGCCTCCGGGTCGTCGCCGTTCACGTGGAAGATCGGGGCCTCGATCATGCGGGCCACGTCCGTCGCGTACATGGAGGAACGCGAGGACTCGGGGGCCGCGGTGAAGCCGACCTGGTTGTTGATGACGATGTGGACCGTGCCGCCGGTGCGGTAGCCGCGCAGCTGCGACATGTTCAGGGTCTCGGCCACCACGCCCTGGCCGGCGAAGGCCGCGTCGCCGTGCAGGGCCACCGGCAGGACGGTGAAGTCCGTGCCGCCCTTGTTGACGATGTCCTGCTTGGCGCGCGCGACGCCCTCCAGGACCGGGTCCACCGCCTCCAGGTGCGAGGGGTTGGCGACCAGCGAGACCTTGATCTGCTCGCCGTCCAGGCCCGTGAAGGTGCCCTCGGCGCCCAGGTGGTACTTCACGTCGCCGGAGCCGTGCATCGACTTCGGGTCGAGGTTGCCCTCGAACTCGCGGAAGATCTGCGCGTACGACTTGCCGACGATGTTCGCCAGCACGTTCAGCCGGCCGCGGTGGGCCATGCCGATGACGACCTCGTCGAGGCGCGACTCGGCGGCCGAGTCGAGCACCGCGTCGAGCAGCGGGATGACGGACTCGCCGCCCTCCAGGGAGAAGCGCTTCTGGCCGACGTACTTCGTCTGCAGGAAGGTCTCGAAGGCCTCCGCCGCGTTCAGGCGGCGCAGGATGCGCAGCTGCTCCTCGCGCTCCGGCTTGGTGTGCGAGCGCTCGATGCGGTCCTGGATCCACCTGCGCTGCTTGGGGTCCTGGATGTGCATGAACTCGACGCCGGTGGTGCGGCAGTACGAGTCGCGCAGCACGCCGAGGATGTCGCGCAGCTTCATGAGGGACTTGCCCGCGAAGCCGCCGACGGCGAACTCGCGCTCCAGGTCCCACAGGGTGAGCCCGTGCTCGGTGATGTCGAGGTCGGGGTGCTTGCGCTGGCGGTACTCCAGCGGGTCGGTGTCGGCCATGACGTGGCCGCGGACCCGGTAGGAGTGGATCAGCTCGAAGACGCGGGCGGCCTTGGTGACGTCGTCGTCGTGGCTGGCGTCGATGTCCTTGAGCCAGCGGACCGGCTCGTAGGGGATGCGCAGCGCCTCGAAGATGTCGTCGTAGAAGCCCTGCTCGCCGAGGAGGAGGTTCGCGACGATCCGCAGGAACTCGCCGGACGCGGCGCCCTGGATGACCCGGTGGTCGTAGGTCGACGTGAGCGTCATGACCTTCGAGATGCCGAGCTTGTTCAGGGTGTCCTGGCTGGTGCCCTGGAACTCCGCCGGGTAGTCCATGGAGCCGACGCCCATGATGACCGACTGGCCGGGCATCAGGCGCGGGACGGAGTGGACGGTGCCGAGGCCGCCGGGGTTGGTCAGGGAGACCGTGACGCCGGTGAAGTCGTCCATCGTCAGCTTGCCGTCGCGGGCGCGGCGGACGATGTCCTCGTAGGCCTGCCAGAACTCGAAGAAGTTCAGCGTCTCGGCCTTCTTGATGCCGGCGACGACGAGCTGGCGGTCGCCGTTGGGCTTCACCAGGTCGATGGCGAGGCCGAAGTTGACGTGCGCGGGCTTGACGAGGGTGGGCTTCCCGTCCTTCTCCGCGTAGTGCCAGTTCATCGACGGCATGGCCTTGATGGCCTGCACCATCGCGAAGCCGATCAGGTGCGTGAAGGAGATCTTCCCGCCCCGGGCGCGCTTGAGGTGGTTGTTGATGACGATGCGGTTGTCGAACAGCAGCTTCACCGGGACCGCGCGCACGGACGTGGCCGTGGGCAGCTCCAGCGAGGCGTTCATGTTCTTGGCGACCGCGGCGGACGGACCGCGCAGCGTCACGAACTCGGGGCCGTCGGGGGAGGCGGCGGGCGCGGCCTCGGCGGCCGGCTTCGCGGCCGGGGCCTTCGCGGGCGCCGGAGCCGCGGCGGCGGGCTTCGGGGCGGCCGGCGCCGGTGCCTTCGCGGGCGCCGGGGCGGCGGGCGCGGCCTGGGCCGGTGCGGCGGGAGCCGCCGGTGCGGCGGGCGCCGCGGGCGTGGTGGGGGCCGCTGCGGCCCCCGCGGCCGCAGCGCCCGCCGGAGCCGACGGCGCGGCCGCGCCCGGCTTGTAGTCGGCGAAGAAGTCCCACCAGGCACGGTCTACCGAGTTCGGGTCCTGGAGGTACTGCTGATAGATCTCGTCGACGAGCCACTCGTTCGCTCCGAACGCGGCAGCGGGATTCTTGCCCGCTTGGTCTGCGTCGGTCGAGATGCTCGATGCGTTACTGGGGGACTGTGGCGACACGGCGGCAACCGCCCTCTTCCGCTTCACAAGGTGATGGACAGCGGGAATAAAGGCTACGCCTCCCAACCGGTGAAGGTCAGGCCGGGCCACCGCATCGTCGCGTAAGTCACATCGCGAGGGCTGTTTCGGGGCCGGAAATGGCGGGAAACAAACGCGGTTGCCCGCTGAAACAGGTGTGTCGACGCAGGTCGGTGCGGGTCGCGCACGCTCGGCGTGCGGACCTGGGCCGACCTGGACCGGAGGGGTACCCGATCGCACGCGTCCGACCGTGCGAACGCCGGTGGATCTTGTGACTCCGCCGCAGACTTTACGTCAACTTTGAACGGACGAGTCTCCCGGAAGAGTGATAAGAATCCGGCAACCCCGCTCGGATTCGGCCACTCCGATCCGGCCTCCGTGCAGATCGACCGCCCAGCGGGCGATCGCCAGTCCCAGTCCCGTGCCGCCGTCGCTGCCCGGACCGTGCGGACGGCTGACGGCACCCCGGTTGAACCGCTCGAACACGCGGTGCCACTCCGAACGCGGGATGCCGGGACCCTCGTCCAGGACCTCCAGCTCCAGCGACCCCGGCAGCGGCCCGCGCCGCGCCCGGACCGTCACCCGTCCGTGCGGCGGGCTGTGCTTGACCGCGTTGTCGATGAGGTTCGCGACGACCTGGTGGATGCGCTCCGGGTCCGCGTGCGCGGTCAGCTCCGGAGGGGTCACGTCCAGGTGCAGATGGACGTCCGTGCGCGTGTGGCTGCCGCCCGAGCCCATCGTGGCGCGCGCCGAGGCGACCATGTTGGCCTCCTTCAGCACCCCCGACAGGTACGGCCACACCTCGAAGCGCCGCTTGCGCAGCGGTACGACGCCGTTGTCGAGGCGGGACAGGTCCAGCAGGGTCTCCACCAGCCGCCCGAGCCGCTCGGTCTGTTTCAGCGCCGTGCGCATGGTCTCGGGGTCGGCCTCGGCGATCCCGTCGACCACGTTCTCCAGCACGGCGCGCAGACCCGCGATGGGGGTGCGCAGCTCGTGCGAGACGTTGGCCACCAGCTCCTTGCGCTGGCGGTCCTGCGCCTCCAGCTCGTCCGCCATGACGTTGATCGTCTGGGCCAGGTCGCCCAGCTCGTCACGGCGGTTCTCGCTCACCCGGCGGGTGTAGTCGCCGTGCGAGATGGACCGGGCCACGGTGTTCATCCCGTCCAGCGGCGAGGTGAGCGAGTGCGCCACGAACTGCGTGATCAGCAGGGTGGCGATCATCGAGAAGACCGTGATGAAGCGCAGCTCGGTCTCGGTGCGCATGGCGATCATCATCAGCCCGGTGGTGATCAGGACCGAGATGACGACCAGTGCCCCCAGCTTGGTCTTGATCGAGAACGGGCGCACACCGCCCCAGGGTTCCCCGGGGCTTCTCGGTCCGTCCGGCCCGCGGTTCATGGCGCCGGGGTCTCCAGCGCGTAGCCCACGCCGTGCACCGTGCGGATCCGCTCGGCCCCGATCTTGCGCCGCAGCGCCTTGATGTGGCTGTCGACGGTGCGGGTGCCGGAGGCGTCCGCCCAGTCCCACACCTCCGCCAGCAGCTGCTCGCGGGAGAGCACCGCGCGCGGGGTGTTCGCCAGGCACACCAGCAGGTCGAACTCGGTGGGCGTGAGGTGCACGTCCTCCGAGCGCACCCGGACCCGGCGCTGCGCGTGGTCGATCTCCAGCTCGCCGAGCCGCAGTATCCCGCTGCGCGGCGTCGAGGCCGCGATCGCGGCGCGCTCCACGCGGCGCAGCAGGACGTGCACGCGCGCGGCCAGCTCCCGCATGGAGAACGGCTTGGTCATGTAGTCGTCGGCGCCGACGCCCAGCCCGACCAGCATGTCGGTCTCGTCGTCGCGCGCGGTGAGCATCAGCACCGGCACCGGGCGGGCGGCCTGCACGCGGCGGCAGACCTCCAGACCGTCGAAGCCGGGCAGCATGATGTCGAGGATCAGCAGATCGGGCTGCCAGGCCTCCGCGGTGTCGACGGCCGCCGGGCCGTCACCCGCCGTTTGCACGAGGAATCCCTCGGCGCGCAGGCGGGCCGCGATGGCGTCGACGATCGTGGGGTCGTCCTCGACCACCAGAACCCGGCGCTGCGCACCGGGCGTCGCCGTCGCCGTGCCGTTGTGTGCGGTGTGTGTCTGCTCCATCGCCCGCCCCTGAAGTGTGCTTTCCGGAACCAGTGGGGTGATTCCTTTTCTGCGCATGACTGCGGTTGACGCTTTGATGACCTGCGTCAGGGCAGCAGCGTACGGGGAGTCACCGCGGCTTTGCTATCCAGGTCGGACGGCGAGGTGCACGACGTCCGGCACGCCTCGGGCAACCGGGATCTCTTCGGTACGCACCTGTTGGAACCCGGCATTCCCCAAGGTTCCCTCGAATTTGGGAGACGGCTGGGCGGACCATACCGCGAGTACCCCGCCCGGCCTCAACACCCTTGCGCAGCTTGCGAGTCCGGCCGGCGAGTACAGGCCGTCGTTGCCCTCCGTGACGGTCCAGTCGGGCCCGTTGTCGATGTCGAGGCACAGGGCGTCGAACGTGTCGGATGTCTCATTGACGTGGTCGAGGAGATCCGCTTCCACGACGGTGGTGCGCGGATCGGCGAGGGCGGCGCGGGAGAGGGCGCCGAGCGGGCCGTCGAGGTGCCAGTCGATCACGGCGCGTTCGCGCTCGACGACCGTGATCCGGCCCCACCGGGGGTCGGCGGCGGCGTGTGCGAGCGAGAATCCGACGCCCAGGCCGCCGATCAGCACGTCGGGTGCGGGGCGGCCGTCCAGCGCGGTGAGCGCGGCGTCCATCAGGAGGCGTTCCGAGCGCCCGTCGGAGGTGTCCATCAGGAAGCAGCCGTTGGCGATGATCTGGAGCAGTTCCCCGTGCCGGCGCAGGACGACCTCGCCGTAGGGGCCCTCACGACGGTCCAGGACTTCGGGGGAGTCGTAGGAGATGGGCATCGGACCATCTTGGCACCGGTCCTGACGGTCGGTCGGGGAATATCGGACGCAGGGGTGTTCGGACGGGGGAGATCGGGGTAGGCGCGGTTGACGTCCGCCGGTACCGCCGGTGTCCGAGGGGCTGCTGCGGCCCGACCGCCGCGTGGCGTCGGACACGGGCGGGGGCGTCCCGGGGAGCGAAGGATGCGGGGGAGCGGAAGGAGCGCCTCACGGTGGAACGCACGCCGACCGCTACGGCGGCATCGCCCGGCCCGACCGGTACGGCGGCGTCGCATGGTTCGCCCGCTGCGGCGGCCTCGCCGGGTTCGCCCGGCCCGTCCGGCCCGATCGACCTGGCCGACGCACCCAGTCCGTCCGGCCCCCTCAGTCCGTCCGGCCCGACCCGCCCGTCCGCCCTGACCGGCCTGCCTGGTCAGTCCGGCCCGGCCGGCTTGCCCGGCCCGTCCGGCCCGATCGGTCTGGTGGCCGGCGCATCCGGCGCATCCGGCCCGTCCGGCTCGTCCGGGTCCCTCCCCGACGGCCCCGGCCTCCTGGACGGCGTCCCCCGTCGGCGGGCGGCGGTCGGCCCCGGCCGGAGCGGTCCGTCCGCGTCCGGGCTCCCGGCCCCGGCGCGCGAGGGGTCGCGCCCGCGCCCGTGGCGCCTGCTGCCGACCCCCACCGGCACCCCCTTCACCTTCTTCTACGCCCTCGTCCTCGCCGTCACGTCGTACGTCACCGCGCACGCCGACCCCGCGCTCGTGCGGAGCCTGCACGAGAACTCCAGCACCGATGTCGCGCACCTGCTGCACGCCCCGGTGCCGGTGCTGGCGGCCAGCGCGCTGTGGGTGGCCGGGGGGATCGCGTCGCCGTTCGTGCCCGGCTTCCTGCTGGTCCTCACCGCGTTGGAGCGGCGCGTCGGAGGCGTCCGTACGGCCGGCGTCTTCCTGCTCGGGCACGTCCTGGCCACCCTGGCGACCGAGATCCCGGTGGGCCTCGCCGTCCTCGTGGGTCACCTTCCGGACAGCTCGCTGCACCGCCTCGACTACGGCGTCAGCTTCGGCGTCGCGGCGAGCGTCGGCGCGCTGGCCGGTCTGCTGGCTCCCTGGCCGCGCCGGCTGCTGCTCGTGGTGTCCGGGGGGACGCTCCTGAGGGACCTGCTCGCCCTCACGGACCCGCTGAGCAACTGGGGCCACCTGATCGCGCTGGCGACAGGCGTCGCGGTCTGGCCGTGGGTACGGCGCCGGGGGAGCGGTGCGCGTGAGTGGTGCGTCCGAGCGGCGGGGGACGGGTGCCCCGGTGCCCGTGGCACGCGCGCGTGGCGCGGCTAACCGGCAGCCTCGCCGGTCCCCGTGAACTTCGCGCTGGTCAGCGGCGCCGTCACCGTCCATCCCAGTGACTCGTAGAGGGCCCGGCCGGCCGGGGTCCCCGCCAGGACGCCCGTCTCCGCGCCCTCCGCGGCCGCCCGCTCCGCCAGCAGGCGCACGACGAGGCCGCCCAGGCCGCGGCGCCGGTGCGCGGGCGCGGTCTCGACCTGGTCGACCACCGCCGTGGCGCCGGTCGGGGCGACCTGGCCGCGGGCCGCGAAGGAGCCGTCGGGCGCGGTGACCAGGACGCGGGTGACGCCGCCGCGCGTCCAGCGGCTCAGGCCGTAGCCGTCGGGCACGCGCGTGTGCCCCGTCCGGGCCGGCAGCGGCGCGGTCATCAGCCAGCCGGGCTCGGGATCGGTCCACCAGCCCTCCCCGAGCCAGTCCCCGACCAGCGCCGGGTCCTGGAACACCTTCAGCCACACACCGGCCCCCCGCACGCCGTCCGCGACCCCGCGCACGGTCTCCTCCTCGACGCCGTCGCCCACCGCCGCGAGGACGTGCCGCGACACGTGCGCCGGCTGCCCCACGTCCACGGTGAACCCCCACGGCTCCCGCACGGGCGGGGCCGCGCCGCGCGACACGACCCAGCCGTCCACCCATGCCCGTACGACACCGTCCACGAAGTCTCCCGTAATGGTCTCTCGCGCCATTGAGTTATTACCGCAAGCCTGTGCGGTCGCCCGTCGGCGGCGGCGCGAGTGATCGCTGACAGCGAACGGCGGTCGGAGCGGGGAACATTCGGAGACTCACGTGCATTGAGTCGGCATAACTCAACTTGACTGCCTAAGGGGAGATCATGGCTGCTGAGTCCGCAGCGTTCACACCGCTCGCCCTGCCCGTGCTGCCGCTCGACGACGAGGTCGTGCTGCCCGGGATGGTGGTTCCGCTCGACCTCAACGACAACGACGTGCGCGCCGCGGTCGAGGCCGCGCAGGCCGCCGCCCGGTCCGAGCCCGGCAAGCCCAGGGTCCTCCTGGTGCCGCGCATCGACGGGTCGTACGCGGGCACCGGCGTGCTGGGCACGGTCGAGCAGGTCGGCCGGCTGGCCGACGGTGACCCGGGCGCCCTGATCCGAGGCCGCGGCCGCGTGAGGATCGGCGCCGGCACCACCGGACCCGGTGCGGCGCTGTGGGTCGAGGGGACGATGATCGACGAGAGCGCGCCCGATCCGCTGCCCGGCCACGTCGCCGAGCTGGTCAAGGAGTACAAGGCGCTCGCCACCGCCTGGCTGCGCAAGCGCGGCGCCTGGCAGGTCGTCGACCGGGTCCAGGCCATCGACGACGTCTCCGCCCTCGCCGACAACTCCGGCTACTCGCCGTTCCTGACCACCGAGCAGAAGGTGGAGCTGCTGGAGACCGCCGACCCGGTCGCCCGGCTCCGGCTCGCCACCCGCCGGCTGCGCGACCACCTCGCCGAGCAGGACGTCGCCGAGACCATCGCCAAGGACGTCCAGGAAGGCGTCGACAAGCAGCAGCGGGAGTTCCTGCTCCGCCGCCAGCTGGAGGCCGTCCGCAAGGAACTGCGCGAGCTGAACGGCGAGCAGGAGGGCGAGGAGTCCGACGACTACCGCGCCCGCGTGGAGGCCGCCGACCTGCCCGGGAAGGTGCGCGAGGCCGCCCTCAAGGAGGTCGACAAGCTGGAGCGGTCCAGCGACCAGTCCCCCGAGGGCTCCTGGATCCGCACCTGGCTGGACACCGTCCTGGAACTGCCGTGGCACGAGCGGACCGAGGACGTCTACGACATCCGGGGCGCCAGGGCGGTCCTGGACGCCGAGCACGCCGGTCTGGAGGACGTCAAGGAGCGGATCACCGAGTACCTCGCGGTGCGCAAGCGGCGCAGCGACCGGGGTCTCGGGGTCGTCGGCGGCCGGCGCGGCGGCGCCGTGCTCGCGCTCGTCGGCCCGCCCGGCGTCGGCAAGACCAGCCTCGGCGAGTCCGTGGCCCACGCCATGGGCCGCAAGTTCGTCCGCGTCGCCCTCGGCGGCGTGCGCGACGAGGCCGAGATCCGCGGCCACCGCCGCACGTACGTCGGCGCGCTGCCCGGCCGGATCGTGCGCGCGGTCAAGGAGGCCGGGTCCATGAACCCGGTGGTCCTGCTCGACGAGATCGACAAGGTGGGATCGGACTTCCGCGGCGACCCGGCGGCGGCCCTGCTGGAGGTGCTGGACCCGGCGCAGAACCACACCTTCCGGGACCACTACCTGGAGGTGGAGCTGGACCTCAGCGACGTCGTCTTCCTGGCCACCGCCAACGTCCTGGAGGCCATCCCGGAGGCGCTCCTCGACCGCATGGAGCTGGTCCGCCTCGACGGCTACACCGAGGACGAGAAGGTCGTCATCGCCCGTGACCACCTGCTCCCGCGCCAGCTGGAGCGGGCGGGGCTCGCCGCGGACGAGGTGACCCTCGAGGAGGGCGCGCTGCGCAAGCTGGCCGGCGAGTACACGCGCGAGGCCGGCGTGCGCACCCTGGAGCGGTCCGTCGCCCGGCTGCTGCGCAAGGTCGCGGCCCAGCACGAACTGGGCGAGCGGGAGCTGCCGCTCACCGTCCGCGAGGAGGACCTGCGCGAGCTGATCGGCCGGCCCCACCACGTGCCCGAGTCCGCCCAGGACCCGGCCGAGCGGCGCACCGCGGTGCCGGGTGTCGCCACCGGGCTCGCGGTCACCGGCGCCGGCGGCGACGTCCTCTTCGTCGAGGCGTCCCTGGCCGACCCGGAGACGGGCGCCGCGGGCCTGACCCTGACCGGTCAGCTCGGCGACGTGATGAAGGAGTCGGCGCAGATCGCGCTGAGCTTCCTGCGCTCGCACGGCGCCGAACTGGAACTGCCGGTCGCCGACCTGAAGGACCGGGGCGTGCACATCCACTTCCCGGCGGGCGCGGTCCCCAAGGACGGCCCGAGCGCGGGCGTCACGATGACGACGGCACTGGCGTCGCTGCTGAGCGGACGGCTCGTGCGCACCGACGTGGCGATGACCGGCGAGGTCTCCCTCACCGGCCGCGTCCTGCCCGTCGGCGGGGTGAAGCAGAAGCTGCTCGCCGCGCACCGGGCGGGTGTGACGACCGTCGTCATCCCCAAGCGCAACGAGCCCGACCTGGACGACGTCCCCGCGGAGGTGCTGGAAGGGCTCGACGTCCACGCCGTCACCGATGTCCGCCAGGTGCTGGAGCTGGCGCTGGCCCCGGCGGCGAACGGGGCCGTGCCGGAGGTTCCGGTCGCCGCGTGACGCCGGTTCCTGCCGCGGGCCCGGCCCGCGCGGGGACCGGACGAGGGAAGGCCCGGGTCTCGTGAGGGAGGCCCGGGCCTTCGCCGTGCGTGGTCCCGGCCGGTGGACGGGCAAGGGCGCAGGAGGTCGGAAGACGCCGGAGGCCCGCGCCTGCGAAATACTTGGGAGAGCCGCGGCAACGGCGGGAACGGGCGGGAACCCTCCCGCACGGGAGACCTGATCAGGAGTGCTGACGTGCACGAGGACGGAAACGGCGACGGACGAGGGAGCACTCCCGGGGTGCCGCCGGGCGGTGCACCCCGGGTGTCACCGGATGACGCCCCCGAGGTGCCGCCGGGCGGTGCACCCGAGGTGTCGCCGGGCGGTGCGGACCGGGAGTTCCTCTCCCTGGAGCGGGAACTGACGGTGCTGCTGCGCCGCGCCCGCGCCAACCAGGGCGAGACGGCCCGCGAGGTCCACCCCGACCTGGAGCCCGCCGCCTACGGCCTCCTCGTCCGGCTGGAGGAGCTGGGCCGGCAGCGCGCGACCGAGCTGGCCGCCTACATCGGCGTCGGCAAGGCCACCATGTCCCGCCAGCTGCGCGCCCTCGAACAGCTCGGGCTGGTCACCCGCGAGCCCGACCCGGCCGACGGACGGGCCTGGCTGGTCGCCCTGACCGAGGAGGGCCGGACCCGGGTCGGCCGCGTCCGCGAGGCCCGCCGCGCGCGGTACGTCAGCCAGCTCGCCCACTGGGACCGCGGCGCCGTCGCCGAACTGGCCCGACTGCTGCACGAGTTGAACCAGGGCATGGCCAAGTAGGACCGCGCCGGGGCTCGCGCGGCATGCGGGCGGGGACCCGCGCGGCACCCTGGCGGGGGCCCGTGCGGGCGGTTCAGAACTCCACGTAGACGGCCGTGGCGTCGTCATGGGTCTTGGCCCGCCCCAGGAACACCCGCTCCGCGTCCGCCCGTTCCAGCTCGCGCACCCGCTCCACCACCGCCCGCGGACCCCGCCCGGCGACGTGGGCGAACAGGTCCGTCCAGTCGCCCTCCCGGAACATCTCCACCCAGCGGGTGACCCCGTCGCTCAGGGCGGCCAGCGCCGCCACGCCCCCGCGCGGGACGGAACCGGTCACCGCGCGGGCGGCCACCGAGGGATCCGCCGCGGCCGTGAAGAAGCCGCCCTCCCGGTTGCGGGCGCGCGCGTCGCAGATCTCCGCGCTGGCCAGCAGGGCCCGCGGCACCCGGTCGAGGCGGTCGTCGCGGACCGCCGTGACCGTCCCGTCGGGAGAGGCCAGCAGGAGGACCGCGTCGGACAGCACCAGGTAGTCGACCCGCTCCGGCGACCAGCGCGCCACGGCCACGGTCGCCTGCGGGGTGCGCGGGTGAGAAAGGTCACAGGTTCCGGCGTGCGCCTCGGCGGTACGCGTGAGGGCGCGGCTCAGCGCCTCCGCCAGGGGAACATCCGGGAGGGAAACGGTCAGTTCGGTCAGGGCGCCCCCCAGCCGCGCGGTGAACCAGGGGACCGAATGCAGACAGCCCGAGCTCCCCGCGGGCGGCGTCACCCCGTCCAGGACGACCAGCGCACCGCCCTGTCCGGAGGCGGGAAGCCCGACACCGGCGAAGTCCTCGTTGGGCCGGCCTCGGTCACCGGGCTCCGACACAAGTTCCGTACGCATCCGGCCAGTCTGCACGAGCCCTTCACGCCCTCCCCGAAAGGCCCGCAACGCCTGCCGGGCCGGTGCGCCCGCGCAGGTCAGACGCCTGTTTTGGGCGGTAATGAAGCACTCCGGGAAGGCGTGGCGGCGAATACTGCCAAAGGCTGCCGCCCACGTCCAACCGGCCCGCCGGACACCGCCGTCGCACACGCCGGGGGAACTTGCCCGCCAACTCCCCTCCGATGTTCACTCCTTCGGGTGGCGGGGCAGGCGATGCGCGACCCCTGCCCACCGGCACTGGGAGGGTCGGGAACCGTACCGGACAGGACGCGCCAGTTGACGGCGTGTCATCCGGCCCATGGGTACACGAGTCAGGAATGCGAGCACCGGTGCAGAAGACGCGGCCTCGGCGCCCAGGCGGCAACACGGCCTCCGAGGGGGGCGCGGAGCGCACCCCCGTCGGCAAGGGCCGCCCCACCCACGTACGCAACCGGCTGATCGTCGCGGCGGCGGTCGTCGCCGCCGCCATCGCCGGCGCGGGCACACCCGGAGTCCTCGACGCCTCCGGGCGGTTGAAGGACTCCCAGGACCTGGTCACCCTGGCGGAGCAGACCCAGGACGCGCTCGCGCTCGCCCAGGCGCTCGCCGACGAGCGCGACGAGGTCACCGTCTACGTCGCGGCCGGCCGGACCAAGTCCAAGGCGCCCTCCCCGGAGGGCAGCGCCCGCGTGGACCGGCAGGTGCGCGAGCTGACCGCCGGCACCGACACGCCCGCCGCGCTCCGCAAGGACCTCGGCGGCATCGCGACCGTGCGCCAGGAGGCCCTCACCGGCCGGAGCACCGCGCTCCAGGCCCACCAGGCCTACTCCGAGGCGATCACCGCCCTGCACGGCCTGGCCGAGCTGCTCGCCGAGCGGATGCCGCCCCGCGCGGGCTCCGGCGCGTACGCCCTCGCCGAACTGGACACCGCCGTCCAGCAGGCCGCCGCGACCCGCGGACTGCTGCTCGCCGCACTGAACGTGCCCACGTCCACCGAGAGCGTCTACGACCCCGTCACCGGCGGGACCTCCACCGAGAAGGTCTCCTCCGACGCCGACACGGAGCGGCGCGACGCCCTGGCGGCCGCCGCCCAGCAGGCCCGCCTGCGCTCCGACGCGTCCCTCGGCGCCTTCCGGGAGAACGCGCCGGACCAGGCCGTCGAGTCCTACGACTCCACGGTCACCGGCACGGACGTCGAGGCGGCGGAGAAGTACCTCGCCTCCCTCACCGACCAGCCGGAACTGAGCGACGACGACCTCGAGACCAGCACCAAGAAGCTCGACGCGGCCCTCGCCGCGCGCGTCGAGCTGATGCGCGGCACCGAGTCCGCCCTCTACGACCGCCGCACCAAGGACCTCGCCCGGCTGCGCGACGACGACGTCACCGCGCTGGAGATCCGCATCGCCCTCCTCGGCGCGCTGATGCTGCTGGCCGTCGGCATCGCCACCGCCATGGCCCGCAGCCTCACCCGCCCGCTGGCCGTCCTGCGCATCGGCTCCGCCCGGCTGGCCGGCGCCGAGAACCCGGCGGCCGAGGAGCCGGTCCGGTTCACCGGCCGCAACGACGAGTTCGCCCAGGTCGTCCGTTCCGTCAACGCCCTCCACGAGCACGCCGTCGCCCTCCACGAGCGCGTCACCACCCTGGAGTCCGACCGCAAGCACCTCGTCGGACAGCGCCAGCGGATGGCCGACGCCCGCGAGGCGCTGCGCGCCGAACTCGCCGACTCCGCAGCCCAGCTGGACCGGCTGCGCGGCAGCATCGGCGGCACCTTCGTCAACCTCTCGCTGCGCACGCTCGGCCTCGTCGAACGCCAGCTCGCGGTCATCGAGGGCCTGGAGGAGCGCGAGCAGGACCCCGACCGGCTGGCCACCCTCTTCAAGCTCGACCACTTCGCCACCGTCATGCGCCGGCACAGCGAGAACCTCCTGGTCCTCGCCGGCACGGAACACGTCCAGCAGCACGCCGGCCCCATCCCGCTGGTCGACGTCGTCCGCGCCGCCGTCAGCGAGATCGAGCGCTACGAGCGCGTCCGCATCTCCGCGCTGCCGCCGCACGCGCACGTGGCGGGCTTCGCCGCCGACGACCTCAGCCACCTGCTGGCCGAGCTCATGGAGAACGCCACCTCGTCCTCCCCGCCGGACCTGCCCGTCGAGGTCTCCGGCTGGCTCCTGGAGAGCGGCGAGGTCATGCTCTCCGTCCAGGACGAGGGCATAGGCATGACCGAGGAGCGCCTGACCCGCCTCAACGCGCGCCTCGCCGAGTTCGCCCCGGACTCGCCGTACGAGCAGGAGGGCGAGGAGGGTCTCGGCCTCGGGCTGTACGTCGTGGCGCGGCTCGCCCACCGGCACGGGGTGCGCGTGCAGCTGCGCGAGCAGAAGACGGGCGGGATCGCGGCCGTCGTCGTCCTCCCGACGCCCCTGCTCGCCACCTCGCCGACCGCCGAGGTCGCCGCGCCGGCCCAGGGTTCCGGCACGCACGCCTTCGCCCTGCCCGGCGCGGACGCGGAGGCCAACTCCAACGTCCTGCCCGGCCGCCCGAAGCCCGGCGGCGACCCGCTGGTCGAGGCCGCCGAGCGGGCCGTACGGGCGGCGGAACCGCAGACGCCGGCCGAGACGACGATGGAACTCCTCATCCCGGCGGACACGGACGCGGACGCGGACACGGATGCCGGCGTCGAAGCCGACACCGTTGCGGACGCGGACGTACACGCCGGACGGGAGACGGCCCCGGCTGCCGCCGCACCGGCCGTCACCGAACCCACCGCCCCCGCACCGGAGGCCGGCCCCACCGCCGAACCGGAGGCGGCCCCCGGACCGGAGGCCGGTCCCACCGCCGACGCGGAGGCGGCCCCCGAACCGGAACCCGCACCCGCACCCACCCCCGCACCCGTCCCCACGCCCACCCCCGCCCCCGAGACCGCCGAAGGCGGCGACCGGGCGGAGCACACCCGGACCCCCGACGCCGTGGAAGACGTCGTCACCGACAAGGGTCTTCCGAAGCGCACTCCCAAACTGACCTCAACCACCCCGGCCCCCCGCCGGCAGAGCGGGTCCGTGGACGCCGACGCCCTCCGCCGCCGCCTCGGCGGCTTCCGCCGGGGGGCGGAGGCCGGATATCGCGACGTGGAGGCGGAGATCGCCGAGCAGACGGCCCGGAACAAGGTCCCGTCTCCCCACGAAGCACACGCACACGCCGCAGAAGACACGGGGGGCACAGTCGAGGAGGCAAGCAGTTGACCGCGTCCAGTACCTTCGGACTGAGCAGTGAAGCCCGCAACCTGCACTGGCTGCTGACGAACCTCGTGGAGGAGGTGCCCGGCATCCAGTCCGTCGCCGTCGTCTCCTCCGACGGCCTGCTCCTGCTCTCCTCGGACCCGGGCCGCCACGACGCGGCACGCGAGTCCCTGGGAGCCAAACCCGCCGGCCCGCGCGGTTCCGCCGCCGACCTGGCCACCATCGTGTCCGGCATCGGCAGCCTCACCATCGGCGCCGCCAAGCTCATCGGGTTCGGCGGGGTCAAGCACACGATGATCGCCATGGACGAGGGCAGCCTCTTCGTGATGTCGATCAGCGACGGCTCGCTGCTCGGCGTGCACGGCTCCGCCGACTGCGACATGAACGTGGTGGCCTACCACATGGCCCTGTTCGTGGGCCGGGCCGGACACGTCCTGACCCCCGAACTCCGCGGCGAACTGCGCAGATCCCTGGAGTCGGAGACCACGGGGAGCGGCCGATGAGCACGGCGCCGCAGAACCGCAGGCAGCAGCTCCCCGTCCGGGGCGGCGACCGCAGGCCGGCCCGCGTGCGCCCCTACTCGCTGACCGGCGGCCGCACCCGCTTCGGTCACGTCCTCCTCGTCGAGACGTTCGTGGCGACCACGGCCGAACTCGAGGCGCCCGAGGAGCGCAAGGAACTGACGAACGGCTCCCTCACCACCCGGGTCATGCCGGAGATGCGGGCCATCGTCGAACTGTGCCGCCGGATGCGTACGGTGGCCGAGATCGCCGCGCTGCTGAAGATGCCGCTCGGCGTGGTCCGGGTGCTCCTCAGCGACCTCGCGGACCAGGGAAAGATCCGTGTGTACGGCACCGGGACCGGTCACGGTACGGGCCGTCCCGACCGCGCTCTGCTGGAAAGGGTGCTGAGTGGACTCCGTCGTCTCTGACGCCGACACCCCCTTCGGTGTGTCCCCGCTCCTCGACGAACCGGACGAGGAACTGAAGTCCTGGCAGACGGACCGCACGCGGGCCCCCGTCGCCACGAAGATCGTGGTGGCCGGGGGCTTCGGCGCCGGCAAGACCACCCTCGTCGGCACCGTCTCGGAGATCACGCCCCTCACGACCGAGGCGCTGATGACCGAGGCCAGCGAGGAGACCGACGACCTCACCGGCACCCCGGACAAGGTCACCACCACCGTGGCCATGGACTACGGCCGCATCACGCTCGACGACGACCTGGTGCTCTACCTCTTCGGCACGCCGGGCCAGCAGCGGTTCTGGTTCATGTGGGACGACCTGGTGCGCGGCGCGATCGGCGCCGTCGTCCTCGCCGACACCCGCCGGCTCAAGGACTGCTTCCCCGCGCTCGACTACTTCGAGAGCTGCGGGCTGCCCTACGTCGTGGCCGTCAACCACTTCGACGACAGCGAGCTGTTCGAGCCGGAGGACGTGCGGGAGGCGCTGACCGTCCCGCAGCACATACCTGTCATGATCATGGATGCGCGTCGCCGGATCTCCGTGATCGAGACCCTCCTGGCCCTGGTGGGCCACGCGCTCGACGAAACCCCCGAGTAGGAGACAGCCCCGCATGCGGAAGATACTCGTCGTCGGAGCCGGCCAGTCCGGCCTCCAGCTCGCCCTCGGCCTCCAGTCGCACGGGTACGAGGTCACCCTGATGTCCAACCGGACCGCGGACGAGATCCGCGCCGGCCGGGTGATGTCGACGCAGTGCATGTTCCACACGGCCCTCCAGCACGAGCGCGACCTCCAGATCAACTTCTGGGAGCAGCAGGCCCCGAAGATCGAGGGGCTCGGCGTCTCGGTGGCGGCCCCCGGCTCGTACGACCCGGGACCGACCCAGCGCGCCATCGACTGGCTGGGCCGGCTCGACGGGTACGCGCAGTCCGTCGACCAGCGCGTGAAGATGGCCGGCTGGATGGAGACGTTCGCGCAGCGCGGCGGCCAGCTGGTGATCCACGGCGCGGCGGTCGGCGACCTCGACTACTTCTCCCGCGCCTACGACCTCGTGCTCGTCTCGGCGGGCAAGGGCGAGCTGGTGCAGATGTTCGGCCGCGACGCGTCCCGCTCCCCGTACGGCGAGCCGCAGCGCGCCCTCGCGGTCGCCTACGTGCACGGCATGAAACCCCGCCCGGAGCACCCGGACACGGAGGCGGTCCGCTGCAACCTGGTGCCCGGCGTCGGCGAGATGTTCATCATGCCGACCCTCACCACCTCCGGCCGCGCCGACATCCTGTTCTGGGAAGGCATACCCGGCGGCCCGCTGGACGTCTTCAAGGGGGTCAAGGACCCGTCGGAGCACCTCGCCCTGACCCTGGAACTCATGAAGAAGTTCCTCCCCTGGGAGTACGCGCGGGCCACCGAGGTCGAGCTGACCGACGCCGGCGGCACCCTCGCCGGCCGCTACGCCCCCACCGTCCGCAACCCGGTCGGCCGCCTCCCCGGCGGGGGCCTGGTGCTGGGCGTCGCCGACGTCGTCGTCGCCAACGACCCGATCACCGGCCAGGGTTCCAACTCCGCGTCCAAGTGCGCGGCCTCCTACCTCGCCTCGATCCTCGAGCAGGGCGAGAAGGAGTTCGACGAGGCGTGGATGCAGGCGACGTTCGACCGCTACTGGGACACCGCCCGGCACGTCACCAAGTGGACGAACACGATGCTCGCCCCGCCGCCGGAGCACGTCCTGGGCCTCATCGGCGCGGCCGGCGCGCTCCAGCCGGTCGCCGACCGCTTCGCCAACGGCTTCAACAACCCCGCGGACTTCGAGAACTTCTTCTACGAGCCGGAGAAGACGGCCGCCTACCTGGAGACGGTCGCCGGGGCCTGACGGCCCTCGACCGGGTGACCGCGGCGGCCGTCCGGGGCGGTGGCATACTCGCGCGATGCCGAAACTCACCGACCGGGTCTTAGGCCCGCGCCGCACCGCGATACGTTCCTTCCACGAGACCGAGCGCAACCTCGTGGGAGTGAACGGACCGGACGTGCCGCCCCACAACGAGACCGGCGTGATCGGCTGGGGCACCTCGTGGCGCATGCAGGGGCATCTGCTGATGGCGGAGCGCACCGGCCGCCCCGCCTACGCCGAACGGCTCGCCGAGCTGATCGACCAGGTCCTGCGGGCCCGCGACGACGTGCGCGGCGTGCGCGACTTCCGGGGCCGCAGCCTGCCGGTGTGGAGCAGCGCCCACAAGTTCACCGCCGCCTCGGCCGTCCTGTGCGACACGGACGGCCGGCCCGCCCTGGAGGTCACGGTCTGCCCGCCGCACGCCAGGACCGCGAAGGTCACCGTGGCGGCGGACGGCGACCGGCACTTCCGCATCACCGTGACCGGTCCCGACCGGGCGGACGTGGACGTGACGGGGCTCAGCCTCGACCCGCTGGACGAGCGCCGGGCCGACCGGGTCGTGTACGCCGCGTACGAGCAGCGCACCGCGGTCACCGCCCGGCTCGTCCCGCGCGACCGGCCGGCGCCCGGTCCCCGGCGCCCGCGCCCCGGCACCTTCGCCGTGCGGCCCGCCACGGTCTCGCTCGCCGCCCAGACCGGCATGATCACCTACCCGATGGCCGGGCTGGCCCGGCTCGCCCGCGACCGCCCGGACGCCGTGCCGGCGTCGGTGCGGCGCCGCCTCGACGGCTACCTCGACGCGGCGGACCGCGCGCTGCGCGCGCACGACGAGCAGTGGGGGACGACGGACGACGGACGCGGCTTCTACCGCTGGCTGCCCGACGAGCCGGTCTCCTTCGCGGGTGCCGAACTGCCCACCAACGAGTTCCTCGCGATGGGCCGTGCCGCGGTCCAGCTCGCCGTGGTCACCGGTGAGGACCGCTGGCGCGAACGCGCCGCCGCCATGGCCCGCGCCCTGCACGGCGACCTCGCCGTCACCGACGGCGTGGCGACCTGGCCGTACTGGCCGGGCTTCGGCCGGGTGCACCACGGGTGGCGGGCGACCGGTTCGCCGAAGACGGACGGTTCCGACGTCCGCCCCTCCTACCGCGCGGTCACCGTGCCCGAGGACGTCACGCACGCCCTCATCGACCTCGACTTCCTGTGCCTGTACCACGACGCCCCCGGTCTGCCCGAGGTCTTCACCCGGGCCGACATGCGCGCCGTGGCCCGCACCTTCACCCGCAACGCGGTCGATCGCCGTGGCCGCGCCCCGCGGCTGCGCCACGACGTCGGGGGCGGGGGCCGCCGCGGCACCGACCGCGAGCAGGCCTACGTCGCCGCCTGGCTTCCGCTGCGCCGCTGGTCCCGTGAGGTGCCGCGGCTCGTCCGCGCCGTCCGGCCGCCCGCTCCGCCGCTTCCCCTGATGGGCGTGGACACCTACTGCGCGGCCCTGCTGGCCTCCTGACGTCCGGAAGGGGCCTCGCCGTCGGGAGCCGGGAGGCCGCCGGTGACGTCATCGCCCTCGTCCGAACCGTCCGTCGCGGTCTCCGGGAGGACGGGCGGATCGTACCGGGGACCGGCCGGCTCCCGCGGGTCCGGGCGCACGGCTCCGAGGATCGGGTTGGCCGCGATCGGGGACACCTTCACCGCGGCCCCCGGCCGCGGAGCCTGCACGACCCTCCCGCCGCCCAGGTAGATCGCGACGTGCGTGGCCTCGGGGAAGTAGACGACCAGGTCGCCGGGGCGCAGTTCGTCCAGGGGGACGTGCTCGAGTTCGGCCCACTGCTCCTGGCTGGTGCGGGGGATGGGGGAGCCGGCGGCCCGCCAGGCCTCGGAGGTGAGGCCCGAGCAGTCGTAGGACGCCGGGCCCTCCGCGCCCCACTCGTACGGCTTGCCGAGCTGGCGCACGGCGTAGCGCACCGCGCGGCCGCCCTCCTCGGACGGGTTGCGGTCGTCGCTCAGCGCGCCGGACGCCATGATCTCGTCCTGGGCCTCGGCGACGCCGTCGCGTTCGAGGCGGGCGAGGGCCGCGAGCTGGCCGGCGGTGAGGGAGGAGAGGAGTTCCTCCACGTCGTCCAGCCGGCGGCGCACCGCGTCGCGTTCCTTCTTCCGGCGCTCGGTGAGGGTGAGCTGCGCGTCGAGGGCGGCGCGGGCCCGGCGGGCGAGGCCGTCGGCCTCGCGTTCGCCGTTCTCCAGCCGCCCCACCGTCTCCACCCGCTCGCGCGCCAGCCGGCCGATCACATGGCCCTGGTCGAGGGCGCGCTGCGGGTCGCGGGCGAGCAGCAGCCGTACGTAGGGGGAGAGGTCGGTGCTGGTCTGGTACTGCCGGCTGGCCAGCCGGCCGGCCGCGCCCCGGCTCTCCTGGAGGGACAGGCGGGTCCGGGCCAGCGCCGCACCGAGCCGGTCGGCCTCGGCCCGGCGCTCCTCGAGCTTCTCCTCGGTGGCGTTGTAGGTCTCGGTGGCCTGTTCGGCCTGCCGGTACAGCTTCTGAAGGTCCGTCAGCAGTTCGGCCACCGACCGCTCGCCGCCCGCAGGCGGTTCCGGTACGGCCGCGGCGACCCCGGGGGTCAGCAGCGCCTGCGCGGCCAGCGTCGTCGTGCACACCAGACGCAGCAGTCTTCCTGACACGTCATCACCTCCGCTGCGGGGGCGGCCCGTCCGCCCCGCACGGCGAGCATCGGGTGCGTGTGCGGATCCCGCGCGCCGGGTGTGGGCGGTTCGGCGCAACGGGGTCACCCGTCGGCGTCCTCCCGGTCACCGCACGGCGTGGCGCCGGGCTCCGGTCCTCACGGTGTGACGCCGGGCTCCGGCCCTCACGGTGTGACGTCGGGTTTCGGTCCCTCCGGCGCGGCGTCGGGCCCGGCGGCCGGCTTCGACCACGGCCACTTCGGCCGGGTGTCCTTGCGGCCGCCCTCCGGGTCGTAGGCGTACTTCCAGCCCCGTGTCAGGCCGAGCTTCCCGCCGGATCCGCGCGGCACGCGCCGGTAGACGAGGACGGCGGGCGGGCCGCCGGCGGCGTCCGGCACCGGGATGCGGTACGTCTTCGGCGGGTGGCCGGTCGGGCCCAGCAGCACGGGGAGGACGCGGCCGTCCATGGGGCCGCCCTCGAAGGGGGTGTCTTCGCTCTTCACGGCACCAGTGTCGATCAGGTCTCCGCCGCGAGCGCACCACGGAGCAGCTCGGCGGTCTGGGCGTCCCGCTCCGCGGTCACGGCGAGGACGGCGACGAACTGGTCGACCAGCCAGTCCCGCAGCTCGTCGGCGGGCGGCTGCTTGTCCTCGTCGAGCCAGATCAGCGAGGCCGCCTCGACCGCCGTGATCCACATCCGGACGGTCATCCGCAGCCGCGGGCCGGGTTCGGCCACGTCCAGGTGGCTGTAGATCCGCTCGGCCGCGGCCCGCCGCACGCCGTCCACGATGGCGGTCGTACGGGAGGTCTCGACGACGCTGCCGCCCTGGAGGAGGGCGCTGAAGCCGGCGTCGTGCCGGCCGACGAAGGTGAGGTAACGGTCCAGGGCGCGGCCGAGCCGGGGGATCGGCGGTCCCTCGTGGGGCTCGTCGAAGCAGTGCCGCAGCTCGTCTGCGGCGGTCCGCAGCGCGGCCTCGTACAACTGCTGCTTGCCGCCGGGGAAGTACCGGTACACCAGGGGCCGGGAGACCCCGGCGGCCTCGGCCACGTCGTCCAGCGAGACGTCCTCGGGGACGCGGTGCGCGAACAGCGACAGGGCGGCCTCCAGCAGCTGGCTGCGGCGCTCCTCGACGCTGAGGCGACGGTAGGCGGGGGCGGCGGGGCTCATGACGTGCAGCGTAATCGCCCGCCCCCGCGGGGCGCCCCGGCGCCTTTCGCCTCTCGTCCGGATCAGGCCGGGCTCGCGCGGTCCGGCCTGATCCCGGCGAAGGACCCTAGGCCAGCAGCCCGGAGGACTTCCACAGCCGCCGTCCCACCCCGCGCAGCACGCCGATGTCGTCGAGGAAGTCCGTCAGGCGCTTCGCGCCGGTCTGCATGACCTCGCGGCGGTGGCCGCTGGCCTTGACCTGGGCGAGCGCCTCCCGCTTGTCCAGGCCGACGTTGGTGTAGACGTCGGGGTTCACGAAGGCCACCGAGAACACCCGGGCGAACTCGCCGGAGGTCACCCGCGTGAACTCCTGCGACCACCTCGGCGCGGTCACCATCTGCCGGCGCAGCTCCTCACGGGCGTACCGCACGTGCCGGGCCTCCTCCACCACGTGGATGCGGGTGACCCCCCGGATCAGGGTCTGGACCCGCTCGTCGGGGAAGGTCAGCCGCTGCATCCAGTCGAGGATCTCCTCGCCGAGCAGGGTGGCCGTGAAGGAGCCGGGCGTGGTGGAGACGGTCTTGAACAGGCGGCCGAGGTGCTGGTGGGCGCGGCTCACCGGGTACCAGGGGGTGCCGCCCTGCGCGATCAGCCGGGCGAACATCTTCGAGTGCCGGCACTCGTCCTCGATCTCGGTGAGCGCGTACCGCACGTGCGCGCTCGTCGCCGCCTTGTCGTAGATGTGCCGGCACAGCAGCTGCATCAGGATGATCTCGAACCAGATGCCGAGCGAGGCGAGCGCGGCGGACTCGTGCTGGGACAGCAGGATCCGCTGCTCCTCGCCCATCCTCTTCCACAGCGGGGTGTCGTACAGCGACACCAGCTCCGGCGGCCAGAACCACTTGCCCTCCTCGAAGGGCGCGTCCCAGTCGAGTTCCCGGTCCGGGTCGAAGGAGTGCTTGGCGGAAGAGGCGAGCAGCCGCTCGGCCACCTGCTCCCGGTCCTTGAGCAGTCCGAGCGCGTCGCGCAGGCCGTCCAGCGCGTCGGCTTCCGTCAGGGTCGTCATGGCTGATCCACCTCGTCGTACGGGGCCGGTACGGGGTCGTGCGGGGGTTACCGGCGGTTCACTCGCCCAGTACTCTTATGAGACTGCCTGTCAGCAAGCCCGTCAATCCCCCGGGCGGAATTCGTCGGCCCCGCGTCCGCCCCGTGCACGCGTGGGGCACTTGCGCGCCTTCCCGGTGCGGGAAGGCCCCGTCTCACGGGGTGAGCACCGCCTCCATGACCGACCGTGCGATCGGCGCCGCCAGCCCGCCCCCGGTGATGTCCCGCCGTCGCGCCGCCGAGTCCTCCACCACCACCGCGACCGCCACCTTCGGCTCCACGTCCCGGTCGCCCTGCGCCCAGGAGACGAACCAGGCGTACGGCGTCCCGGCGTTGCCGATGCCGTGCTGGGCGGTGCCGGTCTTGCCGCCGACGGTCGCGCCCGCGATCGCGGCGTTCTTCCCGGTCCCCTCGCGCACCACGTCCGCCATCAGCTCCCGCAGCCGCCGCGCGGTCGACGGCCGCAGCACCTGCCGTGCCGGACGCGGACCGCCCGCGGCGACGGTCGCCCCGCCGCCGCGCGTCGTCCGCTCCACCAGGTACGGCGTCCGCACCCGCCCCCCGTCGGCGACGGCCGCCGAGACCACCGCCATCTGCAGCGGCGTGGCCCGCGTGTTGTACTGCCCGATCGAGGACAGGGCCAGCTGGGCCCGGTCCAGCGAGGTGTCGAAGGTGCTCCGCGCGACGGCGAACGGGATCCGCACGTCCGCCGCGTTGAACCCGAAGGCCTCCGCCGTGCCCACCATGTCGGCGAGCCCCACATCCACACCGAGTTTCGCGAACACCGTGTTGCACGACCACATGAACGCCTCCCGCAGTGACGCGTCCTCGCAGCCCTCGCCCCCGTTCGCCAGCAGCGTCCTCGTGCCGGGCAGCCGGTACGGCGCCGGGGAGTCGGTCGGCGCGTCCGGATCCCTGATCACGCCCGCGTCCAGCGCCGCCGCCGCGGTGACCACCTTGAACGTCGACCCCGGCGGGTACGTCTGCCGCACCGCCCGGTTCAGCATCGGCCGGTCCGGGTCGGAGTTCAGCCGCGCCCACGCCCGCTCGACCCCGGGCCCGTTCCCGGACAGCACGGCGGGGTCGTACGACGGCGCCGACACCAGCGCCAGGATCCGTCCCGTCGACGGCTCCACCGCCGCCACCGCGCCCTTGCGGCCGGCCAGCCCCTCGTACGCCGCCCGCTGGGCCCGCGGGTTCAGGGTCGTCACGACGTTCCCGCCGTCGGACAGCGACCGGGTGACGTCGTTCCACAGCGGCAACGGCGCGAGCCGGGGGTCCGTACCGGAGAGGACGCCGTCGTGCGCGTGCTCCAGGAACGTCGTCCCGTACACCTGTGAGGCGAAGCCGGTCACCGGCGCGTACAGCGGGCCGTCGAGGTAGGTGCGTTCGTAGCGCAGCTGCTCCCTGGTGTCCCGGGAGCCGGTGACCGGCACGTCCTCCACCAGGATGTCCCCGCGGGGCTGGCCGTAACGGGCGATGGAGGCACGCCGGTTGGCCGGGTTGCCGTCATAGGTGTCGGACCGGACGACCTGGACGCGGGCGGCGTTGACGAGCAGGGCCACCAGGAGGAGGGCGCAGAAGAACGCGGCATGGCGGATGTGACGGGTCATCACGAGGTCGCCCCGGATCACGGGCGTCGGCGTCCGTGCGCGGTCGCGCCGCCGGGGTTCCCTCACGGCGCGGCCTTCCCGTCGTACCGGCGGCGTGCCGAATCGCTGAGGCGGATCAGCAGTGCCACGATCGCCCAGTTGGTGACGACCGACGAGCCGCCCTGGGCGAGGAACGGCATCGCCATCCCGGTCAGGGGGATCAGGCCGGTCACCCCGCCCGCGATCACGAACACCTGGAGCGCCCAGATCGAGGCGAGCCCGACCGCCAGCAGCCGGCCGAAGGGGTCGCGCAGGGCCAGCCCGGCCCGGTACCCGCGCTCCACCAGCAGCCCGTACAGCAGGAACAGCGCGCAGATCCCCGCCAGGCCCAGTTCCTCACCGGCCGTCGCCAGGACGAAGTCCGACTTGACGGCGAAACCGATCAGGACGGAGTGGCCGAGCCCGAGACCGGTGCCGAAGGCGCCGCCGGCGGCGAAGGAGAACAGCGACTGCGCCAGCTGGTTGGGGCCCTCGCCCGCCTCGATCGACGCGAACGGGTGCAGCCAGTCCTCGACCCGGCCGTGGACGTGCGGCTCCAGCAGGCCGACGGCGGCCGCGCCCAGCGAGGCCAGCACCAGCCCCACCGCGGTCCACCCGACCCGGCCGGTGGCCACGTACAGCATCATCACGAAGAGGCCGAAGAAGAGCAGCGAGGTGCCGAGGTCGCGTTCCAGGACGAGGACGCCGACGCTCAGCAGCCAGATCGTGACGACCGGCCCGAGGACCCGGCCGGCCGGCAGGTGCAGGAAGCAGACCCGGCGGCCCGCGTGGGCGAGCGCCGTGCGGTTGGCCGCGAGGTACGCCGCGAAGAACACCGCGAGCAGGACCTTCGCGAACTCGCCCGGCTGGATGGAGAATCCGGCGACCCTGATCCAGATCCGGGCGCCGTTGACCGCGGGGAAGAAGATCGGCAGCGTCAGCAGGGCCAGCGCGGCGACCACGCACACGTACGCGTACCGCTGGAGCACCCGGTGGTCGCGCAGGGCGGCGACGACGAAGACGAACAGGGCCACGCCCAGCGTCGACCAGACGAGTTGGGTGGGCGCCGCCCGGTCGCCGGGCGTCTCCAGGTCCAGCCGGTAGATCAGCACCAGCCCGATCCCGTTGAGCAGCACCCCGATGGGCAGCAGCAGCGGATCGGCGTACGGCGCCCGCAGCCGGACCGTCAGGTGCGCCAGCAGCGCGAGCACACCGAGCCCGGCGCCGTAGCCGGCGGCGCCGGGCGGGACGGCGCCGTTCCTGGCGAGGCCGACGGCGCAGTAGCCGAACACCGACAGCAGGACGGCCAGGACGATGAGGGAGAGTTCGACGCCGCGGCGCCTGGGCGGGCGCGCCACCGGGACCGGCGCGTCCGCCGGCGGGGCGATGACTTCGGCTCCGGCGTGCATCATGTCCGGAACTTACCCAAATGGGGCTCCTCGTGAGCCTTGACGGACGGACGGACGGGCGGGCGGACGGGCGGACAGGTGGGCGGACGGGCGGACAGGTGGGCGGTCGGACGGACGGGCGGGGGCGGTGGGCGGCGCGGCGTCAGGGGAGGGCGTGGCGCCGGTGGTGGTGCGGCGTCAGCAGGGGCGTGGCGTCGGCCCGAGGTCGCGGATGTAGCGCGCCGCACCGTAGGCCCAGGCGCCGTCCCTGAGGAGGTACCACCGGGAGTCGCCGTCCACCTTCTGGCCGGTGGTGCGGCAGTAGACGGTGACGACGTCGTCGCGGAAGGCGACGCGGACCACCTTGCCGCCGCGGTTCGGCGCGTCGCGCAGCAGCAGCCTGTTCGCGGTCACGACGCCCTTGTACAGGCGCGGGGCCTGACGCTGGGGGTTGCCCTGACTGCCCTCGCTCGCGGTGGCGGGGGTGACGGCGGCCGAGGCGGCGAGGGCGCCGGCGGCACCGGCTATGGCGAACCGGACGAGGGCGGAGCGCAGGGGCATGGGGCACCTCCGGGAAGGGGGCGGAACCGACTTACCGCCACATTAGGAGGAGCCGCCGACGGCCGCCCGTCACACTGCGCCATCGGAGAGGCCGTGGCCCTCCGAAGGCGTGCTCCCGCCGGGGGAGACCGTCTCCGGGGGCGGTGCGTGAGGCAGCGTCAGCGTGGCCACCGCGCCGCCGTCCGGCGCGTTGGAGAAGGTCAGCCGGGCGCCCAGCACCTCCGCCTGGCCGGCCGCGATCGTCAGCCCGAGACCGTGCCCCTTCGCGCCCCCCTCGGTGCGGAACCGCTGCGGCCCGTGCGCCGTCAGGTACGCGGGATAGCCGTCCCCGTGGTCCCGTACGGTCACCACCGGCCCGTCCACCGTCAGCACCACCGGGGCCCGCCCGTGCAGATGCGCGTTGGCGACGAGATTCCCGAGGATCCGCTCCAGACGGCGCCGGTCGGTCTCGACCCGGGCGTCCCGCACGACCCTGACCTCGGTGCCGGTGCCGGTGCCGGTGCCGGTGCCGGTGGCCGTGCCCGTGTCGGTGAGGGGGCGGGGGTGGGTTCCGGCGGTCGGGGGGCTGCCCGGGGAGGCGCTCGGCGGGACGCCACCGGAGGAGGCCGCCGCCGCCCGTACCACCCGGCGGGCCACCGCCCCCAGGTCCTCGGCGTCCGGCTCCAGCCGCTCACGGCCGGTGTCCAGGCGGGAGATCTCCAGCAGGTCCTCGGTGAGCGTGCGCAGGGCCGCCACCCGGTCGCGCACCAGTTCCGTGGGCCGGCCCGGCGGCAGCAGCTCGGCCGCCGCGTGCAGCCCGGTCAGCGGGGTGCGCAGCTCGTGCGCCACGTCGGCGGTGAAGCGCTGCTCGCTCAGCAGCTTGCCCTGGAGCGAGGACGCCATCGAGTCCAGCGCGACGGCGACGGTGGCCACCTCGTCCTGCGGGCGGGTCGGATCCTTGGCCCGGGGATCGTCCACGCGCGCGTCCAGATCACCGGCGCTGATCCGCCGGGCGACCCGCGCGGTGGCGTGCAGCCGCCGCGTCACCCGGGTCACCGCGAACGCGCCGACCAGCAGCGTCGCCCCGATCGCCAGCGCCGACGACCACAGGATCGCGTGGTCCAGCGCCTCGATGGTGCGGGCGCTCTGCGCGTAGTCGACGGCGACCGCGAGGGCCCTGCCCCGCCCTCCGGACGGGGGGACCCCCCTCTCGCCCCGCCCGCCGTCGACGGGCCCGGCGGCCCACATCGTCGGCCGCCCCCGGTGCTCGGCCACCATCGTGCCGCGTTCTCCCGCCACCGCCAGGTCCCGCAGCGCCGCGGGCAGCCCCGGCGGGTCGACGCCCGCGCCGGGGCCGGGCCTGTCCCCCGCCTCGAACGCCGTCGTGGCCTCCTCCAGCCGGGACAGCGCGAGGTCGCGGGCCTCGCCGACGGTCCGGTGGGTCACCGAGACGTGCACGAGCACGCCGAGCAGCGCGGCGAGCGCACAGCACATCACCGTGATGAACACGGCGGCCTTCACGGCGAGCGTGCCGGACCACCGGGGGAGCGCGAGCCTCATCGGCCGCTCACGGGGACCGAGGGGGAGGCCCCTGGCGCGGACGTCGGCGCGGACGTCGGCCGGGGCGGCCGGGTCCGTCCGTCGCGCGGCCCGTCGTCCCGCCCCCCGGTCCGCACCATCTCGTCGTGCGTGAGCAGCATCGCCCGCTGGTCCTGGTCCCACGTCCACTGGAGGCGGTACTCGTACCCGGCGACCTCGGAGGGCGAGCGGATGATCACCGACCGCCCGGCCAGCTCCACCGCGCCGACGGCGTCCTCCCAGCCCATGATCCGCACCAGTCGGTGCCTGTCGACCGTGTACACGCGGACGGCCGTCAGGTCGCCGGGCAACTGGCGGAATCCCAGCGCCAGTTCGTCCCGTCCGTCACCGGTCAGGTCCCGGTAGTACGGCCGCAGCACCGGGCAGGGGGTCCGTCCGGCACCGCTTTCGGCGCAGTCGGCGATCCGGTCGGCCGTCTCGCGGTACGGGGCCTCGGAGCCGTCGTAGTCGCCCGGATGCGCGGCGATCTCGCGGCGTACGACCTCCACCGGATCCACCCGGTGGAGGTCGTCGGCGGGAACGGCGACCCCCTTCACGACCTCGGTGTTCACCTCGTCGATGTCGAACGCCGGGCTCGACGCCGCCGGCAGGTCCGGCCAGAGCTTCTCCGGGCTGACCGCCGTCGGCGTCGCCCCCGCGCCCCGCAGCCCGCCGGCGTCGCCGCAGCCCGCGGCCGCCGGCGCGAACAGGGCGACGGCCGCCAGCGCGAGGGCGGTGCGGGTGGGGCGCGGGTGCGGCACGGGGCTCCTGTGATCAGGGGTGACGGGCGGCCCCGTACACCCTATTCGTGGGGAAGTCCTTTTTGCGTACCGGTCGGGTGTCGGTGGCGGGTGGCGGCCGACGGGTCGCTCGGGTCACTCGAGCCGCCCAGGACGCTCGACGGACAGACGGACAGACGGACAGACGGACAGACGGACAGACGGACAGACGGACAGACGGACAGACGGACAGACGGGCGGCGGGCCGGATGGTCGACCCGGTGCACCGGACGGCCGACCCGGCGCGCCTGACGCTCGTGCGCCGGGTGCGCGGACGGCCGGGGTTCCGCCGCGGGGTGTGGCCGCGGGGTGTGGCCGCGGGGCGCCCGGGAGGCCGTCGCGGGGCGAAGAGGAGAAACGATTACTCGCCTCGCCCAGCTCCTCCAGCAGCCGGGCCGTCGGCGGGCCCGCCCGCAGGTACGCGACGAACGGCTCGTCGTGCAGGGCCCGGGGAGAGCGCCGCGACCGTATCAGCCCGATCGCCTCGTCGGCCGAGTGGCCCCGGCCCACCGGCGCGTGGGCGACGACCGGGCCCGAGCGGGGGTATCCGCACCGGCCGCGGAACTCGTGCCCGCCCATCCACGGGCCGGGCGCGACCTCGCTCCACGGGCTGTCCGGATCCGGTGCGTCGGGTCGCTTCCCGCGGGTCCGCGACGGCGCCTCCCCACCGCGTTCCCGGGGCATGCTCACCTACCTCCCCGGGGTAATCGCCTTCTTGCCCCCGCGGCACCCCTCCTGTTCCCATGGTCATGAGGTGATGCCGCATGAACGGACTGCGCGTCGTACCGACCTGGCGTCACGGCCGGGAGCGGCTGTACGTCTGTCTCGAGGACGGCAGGAGCATCGCCTGGTACGACCGGGAGTCCGGCCGGGTCGACATCGTCGGCGACGATCGCCGGGAGGACGTCCTGGAGGTGCTCGGACCCTTCCTGGCCGGCTCCGTCACGGTGGGCCCGCCCCCCGTCCCCACCCCCGCCGAACTGGCCCGCCTCGCCCTCCACCCCGACGACGACCTCGCCCCCAACCGCCCCGGCGAGGCCCTGCTGATCGACCTGGACCGCGACCCCGGCCCCGTCCGCCTGCTGCGGCCCGACCCGCGCCGCCGCGCCCTGGAGGCCGAGCAGACGGTGGGCGAACTGCTGGACCGACTGGACGGCGCCGGCTGGCACACCCTGCACTCCGTCCCGCTGCCCGGCGGCGACCGCCTCCACCATCTGGCGATCGGCCCCGCCGGACTGTTCGCCGTGCACACCGTGTACGCCCGCAGGCAGCGGGTCCGCGTCGCCGACCCGGCGGTCGCCGTCGGCCGCCGCGACCCCCTGCCCCTGCTGCGCCGGGTCCGCGCCGACGCCGACCGCGCCTCCCGCGCCCTGACCGCCGAGGTCCGCCCGGTGCTGGCCCTGGTCGGCCCGGCCGACGTGCGCCTGGTCACCACCCCGCGCGAGGTGCGGGTGCTGCGGGACACGGAACTGGCGGGGCTGGCACGGCTGAGCGGCGTCCTGAAACCGGCGGACGTGGAGGCGCTGCACGCGACGGCGCGCGACAGGGGGACCTGGGCCGCCGGCCGCTGAGCGGGAGCCGCCGTCCTTCCCCTCCGCGAGGGGCGCCGTACGATGAGAATCACATGGATAATGACCGTATGGTCGTTTTGTATCTTGTGTGACTTTCGCGTGACTTTCCTCGGTGAAGTCAGGAGGGTGCTGCACGTGCGATCCCTATGGAACGGCGCCATCTCGTTCGGCCTCATCAGCATCCCGGTGAAACTGGTGAACGCCACCGAGAGCCACTCGATCCCGTTCCGCCAGATCCACCTCGAGGACGGCGCCCGCGTCCGCCACCGCAAGGTCTGCGAGCTGGAGGACCGCGAGGTGAGCCAGGCGGAGATCGGCAAGGGGTACGAGGCGGCCGACGGCACGATCATCCCGATCACCGAGGACGACCTGTCCCGTCTGCCGCTCCCCACGGCGAAGACGATCAAGATCGTGGCCTTCGTGCCGGCCGACCGGATCGACCCGCTCCAGATGGACGCCGCGTACTACCTCCAGGCGGGCGGCGCCCTCGCGGCCCAGCCGTACACGCTGCTGCGGGAGGCGCTGAAGCGCAGCAACAAGGTCGCCGTCACCAAGTACGCGCTGCGTGGCCGCGAACGCCTCGGCATGCTCCGTGTGGTCGGCGACGCGATCGCCATGCACGCCCTGCTGTGGCCCGACGAGGTCCTCGCCCCCGACGGCATGGCCCCCGCCGCCGACGTCACGGTCCGCGTCAGGGAACTCGACCTCGCGGACGCCCTGATGGAAGCCCTCGGCGAGGTCGACCTGGAGGACCTCCACGACGAGTACCGTGCGGCCGTCGAGGAGGTCGTCGCCGCGAAGGTGGCGGGCGAGACGCCTCCCGAGGCTCCCGGCGCCGCCCCCGAGGGCGGGTTCCTGGACCTGGTGACGGCCCTGGAGAACAGCGTCCGCGCCGCGAGGGAGGCGCGCGGCGGGACGGCGGGGCGGGAGGAGGCCGGGTCCGGAGGCCTCGCCGGACACGGGACGGCCCGTACGGCCCCGAAACAGGCCGGCGGCAAGAAGTCCACGTCGACGGCGAAGAAGACGGCGGCGTCCGCGAAGAAGGCGACGAAGTCCGCCCAGCCGGCGAGGAGTGCGGCGGCGACGGGCGGGAGCGCGGCGAAGAAGACGGCCGCGACGGCGAACAGCGCGACGAAGAAGGCGGCGACGAGGAAGGCGACGGCCCGCAAACGGTCGGGATGAGGGCTCGGCCCGAGCCGAACGCATCTCAGGTGACCTCTTTCGTGCCGTCCTCAGGCGACTTCCTGCGCCGTGGGCGGCCGGTCCGACGCCGAAGTCCTTGCCCCGCCGGTCACGAGGACTTCGGCCGGCTCGGCTCAGTCACCGCCGCTCATCCGTTGCTCCTTCCCGCTCGACGTCCCCGCCACGTCTGAAAGCCCCACCGGGCCGACACCCCCACCGCCAGGGAGACGACGACCGCGCCCGCGTCGATGACGTGCGGCAGTCCGGGAAAAAAGGCGAAGAAGGCGAGCGACACGACGAGTCCGCAGAAGAAGGCGACGATCCCGCTTCGTCTCCGCCCCGCTTCGGTGGAGGTCCCTGACTCTCGCTGATTCCGCTGCTCGACCATGCCGGGACTCACTTCGTGATGTGGTGACACTGACCAGCGCGCTTGATCCCGTTGACGAACAGCCGGGCACACGCTTTGCCATAGCGGGGCAGCGTCTGGCGAGAGTTGTTGCGCATCGGGTCGATTTTGCATTCGCTGTGCGTTCGACCGCGTGAGGCTCGGTAGATCCGGTTGCCTGTGTCGGCATACGTGAAGTCGATGCGCCAATTGCAGAATCCACTGCTGAGCGCGCCGACGAAGGCACAGTCCACACCGGCATTCTGGTAAGTGATCTTCCTACCGCTCCCACGGATGATGTGTGTGAACATGCAGCCAGTAGGGATCTTCATCGTCATGCCGCCCACGCTGTACTGGAACGTCTGAACCGGCGTGGAGCCGGCCGCTCCGGCTTGCGCGTTCGGAGAGCCGGACAAGAGGACGACGGCGACTGTGGTGAGAGCCGTTGCGAGGCGCGCCGCATACCTGATGGACAAAGCGAACTCCTTCTGTTGTTCCGCGGATGACATCGGAGCAACAGCCCTGCGTCCCGTCAGGTTTGCCGGATCCGTCAGCCTTCACTGCGATGAGTGATCGCAGTGCGTGGACGCTGACCAGCAGAAACGTTCACGGGTGCGGCAGGCCTCGTGCAGGAGGCGGCGCCGGTGGAACTCTCACCGCGCACTTGCTCCGCGGGCATCTTGACCCGAGTGTGTTTGTTACCGGTAACATTCCTCCCCGTCGGAGCCGCACCGCACCCAGTCACCGCCCCGGGAGTCCGAGTGACCGATCAGCCCACGGTGCGTCACTCGCCACGAGCCACCCAAACGCCCACCCCCGTCTTCACGCCCGTGGCCGCGGCCGCCTCCTGCGTCGGCTTCGTCCTGATCGGCGTCCTCCAGGCGCTCTACGGCCCCGCTGTCCCGGCCCTCCGCGAGGGCTTCGGCCTGTCGCCCTCCGCCGCCGGGCTGGCACTGAGCGCCCACTTCGGCGGCGGCGTGACGGGCGTCCTCCTCTTCGACCGGTTCCACGGCCGGATCGGCAACAGGCGGATCCTCGCCGCCTCCCACCTCCTCATGGCCGTCGGTGCCGGGGGTTTCGCGCTCGCACCGAACTGGCCGACTGCCCTGGCCGCCGCCCTCCTGGCGGGACTCGGCTTCGGCGGCATCGACTACGGCCTGAACCAGCTCTTCGCCGTGGGCTTCGGACACCGCTCCGCCGCGATGCTGAACATCCTCAACGCCCACTTCGGCATCGGCGCGATCCTCGGCCCGGCCCTCATCGGCGCGGCCGGCGCCGAGCACTACCCCACGGTCTTCCTGGCCTTCGCCCTCGCCAACCTGCCCCTCCTCCTGTGCCTGAAGGGCGTACGCGACAAGGCGCCGCAGCCCGACGGCGCCGCCATCACCGCCACCCCGGCCGGCCCGACGCCCCGCACCCGCAGCCTGGTCTCCGTCCTGGCCGTCTTCGTCGCCCTCTACGTCCTGCACGTCGGTATCGAGGCGGGCGTCGGCGGCTGGGAGCCCACCCACCTGGAGGCCGTCGGCCACGGCGCGGGCGTCGCCGCGACCGCCACCTCCGTCTACTGGCTGATGATGACGATCGGCCGCTTCCTGGTCGCGCCCCTCGCCCTGCGCTTTCCGGCCCCGGCGGTCATCACGGTTTCCTGCTCCGGGATGACGGCCTGTCTGTTGCTGGCCGCCGTACCGGACCTGGCGCCGTACGCCTACGCCGGCGTGGGCCTCTTCATCGCGCCGATCTTCCCCACCGGACTGCTCTGGCTGCACCGGGCCGCCCCCGGCGCCGGCGGGGCGGGCGCGCTGGTCATCGCCGCCTCGATGGTCGGCGGAGTGGCCGCCGGACCGTCCCTCGGCAAGGTCATCGAGTGGTCCGGCACCAGGGCCGTACCCCTCCTCCTGGCCGCGGTCTCCGCGGTTTGCCTGGCGGCCACCCTCTGGCTGGTCCGGGTGACCCGCGCGGCCGGCACCGATACCGGTACTGGTGCCGATATCGGTGCTGGTACCGGCCCCGTCCCCGGCCGCTGACGGTTCCGGGCGTCCGCGTGGCACCCGCAGCCGTCCGTAGCCCTCAGCTCCAGCCGTGCGCAGCCCCCAGCCGCCCGTAACCCTCCGCCGTCCGCGGCCACTCCGCCCGACCCTCAGCCCCCAGTTCCACCCCAGCCCCACCTCTCGAAGGGACCGCGCATGTCCGCCCTGACCACCACCCCCGACGGCTTCCTCCTCCACGGCGCCCCCCTGAGGATCATCTCCGGCGCCCTCCACTACTTCCGGGTCCACCCGGACCACTGGCCCGACCGCCTCCGCAAGGCCCGCCTGATGGGGCTGAACACGGTGGAGACGTACGTCCCCTGGAACCTCCACCAGCCCGAGCCCGGCACCCTCGTCCTCGACGGCCTCCTCGACCTCCCCCGCTTCCTGCGCCTCGCCGCCACCGAGGGCCTGCACGTCCTGCTCCGCCCCGGCCCGTACATCTGCGCCGAGTGGGACGGCGGCGGCCTGCCCCACTGGCTCACCGCCGACCCCGGTATCCGCCCGCGCAGCAGCGACCCCCGCTTCACGGACGCCGTCGACCGCTATCTCGACCTCCTCCTCCCCCCGCTCCTCCCGCACATGGCGGCGTCCGGCGGCCCGGTCATCGCCGTACAGGTGGAGAACGAGTACGGCGCCTACGGCGACGACACGGCCTACCTCAAACACCTGGAAGCCGCCCTGCGCACCCGCGGCGTGGAGGAACTCCTCTTCACCTGCGACCAGGCCGACCCCGAACACCTCGCCAAGGGCAGCCTCCCCGGCGTCCTCGCGACCGGCACCTTCGGCAGCCGGATCGACCGCTCCCTGGCGCGCCTGCGCGAGCACCAGCCCCAGGGCCCGCTGATGTGCTCGGAGTTCTGGATCGGCTGGTTCGACCACTGGGGCGGCCCGCACCACGGGCGGGACGCGGCCGACGCCGCCGCCGACCTGGACCGCCTGCTCTCCGCGGGCGCCTCGGTCAACATCTACATGTTCCACGGCGGCACCAACTTCGGCTTCACCAACGGCGCCAACCACCACCACACCTACGCCCCCACCGTCACCTCCTACGACTACGACGCCCCCCTCACCGAGCACGGTGACCCCGGTCCGAAGTACCACGCCTTCCGCGAGGTCATCGCCCGCCACGCGCCCGTCCCGGACGAGCCGGTCCCCGCTCCGGCGCGGAAACTGCCGCCGGTCACCGTGGAGTTGACCCACCGCAGGCCCCTCCTCGCGTCGGTCCCCGCGAAGGCCGTCCCCGCGCCCGTGGACCCCCTCTCCGCCGACGCCCTGGGCCGGCGCGCCGGTTACGTGCTGTACCGCACCACGCTCCCCACCGAGGGACCCGGCCTCCTCCACTTCACCGGCGGAGTGGGCGACCGCGCCCAGCTCTTCGTGGACGGCGCCCCCGTCGGCGTACTCGAACGCGAGCGCCAGGAGGAGACCCTGCCGGTCCGGGTGCCGCGAGCCGGAGCCGAACTCCACGTCCTGGTCGAGAACATGGGGCGGGTCAACTACGGCCCCCGCATCGGCACCCCCAAGGGCCTGCTGGGACCGGTCACCTTCGACGGCACCCCCCTGCACGGCTGGGACTGCCACCCCCTGCCCCTGGACGCCCCGCCGCCGCTGCCCTTCGCACCGGACCCCGCCCCCCGGTCGGCGGAACCGGCCTTCCACCACGGCACCTTCGAGGTCGGGACCCCCGCGGACACGTTCCTCTCCCTGCCCGGCTGGACCAAGGGCCAGGCCTGGATCAACGGCTTCCACCTGGGCCGTTACTGGAACCGTGGCCCTCAGCGCACGCTGTACGTCCCGGCCCCCGTCCTGCGCCCCGGCACCAACGACCTGGTCCTCCTGGAACTCCACGGGACCACCGCCACCCGCGCCCACCTCACGGACACCCCGGACCTCGGCCCGGCGCCGCACTGATCATCCCCGGCGCGGCACCGCCCCCGGCGTCGCCGGCCCGCTCCCGCCACCCGCCACCTGACCACGGCCTTCGACACCGACCGGCCTATCCTGTGGACCGGCGGGAGCGGGTCCCGGCGGCCGCGCCACCGGAACCGGAACCGGACTCGAAACCGGAACCGGAACCGGGCCTGAAACCGGATCAGGCCCGGACCCGGGCCGAGCCGGACCCGGCGAAGGACCACCGGACCCGGTGAAGGCCACCGCACCCGGAGAAGGACGGAAGAGGGCACCCGATGACCCCGAGCGCCGCCGACGGCCCGGTCGCCAAGGCAGGCCGCAGCCGCCGCAACTTCGCGGGCGCGCGCCCCGTGATGGCCGACGTGGCGCAACTGGCCGGCGTCTCCAAGCAGACGGTCTCGCGGGTGCTGAACGACCACCCGGCCGTGCGCGCGGAAACCCGTGAGGCGGTCCTCGCGGCGATGCGTACGCTCGGTTACCGCCCGAGCCGCAGTGCCCGCTCGCTGGCCAGCGGCCGGACCCGGATGCTCGGGGTGATCTCGTTCGACGCGGCCCGCTACGGTCCCGCCTCCACCCTGACCGCGATCAACACGGCCGCGCAGGAGGCCGGTTACCTGGTCAGCTCGATCGCCCTGGACACCGCCGACCGCGACACGGTCGTACGGGCGGCGGACCGCCTGTCGGCGGAGGGCGCGGACGGCGTGATCGCGATCGCCCCGCAGCTGCGCGTGGCGAAGGCGCTGGCGGAGGCCCGCCTGGACACCCCGCTGGTGGTCCTGGACAACGACCTCGGCGACGGCACCCCGGTGGTCACCTCGGACGCCCGCACCGGCGCCCGCAAGGCCACCGAACACCTCCTGTCCCTCGGCCACCCCACGGTCTGGCACGTGGCCGGCCCGAGCGGCTGGGCGGCGGCGGACCGCAGGGCGGAAAGCTGGCGGGCCACCCTGGAGACCGCCGGAGCCCCGGTTCCCGCCCCCCTCCTCGGAGACTGGAGCGCCGACTCCGGCCACGACCTCGGCCGCGAACTGGCGAGAGATCCCGGGGTCACCGCGGTCTTCGTGTCCAACGACCAGATGGCCCTCGGCGTCCTGCGCGCCCTGCACGAGGCGGGCCGCCGCGTCCCCGACGACGTCAGCGTGGTCGGCTACGACGACATCCCGGAAGCGGCCCACTTCCTGCCCCCGCTGACCACCGTCCGCACGGACTTCACCGACATCGGCACCCGCGCCCTCCACGTCCTCCTCGACCGCATCGACACCCCGGCGGCACCCCCGCCGGCCCTGACGGTCACCCCCGTGGACCTGATCGTCCGCGCCAGTACGTCGGCACCCGCACGGCAGAACTGAGCCGACCCGCCCACCGGACAGGGAGCCGGACGCCGCTGCCGCCCACCGCCCGAGCGGCGCGCCCAGTGGCTCCGGAGGACCATGGGAAGGAGAGACTGCGTCCCACCCGCGACCGAGGAGGTGGCGATCATGGTGGGTCCCTTCGACCCCGCCGATTCCCGCGAGCCACGGGCGACGATGAAGAGGGAATGGGCCCACAAACGGCTGGAGAAGAAGCGCAAGCTCCGGGCCGACCTCGTGGCCTACATCGTGATCAACGCGTTCCTGATCGTGGTGTGGGCACTGACCGGGGCCGGATACTTCTGGCCGGGATGGGTCCTCGGCGGATGGGGCGTGTTCCTCCTGCTCGACGCCTGGCAGGCCTACTTCCGGAGGCCCATCACCGAGGAGGACGTCGATCGGGAGCTGCGCGGCATGCGCTGAGAAGCGGACGAGCCGGGAAACAGCGCTTCGCGGGAGGGGAGGCCGGGCTTCCGGGGGCCGGACCGAACCGCTGCCCGACGCCTCAGGCCCTGCGGCCGGGGAGTTCGATCTCCGCCCAGATGCTCTTGCCGCCGGCGTGCTGGCGCGTGCCCCAGCGCTGGGCGAACTGGGCGACGAGCAGCAGACCGCGCCCGCCCTCGTCGAAGGTGCGGGCCCGGCGGAGGTGCGGGGCGGTGCCGCTGCCGTCGGACACCTCGCAGATGAGCGCGGCCTCGCGGATCAGCCTGAGCCGGATGGGCGGTCGGCCGTAGCGGATCGCGTTCGTGACGAGTTCGCTCACCACCAGCTCGGCGGTGAACGCCACGTCCTCCAGCCGCCACGCGGCCAGCCGGTCCAGCACTTTCGCGCGGGCGCCGGCCACCGCGGCGGGATCCGACGGCAGGTCCCAGACGGCCACGTGGGCCGCGTCGAGGGCTCGGGTGCGGGCCAGGAGCAGGGCTGCGTCGTCCTGCGGCCGCTCGGGCAGCAGGGTCCGGATCACGTGGTCGCAGGTGGCCTCCAGCGACGGGGCGGGCCGCTCCAGGCACGCGCGCAGCAGCGCGAGGCCGCTGCCCAGATCGTGCTCCTCGCCCTGGACCAGGCCGTCGGTGTACAGCACGAGCAGGCTGCCCGGGGGGAGTTCCCACTCGACCGTCTCGAAGGGCAGACCGCCCACCCCCAGCGGAGGGCCGGGACGCAGGTCGGCGAAGTCCACCACACCGGCGGGCGTGACGAAGGCGGGCGGCGGGTGGCCCGCCGCGGTGGCCGTGCAGCGGCGTGAGACCGGGTCGTAGACCACGTAGAGGCACGTGGCGATGAGAGGGGCCGAGGCGTCGACGCCCGCGTCGGCAACGCCGACCGCATCGGCTTCTGTGTCGGGCTCGGCGTCGGCGTCGGGCTCTCGCGCCGTGGCGGTCTCCTCCTCGGCCGCGACATGGGTGACCAGATCGTCGAGCTGGGTGAGGAGTTCGTCGGCGGGGAGGTCGACATCGGCCAGGGTCCGTACCGCGGTCCGCAGCCGCCCCATCGTGGCCGACGCCCGCAGCCCGTGGCCCACCACGTCCCCCACGACGAGCGCGACCCTCGCGCCCGACAGGGGGATCACGTCGAACCAGTCGCCGCCCAGTCCCGCCCGGGTACGAGCCGGAAGGTAGCGGTACGCCACGTCGACCGCCCCCTGGGCGGCGAGCCGGCTGGGGAGGAGGCTGCGCTGCAGGGCCAGCGCGGTGTTGCGCTCCAGGGTGTAGCGGCGGGCGTTGTCCACGGCCACGGCGGCCCGCGTCCCGATCTCCTCGGCCAGGAGCAGGTCGTCCTCCGTGAAGGGCTCCTCGCGGCGGTGCCGCACGAGGACCGCCACACCGAGGGCGATACCGCGGGCGCGCAGCGGAACGACCATGAGCGAATGGATGCCGAACGACTCCACGACCCCCGCCCGGCCGGGGTCGGCCTGCCGCCAGGTCCGGACGACGTCGTCGATGGTGCGGTGCAGCGAGGGCCTGCCGGTGGCCAGGCAGCGGACCGGCGGTGAGGATTCCGGGTAGTCGTCCGCGTCGCCCGGCCGGAGCAACGCCTCGGGCACGCCGGGCAGGACGGACTGCTGCGCCTCCCGGCGGAGGGTGACGGCACCCGTGGCGGAGGGCGCCGGCTCGACCCCGCGGAGCAGGGAGTCCAGGAGGTCGACGGTGACGAAGTCGGCGAGCCGGCCCACCACCGCGTCGGCCATCTCCTGGGCCGTGCGCCGTACGTCCAGGGTGCTGCCCACCCGCGCGCTGATGTCGTTCAGCAGGGCGATCCGCTCCCGTGCGAGCTGCTGTTCGGTGACGTCGAGTGCGGACAGTTCCAGGTGGCTCACCCGGCCCGCCGGGCCCCTGATCGGGGACACGGTGATGGCCCAGACCCGTTCGCGGTCCCCGGCCCGGGCCCTGCCCCGCACGTGGAACTGCTCGGTCTCTCCCGTCACCGACACGCGACGCATGCCGTCCTCGACCGCATGACAGATGTGGGGCGGCAGGATGTCGGTGACACGGCGACCGCTCATCTCCTCCTCGCTCATGCCGAGCTCGCGTTCGGCGCCGGCACTCGCCCGCACGGCCCGCAGCGCGCGGTCGTACACCATCACCGGCAGGTGGCATTGCGCGAACGCCTCCTGCGCCGTCACCGGGTCGGTGCGCGGATGCTCCGGCGGCGTCGCCACGAGGACCTGCCGGGCCCGGCCCTCACCGTCGAACCACGGGTACGCCCGCAGCCGGAACTCCAGGTACCGGCCGTCCCGGTGCCGCAGCCGCGTCGTCGTGTCCCGGCCGTCGAGAGCCGCGCGAAGCCCTTCCCCGGCGCCCGTGCCCGCACCGGCGCCCGTGTCCGCACCCGCATCCGCATCGGCGTCGGTGTCTGCGCCTGTCCCCGTGTCGGCGCCCGCGTTCGCACCAGTGCCTGTCCCCGTGTCGGCGTCTGCGTCGGCACCGGTGCCCGTGTCCGTGTAGGCGTCCGCACCGGTGTCCGTGTCCACGCCGAGCAGACGGAGCACCGGGCGCCCGACGGCGGTCCGGTGCGTGTAGCCCAGCAGGCGCTCGGCGCCCGCGCTCCACCCCGTCACGATCCCCCGGGCGTCGACGACGACCGTGGCCGAGGCCGCCGGATCCGGGAGGGCTCCGGAAGCACTGCCGAGCGGGGTGGCATCGCGCATGTCGACCACCGCCCGTTCCGCCTCACGGGCACCGGCCCCGGTGAACGCCGCCGAGACCGCGGGCTGCCCGCCGATCCGGCCGCGCCGGTCCCTCCGGCACCGCCTCGCCGGCCCCTTATATCACTACATACCACTACTACCGTTCTTCGCCCGTGATCGCGCGTCGTGGCACGCGTTCCCCACGAGATGAGCCGCACCACCGCGCACGGCGTCCTGCCCGATCCCGTCGATCCGGCCGATCCGGCCGATCCCGTCGATCCGGCCGAAGCGCGGCCTGATCGACTCGCCCACCGGGCCGGAAGCCGGCCCGACCTGGACCGGGAAGAGCACGGACGGCACCCGCGAGCACCCCGGCAGGACCCTCCGGCACAGCCGTCCCGCGCACCTCGTACCTCGCACTCTCCGGGCCCGCCCCGGCAACCGCTACCGCGCCCAGGGCCACGAGCGCCGTGTCACCGGACGGGAGCCCAGGGCCACGGGCTCGGTGCCACCGGACTGGGCACCGGCGGTCCCGACCGCCCGGCCTGGCTCGCCACGACGGCTGAGCGCCGCTCCGGGGCCGGTCCGATCCCGCTTCGCCCGCTGTCGGCGACCGGTGCGACGGCCGGCCGGCCGGAGACGCGGGTGCGGGTCCCGGCCCGCGCCGGGTGCCGGGCATCGGGCGCCGGATGCCGTGCGCCGGGGTGCCGTGCGCCGGGTCTTCGGACCGGCCGGTCCGCGGTCTCGCGGAGGCCTCGGCCGGGAGGCCGGCGGAGCTGTCGGTACCGCTGGGGTGCTGTGCGGTCCCGGCGGCTGTCGCGAGTGGCTGGCGCGGTGGCAGGGGGTGATCGATCGCCCGCGGGCACGGACGGTTCGGAGTCCGCCCGTGACTAAGCGGGGGGAGCAGTGCTAGAAAGGCCGGATGGGAGACCGTTTTGCCCGGGTTCGGCGCATATCGCGGCTGTGGTCGCTGGTGCGGAAGAACGCGCGAAGCGTCGCGGGGCAGATGTTCCTCATGCAGGTGACCCTGGTGGTGCTGCTCGTGGCGTTCGCCGTCCTCGCCCTCGTCCTGCAGTCGCAGCGGTACACCGGCGCCGAGGCCAGACGGAGATCCATAGCCGTCGCGCAGACCTTCGCGCATTCCCCGGGCGTGCTGTCCGCGCTGCGGGCCCCCGACCCCTCGGAAGTCCTGCAGCCGCTGACCGAGGCCGGCCGCAAGTCCGCGGGCGTCGACTTCGTCGTGGTGATGGACACGCAGGGGATCCGCTACACCCATCCCCTGCCGGACCGGATCGGGAAGCGGTTCGTGGGAAGGATCGAGCCGTCACTGGCGGGAAAGGTCTACACCGAGAGCGTGAACGGCCCCCTCGGCCAGGAGGTCCAGGCGACCGTGCCCATCCGGAACACCCGGGGCCAGGTGGTCGCCCTGGTCTCCGCCGGGCTGAAGGTCAAGAACGTGACCGGTCTGGTGGAACGGCAGATACCGATCATCCTGACCGCCGGGGCGGTCGCGCTCGGAGCGGCCACCGCCGCCACGGTGCTGGTGAGCAGACGGCTGCGACGACAGACCCACAGCCTGGCCCCGAACGAGATGACCCGCATGTACGAGCACCACGACGCGGTGCTGCACTCCGTGCGCGAAGGGGTTCTCATCGTCAATGACGAGGGGCGGTTGCTGCTGGCGAACGACGAGGCCAGGCGGCTCCTGGAACTGCCCCCGGAAGCGGAGGGGCAGCACGTCTCCCAGCTGCCGGCCCTCGAACCCGACATCATGTCGCTGCTCAGCTCCGGCCGCGAGGCCAACGACGAGGTCCACCTGGCCGGACCACGGCTGCTGGTGGTCAACCAGAGGCTCACGGAGTACGGCGGAGGCCCCCGGGGCACCGTGGTGACGCTGCGCGACTCCACGGAGCTGCAGGCCGTGTCGGGCAGGGCCGAAATCACAGGTGAACGGCTGAAGCTGCTCTACGACGCCGGACTGGGCGTCGGCACCACCCTGGACGTCGTACGGACGGCCGACGAACTCGCCCGGATCACCGTCCCCCGTTTCGCCGACTTCGTCACCGTGGACCTTGCCGACGCCGTACTGCACGGCGAGGAACCGGCGACCACCGCCAAGGGGATGAGACGTGTCGCCGTATGCGGCATCCGCGACGACCAGCCGCTCTACGAGAAGGGCCGGCTGATCGACTTCCTGCCCTCCACACCCCAGGCCCGCGGCTACGGCACCGGCCGCTCCGAACTGGTGACCGACCTGTCCACCGCCACGGGCTGGCAGCTGCAGGACCCGGAACGCACCGAACAGATAGTGGACTACGGCATCCATTCGCTCATAGCGGCTCCGATCCAGGCCCGCGGTGTCGTGCTGGGCACGGTCAACTTCTGGCGCTCCGAGGAGCACGCCCCCTTCGACCAGGAGGAACTCTCGCTGGCCGAGGAACTGGTGGCCCGTGCCGCGGTCAGCATCGACAACGCCCGCCGGTACACGCGTGAGCACGCCCTGGCGGTCACCCTCCAGCGCAGCCTGCTGCCACGCTGCCTGCCCGAGCAGAGCGCCCTCGACGTCGGCTACCGGTACCTCCCGGCCCAGTCGGGTGTGAGCGGAGACTGGTTCGACGTGATCCCCCTGCCGGGCAGCCGCGTGGCACTGGTCGTCGGCGACGTGGTCGGCCACGGCCTGCACGCCGCCGCGACCATGGGGCGGCTGCGGACCGCGGTGCACAACTTCGCCACGCTCGATCTGCCGCCCGATGAACTGCTGAGCCATCTGGACGACGTGGTCGGACGCATCGACCAGGACGAGACGTGCCCGGACAACCCCGCCGCCGTCGTGGGCGCCACCTGCCTGTACGCGATCTACGACCCCACGACGCGCCACTGCACCATGGCGCGCGCGGGACACCTGGCTCCCGCGCTGGTCCGCCCCGACGGAGACGTCACCTTTCTCGACCTGCCGCCGGGACCGCCCCTGGGGCTCGGCGGCATGCCCTTCCAGGCCGCCGAGCTGGACGTCGACGAAGGCTCCCAGCTCGTCCTCTACACCGACGGACTCATCGAGGACCGGACCCGCGACCTCGACGAGGGAATGGAACTCCTGCGCAAGGCCCTGGCGGATCGACCCGAGCGCACACCGGAGGAGAGCTGCCGGGCCGTGCTGGAATCGCTGCTGCCCGAACGCCCCACGGACGACGTGGCCCTGCTCGTCGCCCGCACCCGTGTGCTGCCGCCGGACCGGGTCGCCGAGTGGGACGTGCCGCCCGATCCGGCCGCCGTCGCCGGGGTACGCGCCGCGGCGACCGACAAGCTCGACGAGTGGGGGCTGTCCGAACTGGGCTTCAGCACGGAACTGGTACTGAGCGAACTCGTCACCAACGCCGTCCGCTACGGCTGCGGGCCGATCCGCATGAGACTGATCCACGACCGCACGCTGATCTGCGAGGTGGCTGACGGCAGCAGCACCTCGCCCCACCTGAGGTACGCCGCGACGACCGACGAAGGCGGCCGGGGCCTCTTCCTGGTGTCCCAGCTGACCGAGCGCTGGGGAACCCGGTACACCCCCCAGGGCAAGGTGATCTGGGCCGAGCAGACACTACCGAAACCCTGAGAGCCAATGAAGCCCCCCGCCCCCGCGGTCCGAGGCACTTCCCACCCCTCGTACGCCGCCCCGACGCCCACCAGGAGCGGACTCGCCAGCGGCGCACACGGGACGAGGCTCGGCGCCCGGCGCTCCCGCCGGAACAGCCGGCCTCGCCGCCGGCAGCTCGGCCTCACGACCTGAGGCACGCCGCGCTCTCCTCCTGACTCGACGCCGACGTCGACCCGACCGAGGTTGCGGAGCGCGCCGGCAACAGCGCCGAAGTGCCGCCGAGCCGGTACGCGAAGTGCCTCGACGGCCGTCAGGGCTGTGCCGATCGCCGGTTCACCGAGTCGTCGGACGACGCCCTCCCTGAACGAAGCGACGGCAGTGTCCGAGCCCCGCCCACTCACATGAGCAGGTGGGGCTTCCTCGAACGCCGAGGCGGAGAAGGAGTGGCCGAAGGTCGCCTGTGACAGCTCGCAGCGCGTCTCCGAACCAGACATGCCGCCTGGCCCGGAGCCCCTGAATACGGCACTGTGTCCTCGACTGATCGAGGCAGGCTGGGGGGATTGGCGTTGTGGGAGCAGTTGCCGGCTCTGCTGGGCGTCGTAGTGGGAGCCGCGAGTTCCTACGTGGTGACGAACATCACGGAGCGAAGCCGGTGGCGACGAGGAAGAGCCGAGCGGTGGGATGAGAAGAGGCTGGACGCGTACGCGTCCTACGCCAACACCTTGAAGCAGCAGCTGAGCGTTGCGCAGCGCATGGGGGCGGCAAGAGGGTTTCCGCACACAGCGGACCCACTGGATCCCGAACAGGGCATGACGCAGCTCGCCGAGAACGAAGTACGGCGTGCGGCCGAGTGGGAATCCGTGCTGCTGATCGGGGACGCGGAAACGATCGGGGCGGCTCGTAAGTGGCATGAAGCGGTTTGGAACGTCGAGCTGTACGCGCGCGGTCTGAAGGATGATCCATCCGGATGGACAAGGGCCGTGCAGCAGGTGAGCCGAGCGCGTGACGCCTTCTACGTCCTCGCGCGACGTGATCTTGATATCTCAGGGCCGCCTCCCCCTTCCGGCAACTGGCCGCGGGTCTGGCAGCAGGAGGACGAGCCCGGTGACGGGACCGAACCCGACACACCTCCGACACGCACACCTGCGGCATGACGCCCCCTGGACCGCGGTCCGGCGGGCCTCGGCGTTTCCGGTCCTGACCCGAGGATTCCGCCCTGCGGCCAATCCACGCACAGTCCACAGCCCCCGACATGCAGCCGCCCCGAGCAGCACACGCCCGCACAAACGCGAAGACCCCGGCTCCAGCGTTTCCGCTGGTGACGGGGTCTTTGGGCACCTACTGAGGTTGAACTCGTGGTGTCGCAGGGGCTGACGGCTCGTCGCTTGTGCGGTATCACCGGGGCATGCGGTATCCACAAGGGGGCGGGCTGACCGTCGAACGACAGCATTTCCGCGAGGAGTTACGACTCAAGGCGGCCGAGAGGTTCGCTCGGGGCGAGGCGAGCTCGGTGATCGCCAAGGACCTGCGGGTCAGCGTCCGCTCGGTGCAGCGGTGGCGGCGGATGTGGGACGAGGGCGGCCCGCGTGCTCTGCGGTCGCAGGGGCCGGCGTCTGTGCCGAGGCTGAGCCAGAAGCAATTCGCCCAACTGGAGGCGGAGCTGGCCAAGGGACCGGCCGCACATGGCTGGGAGGACCAGCGGTGGACGCTGGCTCGGATCAAGACAGTGAGCTTTTTCAGCGTGGCCACCGATCGGGTGAAGGCGTCGGGGTCCTCAACGGCACGAGGCTCCCGTGCCGTTGAGGGAGGTGTTCGACGTCTCAACTCGCTGGCACAAGAGCCTCGTTGGTTCCCTATCCTGCCGCACTCGACCTGCCTCACGCCCTGGTCGAGTGGGTCACCATGCTCATCGTCACCCGCGAGGGTGACCGCCGCTGCAAGCTCCCGCCGCACCAACGTGCCCTGGTCGGCCTGGTGTACCTGCGGCGGCACGACACCCTCGCCCAACTCGCGGCCGGTTTCCGCATCTCCGTCGGCACCGCGCACGCCTACACGGCAGCCGTCATCGCCCTGCTCGCCGACCACGCGCCCGGGCTCCTGCGGAGCCTGCGCGAAGCCGACCCCGACTACGTGCTGCTCGACGGCACCCTCGCGGAGTGCGACCGGGTCGGCAACAGCCGGACCGACTTCTCCCAAAAACACCGTCGACACGGCGTCAACGTGCAGGTGGTGACCGATCCAGCGGGCCAGCTGCTGTGGATCTCGCCCGCCCTGCCCGGCCGCGCGCACGACCTGACCGCGGCCCGCACCCACCGGATCCTCCGGATCTGCGAACGACAGGGCATCCCCATCCTCGCCGACCGCGCCTACATCGGAGCCGGCCCATGGGTGACAACACCGCGCAGACGCCCACCCTGCCGCGACCTCACACCGACCCAGCAAACCGTCAACCGCGCGCTCTCGGCGGCACGCGCCCCGGTTGAGCGCGGCGTCGCACGACTGAAGTCCTGGCGGATCTTCCGCAAAGCCCGGTGCAGTCCGAACCGACTGTCGTCAATTACAGCCGCCGTCCTCGCCCTGGAGAGGCACCGCTGAAAAGGCTCAGTGGACCGATTCCGGAGAGAGCCACGACGACCGCGGCCTCAAGAACAGGCCCACGGAGGACGTCCGGCGGGTGCCGATCCCGCCCCAGCTCGTGAGGATCTTCCGGGAGCACGTCGAGACCTTCGGCACCGCGGACGACGGGCGGCTGTTCTTCAGCGAGAATGGGGGAGCGGTGTCCTCCTCGACCTACTACCGGGCCTGGCAGGAAGCCCGGGCGCTCGCGCTCCCGCCGGCCGTCGTCGCCTCGCCGCTCGCCCGGCGGCCGTACGACCTCCGGCACTCCGCGCTCTCCACGTGGCTCAATGCGGGCGTGGACGCCACCGAGGTCGCCGAGCGCGCTGGCAACAGCGTGGAGGTGCTGCTGACCCGGTACGCGAAGTGCCTCGACGGCCGCCAGGAGGTGGCCAACAGGCGCATCGAGGATCTGCTGCACGAGTAGGAGTGAGCACTGCCTGACAACCCGTGCGCCATGGCCCCTGGACCTGTCCGGGGGCCTTCTGCGTTCTCCTCACCACATAGGACACGGTCTAAGACCGTGTCCTATGTGGTGAGGCGTCGTTGACCTCGGTATGGGGCGGGGTACGTGGAGTTGGATTGTTCCGGACGGGTTGTGGGAGATCGCGAAGCCGCTGATCCCGCCGTCGCGGGTGCGGCCGCAGGGCGGCGGAACGCAGGACATGCCTGATGAGACGCTGTTCGCGGCCATCATCTACGTGCTGGTGTCCGGCTGTACCTGGCGCCAACTGCCGCCTTGCTTCGGCATATCGAAGTCGACGGCTCACCGCAGGTTCCTGATCTGGTCGAGAGCCGGCGTCTGGGGGCGCCTGCACGAGGCTGTGCTGCACCGGCTCGACGACGCCGGCCTCATCGACGTCACCCGTGTCGTCCTGGACACCGCCCACGTCAGGGCTAAAAAGGGGGCGAACTCACAGGTCCGAGCCCCGTGGACCGGGGTAAGCCGGGTTCCAAGATGCATGTCCTGTCGGACGCGAACGGACTGCCCCTGGTCGTCGGCCTCTCCGCCGCGAACGTCCACGACAGCGAGGGTCTGAAGCCCATGGTCGAGGGCCACCAAACGAGACACGACCCCCACCGCGGCCGTCACTTCAAGCCTCAGCGGCTGCACGCGGACAAGGCGTACGACATCCCCCACCTGCGGAAATGGCTGCGAGGTAAGCGCATCGGCGTGCGCATCGCACGCAAAGGCGTCGAGTCCAGCGAACGACTGGGCCGCCGCCGCTGGGGCATCGAACGCACGATGTCCTGGCTGACCGGCTACCGCCGCTTGAGCCCTCGCTACGAGCGCGACCCCCGCAACTACCTGGCCTTTCTCGGCCTCGCCGCCACCCTCTGCTGCTACAAACGGCTCGTCCGCCTCACCACATAGGACACGGTCTAAGCCACTTGCTCAGGGTGAACAACTTGGCGTCCCGGAGACGGATGCCTACCAGGGCCGTGCCGTCTCCTGGGACCGACCCGTCGAAGCCGATGGCTATCTGCTCAGGCCGGTTGTCGGGATGAAGTCCCAGCACGACCTGGTGGAGTTCTTCGAGACCACGAAGTAGGGGCGCAGCCCCGGGGCCCACAAGGCCCCGGGGAAGGAGGCGCTACCGGCGACGCCGGATCGACCACATGTTGCCGAACTCGCGCATGATGTCCGCCCGGTTGGCGGCGGGAGCGTCCTCGATCGCCAGTCGGAACGTGTACGCCTTGACCGTCATCGTGATGCCGAACATGACGATGACGGTCAAGGCGAACGGCATGGTGGGGTTGGCCGCGATCAGCTGAAGCGCCGTGTTGGTGTTCATTCCTTCTCCGTGTCTTGGCGCCTTCGTGAGAGGCGTCCCCGGACACGGGGGCGCCGACCTCAACGAAGACAGGGTTGTCCTGTCAAACACGGCGCCCGCCGGCCGTGCCCCCTTCTACTACGCCCTGAGTGCTCTCCCAGAACGCGGGGTTATTCGTTGAGATCGGGTTACTTAACCGAACTCGGGTCCTATGTACCGCCGCGGGCCCTCCCATGTTGTCTTACCCATGGGAGGCGCTCGACACGGAGAGATACTTCCTCGCGTGCCGCCTCTGGCCCCCGCACTGACATGTGGGGCCATTTCCTTACTCGCTGACCATTGCACCGAACTGCGGTGCCGCTCTGGCAGCGATCTGCAAAGAGCATAAGCACACCCTCCGTGACCGAGCAAGTACGCAGGTCAGATAGGAGATCCAAGATCCTTAAAGCTCAACGACTCAACTGAAACGATTACTTAGAACGGGGCAGTCCACCCTGCCGGCCAGTTCGTCGCGTATCGGGGACGGGGGTACATGTCCGAGCCGTTGTACGCGAACCACTGACGGCCCAGCCACTCGCACTCGGGAATGGATCCTTCCCAGTCGTCGGTGCAGCGGTCTGCCCATTCGCGGCCCACGAGAACGGGCCGGGTCAGGATCCCGTCCTCGGTGTCCTGGACGCGCAGGACCATGCCGACATCGTTGATCCCCGGGTTGCCCGCGGACCGTGCGACACGTCGTGAGTACCCGAGGAATGAAGGTCCAGGACTGTTTCCTGGAGTACGGCAGGCACGCGGCCAGTCAGCTCCAGCCCCTCCAGAGTCACACGCGGTCCGTGGGCAGCGTCGGCAGCCACGCAGAAGAGCCGGCCGGTGCCCTCGAAGTGCGCGTAGACAGCCGGCACCGCTGGATGGAAGCCGAGCTAGAGGCCGTAAATCTCCGGGTAGAAGGGTTCGGCGGAGAAACGGCTCAGCTCGACGGCTTCTGGAAGAGCGGCCCGGACCTCGTCGGCGGACATGCCGAAGCGCAGCGGACCAACGCTCTCCAGCGGGGTCAGCACCCACATCGGTCGAACCGGCTCTGTCGTGGTCTCCCCGGCTCCCGAACCCATCTGCTGCTTCCCCTCGTTCATCAGCCCGAGCCCCGGCCCTGACCTGCGCTGACGCCGCACATCCCAGGCCGCGAATAGGCCGCGACCCCTGTCATACGGCCGCCCACCCCGGCATACGTCTGCACATACAACAAGACCCCGCGCTCAGCGTTTCCGCTGATCACGGGGTCTTTTGGCACTTCCTGCGAAGTGCCCCCGGCAGGATTCGAACCTGCGCACACGGCTCCGGAGGCCGCGTACGGGTACGCCGAATCAGCAGGTCAGGGGCTCGGACTATTGGTAGACAGAAGATCCCGTCCACGAATAGTCCGCGACTGACTGTTCTGCTACTTCAAAAGATCGAGCGCGGGGAAGCTGTCTACGATCTTCATCGTCTCCAGACTGACCGTGACGATTCGCTTGAGCAGGTCGATGATGTAGCGCGGGTCGTCAGACCAGTCGTTGGGGTCGTTGGTGATCTGCGATGCCTTGTCTACCTTGACCTGGTAGCGATCGATGATCCACTCGATCGCGGATCGAGCACCGAGCTGGTAGCGATACGCCTCCTCAGGGATGTTGGTCAGCTTCACCCGGGTGTTGTAGACGATCGTCGACCGGTCAGCCTGCCCCTTCACCTTCGGAATCTTCATCTTCACAACCCGGTACAGCTCGGCCGTGGGCGTCGCTGACGCGTCACCGGTCACCGTCTCGACGATGCCCTTGTACGGCTGCGCCTGCTCGTAGCCCAGATGCAGGTCGGCGAGCTTGTGGCCAGCCTGAGCGAAGCCGTGGAAGTCCCGGACTTTGGGGATACGGGGAAGGGACTTCTTCAGATCAGCGGCGAACTGCTCACGGTACGCCGGGGAGTGCAGCAGGCCGTAGACGTAGTAGAAGACGTCGTCCTTGGTAATGGATTCGTCGGAATAGGCGGCGCCGAAGGCTCGAACAGTGTCGCCGGTGATGTTGTCGACACGTTCGCGGTCCGCACTGTCCGTCGCGGCGGCAAAGAGGTCATCGCCTGCGCTGAGTTCACTGTAGGCGTAGCGGGGATAGAACTGGCCGTTCGTCTGTCCGCCAAAGAAGGAGAGGTCCGGAATGCCGTCAACCATCATGCAGGCGAACGGCATCGCAGCCCCGGTCCCGGTCGTAAAAATGCCCAGGTTTGCACAGTCGGCATCCGGAAAGGCCTGCGGAAGCTGGTACGTCCTCTCGTTCAACTGCGGATCGAAGTAGACCCACTGCTTCATGAACGGGCGATAAGTAGAAGTTGCGACGGCCGCGTCGGAGAACTCGTACTTCACTCCCTTGCAGATGCGAGACTTGTCGGCACTATTCCAGCTAATCTTCTTGTGGTCCAGGTCGATGAAGTCCTGCACATGAGTCTGTGTGGGAGCCGAGATCCCCTTGGATTCACAATCCTTCTTGAAATCCTTGAGCTGCTCGTTGTAGAAGTCGATCATTGACTCGACATTCTCCATCAACGCCCTGTCGGAAAAGTTGTAGTTCCAGGCGTCGCGTCCCGTCTTCAGGGCGCTGGAATACAGGGAGAAGACGCTTCCCCCCGGGGATTTTGCATCCTTGCTTGCGAGCGGGTGGAATGCCGAGAATCGCTTGTCCCGCAGATTAATCCAGTCGCCTTCTGGGCTCGGGATGATTTCCTGCCACTCCACGGAGTTGAGTCCCTGACTGCTCAGAATGGCCAACTTCCGTTCGCGGGTAAGGCTGTCCCCGATATCGCGATAGAAGAGTCGACAAGAAGGGTCTGACGCGTTCACGTTGCCGCTCTTTACCAGCATGAGGATGGCCACAGTGTTCTGGCTCCCCGACCCGAAGATCTTCCCGCCTTCCTTCTTCCACTCCGAACTCCGCTGATTTCCGCGAAGGTTGTAGCAGTAGATGAAATCGAACTCCGCTACCAGGTCTCTACGCAGGCCATCGGCTGTGTTGCCATCGATGTAGCCACCATTGGAGACAAAGCAGACGATTCCCTCACCCTTGATTCGGTCCGAGGCCCATCGAATAGCGCGAACGTAGGAATCGTATAGCGAGTTTTTGTTCTTGGCTGTGGAGAGCGCGGCGTAAGTCTCCTTGATGCGCTCATCAAGGACCTCATACTTCACGTTCTGATTGTTGTCGTTTTGACTTTCCTGCCCTGCCGAATAGGGAGGGTTCCCGATGACGACGGTGATGCCCTGCTTCTGTTGTTTTCTCGCACGCTCACTGTTGCCCTCTAGGACGTCCATCCCGTCGAGCTTCGCCGTGCCCTCGGCAAGCTGGAAGGTGTCGGTAAGGACTATGCCTTCGAAGGGCTGGTAGTCGCCGCCGGCGAGGTCGTGGAAAGCTGCCTCGATATTGACTGCCGCGATGTAGTACGCGAGCAGCACGATCTCGTTGGCGTGCAGTTCGCTCGTGTACTTGCGCTGTAGGTCGTCGGGTTTGATGAGCCCAGACTGAAGGAGGCGCACGGGAAAGGTGCCGGTCCCGACGAAGGGGTCGATGATCTGCACACCCTCGTCGGACAGGGACTTGCCGAGGTGCTTGACCAGCGCCTGTTCGGTGGAACGGATGATAAAGTCGACGACCTCGATCGGGGTGTAGACGATGCCGAGGGCGTTAGCAGTCTTGGGCAGGGCAGTCTTGAAGAACTTGTCGTACAGCTCGACGATGACGCGCTGGCGTCCCTCGTGGTTGTCGATGTCCTGAGCGCGGACCTTGACCGACCGGTAGAAGCTCTCCAGGGTTTTGGCCTCGGCGTCGAGCCCCTGGTCATCGAGAATGTCGAGCATCCCCTGCATAGCCCTGGAGACCGGGTTGTGCTCAGCGAAGGCGTAGTCCTTGAACAAGGCGTCGAAGACGGGCTTGGTGACAATGTGCTGGGCAAGCATGTCGACGGCCGCGTCATCGGTCACGCCTGGGTTTAGGGTCCCCCGCAGCTCTGCGACGAACTCCTCAAATGCAGCGCGCTTGTCGGGGAGGGCGAGCGCGGCCTTGATGCGGGTGACGTGGCGCTCGGCGATCTGGGCGATGTCGTTGGCCCAGTCTTCCCAGTAGTGACGCTCGCCGACCTTTTCCACGATGCGGGCGTAGATGGCGTCCCGCCAGTCGCTTATGGAGAACAGGGCGTCCTGAACGTGCTGGGCGCTCTGGGCTTCCTTCTCCTTGGCGGTCTTCGCGCTGTCCGCGGTGCTGGAGCCGTCCTTGTCGCCGACCGTCTCATCGTCCGCGCCGACGTGCCCGATGCCGATAATCTCCGGCTTCTTCTTGTTCAGCTCGATCTGGTTGACGGTCGCGTTGAAGCGGTCGTCGTGGGCGCGCAGCGCCTGGAGGACCTGCCAGACGGTCTTGAAGCGCTGGTTGTCCGCGAGGGCCTTCTCCGGGGAAACGCCAGCGGGGACAGCGACGGGCAAGATGATGTAGCCGTAGTTCTTGCCCGGCGCGACACGCATGACACGTCCAACAGACTGGACGACATCCACGACGGAGTTGCGCGGGTTGAGGAACAGCACCGCGTCGAGGCTGGGAACATCCACGCCTTCGGACAGGCAACGGGCGTTGGACAGGATGCGGGCGTTGTTCTGGCCAGGGTCCTGCTTGAGCCAGTCGAGGAGCTGGTTGCGTCGCAGGGTGTTGAACGTGCCGTCGACGTGTTCAACCTCGCAGTGCAAGACGTCGTCATCAGCGTCGTCATACGCATCGACGACCTCGTTGAACCGCTCCATGATGGCCTTGGAGTCGGCGATGGAGCGGGAGAACGCGACGGCCCGCTTCATCGGTGCTTCGTCCTTGCCGAAGCCGGAACCATCAGCAAAGGTGCCGGTGCGCTTGGCCAAGGCGTTCCAGCAGCCGATGATCTTCGCCGCATCGTCGAGCCGCAGTTCGGAGTCGCCGCCGGCAAAACCTTCCTGGAGGGTCTTGGCGACCACGCCCTCGTCGATGGTGAGGATGAGGACCTTGTAGTCCGTGAGCAGTCCCTGCTCAACGGCCTTACCGAAGCCGAGGCGGTGGAACTCGGGACCGTACTGCGCCTCGTTGTCCATCGAGGCGACGGCCGCGGAGGCGCCCTTGGCTTCCTGCTTGGTGTCGTCGCTGTACACGCGCGGGGTGGCGGTCATGTACAGGCGACGGTCGGCACCGATGAAGCTGTCGTCGTGGACGCGAACGAAGGCGGACTCGTCGTGGCCCGACAGGGTGACACCGGTGGTGCGGTGGGCCTCATCACACAGGATGAGGTCGAACCGCGGCATGCCCTGCTTCTGGGCGGCGGAGATCGTGGCGATCGACTGATAGGTCGAGAACACGAGCGTCAGGCCGGGGGCGGCCTCGACGCTGGCCATCTGCGCCATCAGCTTGCCGGGGCTGGTGGTCGCCGGCAGGGCGAGGTCGTGGGTGGACATGTCCTTGTCGTCGCCCTGGGCCTTCTGCTTGCCGACCTGGGCGTCGGAGCAGACGGCGAAGGCACGCAATGGCACCTCGGCCTCGTACGACCACTCACGCAACGACTGCGAGAGCAGAGCGATGGAAGGCACCAGGAACAGGACGGTGGTGTGCTCACCCTGCCCGGCCTCAGCCCGCTCCTGCTGAAGCCGTTCGGCGATCTTCAGGCTGGTGAAGGTTTTGCCGGTGCCGCAGGCCATGATGAGCTTGCCGCGGTCGTGCTCGGCGAAGCCGGCGAAGACGTCGTCGATCGCCGCCTTCTGGTGGGGGCGCGGGCTCTTCTTGTCCCGCAGCGTCATCTGGACTTCGTGGTCGATGCCCTCCGCGGGCAGGTGCCACTCGACAGCGCTGTTCGCGATGTCGGACAGTCCTATCCGGGTGACGAGGACCTGCTGGTCGTCCAGCGCCTCTTCCGCGTGGACACTCCACTTGTCCGTCGTGGAGATGATCATCCGACGGGTGAAGGCGCCCTTGCCGGAAGCTGTGAAGAAGGAGTCAATGTCCTCCTTGCGGACCGTGTGCTGCGGCTCGTAGAACTTGCACTGGATGGCGCAGAAGCCACCGGTCTCACGATCCTGCGCCACCAGGTCGATGCCGGTGTCGCGCTTGTCCTGTTCCGCCCCCGGCCAGTCGGCCCACATCCACACTCGGGTGAACTGCTCGGTCCACTGCGGATCGGTGCTGAGGTACTGGACCATGAGCTCCTCGAAGCGGGTGCCGCGGTCCCTGTTTCCTGTGGCTCCGTTACGGATCGCCCTGAGTACGTCGTGCACCGTCGTCGTATCCGTAGCCAACTCGCTCCGCACCCCATCACCGTCCACGGCGCACCTGTCGGACGCCGGATCGTTTCCACTTAAAAGCTTCGCAACTCTACTGCCCAAGTCCATGATCCAAGATCTGATTAGGAACTTGTGATCGACCCAGAAACTATGCGGAGCCATACGAGGTAGGTGAGGCCTCAGAGAGTGCCGTCTGTGACCTGTCTTCTTGCCCTGGGTTGCCGGAGATCTTCGGGAGCTGGGACTTTGCTGCTCAGGGGCGGTGGGTTCGTGCGCCTGCTGGTCGTCATTGGTCGTTCTTGATCATTGTCGAGCGGCCTCAGACGGCCCAGAGACGGGCCACCCTGCCGCACTCGACTGACGGCCGGCACCTGCAGTGCGCCCCGTCGCAGCCTCAGCTGACGCCAGTCAGCCACGACGGCGGGTGCGCCGATCGACCACGCACGCGTGTGCCTCGTTGCACCCCCACCGGCCTCAGCCACGCTGCCATGCTGTCAACCAGAGCAAGCCGCGACGGCCGGCCTGTGACAACAGTGCTTCAGTCCTCAGCTTGGGGAAGCTGCGGTATTTTGGGGCCGGTTAGTGCGAGCGCGGCCGAAACCAGGCACGGGGGAGCGGGTAGCCGAGGGCGGTGCGTACGTGGAGATCGTCAAGGTGCCGATCTTCGAGAAGCGGGGGCAGGGCTGATGGGCGTAAAAAAGGACCTCGAGAACACACCCCTGGGCTTGGTGGTCACGGGCCTGGTCGAGTTGGTCAAGACTGCCGGGGAGTTCTCCTTTGAGAAAGAGGCAGACGGAGGTATGCGCGCAGCGTTCACCCTCAATGCGATGCCTACCCATCCGGTCAAGGTGGTGATCAGGGGTGGGGGTCCTGCTGGCTTCAACCTGAATCTCACTTCCTCCAAGTCCATCCCCGGTCAGGTGCAGGGGAAGGCCCGAAGGAAGCCGCCTCGTTGAGGCGTGACTGGCCGCTCTCTCGTAGGGCCGACCCATGGTTCCGGCTCATGCATGTGCGCGGCACGGGCGCCGGCCGGGCTGGAGCGGGGCGGAGACAGGAGCGCAGGTCCGGCCGGGGGCCGGGCCGCGCGCGGGGAGCGGAGCGAGCCGCCTTGAACCCGTAAAGAAGGTTGTTACTCAGTGCCGGTCGGGATGCGCCACAGCGGGGCTGTGAACTGTTCCGGTCGGCTGTTGATGAGCAGGCTGCGCAAGTCATCGCGCTGGAAGCCGTTGAGGTTCAGGACCTCTGTGAGGTGGCGGAACGTCGTGTGGGTGACTCCGCGGCTTCGGGCCTCTGCCTCGAACTGGGCGAGCTGGGGGAGCACCGACTCGGCGTCGAGCTTCGTCGGGCGCCGTTCCTTGAGCCAGAGGGCCTTGTTGCGCTCGTAGTCGATTTCGGAGAAGCCGCAGATCTCCCTGCTCAGTGCCTCTGCCTCGTCCAAGGTGGTCGTCGACATGAGGGCGCGGGACAGCTCGTTGCGGCTGACGGCCTCGTCCAGGTCGACCTCGTGGAGCGTGGGGCTCTCGTCGGTGAGGGGGATGGGTAGGCCGGCGTCTCGGACTTCGCAGGTGCCGCGTACGCCTCGGGCTGCCGCTGCGAGCATGCCGGTCGCCTCTGAGGGGTGCCACTCCAGGACATGGCTGATCGGCTCCGTGTCCGCCGCGGTGAAGATGTGGACGAGGGGGCCGAGTATGTCTCGCAGGTCCTCGTGCGTCAGCTCGCCGTCCAGGCCTGGGCCTGCGACCAGCAGGCGAACGGGGGCGTCGACCTGGCAGCACGCCGCCAGCGTCAGGGAGTCGGCGAGCGGACTCTTCAGCGTCGGTTCGTCGCCTCGGGCCAGCACGTCGCCGCCGACGTCGAGGAGATCGATCGACGTCGGCCTGAGGCGGTTGACCAGGTCTTCGAGTTGGTGCGTGATGCCTTCGGCGCCGTGCCGCGGGTCGATCAGGGCGATGGTGTGCGGGAGTTCCGCCGCGAGTCGGGGGAGGGTGGAACCTGCCGGTGCGATGGGGCGGGCCTCCGCCGGCACCTTCCGGACGGCCGGGGTGAGCGGGTCGAGGCCGGTGAAGTCGTCGGCTCCCCGTGGGCCCGGTACCGGGTCGATCAGCAAGCGGTCCCACGCGTACGTGAGGATCACCGCCTGGTCGCCGTCCCCGTAGAGGGCGGTGTGAAGCATTGCGGCGGCGACAGCGTCGCCCCCTCCTCCTGCTGCGACGATCAACCGCGTCATGGGCCCAAGACTACGGGGTGGGCCCATGACCGGTCGCCCTATAGTGGCCAGAGGCTATAGCCACTTGGACGAGGAGGGGGCATGCCCCAGATCGAGGAAGCTCAGCCGAAGTATCTCCAGATCGCGCACTTCATCCGCGACCAGATCCTTCGGGGCGACCTGCGGCCCGGGGACGAGGTTCCCTCGGAACGGCAGCTGGCGGCTGACTGGAAGGTGTCCCGGCCGACGGCGGCACGGTCGTTGGAGGCACTGAGCCACCAGGGGCTCGTCGAGAAGCGGCAGGGATCCGGCACGTACGTGCGGAGCCTCGAAGTGAACCGGCGGGCACGTGAGTTGTACGGGCGGGCCCGGCAGACCGGCAAGATCTACACGCCCGGCGAGTACGCGGTGATCACGTCGGCCGGATGGCTGGACGCGCCGGACCACGTCGCTGAGGCGTTGGGCCTGGTGAAGGACCGTCGCGCCGTGCACCGCCGACGGGTCACCAACAACCAGGACGGGCCCATCACGCTGTCCACTTCGTGGTTCGCGCCGGACGTCGGGCGGAAGGCGCCCAAGCTGTTGGAGCCGGAACGGATCCAGCAGGGCACCCTGATGTACGTCGAGAACATGACGGGACGGCAGGGGAGTTACGCGGAAGACCGCATGTGCGCACGGCAGGCGACCGACGAGGAGGCGGCAGACCTCCAGCTTGACCAGGGGTCGGCCGTGCTGATCGTGCATCACGTCGTCTTCGACCTCCAGGACCGGCCGTTGGAGTTCGCCGAAGCCACCTACCCGCCGCAGCGCTGGGCGTTCGAACAGGGATACCCGCTCACCTGACAGAGCGTCACTTCGGGGAACTGCTTGCGCGCCCCAAGTGGCTAATGCCACTATCCAGTAAGTGGCTAAGGCCACTTGACGGGAAGGGGGCACGGAGTGACGAGTCAGCAGCGGCGTCAGGGAGCGCACTTACCTTGTCGGGGTTGCCGGGGCCGGGGCTGGAAGCGTGTCAGCTCGCGTACGTCCCTGGCGCTCGCCGCCACTGCCGACCGCGCCCGCGCCACATCTAAGCGGCGCTGCCTCGACTGCGACGGCAGCGGCAAGGAGTGAGGGCGGATGGCGTACACGATCGACCGCTACCCCTGCGAGGAGTCGCCGCGTCTCGGCGCGATGACCCTGCAGCCGGCCCCGGAGTCCGTACCCAGGGCTCGGCGATGGTTCCGCAAGTTCATCGCCCCGTACAACCCGGCCTGTTCGGTCGACGACTGCGTGTTGATGATCTCGGAACTGGTCACCAACGCCATCCGGTACGGCCGGGCGCATGAACCGTGGCTCGTGCGGGTGGAGTGGTTCCGTGAGGAGACCTCACTTCGGGTCGACGTCCACAACCCCGGCTTTCCTGCGAGCGTGAGGCTTCGACGTCCGGATGCCAACGACGCGCACGGGCGCGGGCTGCTGCTCGTCGACTCGATCGCCGCGTCGTGGCACTCCGGGCCCAGTCGCTTCGGTGGGACGGTGGTCTCCTTCGTGGTCGCCGATGCCTGGCCGTCGTGAGGAGGGGAACACCTTCCGTCGGTACTGCGCCGGCGGATTCGTCGCTAGTCTGGTTGACCAGTTGACTTGGCCAATCTCGACAGGCGGCGGCGTTCATGGCGTATGAAGTGGAGGCACCGAAGTATGTCCGCCTCGCTCAGACCATCCAGCAGCGCATCGAGGACGGCACGTATCCGCCCGGCACCCGCGTGCCCAGTGAGAACCAGCTGGTGCAGTCCTTCGGGATGTCCCGCCCGACCGTCGTCCGGGCGCTGGAGCTGCTGAAGCGTGACGGCTGGCTCGAATCCCGGCAGGGGTACGGCACGATCGTGCGCGGTCGGCCGGCGGGGGTCGAGCAGAAGGACCGCCGGGGGAGCGAGGCGCTCGCGCGTGACGAGTCCCGGACCGCGGGGCGGCTCGTCGAGGTCGGCCGGGTCCCCGTTCCGGCGCGCGTCGCCTCCGCGCTCGGGCTGCCGAAGCGGGCGAAGGTCCTCATGCGCCGGTTCCTGGTCGAGGAGGACGGTGAACCCGTCGAGCTGGTCTCGTCCTACTTCCCCGCCGGCCTGGTCGACGGCACCGAGCTGGAGAGCGCCGACCCCTTGAGCGGCGGTACCCGTGCTCACCTCGAGGCGCGGAAGAAGGTCCGCTTCGACCACGTGACGGAACGGGTCGCGGCTCGACTGCCCGAGCACGGGGAAGCGGAGCTTCTGGAGCTTCCGGAGGGTGTGCCCGTCCTCAGCGTCCTGGTCGTCGCGTGCGACGCCTCCGGGCAGGCGCTGCAAGTCTCTGACGTCCTGCTGCCTGCCGATCGGCAGGAACTCGAAGACACGTACCGACTCGGCTGAACCCGAGGGCGCTGCCGTGGCCGGCCTCAAGTGCGACGGCTGGCGAGCCGGTAGATCAGGTACGTGAAGCCGAGGATGACGTCGACCGCTGCCCACAGGCCGATGACGAGTCCCACGCCGATGGTGGTTCCGACGTCGTTCGCGTCCTCGCACAGCTTCAGGTCGTCGCCTGTCAGGCTCCGGCACTCATCGGGTGTCCCGCTGCCGCTCGCGGCGCCCGTGATCACCCAGATTAAGAACAAGATCTGGACGGCCAGGAAGAACCAGAGGAAGACGCGGCGGCGCTTCTTCGGCTTGGGGGTCGTCGCGCCCTGCTGGTAGCTGTTCGGCGGGAGCCCTTGCGGCGGCGCCGGCCAGGCATCCGGCGGTGGGGTGGGTCCTTGCGAGTCGCGTGAACCCCATGACTGCGGTTCTTGAGCGCGGTCTCGTTTGCCCATGTCGCGCCCTCCTTGCTGCTGACCTCATGGTGCGCTTGCCGCGCCGGTCGCGCTCGGCGGCGACCATCGAAGCCACTTGACAAGTCAACTTGGCATCCCTAGCTTCGAATTTGCTAAGTCAACTTGTCAGGTGGCGAGTTGATCGACTCAGAAGGAGCAACCTCTGTGCGTGTGATCCGTGTTGACGCCTCGACCGCCACGATCCTGCTCACCGAAGCGCCGGCGCCGAAGGTGCGCGACCGGCAGACCGGTGAGATCGCCAAGGACGCCGTGAGCGGTGAGGCGCTGATGACCATCGGCGTCGTCTACATCGACGAGGGTGAGTCGTCGCTGATCCAGGTCACCGTCCCCGAGAGCGGTGTGACGGACGGCCTGACCGTCGGCGCCCCGGTCTCCCTCCCCGGCCTTGTCGCCCGGCCCTGGCAGAGCGTGTTCAACGGGCGTGAGCGGCACGGCATCGCCTACCGGGCCACGGCCGTCATGCCCGGCGCGTTCCAGATGGCGCAGGCGGGCTGATCGACGTGACCGACCTGGTGACGTTGGCCGAGCTGGGCGGACCGCTCGCTGCGATAGGCGGCGCGGCCTACGCCCGGCACGCCCACCCGGCGGCGTACTGGTCCACGGTCGGGCTGCCGCTCTCGGTGGCCCGGCTGCTGGCCTCGTACTCCTCGACCATGGACGCGTGCGGGCTGACCGTCGAGCCGTCCCGCTGGTGGGCGCTGGCCGTCCGGGCCACCACCCGGCGGGAGATCCGGCCGGTTCCCCCGCGCCGCGGAGTGATCCGGCCCAACTCGACGGGCCTCCGCGTACGGCTGCGGCTCGCCCCCGGGCAGGAACCGGCGGACGTCGCCGCCTCGGCCGAACGACTGCGGCACGCCTGGGGTGTTCACGCCGTCTACGTGCGGGACGTCAAGCCCGGTGTCGTCGAACTCCGGCTCGTCGGCTACGACGTCTTACGCAAGGTGCGGATGCCGCGCCGTGTCGACGGCGGGCTTCTACGGGTGCCGGTGGCCCTGCGGGAGGACGCGACCGCCTTCGTCCGCGACTACCGCGCCGTACCGCACGAACTCGTCCTCGGCGCCACGCTGTCCGGCAAGTCCATGTACCTGCGCCACCTCGTCGTCGGCCTCGCGGCGCAACCCGTCGCCCTGGTCGGCATCGACTGCAAGCGCGGTGTCGAGCTGGCGCCCTTCGCTCCGCGGCTCTCCGCGCTGGCGACCGACCCGGACGAAGCGGCCGAGCTGCTGCCGGTCCTGGTCAAGGAAATGGAGGACCGGTACGACCTGATCAAGGCCCGCCAGGGCATCGCACCCGGCACCCCGGACGAGGAGATCACCTCGGACGTCTGGGGCCTGCCCGACAGTGAACGCCCCGTTCCCATCGTGCTGTTCGTCGACGAGGTGGCGGAACTCTTCCTCGTCGCCACCCGCAAGGACGAGGAACGACGGGACGAGATGGTCACCCAGCTCATCCGCCTCGCCCAGCTCGGCCGCGCGGCCGGCATCTACCTCGAAGTGTGCGGACAGCGCTTCGGCGCCGAACTGGGCAAGGGCGCGACCATGCTCCGGGCCCAGCTCACCGGACGGGTCTGTCACCGCGTGAACGACGAAGCCTCCGCCAAGATGGCGCTCGGCGACATCGCGCCCGAAGCGGTCGACGCGGCCTGCTCCATCGCCCCAGAACTGCCCGGTCTCGCCGTCGTCGGCGACACCTCCGGCGGCTGGTCCCGCATCCGCACCCCGTACCTGTCCCTCGCCGACGCTGCGGCCACCTGCCGGGAATCGGCGCACCTCGCCCCGGACGTACCGGCGCTCACGCCCTTCCGGTCGTACGCCCCGCCCGTGCCCGCAGAGGCGTCCGGGACGGCGACCGTCCCCCGCCCGGTGACCGAGTAGCCGTACGCAACCCCTCGGCCGGCGCGGCCGTACCGCGCCAAGTCCCTACCCCACCATGCCCGGAACCGGAAGGAGTGGCGCCGTGCGTTCCCTGCCCGTCCGCCTCGACGCCGTACTCGTCCAAGCCCTGATCGCCGCCGCGCTGTCCTTCGCCCACCTGCACGACCTGGCCGCAGCCGCCGGACAGGACGGCTGGAAGGCGTGGGCCTACCCGGTCTCCGTCGACCTGCTGTTGGTGGCGGCCTGGCGGCGACTGCGCTCCGGCGGGTCGAAGGCGGCCGGGTGGTGCTGGTTCCTCGTCGCACTGACCGCGTCGCTCGGCGCCAACGTCGCCACGGCCGGGCTGCTCGACCTGGACGCCGTACCGGCCTGGCTGCGGATCCTCGTCGCTGGATGGCCCGCGGTCGCCTTCCTCGGCGGCACGCTCCTCGCCCACGGCCCGACCGCAGAGCCCGAAGCGGTCCCGGCCCCGACCCCTGCCCCGGCGCCTGAGCGGCCCGCTGTCGAAGCGGCACCCGAACCGCCCCCGTCGCCCGTCACCCCCGTCCCGCCGGCCCTCGTCACCCACGCCCGCAAGGTCGCCGACGACCACCGCGCCCGGACCGGAACCCCCATCGACACCCCGACCCTTCGCGCTCGACTCGGCGTCCCTCTACCGATCGCCGAAGCCATCGCCGCCCAACTCACCTGAACCGGGAGCACTTCCGCCCATGCGTCCGTCCACGCTCCGCGCCCTCAACCGCGCCGCCGAGCTGACCCGCCAGAACCGCCTCACCGAAGCGATGCTCATCGCCGAACCCGTGATCATCACCGCCGACGAGTACGAGGGCGAGGAGATCCGGCGGTGGCTGCTCGACCACGTCGCCGACTTCACCGGCGAGAACCACCCCGACTCGAAGGAGCTGCCCTGATGCCCGCCAACCCGCGTTTCCGCCGGGTCGTCCGCATCGGCCCCGTCCAGGTCGGCACGTACTACGACGGCCGGGGCCGTGAGAAGCACGCCGCCGTGTGCACGGCCCCGCGCTGCGGCTTCTCCGCCGACTACGACAGCCGCACCGCCGCCGAGCTGGCTGCCCGCACCCACCGCTGTCGCGTCCGCTGATCCGCCGAGGAGATTCCGTGACCGTCTCGCTCCCGCTCGTCTTCGTCCTCGGTGTCATCGCCTGGGCCGCGATCAAGTTCCTCGGCGTCCGCCTCTGGGCCGCCGTCGTGATCGCCCTGTTCGGCTTCTGGCTCTCCCACACCTTCCTCGCCCCCGCCATCGAGACCGGCACCCGTACCGGGGTCGACGTCGTCGACGGCACCGACAAATGACCAGGAGGTCCGCCGTGCTGTTCCGCCCCCAGCTCCCCGACACCCCGCATCCGCCCACGACCCTCACTCGGCAGCATCCGGTGCAGGCGCCGGTGCCATCCGCCGGCCGCCCGCTCACCCCCTATGTGGGCGCGGTCGCCGCGGTGGTCGTCGTCGGCGTCGTCCTGACCGCGCTCCTGGCCGCCCTCGCCGTCACGGCCGTGTCCGTGGCCGTCGCCGCCGTGGTCCTGCGCTTCCTTGTCACCGGCGCCCCCAGGCGCTGACCGGCCACCGGGGCGGCAACAAGCCGCCAAGCATCCCGCCGCCCCGGGGCCGTCCCTTCCCGACCGCCGAAACAGTCGAAAGGAACTCCCATCATCACCCGGCAGACTCCGCCCCCGCTGGCGGAACTCTCCACGCTGGCCTCCCTCGGCACCCTGCCCGAACTGGCCCGCCAACTCTCCGGCCTGGGCGGCTGCACCCACCCCGTCCGCCTCGACGGCCACCGCACCGAATACGACATCGACACCCGTACGGGCGAGATCGGCACCGTCCTGCACCACCTCGCCTCGACCGCCCTCCCGGCTGGCCACCTCCTGGTCCGCTGCAACAACCGGCGGGCCACCCGGTGCGCGGCCTGCGCACAGGTCTACCGCCGCGACACCTACCACCTGATCACCGCCGGACTCCGCGGCGGCAAGGGCACCCCCGACCAGGTCGCCACCCACCCGCGCGTCTTCGCCACCTTCACCGCCCCCGGCTTCGGCCCGGTCCACAACCGCCGCACCGACGGCCGCCCCTGCCGCTGCGGCGTCCGCCACGACCAGGACGACGCCGCACTCGGCACCCCGCTCGACCCGGACCGTTATGACTACGAAGCGGCCGTTCTGTGGAACGCGCACGCCGGGGCCTTGTGGCGGCGCTTCTCGATCTACCTCCGCCGGGAGGTCGCCAAGCGCGCCGGCCTCACCCAGCGCACCTTTCGCCACCACGCCCGGATCTCCTTCGCCAAGGTCGCCGAGTACCAGAAGCGCGGGGCCGTCCACTTCCACGCCGTCATCCGCCTCGACGGCCCGGACGGCGGTGACACTCCACCGCCCGCCTGGGCGACGGCCGAGCTGCTCACCGACGCCATCCGCGCGGCCACGACCGCCGCCCGGGTCGACGGCCCGGTCGTCGACGGCCGTGCCCACACCTTCGCCTTCGGCCGCCAACTCGACGTCCGCACGATCCGCTCCGCCGACTTCGACGGCGGCCAGGAGCTGACCGAGCGGGCCGTCGCCGCCTACATCGCCAAGTACGCCACTAAGGGCGCCGAGACCGCGACGGGAGCTCTCGACCGGCCGTTGAAGTTCGTCGCCGAGCTGGCTCAGCTCGACATCAGCGACCACGCCCGCCGCCTCATCCGTACCGCCTGGACCCTCGGCGCCCGCAAGGACCTCGAACACCTCCGCCTGCGCGCCTGGGCCCACATGCTCGGCTTCCGCGGCCACTTCTCCACCAAATCCCGCCGCTACTCCACCACCCTCGGCGCACTCCGCACCGCCCGCGCCGACTGGCGACGAGCCCAGACGGCTCCGCCCGTCCCGCAGGACGGCGACAGCACGCTCGTCCTCGCCCACTGGGTGTTCGCCGGCACCGGCCTCAGCGCTGCGGAGAGCTGGCTCGCCGCGTCTCTCGAACCTGCCATCGGAACGGAAGGAGAACCGACATGGACCACCGTCACGACGAGCTGATGACTGTCCGCCAGGTGCTCGACGAACTGGGCGGTGTCTCCCGACGGACCTTCTACCGCTGGCGGGAGCTGGGGCTGGGGCCTGAGGCCTTCAAGCTCCCCAATGGAGAGCTCCGGATTTGGCGGAGCGACTTCGCCACGTGGCTGCGACAGCTGGAGGCGGCGGCGTGAAGTCTCTCGACGTGAAGGTCTGGGGCGTCCGAAAGAGGGACACCAAAACCCCCTCGTACGGCGTCCGCTGGTCCGTGGCCGGCAACGTCTTCTCCGAATCCTTCCGCACCAAGGCGCTCGCCGACCACTACCGCACGAAGCTCATGCGAGCGATGCGCGACGGCGAGGAGTTCGACACCGAGTCGGGGCTCCCGGCCTCGATGGAAGAGAAGAAGTCGGCCGTGTCGTGGTACGTCTTCGCCCTCAGGTACCTCGCCATGAAGTGGCCCCACGCCGCTCCCAACACACGGGACGGCATCAACGAATCACTCACCAGCGTGACGGTCGAACTCCTCGACGACCGCGCCGGACGCCCGTCCGATGAGGCGATCCGCAAGGCACTTCGCAACTGGGCCTTTGTCCTGCCGGGGCCCGACGATCGTGAAGTCCCCGACGACGTGCGGAATGTTCTCCACTGGGTGTCTAAGGCCTCTCGACCGCTTGCCGACCTCGCTGAGCCTGCTACGGCCCGCGCCGTCCTCGACTCACTGAAGCTCAAACTCGACGGCACGGCAGCGGCGGCGGAAACTGTGCGGCGTAAGCGCCGGACGCTCGTCAACGCCGCGAACTATGCGGTCGACCTGGGGGAGCTGCGGGAGAACCCCGTCACGGCGGTCCGCTGGCAGAAACCGAAGGTGTCCAATCAGGTGGACCCGCGCGTCGTCGCCAACCCGGAGCAGGCTCGCAACCTCCTGGCGGCCGTCTCCTATGTGGGCGGATACCGGCGTGCCCGCGGCCGTCGCCTCGTGGGCTTGTTCGCCGCCATGTACTTCGGTGGTCTCCGGCCTGCGGAGGCGGTCGGCCTCGTCGAGACGGACCTGACTCTTCCCGAACGGGGTTGGGGCTCGGCCCTGCTCCACCGCACCCGCCCGTCGGTCGGCAAGCAGTGGACCGACACGGGGGAGACCCATGACGACCGCGGGCTGAAGAACCGACCGACCGAGGACGTCAGGCGGGTGCCGATCCCGCCGCACCTCGTCGCTGTGCTCCGCGAGCATCTGGCCACCTTCGGTACGGCGGATGACGGGCGGCTGTTCTTCAGTGAGAAGGGCTCGGTCGTCCCGTCCTCGACGTACTACCGCGTCTGGCAGGAGGCCCGCCTCCTCGCACTGCCACCGGCCGTTGCCTCCTCACCGCTCGCGAGTCGGCCCTACGACCTCCGGCACTCGGCGCTGTCGACGTGGCTCAACGCCGGTGTCGACCCGACCGAGGTGGCCGAGCGCGCTGGCAACAGTGTCGAGGTCCTGCTGACCCGCTACGCAAAGTGCCTCGACGGACGGCAGGACGTCGCCAACCGGCGCATCGAGGACTTGCTCCGCGAGTACGAGTGAGACAACTTGCACCGCCACCGAGGCCCCAGGCATGGATGCTTGGGGCCTCCCTCGTTTCGTGTGCTACCTGCGACGGTGCTCAATTGAATAAGCTGCCTCTTGTGAAGAGAAGGCTTCACTCTCCTCAAAGAACGACTCGGTCGGCCGCAGACGCCGCTTCTGGGGGCCGGCTGCATTCACCCGTTCCTCGATCAACTTCCCTTCGGCTACTAGCCGCTTAGCGAAAGCTTGCCATCTATCACCGTGCTCGCGTGTCCACTTCATCCGGACGTCCTCGTCCGGCGGATTGTAGTGCCGGTCCACGATGATCGCTGCCCGGGAATTGACGATCTTGTCCCGGAAGAACGCTTCGATGTCACTCTCGTCGACGGATTCCTCAGGCAAGCCGAGCAGTTCCCTTATCTGGCGCGGGGTAGTCGCCAGCCCGCCCTGGGTGAACAGCTCGCCCACATAATTGTGAGAGTCGTCCAGCAGCGGATTGCCGGACGTCCGAGACAGGTCCAGCTGATCGATCTGGCTGCCGGTCAGTCGCACTGTGACTCCCGGTCCTACCACCAGATGCTTCACCTGTGCCTGGTCGAGCGTCACCGTTCCGGAGCCATTCAACTCAAGCCTGTCAACCATGATCCGGCTAACGGCTCTCGTGTTCTCCGCAGTCCCGTGTACTCTCGCCCATAGCTCACCGAGACTGGCCATGGCGGGACGGCACTCCTCAGTCGACTGGGCTGCACTCACTCTGGCCTGAAGCGCGGCGACGAGCGCCTCCAATCGCTCGTCCCGGGCCACCTCTGACCACATCGAAGCGATCAGCTGAGCGCATAGCGCTGAGATCGCCACTTCGGACAGTAGAGCCAGAGCTTGCTGGAACGGCACTCGAACGATCTGTCGGGCGAGGAAGTGTTCGGCGATAGCGAGGTGAGTGAAGCTGAACGAGAGCTCATGCTCCGACCATTCGGCGCTCATGCCACACAAGGCGACCAGCCGGCGCTGTTCCTTCTCGTCGAGTTCCCTGCCCAACGCGACTTCCGCCGCGACCACCAGGTCAGACTCGGCGACCTCTGCGGCCACGCTGCGCGCGGTCATCTCTGCAACCTCGCAGAAGATCTCGGAGAGGTCTTCCTTGCTGAAGAGCTCGGCGTCTTGAGAGTCCACTAGCTTGCCCAACTCGCGTTGGAGATAGGTATCGACCACAAACTGCAGGAAGTCACCGGACGTATCGGTCTGCTTCCACGCGATATAGGCGAGGCAGAAGAACGGTGTGGTTAGCAGCTGCCGGATCTCTGGCGCTTCCTCGGTGACCGTTTCGCTCGATAGATGGTCGGCGAGCTTGAGTAGCTCCGCACGCCGCCACGGCTGCAGCTTCATCGTCGTCAACCGGTGGTTCGACGCCTTAGCAGGGTGCTCCGTCAAGCTCTTCCAGAGCCGCGCCTCAGAGTAGCTCGCTCTCGCGGAGAGGATGACAGCTCCCCGGTTGCGGAGTTGATCAAGGATCGGCTGTAGGCCCGATAGTGGGTCGTCGTAGGACCGGAAGCCCAGCATCTCGTCGAACCCGTCGATCACCAGTATCGCCAGGCCAGCCCGGCAGAGAGCCAATACCGGCTCTCGGTCCAGGATGCGCGTGCCGGCGACCCTCTCGGTGATCAGTTTGTCCAGGCTGGTCGCGCTAGTCCTGCTGGAGGAGATATAGATCGCCACCGGGTCGAGGTCGCCGCCTGCGGTCAGCGACTCCCGGGCGAACTGGAGCAGACTGTGGGTCTTGCCGGCTCCGGCTTCGCCAGTCAGCGTGATGAGGTTTGTGCTGCCGCGATACGCATGGATGCCGTCGGTAACTTCCTCGCAAGCTTCGGTGATGGTGAGGTCGGTGCGAGGGCCCTGGTAGTCGTCGTCGAACTGCACCATCGTCGGCACATGAGGAATGCGCTGCTGCAGGTTCGGGAACAACTCCCGGCTGATCCGCTTTTCCGCAGTGACCTGTTCCTCGAGCTCCTCCAGCAGTCGCCGTTTGAGCAACGGCCAGTTACACACGTCCGCCAAGAAGGCCTTGTACGGCTTCGGCCCTGACTCCGTCAGCCACATCCTGGCGTGATCCGCGCCGATGATGAAGCGATCGACCCGCGGAACTGGCCCGTCTGAGCTGCGCCGATCCCAGCGCACGGCGATCGGTTGGGGCGGCGACGCTAGGACGTAGACCGAGTCACGTTCGGCAAAGCCCTTGAGGTCCCGGGCAATGTCCTGCGCGAAGTCGTCGAGCAAGCGATCGCCGCGCTGGAAGTTCAGCTTCTTCAGCGCATCCACTACGTCGGGATCTGTCACATCACGGGCTTCGCCGCGACGTGGCCAGTACCTCGCTGCCGTCCCCGAGAAGGAGTGCAGCGCCGCGAGCTCGGCGTCGGCCATCCGAAAGTAGGGACTCAGCTCAGAAACGTGGCCGTGCTCGTAGATCCGCACGATGCGCTCAGCATTAAGGGCCACCGCCCCATACAGGACCGCACGGTCGATGTTGTCTGGAATCGGACCGCCGTGGCACACCTGGTTGCGCACCCGCCTGATCGACGTTTGCGGCTCTTTGACGATGACCGTCTCGATGCTGTCAGCGACCTCCGCCGCCTCCGTCCGGCACTCGGTGCAGCCCAGCTTCTCGCTCTGTTTTCGGCAATACTCGGCCCATGTCTCAAGTGAGCCAGGCGTACTAAACCTGTCTGGTCTCTCGTCCGCAGCTGCGCACAGCAGTCCCAGCACCCGGAGCTGATACTCCACGTGGACCAGTGCACTGAATGACTCCTGCTGCGGGTCCGGTGCTGCGACGAGGTCTGGGATAGTCACACGCACTCCAACATGTGCAGAGGGACGAGGAACCTAACGATCAGATGGCTGACGCCCCATCAAATCACCATGTTCGCCTGCGCGCGGCATCGGTCGAGACGGCAGTTGACTTCGGTGCCCTCAGCTAGCCTCGCAGCCAGAGCTGCGCCTGCGGCACCCGTCGAATTGGCATGGGCATCCGGTAGTAGACGTCCCACTCGCCGCTGGTGCCACGCGGCACTTCGAGCGTGACTGAACTTCGACGGAAGGCCTAAATCGGCACAAAAATCTTTTTTCAACCTGCATTGGGTAATTTTGGCGTGATAGGTAGATGAAGCCCTAGTGGATGGGCGCTCGACCAAGAGGATCGTTCCCATCGGCACCGGCCTCTTCTACCGCTACGTCGCTGAGGCCGTGCTGCTCGCCGCGCCCCACGCTTGCTGAAGCGTCACGCATGTGTTCGGGCCCTCATGTGGTCCCAGACCGAAACGACGAGGAGTGGCTCCACTCGGCTCCGCAGAGCCTCATTACCTGCAACGATGCCTCAAGATCCCGTCCACGCCTCGTCCACGGACCCCGACATGCAGCCGCTCCGGGCTGCATCCGCCTGCACAAACGCGAAGACCCCGGCTCCAGCGTTTCCGCTGGTGACGGGGTCTTTGGGCACCTTCTGCAAGGTGCCCCCGGCAGGATTCGAACCTGCGCACACGGCTCCGGAGGCCGTTGCTCTATCCCCTGAGCTACGGGGGCGTGTCGGTCGCGTTGCTCGCGGCGACGGACAGAACACTACCAGCTCCCTCGGGGTGATCAGGAACGGGTTTCCCCGGGTGGGGGACGGGGCGGGGCCCGGAGGGGGTGGAAGTGGGGAAAACCCGGACGCGGTGGCCGGGGCCGACCTACTCTCGAGTGGTGTCAGGCGCTTCGGGCCGGGTGCTTGTTGTGGACGACAACAAGGTCATCAGGCAGCTGATCAGGGTCAATCTCGAGCTGGAGGGCCTCGAGGTCGTGACCGCGTCCGATGGTGCCGAGTGTCTGGAAGTCGTGCATCAGGTGCGGCCCGATCTCGTGACCCTCGATGTCGTCATGCCCCGGCTGGACGGCCTGCGGACCGCCGCGCGGCTCCGCGCCGACCCGCGTACCCGCGGACTCCCCCTCGCCATCATCAGCGCCTGCACGCAGTGCGAGGTCGAGGCCGGCCTCGAGGCGGGCGTCGACGCCTTCCTCTCCAAGCCCTTCGATCCCGCCGACCTCGTCAGCCTCGTGCACCGGCTCATCGAGGGGAAGCGAGGGGAGGGGGCCGGCGGTGACGCTCCCGGCCGTCCGGCCGGCGCCGACGGGGGACCTGGGCTCGGCGTCTCACCCCGTACGGCCCCCGCCCCCCTGGTCGAGCCCGTCGCCGAATGAGTCACCGGCTGCCGTCTCCTCCGTCCCGGGAGGCACCCCGCCCCGTCCACATCCCGGACACCCCCGAATCGGCTCGCATACCCACCCCCCTCCTCCCCTACGCTGGTCCCGTGACCCCCGTCGAGTTGTCCCGCACCGTGCTGCACGCAGTGCGGTGTGCCGTCGACGACGGGGCGCTGAGTGTGGCCGTTCCCCCGCGGGTGCGGGTCGGGCCGCCCGGGGCGGGAGGGTGCGGGGACTACGCCACCAACGTCGCCCTCCAGCTGGCCCGCCCCGCCGGGCAGCCCCCGCTGCGGGTCGCCGCGCTGCTCCAGCCGTACCTCGTGCGGGAAGCCGGCGTCACCGACGTCGCGATCACCGGGCCGGGGTTCCTCAACATCAGCCTCGACCGGGCCGTCGCCTCCGCCGAACTGGTCCGGCGGATCCTCGACGAGGGGCCGGGGTACGGCCGTACCGACGCCCTCGCCGGTCAGGTGTTCGTGGTGCGCGTGCCGTACGAGGTCCGTGCCGAGGTGGTGGCCGACGTGCTCGCGCGGATGGTCGGCTCGCAGGGCGGGCGCGTCGAGATCACGCACGGCGACGGCGACGGCGACGGGGTGGACCTGCGGCCCGTGCCGGCGCCGGAGGATCCCGCTCCGCTCGGGCCGGACGCCGCCCGCTGGGCCCTGCTCCACCCCGCCCCGCACGACCGGCCCCGCATCACCGCCGATCATCTGGTCCAGCGCGAGGGCAACCCCCTCTTCCGGATCCGCTACGCCCACGCCCGCACCCGCGCCGTCGGCCGCAACGCCGCCGACCTCGGATTCGACGCCGCCACCCGGCCCGAGACGCCCCCCGCGGCGGCGGACCCCACGGCGGCGAACCCCACGGCGGCGGACCCCGCGGCAGCGGACCCGGTGACCCCAGCGGCAGCGACCCCAGCGGCACCGGACGCAGAGGCGCCGGACGACCCGGACGCCCCGGTCACCCCGGACCTCGTAGCGCTGCTCGCCGACCACCCCCGCGTCCTCGCCACCGCCGGCGGGCTCCCGCACCCCGACGCCCTCGCCGCTCCCTCCCGGCTCACCCGGCACCTCCTGGCCCTCGCCGACGCGACCCTGGCTCACCTGCCCGCCGTGCTGCCCCGCGGGGACGAGAAACCCTCGGCCGCCCACCGGTCCCGGCTCGCCCTCGCCGAAGCCGCCGGGACGGTGCTGGCCGGCGGCCTGTCCCTGCTCGGCATCGACGCACCCGACCACCTCTGAGAGAGCACGCCCACGATGAGCCGTTCCGCACACCCCGCCGGGCCCCGTCACGCCGACGTCCTGCCGGAGGGGCATTATTCGGCGCCGCCCGCCGACCTCAACTCCCTCGACCCCAAGGTGTGGTCGCGCACCGTCACCCGGGACGCCCTCGGGGTCGTCAGCGTCGGCGGGATCGACGTGAAGACGCTCGCCGAGGAGCACGGCACCCCGGCCTACGTCCTCGACGAGGCCGACTTCCGGGACCGCGCCCGCGCCTGGCGCACCGCCTTCGGGACCGACGCCGACGTCTTCTACGCCGGAAAGGCGTTCCTGTCGCGCGCCGTCGTGCGGTGGCTGCACGAGGAGGGGCTCAACCTCGACGTCTGCTCCGGCGGCGAGCTGGCCACCGCGCTCTCCGCCGGCATGCCCGCCGACCGCATCGCCTTCCACGGCAACAACAAGTCGGCGCAGGAGATCGAGAGGGCCGTGCGGGCCGGTGTCGGGCGGATCGTCCTCGACTCCTTCCAGGAGATCGTCCGCGTCGCGCACATCGCCCAGTCGCTCGGCAGGCGGCAGCGCGTGCAGATCCGCATCACCGTCGGCGTCGAGGCGCACACGCACGAGTTCATCGCCACCGCCCACGAGGACCAGAAGTTCGGGATCCCGCTCGCCGGGGGGCAGGCCGCCGAGGCCGTGCGGCGCGCGCTGAAGCTCGACGGGCTGGAGCTGATCGGGATCCACTCGCACATCGGGTCGCAGATCTTCGACATGTCCGGCTTCGAGGTCGCCGCCCACCGGGTCGTCGGGCTGCTCAAGGACATCCGCGACGAACACGGCGTCGAGCTGCCCGAGATCGACCTCGGCGGCGGCCTCGGCATCGCCTACACCAGCGACGACGACCCGCGCGAGCCGCACGAGATCGCCAAGGCGCTGACGGAGATCGTCACCCGCGAGTGCGAGTCCGCCCGGCTGCGCACGCCCCGCATCTCCGTCGAGCCCGGCCGCGCGATCGTCGGGCCCACCGCCTTCACGCTGTACGAGGTCGGCACCGTCAAGCCGCTCGACGGACTGCGCACCTACGTCTCCGTCGACGGCGGGATGTCCGACAACATCCGCACCGCCCTGTACGACGCCGAGTACAGCGTGGCGCTCGTCTCCCGCTCCTCCGACGCCGCGCCGATGCTCGCGCGCGTCGTGGGCAAGCACTGCGAGAGCGGGGACATCGTGGTCAAGGACGCGTTCCTGCCGGCCGACCTGGCACCGGGTGACCTGATCGCCGTCCCCGCCACGGGGGCGTACTGCCGGTCCATGGCCAGCAACTACAACCACGTGCTGCGGCCGCCGGTCGTCGCCGTGCGCGAGGGCGAGGCCCGCGTCATCGTCCGGCGCGAGACGGAGGAGGACCTCCTGCGGCTCGACGTCGGGTAGCCCGCAGGGGGCGCGGTCCGGCGGGGTGGAGGAACGGGAAGATCTCCTGTCCGGCACTCCGAGAAAATGAAATAGATGTCTCACGATCCGGACCAGGGGCAGAAACCCCGGTCCGGTGAGTGAGACTGGAGCAACCGTAGACGGTATGAGGAAACGAGGTCGGATGATGCGTACGCGTCCGCTGAAGGTGGCGCTGCTGGGCTGCGGAGTGGTCGGCTCAGAGGTGGCGCGCATCATGACGACGCACGCCGACGACCTCGCCGCCAGGATCGGGGCCCCGGTGGAACTGGCCGGAGTGGCCGTCCGGCGGCCCTCCCGGGTGCGCGAGGGGATCGACCCGGCGCTCGTCACCACCGACGCCACCGCGCTGGTCAAACGGGGCGACATCGACGTCGTCGTCGAGGTCATCGGCGGTATCGAGCCCGCCCGCACCCTCATCACCACCGCCTTCGAGCACGGCGCCTCGGTCGTCTCCGCCAACAAGGCGCTGCTCGCCCAGGACGGCGCCGCCCTGCACGCCGTCGCCGGCGAACACGGCAGGGACCTCTACTACGAGGCCGCCGTCGCCGGCGCCATCCCGCTGATCCGTCCGCTGCGCGAGTCGCTCGCCGGCGACAAGATCAACCGCGTCATGGGCATCGTCAACGGGACGACCAACTTCATCCTCGACAAGATGGACTCCACCGGGGCCGGCTACCAGGAGGCCCTCGACGAGGCCACCGCCCTCGGGTACGCCGAGGCCGACCCCACCGCCGACGTCGAGGGCTTCGACGCCGCGGCCAAGGCCGCCATCCTCGCCGGGATCGCCTTCCACACGCGCGTGCGCCTCGACGACGTCTACCGCGAGGGCATGGCGGAGGTGACCGCCGCCGACTTCGCCTCCGCCAAGGAGATGGGCTGCACCATCAAGCTGCTCGCCATCTGCGAGCGGGCCGCCGACGGGGGGTCCGTCACCGCGCGCGTGCACCCCGCCATGATTCCGCTGTCCCACCCGCTCTCCTCCGTGCGCGGCGCCTACAACGCCGTGTTCGTCGAGTCGGACGCGGCCGGTCAGCTCATGTTCTACGGCCCCGGCGCCGGCGGTGCTCCCACCGCCTCCGCCGTGCTCGGCGACCTCGTCGCCGTCTGCCGCAACCGGCTCAGCGGGGCGACGGGGCCCGGCGAGTCGGCGTACGCCGCCCTGCCGGTGTCGCCGATGGGTGACGTCGTCACCCGGTACCACATCAGCCTCGACGTCGCCGACAAACCGGGCGTCCTGGCGCAGGTCGCCACCGTGTTCGCGGAGCACGGGGTGTCCATCGATACGGTTCGGCAGCAGGGTAAGGACGGCGAGGCCTCCCTCGTCGTCGTCACCCATCGCGCGTCCGACGCCTCCCTCACCGGGACCGTCGAGGCGCTGCGCAAGCTCGACACCGTGCGGGGTGTCGCCAGCATCATGCGGGTTGAAGGAGAGTAACCAGCAATGACCCACCAGTGGCGCGGAATCATCGAGGAGTACCGGGACCGGCTGCCGGTTTCCGACAGCACGCAGGTCGTGACGCTCCGCGAGGGCGGCACGCCCCTCGTGCCCGCGCAGGTGCTCTCCGAGCGCACCGGCTGCGAGGTCCACCTCAAGGTCGAGGGCGCGAACCCCACCGGCTCCTTCAAGGACCGCGGGATGACCATGGCGATCACCCGGGCCAAGGAGGAGGGCGCCAAGGCGGTCATCTGCGCCTCCACCGGCAACACGTCGGCGAGCGCCGCCGCGTACGCCGTGCGCGCCGGCATGGTCTCCGCCGTCCTCGTCCCCCAGGGCAAGATCGCGCTCGGCAAGATGGGGCAGGCACTCGTCCACGGCGCGAAGATCCTCCAGGTCGACGGCAACTTCGACGACTGCCTCACGCTGGCCCGCTCGCTGAGCGACAACTACCCCGTGGCGCTGGTCAATTCGGTCAACCCGGTGCGTATCGAGGGGCAGAAGACGGCCGCCTTCGAGATCGTGGACATGCTCGGCGACGCCCCCGACATCCACGTCCTGCCGGTCGGCAACGCCGGCAACATCACGGCGTACTGGAAGGGGTACACGGAGTACGCCGCCGACAGGATCGCCGGGCGCACCCCGCGCATGTGGGGCTTCCAGGCCTCCGGCAGTGCGCCGATCGTGCGCGGCGAGGTCGTCAAGGACCCGTCGACCATCGCCACCGCGATCCGCATCGGCAACCCCGCGTCCTGGCAGTACGCGCTCGCGGCGCGGGACGAGTCCGGCGGCCTCATCGACGAGGTGACGGACCGTGAGATCCTGCGCGCCTACCGGCTGTTGGCCGCCCAGGAGGGCGTCTTCGTGGAGCCCGCGTCCGCCGCGTCGGTGGCCGGTCTGCTGAAGGCCGCCGAGCAGGGCAAGGTCGACCCGGGCCAGACGATCGTGTGCACCGTCACGGGCAACGGCCTGAAGGACCCCGACTGGGCCGTGGCCGGCGCTCCGCAGCCGGTGACCGTCCCCGTCGACGCGGTGACCGCGGCCGAGCGCCTCGGGCTCGTCTGAACGACCCCGCGGGAAGCGGGGGCGCCGCGCGGAGACAGGGCGCCCCCGCCGAGGCATGAAGGTCCTCACCTGGGGAAGTTCCTCCACGGAGGGCTTTCCCCGGCGAGGGTGCACGGGGGGCTTGCGACACGCATCGTGCGCCTCCTGTGCGCCCTATGTCGCCACAGAACCTTCCTTCGATAGGCTGTACCGAACCCGCCTGCCGCATATGCCTCCGCATCTCGCGCGGGCAGCGGCGCCGCGCCGTCATCAGCGGCCCGAGGGTCTTCGTACGTCATCGAAGCCGATCGAAGTCAATCGAAGCCAAACGGATCCAGTCGAAGTCATTCGACCGTCACGCAGCTCAAGGAGAGTCAACGAGCGATGGCCGGTCCAGCGTTCCGCGCCGCCGCCGTCCGGGTGCGCGTCCCCGCCACCAGCGCCAATCTCGGTCCGGGCTTCGACGCCCTGGGCCTCGCGCTGGGGCTCTACGACGACGTCGTCGTCCGGGTGGCCGACTCCGGGCTGCACATCGACATCGCGGGTGAGGGCAGCGAGACGCTGCCGCGCGACGAGAAACACCTCCTCGTCCGCTCCCTGCGCACCGCCTTCGACGTCCTCGGCGGCCAGCCCCGCGGCCTCGAGATCGTCTGCGCCAACCGCATTCCGCACGGCCGCGGCCTCGGCTCCTCCTCCGCCGCCATCTGCGCCGGGATCGTCGCCGCCCGCGCGGTGACCATAGGCGGCGAGGCCCGCCTCGACGACGCCGCCCTGCTGGAGCTGGCGACCGAGATCGAGGGACACCCCGACAACGTCGCGGCCTGCCTGCTCGGCGGGTTCACGCTCTCCTGGATGGAGGCCGGCGCCGCGCGGGCGATCAGGATGGAGCCTTCGGATTCCATCGTTCCGGTGGTTTTCGTGCCCGGGAAGCCGGTCCTGACCGAGACCGCGCGCGGACTGCTCCCGCGCACCGTGCCGCACGTCGACGCCGCCGCCAACGCGGGCCGTGCCGCCCTGCTCGTCGAGGCCCTGACCAGGCGCCCCGAGCTGCTGCTGCCCGCCACCGAGGACCGTCTCCACCAGGAGTACCGCGCCCCCGCCATGCCGGAGAGCGCCGCGCTGGTGGAGCGGCTGCGCGCCGACGGGGTCCCCGCGGTGATCTCCGGCGCCGGGCCGACCGTGATGGCCCTGGCCGACGCGGAGTCGGCCGACAAGGTCGAGCGGCTGGCGGGTGCGGAATGGGCCGCCAACCGGCTGAGTCTGGACCTTCGGGGGGCGACCGTGCTGCCGCTCGCGCCCTCCGGCGACCTGTGAAGGCACACGGTTGCCGGATTTCGAGAGGGGGAATGTTTGTTGGATCCGGTAGTGTTAACCTCAAGTCTGCACCCGACCCCACCATGGCGCGGTGCTTCACGTCCCCCTCCGGGACAGACATTCTTCCGGGAGCTCCCCAAGCCGCACTGCGTTCCGTACGTCGTACCTGGGCAGTACGCCGTGCAGTGACGTCGAACGGTCCGACGGGCACGCTCCGGAATCGGTGCGACCACGCCACGTGACACTGGGTGTCACGGATCGTCGAGGAAGCGCCATCACCAGAAATCTCTTCCGCCGCTTTGGCGGACCACCGCCCCGGCTTCGCCACAGCAAGGACCGAAGCCGGACAGCACAACCGGTCGCCGAGCCAGACAGGCCGACGTCCGCTCCAGGGAAGGACCCTTCGTGAGCGACACCACCGATCTGATGGGCGCACGTGTCGAGGAGACCGCTGCCGCGCCCGCCACGGACGCCTCCGCGCCTGCTGCCGGTGCCGGCTCCCGGCGGCGCCGCGGTACCGGCCTCGAGGGCATGGTGCTGGCCGAGTTGCAGCAGGTCGCATCCGGCCTCGGCATCAGGGGCACCGCGCGGATGCGCAAGAGCCAGCTGATCGAGGTCATCAAGGAGGCGCAGGCGGGCGGGGGCGGCGCGCCGGCCGCGAAGGCTCCCGCCGGGGACGCCGCCGAGACCAAGCCCAAGCGCCGCGCCACCTCCAAGGCCCGCACGGGCGATGACGCCGCCGTGAAGAAGGCGGACGCCGCCCCGGCCGAGGCCCCCGCCGAGAAGGCCGCGGCCCAGCAGCAGATCGAGATCCCCGGCCAGCCGGCCGGCGGCAACGAGGCCCCCGTCGAGCGCCGTCGTCGCCGGGCCACCGCCGACGCGGGCAGCCCCGAGACCGTCACGGCCGAGGCGAAGAGCGCCCCGAAGGCCGACGTCGCGGTCGCCACGCAGACCGAGCAGTCCACGCCGCAGGGCGACGCCAGGAACGACGCCGACGGCGCCGACGGCCGGCGCCGCGACCGCCGGGAGCGCGGACGCGACCGCGACCGCCGCGGCAAGGGCGACGACCAGCAGGGCCAGGGCGGCGGTCAGCGCCAGCAGCAGGGCCAGCAGGGCGGCGGCCGTCAGGACCGCCAGGACCGCCAGCGGGACAACGGGCCGCAGGACGACGACGACTTCGAGGGCGGCCGCCGCGGCCGTCGCGGGCGTTACCGGGACCGCCGCGGCCGCCGTGGCCGTGACGAGATCGGCGCGGCCGAGCCGCAGGTCGCCGACGACGACGTCCTGATCCCCGTCGCGGGCATCCTCGACATCCTCGACAACTACGCCTTCATCCGTACGTCGGGCTACCTGCCGGGTCCCAACGACGTGTACGTCTCCCTCGCCCAGGTCCGCAAGAACGGCCTGCGCAAGGGCGACCACGTCACCGGCGCGGTCCGCCAGCCGAAGGAGGGCGAGCGCCGCGAGAAGTTCAACGCGCTCGTGCGCCTCGACTCCGTCAACGGCATGGCGCCCGAACACGGCCGCGGCCGCCCGGAGTTCAACAAGCTCACCCCGCTGTACCCGCAGGACCGCCTCCGTCTGGAGACGGACCCGGGCGTCCTCACGACCCGGATCATCGACCTCGTGTCGCCGATCGGCAAGGGCCAGCGCGGCCTGATCGTGGCCCCGCCGAAGACCGGCAAGACCATGATCATGCAGGCGATCGCCAACGCGATCACGCACAACAACCCCGAGTGCCACCTGATGGTCGTCCTGGTCGACGAGCGTCCGGAAGAGGTCACCGACATGCAGCGGTCGGTCAAGGGCGAGGTCATCTCCTCGACCTTCGACCGCCCGGCCGAGGACCACACCACGGTCGCCGAGCTGGCCATCGAGCGCGCCAAGCGCCTGGTGGAGCTGGGTCACGACGTCGTCGTCCTGCTCGACTCGATCACCCGTCTGGGCCGCGCGTACAACCTCGCGGCACCGGCCTCCGGCCGCATCCTGTCCGGTGGTGTCGACTCGACCGCGCTCTACCCGCCGAAGCGCTTCTTCGGTGCCGCGCGCAACATCGAGGACGGCGGCTCGCTCACCATCCTGGCGACCGCGCTCGTCGACACCGGGTCCCGCATGGACGAGGTGATCTTCGAGGAGTTCAAGGGCACCGGCAACATGGAGCTCAAGCTCGACCGCAAGCTCGCCGACAAGCGGATCTTCCCGGCGGTGGACGTGGACGCGTCCGGCACCCGCAAGGAAGAGATCCTGCTCGCCCCCGACGAGCTCGGCATCGTCTGGAAGCTGCGCCGGGTGCTGCACGCCCTCGACCAGCAGCAGGCGGTCGAACTGCTCCTCGACAAGATGAAGCAGACGAAGTCGAACGCCGAGTTCCTGATGCAGATCCAGAAGACGACGCCGGCGCCGGGCAACAACGACTGACGCCAGTCTTCGCAAGAGGGCCGCTCCCTTCCGGGGGGCGGCCCTCTCCGCTGCCCGGGGGAGGGATACGATCACGCCCTTCGATCGTCTTTTCGATGAAGATCTTCCTGAACTCCAGATCCCGAGGGGGGACTTGAGTGGGTACACCCACGCCCGGGAGCGGACGGCACAGACGCCGGATCCGCATCGCCCTGCCCGTCGTCGCGGCCGGTGTCGCCACCGCCGTGGCCGGTGCGCTGTTCATGTCGAGCGCCCAGGCCGCCGAGGCCCCGCCGTCGCCCGCCCACAGCGGCCCGTCGGCCGGGGAACTGCGCCAGCGCCTCGCGACCGCCGTCGCCGGTGACGACCTGCCCGGACAGAGCACGAAGGCCTCCCTGAGCGCCGGCACCGCCACCACCGTCGACCCGAAGATCATCGGCGGCACGACGACGACCGTCACCACCGCGCCCTGGATGACGCAGCTCTGGTACGGCGACGACCGGGGGACCGCCACCACCGGCGACGACATCGGCTTCTTCTGCGGCGGTGCCGTCATCGCGCCGACGAAGATCCTCACCGCGGCGCACTGCGTCAAGGGCTACGACTGGCACGCCCACGGCGCCGTCGTCACCGGCGCCACCCAGCTCGCCACCGGCACCGACCTGTACGGCGGGACCGTGACGGGCGTCTGGCGCCAGTGGAACCACCCGTCGTACAGCGCGGCGACCATCGACAACGACATCGCCGTCCTCACCCTGGCGAACCCGGTCAGGGCCACGCCGATCCGGACGACGACGGCCGCCGACACGACGTCGTACAAGGCCGGCACCAGCGCCAAGCTCTACGGCTGGGGGCGGACCACCTCCACCACCCAGGACATCTCCACCACGCTGAAGACGGCCACGCTGCCGATCCAGGCCGACGCGACCTGCGCGGGCTTCTACGGCGCCGACTTCGTCAAGGGCCACATGGTGTGCGCGGGCACCCCCGCCACCGGCGCCGACGAGGGCACCACCTCCGCCTGCAACGGCGACTCCGGCGGGCCGCTCGTGGTGAACAACCGCATCGTCGGCGTCGTCTCCTGGGGCGTGAAGGACTGCGTGGAGAGCGGCGCGTACAGCGTCTTCAGCAAGGTCTCCACGTACGTCGGCGCCGTCTCCCCGCGCGTCGACGACACCAACCTCAGCAACGACCACTACGCCGACCTGTGGATGCGCAACGCCGCCGACAAGACCGGCTACGAGCGCGACTCCAAGGGCACCTCGCTCGCCGCGCGCGAGTCCTGGGGCAACTGGAACGGGGTCAACCTCGTCCTGCAGACCGACCTCGACCGCGACGACTTCCAGGACCTGCTGGTGCGCCGCGCCTCCGACGGCGACGTCTTCTGGAAGCACTACGTGCCCTCCAGCGGCACCTGGGCCACCAAGCTGGTCGGCGACAACTGGAAGTCCCGGCTGAGCATCGTCGCCCCCGGCGACGTCACCGGCGACCACCTGCCCGACCTGGTCTCCGTCGACTCCGCCGGCGTCCTGTGGGTCTACCCCGGCAAGGGCAACGGCTCCTTCGCCACCCGCGTCAAGGCGGGCGTCGGCTGGAGCTCGTTCAACGCCGTCCGCGGCCACGGCGACTTCAACGGCGACGGTCTGGCCGACCTGATCGCCCGCAAGAAGACCGGCGGCGCGGTGTACCTGTACAAGGGCCGCGGCAACGGCACCTTCGCGGCCGGCGTCAAGGTCGCCACCTGGAGCACCACCACGTACAACATGCTCGCCACCGTCGGTGACGTCAGCGGGGACGGCAGGGCCGACCTCCTGGCCCGCACCCCCGCCGGCACGCTCTACCTGTACCGGGGCACCGGAAGCAACGGGAGCGCGGTCTTCTCCGCACGGCTCTCGCTCGGGACGACCTTCAAGCAGTACGACATCCTCGGCTGACACCGCGGACGAGCGGGGCGCCTCCCCGCTCACCCGGTGACGCTCCGTGCCCGGTCCGGCCCCCGCCGGGCCGGGCACGGAGCGTCGCGCCACCCCCTGCCGAGTTTCTCCGTCCCATCCGGCGGAGGACGATGGTGAGGACGACACAAGACGTGAGGAGCACATGTCCGCCGAGAACACACCGGGCCCCGGCATACCGGGGGAGCCCGGCACACCGGACGAGTCCGGCGCCGGTGATCCGCGGCAGCCGGCCGACGCCCGGCGCGGGAGGAGCCGCGCCCGGCGCAGGGGCCTGCTGATCGCGGCCTGGACCGCGGCCGGAGTAGTCGTCCTCGGCGGCACCGGCCTCGGGTACGTGTACGTCAGGCTCAACGGCAACATCGAGAGCCTCGACATCGACCACGCCCTCGGCACCGACCGGCCCACGAAGGCCGACAACGGCTCGCAGAACATCCTCGTCCTCGGTTCGGACACCCGCTCCGGCGCCAACAAGAAGCTCGGCGGCGGCACCGACGACGGCAGCGCCCGCTCCGACACGGCGATGATCGTCCACGTGTACGAGGGCCACAAGAAGGCGAGCGTGGTCTCCATCCCGCGCGACACCATCGTCGACCGCCCCGCCTGCACCGACACCGAGGGCGGTACCCACGACGCCGCGACCGGTGTGATGTTCAACTCGGCGTACACCACCGGCGGCGCGGCCTGCGCGGTCAAGACCGTCGAGGCCGTCACCGGCATCCGGATGGACCACTACCTGGAGGTCGACTTCTCCGGCTTCGAGAAGCTGGTCGACGAGCTGGGCGGGGTCGAGGTCACCACGACCGAGGACATCGAGGACCCCGACAGCCACCTGACCCTGAAGGCCGGCACGCACATCCTCGACGGCGAGCAGGCCCTCGGCCTGGTCCGCACCCGGCACGGCGTCGGCGACGGCTCCGACCTCGGCCGCATCCAGCTCCAGCAGGCCTTCGTCAAGGCCCTGGTCGACCGGGTGAACGACGTCGGCCTCCTGACCGGCGGCACGAAGCTGTACGCCCTCGCCGACACCGCCACCAAGGCCGTCACCACCGACTCCGGCCTCGGCTCCCTGAACTCCCTGATGTCCTTCGCCGGCGGCCTCAAGGGCATCGGCGCGGACGACATGACCATGGTCACGATGCCCGTGCGGTACGACCCCGCGAACCGCAACCGCGTCATCGTCGAGAAGGCGAAGGCCCAGCAGGTCTGGACGGCCCTGAAGGAGGACCTCCCGATCCCGGAGTCCGCCACCGAGGGCACCGCCACGGGCGAGGCCGCGGGCGTCGTGTCCTCCTCCTGACCGCCCCCGCCCCCGCCCCCGCCCCCGCCCCCGGCTCCGGCACCGCCCCCGGCTCCGGCTGTGGCGCCGACCACGACGCAGACCGCGGCACCCGCCGACCGCGGCACCCGCCGGGAATAGATCGCCCCACCCCCCGGTTTTGGGGGATGCGGCCAGTCCTGGCAGACTGGTACGTCGGCCCCGGTTCACGCTTCCGCACCCCGCGGACGGCGACCCGGAGCCCTCCCGAAACCTAGGAGACACCTTGAAGCGCGACATCCACCCCGAGTACGTCGAGACGCAGGTCAGCTGCACCTGTGGCGCGTCGTTCACCACCCGCAGCACCATCGACTCCGGTGCCATCCGTGCCGACGTGTGCTCCGAGTGCCACCCGTTCTACACGGGCAAGCAGAAGATCCTCGACACCGGTGGCCGTGTGGCCCGCTTCGAGGCCCGCTTCGGCAAGGCCGCCGGCTCCCAGAAGTAGCGAGCCCCATTCCGCCGGTCCACGGCCGCACCCCGCCCGGGGCGCGCGCCGGGACCGGCGTTTTTGGTCGTCCGCCTTCCCTTTCGTCCGCAGTACAGGAGCCCAGAGATGTTCGAGGCCGTCGAGGAACTCGTCGTGGAGCACGCCGACCTGGAGAAGAAGCTCGCCGATCCGTCGGTCCACTCCGACCAGGCCAACGCGCGCAAGCTGAACAAGCGCTACGCCGAGCTGACCCCGATCGTCGCCACGTACCGCTCCTGGAAGCAGACCGGCGACGACGTCGAGACCGCGCGCGAGTTCATCGCCGACGACCCGGACTTCGCCGCCGAGGTCAAGGTGCTGGAGAAGCAGCGCGAGGAACTGACGGAGAAGCTGCGGCTGCTCCTCGTCCCGCGCGACCCGAGCGACGACAAGGACGTCCTGCTCGAGATCAAGGCGGGCGCGGGCGGCGACGAGTCCGCGCTGTTCGCCGGCGACCTGCTGCGCATGTACCTGCGCTACGCCGAGCGGGTCGGCTGGAAGACCGAGATCATCGACGCCACCGAGTCCGAGCTGGGCGGCTACAAGGACGTCCAGGTCGCCGTGAAGACCAAGGGCGGCCAGGGCGCCACGGAGCCCGGCCAGGGCGTGTGGGCCCGCCTCAAGTACGAGGGCGGCGTGCACCGCGTCCAGCGGGTCCCGGCGACCGAGTCCCAGGGCCGCATCCACACCTCCGCGGCCGGTGTCCTCGTCACGCCCGAGGCGGAGGAGGTCGACGTGGAGATCAACCCCAACGACCTCCGCATCGACGTCTACCGCTCCTCCGGGCCCGGCGGGCAGTCCGTCAACACCACCGACTCCGCGGTGCGCATCACGCACCTCCCCACCGGAGTCGTCGCCTCCTGCCAGAACGAGAAGAGCCAGCTGCAGAACAAGGAGCAGGCGATGCGTATCCTGCGCTCCAGGCTGCTCGCCGCCGCGCAGGAGGAGGCGGAGCGGGAAGCCGCCGACGCCCGCCGCAGCCAGGTCCGCACCGTCGACCGCTCCGAGAAGATCCGCACCTACAACTACCCGGAGAACCGCATCTCCGACCACCGGGTCGGCTTCAAGGCGTACAACCTGGACCAGGTCCTGGACGGCGACCTCGACGCGGTGATCCAGGCCTGCGTCGACGCGGACTCGGCAGCGAAGCTGGCAGCCGCGTAAGGCGCGTACGCACGACCGAGGACGACACGGAGGACTTGCGTGCAGCGATCATCTGGGGGACGTACCCCGAGCCCCCGCAGCCTGCTGCTCGCTGAGGTAGCTCAGGCCACCCAGCGGCTGGCCGACGCCGGCGTGCCCTCGCCGCGCAACGACGCGGAGGAGCTCGCCGCGTTCGTGCACGGCGTGAAGCGGGGCGGACTCCACTCCGTCAAGGACTCCGACTTCGACGCCCGGTACTGGGAGGTCATCGCCCGGCGCGAGCAGCGCGAGCCGCTCCAGCACATCACCGGGCGCGCCTACTTCCGGTACCTGGAGCTCCAGGTCGGGCCCGGCGTCTTCGTGCCGCGCCCCGAGACCGAGTCGGTGGTCGGCTGGGCCATAGACGCCGTGCGCGCCATGGACGTGGTCGAGCCGCTGATCGTCGACCTGTGCACCGGGTCCGGCGCCATCGCGCTCGCCCTCGCCCAGGAGGTCCCGCGCTCGCGCGTGCACGCCGTCGAGCTGTCCGAGGACGCCCTGGTGTGGACCCGCAGGAACATGCAGGGGTCCCGGGTCGACCTGCGGCAGGGCAACGCCCTGGACGCGTTCCCCGACCTCGACGGCCAGGTCGACCTGGTGGTCTCCAACCCGCCGTACATCCCCCTCACCGAGTGGGAGTACGTCGCCCCCGAGGCCCGCGACTACGACCCCGAACTGGCCCTGTTCTCCGGCGAGGACGGCCTCGACCTCATCCGGGGCATCGAACGCACCGCGCACCGCCTGCTGCGGCCCGGCGGCGTCGTCGTCATCGAGCACGCCGACACCCAGGGCGGCCAGGTGCCGTGGATCTTCACCGAGGAGCGGGGCTGGGCCGACGCGGCCGACCACCCCGACCTCAACAACCGGCCGCGCTTCGCCACCGCCCGCAAGGCGCTGCCGTGACCTTCCCCCCGCCCGCGTCCGCTCCGCCCGCTCCACCGGTTCCACCCGCTCCATCAGCTTCACCCGCTCCATCAGTTCCGCCAGCTTCACCAGCTTCATCCCAGAGTCACGTGCACGAGGAGGCCCGCTAGACATGGCACGGCGATACGACACCAACGACGCGACCGAGCGCGTGACGGGTCTGCGCGAGGCGGCGTCCGCCGTCCGCCGTGGCGAGCTGGTCGTCCTCCCGACCGACACGGTGTACGGCATCGGCGCCGACGCGTTCTCCAAGGAGGCCGTCGGCGACCTGCTGGAGGCCAAGGGCCGGGGCCGCAACATGCCCACGCCCGTCCTCATCGGCTCCCCGAACACGCTGCACGGTCTCGTCACGGACTTCTCCGAGCTGGCCTGGGAGCTGGTCGACGCCTTCTGGCCGGGTGCGCTCACCCTCGTCGCCAGGCACCAGCCGTCCCTGCAGTGGGACCTGGGGGACACCCGTGGCACCGTCGCCGTCCGGATGCCGCTGCACCCGGTCGCCATCGAGCTGCTGACCGAGGTCGGCCCGATGGCGGTCTCCTCCGCCAACCTCACCGGCCACCCGGCGCCGGAGAACTGCGACTACGCCCAGGAGATGCTCGGCGACTCCGTCTCCGTCTACCTGGACGGCGGCCCCACCCCCGGCAACGTCCCGTCGTCGATCGTCGACGTCAGCCGCGAGGTGCCGCTGCTGCTGCGGGCCGGCGCGATCTCGGAGGAAGAGCTGCGCAAGGTGGTACCCGACCTCGAGGTGGCGAATTGACAGCCCCTGACGCGGGGCGTGGCATAGGCAACGGGGAGCGTGCCGCGGAACAGACGACGACCTTCGGGTTCCCGCGCGACACCTTCCGCATCCTCCACGTCAGCACCGGCAACGTCTGCCGCTCGCCGATCACCGAGCGGCTGACCCGGCATTTCGTGTCGCAGCGGCTCGGGGTGCTCGGCGGCGGGCTGATCGTGGAGAGCGCGGGCACCTGGGGCCACGAGGGCGCGCCGATGGAGGCCAACGCGGAGACCGTGCTGGCCGACTTCGGCGCGGACGCCTCCGGCTTCACCGGCCGCGAGCTGCTCGACGAGCACGTCATCATGGCCGACCTGGTGCTGACCGCCACCCGTGACCACCGCGCCCAGGTCATCTCCATGGGCCACTCGGCGGGCCTGCGCACCTTCACGCTGAAGGAGTTCACCCGCCTGGTCGACGCGATCGACCCGGCCACCCTTCCCCCGCTGGAGGAGGGCGTGGTGATGCGGGCCCGCGCCCTGGTCCGTGCCGCCGCCGCGCTCCGCGGCTGGCTGCTGGCCCCCACGGCGGAGGCGGACGAGGTGTACGACCCCTACGGCGCGCCCCTGCCCTTCTTCCGCTCGATCGGCGACGAGATACACCAGGCGCTGGATCCGGTGGTGACGGCGCTGACCGGAGTACCGGCGCGGGCCTGAGACGTGCCCCGGGGCGTGTCGGGTGCCGGGCGGTTCCCGAGGTGGCGCCCTACATTGGACGTACGTCACCGTCGTCGCCCCGGAGCCCATCATGCCGGTCACCCATGCCGGCGAGGCCGACGTCCTGCAACGGCAGGACCCCGCCCTCGCCGAGATCCTGCTCGGGGAGCGCGCGCGGCAGGCGTCGTCGCTGCAGCTGATCGCCGCCGAGAACTTCACCTCGCCCGCCGTACTGGCCGCGCTCGGCTCACCGCTGGCCAACAAGTACGCCGAGGGCTACCCCGGCGCCCGTCACCACGGCGGCTGCGAGATCGTGGACATGGCCGAGCGCCTCGCCGTGGAACGGGCCAAGGCGCTGTTCGGGGCCGAGCACGTCAACGTCCAGCCGCACTCCGGCTCCTCGGCCGTCCTCGCGGCCTACGCCGCCCTCCTGCGCCCCGGTGACACCGTCCTGGCCCTGGGCCTCGCCCACGGCGGCCACCTCACGCACGGCTCGCCGGCGAACTTCTCGGGCCGCTGGTTCGACTTCGTGCCGTACGGCGTGGACGCGGAGACCGGGCTCATCGACCACGAGCAGGTCCGGGCGCTGGCCCGCAGCCACCGTCCCAAGGCCGTCGTCTGCGGCTCCATCGCCTACCCCCGGCACATCGACCACGCCTTCTTCCGCGAGGTGGCCGACGAGGTCGGCGCCTACCTCGTCGCCGACGCCGCCCACCCCATCGGCCTGGTCGCCGGGGGAGCGGCCCCGAACCCGGTGCCGTACGCCGACGTCGTGTGCGCCACCACGCACAAGGTGCTGCGCGGGCCGCGCGGCGGCATGATCCTGTGCGGCGCCGAACTGGCGGAGCGGGTGGACCGGGCCGTGTTCCCGTTCACGCAGGGGGGTGCGCAGATGCACACCGTCGCCGCGAAGGCGGTCGCGTTCGGTGAGGCGGCGACGCCGGCGTTCGCCCGGTACGCCCGTCAGGTGGTCGCCAACGCGAAGGTGCTGGCGGCCCGCCTGGAGGCGGAGGGGATGGCCGTCACCACCGGCGGCACGGACACCCACCTCATCACCGTCGACCCGGCGCCCCTCGGCGTCGACGGGCGTACCGCCCGCGGCCTGCTCGCGGCGGCCGGCATGGTCCTGGACTGCTGCGCCCTCCCGCACGCCCACGTCCGCGGGCTGCGCCTGGGCACGGCCGCGGTGACCACGCAGGGCATGGGGGAGACGGAGATGGCGCGGATCGCGAAGCTGATGGCGGGCGTGCTGCGGGGCGAGGCGGAGGGCAGGCCGGTGCGGGAGGAAGTGCGGGAACTGGCCGCGGGATTTCCGCCGTATCCGGGGTGAAGCGGGGTACGCGCCGATCCGTGCACAGCCGCACGTGCAACCATCGTCGCTACCCGGAAGTCCCCAACCATATGCGCGCATCGCTAGGGTGTGGGGCTGAGATGGCCAGCGAGACCTGTGGGGAAGCCTGTGCGTGAATACCTGCTGACGCTCTGCGTGACGGCCGCGGTGACGTATCTGCTGACAGGGCCGGTGCGGAAGTTCGCGATCGTCGCGGGAGCGATGCCGGAGATCCGGGCCCGTGACGTGCACCGGGAGCCCACTCCGCGCCTCGGCGGGATCGCCATGTTCTTCGGCCTGTGCGCGGGCCTGCTGGTCGCGGACCACCTGACCAACCTCAACCAGGTCTTCGAGAAGTCGAACGAGCCGCGCGCCCTGCTCTCCGGCGCGGCGCTGATCTGGCTGATCGGCGTGCTCGACGACAAGTTCGAGATCGACGCCCTGATCAAGCTGGGCGGCCAGATGATCGCCGCGGGCGTGATGGTCATGCAGGGTCTGACGATCCTGTGGCTGCCGGTCCCCGGCGTGGGCACGGTCGCGCTGACCCCGTGGCAGGGGACCCTGCTGACGGTCGCGCTGGTCGTCATCACCATCAACGCGGTCAACTTCGTCGACGGCCTGGACGGTCTGGCCGCCGGCATGGTGTGCATCGCCTCCGCCGCGTTCTTCATGTACGCCTACCGCATCTGGTACTCGTACGGCATCGAGGCCGCGGCCCCCGCCACCCTGTTCGCGGCGATCCTGATGGGCATGTGCCTGGGCTTCCTGCCGCACAACATGCACCCCGCGCGGATCTTCATGGGCGACTCCGGGTCGATGCTGATCGGGCTGGTGCTGGCGGCGGGCGCGATCTCCGTCACGGGGCAGGTCGACCCGGACGTGATGAACCTGTTCTCCGGTTCGGAGCGCGCCACGGTCCACCAGACGGTCCCCGTCTACATCCCGCTGCTGCTGCCGCTGACCATCATCGCGATCCCGGCAGCCGACCTGATCCTGGCGATCGTGCGCCGCACCTGGCGCGGCCAGTCGCCGTTCGCGGCGGACCGCGGGCACCTGCACCACCGGCTGCTGGAGATCGGCCACTCGCACAGCCGCGCGGTGCTGATCATGTACTTCTGGTCGGCGCTGATCGCCTTCGGCGCCCTGACCTACTCCGTCAACTCCGCGTCCATGTGGATCGTCCTCGGTGTCGTGATCCTCAGCGCGATCGGCCTGGGCCTGCTCCTGCTGCCGCGCTTCACGCCCCGCGCCCCGCGCTGGGCGGAGTCCTTCGTGCCGCCCCGCTACCGGCGCCGCAAGGTCCTGCCGGAGTCGGCGCAGGTACCGGCGGCGGAGGCCGAGGGGGAGCCGGCGGACGACGTCCAGGACGAGCAGCGGGCGCACCGCACGCCCGTGGCGGCGGGCGTCTCGGGGGCCAACGGGGCGACCGCGGTCGGGCCCCGCTCGGGTGCGGCAAGGTAAGAATCTGACTAGAGCATTGCCAACTCGTGGGGAAAGCGTGGGTGGGCAAAGTTGCCCAATACCAGACAAGTGGTCGCGGTTCCCGCGCAGACGCGCACGGTCACTCTCATGTGTGACACCAGGCACACCATCCAGGTAAAGACCTCATCAAATAGTTTGTGATACGGTTCACGAGAACCCCGGATGGAACCGAAGGACCGTGTGCCACGGCCCTTCGGTCGCGAGGTCGGCGTGCGGTCCTTCGCCCCTCGGACGGGGACTACGCTCGTCCATGACGACACCCTGCCCCCCTTCTTTGAAAGCGGAGTTGCCGCCATGCCGTCCAACGACGTCCGGATCCTGGCCCAGGCCGCCGTGCCCACGGTTGCCGTCGGCGCGATCGCCGCCGTCGTCAGCGGCGTGATCGCGGGCGGCAAGGGTGCGATCGGGGCCGGCGTCGCCACGGTGGTGGTCATCCTCTTCATGGGGCTCGGTCTCTACGTGCTCCAGCGCACTGCCAAATCGCTTCCGCACCTGTTTCAGGCCATGGGCCTGATGCTCTATGCGGCGCAGATCCTGCTGCTGTTCATCTTCATGGCCGCGTTCAAGAACACGACGTTGTTCAACCCCAAGGCGTTCGCGGTCTCCCTGCTCGTCTGCACGCTGGCCTGGATCGCTGCTCAGGCACGGGCTCACATGAAGTCCAAGATCCTCTACGTCGAACCCGAGCCGAGCGCTTCAGCCAAGGACAAGCAGTCCCATAAATCGGGGCACTCGTCGTGAGGGGTAGGGCCGGGATAAAGGCGCCTGAGAGATCCTGCTATCGTCCGGTGCCAACTGCGGCATCGCGGGCGCGGGCATTCGAGCTGACGCCTGCTCCATCGCGAGGCGAGATGCCCCCAAGCCGCCCTCACATCCGTAACACCAGTCCCGTGCCGAACCGCGGCCCCGCGCCGCGCCGACACAACGAGGTTGCCGTACCTATGCGCCACGCTGAAGGAGCCCGCGGTGAGTGCTGACCCGACGCAGGTGCTCGCCTTCGAGACCGACTGCCACATCTTCGACGGTTGTGGCTTCCCGGCCCCCGGCCTGCACTCGTTCCTGTTCGAGCCCTTGCTGGGCCACCAGGACGACGCCGTCTACTTCAACAAGACGATGCTGCTGGCGCTGCTCGGCTCGATCGTCGTCATCGGCTTCTTCTGGGCCGCCTTCCGCAAGCCGAAGGTGGTCCCGGGCAAGCTCCAGATGGTGGCCGAGGCCGGCTACGACTTCATCCGCCGCGGTGTCGTCTACGAGACCATCGGCAAGAAGGAAGGCGAGAAGTACGTTCCGCTCGTCGTCTCCCTGTTCTTCTTCATCTGGATGATGAACCTCTGGTCGATCGTTCCGCTCGCCCAGTTCCCGGTCACGTCGATCATCTCGTACCCCCTGGTACTCGCACTGATCGTCTACGTGCTGTGGGTGTCGCTGACCTTCAAGCGTCACGGGTTCGTCGGTGCCTTCAAGAACTTCACCGGATACGACAAGTCGCTGGGCGCGGTGCTGCCGCTGTCGATGACGATCGAGTTCTTCTCGAACCTGCTCGTCCGCCCGTTCACGCACGCCGTACGACTTTTCGCGAACATGTTCGCGGGCCACACGCTGCTGCTGCTCTTCACGATCGCCAGCTGGTACCTGCTGAACGGCATCGGCATCGCCTACGCCGGCGTCTCGTTCATCATGGTCATCGTCATGACGGCCTTCGAGCTGTTCGTCCAGGCCCTTCAGGCGTACGTCTTCGTGCTCCTGACCTGCAGCTTCATTCAGGGCGCGCTCGCCGAGCACCACTGAGCACCGCCACCTCCCAACCCCCAGACGTCCGATGGCCAACCCCCCATCGGTCCTTGAAAGAGAAGGAAGAACTGGCATGTCCCAGACTCTCGCCGCTGTCACCGGTGACCTGAAGGCGCTCGGCTCCATCGGCTACGGTCTCGCCGCCATCGGCCCCGGCGTCGGCGTCGGCATCATCTTCGGTAACGGCACCCAGGCCCTGGCCCGCCAGCCCGAAGCCGCCGGCCTGATCCGCGCCAACCAGATCCTCGGCTTCGCCTTCTGTGAGGCGCTCGCCCTGATCGGTCTGGTTATGCCGTTCGTCTACGGCTCCTGATCACTCAGGCTGACGACCAGCAACCCAGACGAAAGGCAACGACATGAGCCAGCTGCTCATTCTGGCGGCTGAGGGGGAGACGGAAAACCCCCTCGTCCCGCCGATCCCCGAGCTTGTCATCGGCCTCATCGCCTTCGTCATCGTCTTCGGCTTCCTTGCCTGGAAGCTCCTTCCGAACATCAACAAGGTTCTGGAAGAGCGCCGCGAGGCCATCGAGGGCGGTATCGAGAAGGCCGAGGCCGCTCAGACCGAGGCAAAGAGCGTGCTTGAGCAGTACAAGGCTCAGCTCGCCGAGGCCCGGCACGAGGCCGCGCGTCTGCGCCAGGAGGCGCAGGAGCAGGGCGCCACGCTCATCGCCGAGATGCGCGCGGAAGGCCAGCGGCAGCGCGAGGAGATCGTCGCCGCCGGGCACACGCAGATCGCGGCCGACCGCAAGGCCGCCGCGTCCGCGCTGCGCCAGGACGTCGGCAAGCTCGCCACCGAACTGGCCGGCAAGCTCGTCGGCGAGTCCCTCGAGGACCACGCCCGCCAGAGCCGCGTCATCGACCGCTTCCTCGACGAGCTCGAGGAGAAGGCCGAGGCGTCGCGATGAACGGAGCGAGCCGCGAGGCCCTGGCAGCCGCACGCGAGCGTCTCGACGCGCTGACGGACAACACGTCCGTGGACGCGGCGCGGCTCGCCGCCGAGCTGGCGGCCGTCACCGCGCTGCTCGACCGCGAGGTGTCGCTGCGTCGGGTCCTGACCGACCCGGCGCAGTCCGGCGAGGCCAAGGCCGAGCTGGCCCAGCGCCTGCTCGGCACCCAGATCAGCGGTACCGCCGCCGACCTGGTCGCCGGCCTGGTGCGTTCCCGCTGGTCGCAGTCGCGCGACCTGGTGGACGCGCTGGAGCAGCTGGCGGACGTCGCGGACCTCACCGCCGCGCAGCGGGCCGGCACGCTCGACGACGTCGAGGACGAGCTGTTCCGCTTCGGGCGGATCGTCGCCTCGAACGTGGAACTGCGCGCCGCACTGACCGACCGGAAGGCCACCGCGTCGTCCAAGGGCGAGCTGCTGCGCAGCCTGCTCGGCGGTCGGGCGGACGCGGCCACCGAGCGTCTGGTGACGCGCCTCGTGACCGCGCCGCGAGGCCGTAGCCTGGAAGCGGGACTCGAGTCCCTGTCCAAGCTCGCCGCCGCGCGCCGGGACCGCATGGTGGCCGTCGTCACCTCCGCGGTGCCGCTGAGCGTCCCGCAGAGGCAGCGCCTGGGCGCCGCCCTCGCGAAGCTCTACGGCCGCACGATGCACCTCAACCTCGACGTGGACCCCGAGGTCCTCGGCGGGATCCGGGTGCAGGTCGGTGACGAGGTGATCAACGGCTCGCTCGCGGACCGTATCGAGGACGCCGCCCGCCGCATGGCGAGCTAGCAGCAACTCAACACGTAGCAGTACTTACGGCCCTGGTTGGGCCGTGCAGAGGATGCAAAGTTTCTGGGGGAGTCCCCAGATCCCCCAAAGAAACTTCGGGCCCAACAAGGAGAGCAGGGAACCCAGATGGCGGAGCTCACGATCCGGCCGGAGGAGATCCGGGACGCACTGGAGAACTTCGTCCAGTCGTACAAGCCGGACGCGGCCTCGCGCGAGGAGGTCGGTACGGTCAGCCTTGCCGGCGACGGCATCGCGAAGGTCGAGGGCCTCCCCTCGGCCATGGCCAACGAACTGCTGAAGTTCGAGGACGGCACCCTCGGTCTCGCCCTCAACCTCGAGGAGCGCGAGATCGGCTGCGTCGTCCTCGGCGAGTTCAGCGGCATCGAGGAGGGTCAGCCGGTCACGCGTACCGGTGAGGTCCTCTCGGTCGCGGTGGGCGAGGGCTACCTCGGCCGCGTCGTCGACCCCCTCGGCAACCCGATCGACGGCCTCGGCGAGATCGAGACGTCCGGCCGACGCGCCCTGGAGCTTCAGGCGCCGGGCGTCATGGTCCGCAAGTCGGTGCACGAGCCGATGGAGACGGGCTACAAGGCCGTCGACGCGATGACCCCGATCGGCCGTGGTCAGCGTCAGCTGATCATCGGTGACCGTCAGACCGGCAAGACCGCTCTGGCCGTCGACACGATCATCAACCAGCGCGACAACTGGCGCAGCGGCGACGTGAACAAGCAGGTGCGCTGCATCTACGTTGCCATCGGCCAGAAGGGCTCGACCATCGCGTCGGTCCGCCGCGCGCTGGAGGAGAACGGCGCGCTGGAGTACACGACCATCGTCGCCGCCCCGGCGTCCGACCCGGCCGGCTTCAAGTACCTGGCGCCGTACACCGGTTCGGCCATCGGTCAGCAGTGGATGTACGAGGGCAAGCACGTCCTCATCATCTTCGACGACCTGTCGAAGCAGGCCGACGCCTACCGCGCCGTGTCCCTGCTGCTGCGCCGCCCGCCGGGCCGCGAGGCCTACCCGGGTGACGTCTTCTACCTGCACTCCCGTCTGCTGGAGCGCTGCGCGAAGCTCTCCGACGAGATGGGTGCCGGTTCGATGACCGGTCTGCCGATCGTCGAGACGAAGGCCAACGACGTCTCGGCATTCATCCCGACCAACGTCATCTCCATCACCGACGGCCAGTGCTTCCTGGAGTCGGACCTGTTCAACGCCGGTCAGCGCCCCGCGCTGAACGTCGGTATCTCCGTCTCCCGAGTCGGTGGTTCCGCGCAGCACAAGGCGATGCGACAGGTGTCCGGCCGTCTCCGCGTCGACCTGGCCCAGTTCCGTGAGCTGGAGGCGTTCGCCGCCTTCGGTTCCGACCTGGACTCCGCGTCGAAGGCGCAGCTGGAGCGCGGTTCGCGCATGGTCGAGCTGCTCAAGCAGGCTCAGTACCAGCCGATGGCCACCGAGGACCAGGTCGTCTCCATCTGGGCCGGCACCACCGGCAAGATGGACGACGTTCCGGTCAACGACGTGCGCCGCTTCGAGAAGGAGCTCATCGAGTACCTGCACCGCAAGGAGCAGGGCCTCATGACCTCCATCCGTGAGGGCGCCAAGATGTCGGACGACACCCTGACCGCCGTCGCGGACGCCATCGCCGAGTTCAAGAAGCAGTTCGAGACCTCGGACGGCAAGCTGCTCGGCGAGGACGCCCCGTCCGCCGCCAAGTGACGTAGGAAGGGACCTGACTCATGGGAGCCCAGCTCCGGGTCTACAAGCGTCGCATCCGATCCGTCACCGCGACCAAGAAGATCACCAAGGCGATGGAGATGATCGCCGCCTCGCGCGTCGTCAAGGCGCAGCGCAAGGTGGCGGCCTCCACGCCGTACGCGACCGAGCTGACCCGCGCGGTCACGGCGGTCGGCACCGGCTCGAACACGCGGCACCCGCTGACCACGCAGGCCGACAAGGTCGTGCGGTCCGCGGTGCTGCTCCTGACGAGCGACCGCGGTCTCGCGGGCGCCTTCAACGCCAACGCCATCAAGGCCGCGGAGCAGCTGACGGCGCGCCTCGAGTCCGAGGGCAAGCAGGTCGAGACGTACATCGTCGGCCGGCGTGGTCTCGCCCACTACAACTTCCGTGAGCGCAAGGTCGCGGAGTCGTGGACGGGCTTCACCGACGAGCCGACGTACGCCGACGCCAAGAAGGTCGCGGGTCCCCTGATCGAGGCCATCGAGAAGGAGACGGCGGACGGCGGTGTGGACGAGATCCACATCGTGTTCACCGAGTTCGTGTCGATGATGACGCAGACGGCGCTCGGCGACCGTCTGCTGCCGCTCAGCCTCGACGAGGTGGCCCAGGAGTCGAAGGCGAAGGACGAGATCCTCCCGCTGTACGACTTCGAGCCGTCGGCGGAGGACGTCCTCGACGCGCTGCTGCCCCGCTACGTGGAGAGCCGCGTCTACAACGCGCTTCTCCAGTCGGCCGCCTCCAAGCACGCCGCCACGCGGCGCGCGATGAAGTCGGCCACCGACAACGCCGGAGAGCTGATCGAGACGCTCTCCCGGCTTGCCAACGCGGCCCGCCAGGCCGAAATCACCCAGGAAATCAGCGAGATCGTCGGTGGCGCCAGCGCCCTGGCCGACGCGACCGCGGGGAGTGACCGCTAATGACCACCACTGTTGAGACCGCGACGGCCACGGGCCGCGTCGCCCGGGTCATCGGCCCGGTCGTCGACGTGGAGTTCCCCGTCGACGCGATGCCGGAGATCTACAACGCCCTCCACGTCGAGGTCGCCGACCCGGCCAACGCCGGCGAGAAGAAGATCCTGACCCTGGAGGTCGCCCAGCACCTGGGTGACGGCATGGTCCGCACCATCTCCATGCAGCCCACCGACGGCCTGGTCCGTCAGGCCGCCGTCACCGACACCGGCACGGGCATCACCGTCCCGGTCGGCGACTTCACCAAGGGCAAGGTGTTCAACACCCTCGGTGAGGTGCTGAACACCGACGAGCGGTACGAGGGCGAGCGCTGGTCCATCCACCGCAAGGCCCCGAACTTCGACGAGCTCGAGTCGAAGACCGAGATGTTCGAGACCGGCGTCAAGGTCATCGACCTCCTCACCCCGTACGTCAAGGGTGGAAAGATCGGTCTGTTCGGTGGTGCCGGCGTCGGCAAGACGGTGCTCATCCAGGAGATGATCTACCGCGTCGCCAACAACCACGACGGTGTCTCCGTGTTCGCCGGTGTCGGCGAGCGCACCCGTGAGGGCAACGACCTCATCGAGGAGATGTCGGACTCGGGCGTCATCGACAAGACCGCCCTCGTCTTCGGCCAGATGGACGAGCCCCCGGGCACCCGTCTGCGCGTGGCCCTCGCGGGTCTGACCATGGCGGAGTACTTCCGCGATGTGCAGAAGCAGGACGTGCTGTTCTTCATCGACAACATCTTCCGCTTCACGCAGGCCGGTTCCGAGGTGTCGACCCTGCTCGGCCGCATGCCCTCCGCGGTGGGCTACCAGCCGAACCTGGCCGACGAGATGGGTCTCCTCCAGGAGCGCATCACCTCGACCCGTGGTCACTCGATCACCTCGATGCAGGCGATCTACGTCCCCGCGGACGACCTGACCGACCCGGCCCCGGCCACCACCTTCGCCCACCTCGACGCGACGACGGTTCTGTCCCGTCCGATCTCCGAGAAGGGCATCTACCCGGCCGTGGACCCGCTGGACTCCACGTCCCGCATCCTGGACCCGCGGTACATCGCGCAGGACCACTACGACGCCGCCATGCGCGTCAAGACGATCCTGCAGAAGTACAAGGACCTCCAGGACATCATCGCGATCCTCGGTATCGACGAGCTGGGCGAAGAGGACAAGCTCGTCGTCCACCGCGCCCGTCGCGTGGAGCGCTTCCTGTCCCAGAACACCCACGTCGCCAAGCAGTTCACCGGCGTCGACGGGTCGGACGTGCCGCTGGAGGAGTCCATCCGGGCCTTCAACGCGATCTGCGACGGCGAGTACGACCACTTCCCGGAGCAGGCGTTCTTCATGTGCGGTGGTCTCGAGGACCTCAAGAAGAACGCGAAGGAGCTCGGCGTCTCCTGACCTGGGGAGCCGCTCGTTCCTGAGCTGTGAGTTCGTGTGAGGGGGCGGGGGCGTCCCGCCCCCTCTTCCACGCCTATTAGACTTGTAACCAACACCCGGCAGACCCGCCGGGTGGTGACCCGAGGAGCCACCTTGGCTGCTGAGCTGCACGTCGCGCTGGTCGCGGCCGACCGAGAGGTCTGGTCCGGCGAGGCCACCCTGGTCGTCGCGCGCACCACGTCCGGCGACATCGGCGTCATGCCCGGTCACCAGCCGCTGCTCGGTGTGCTGGAGTCGGGCCCGGTGACCATCCGTACGAGTGACGGTGGAACGGTCGTCGCCGCGGTGCACGGCGGTTTCATCTCGTTCGCGGACAACAAGCTGTCCCTGCTGGCCGAGATCGCCGAGCTGTCGGAGGAGATCGACGTCCAGCGCGCGGAGCGGGCGCTGGAGCGCGCGCAGGCGGAGGCCGACGCCGCCGCCCAGCGCCGGGCCGACGTACGACTGCGTGCGGCGGCGGTCCACTGAACAGGCTCGCTGTGTGACGTCACTCAGCCGCGGCCGGCACCGGAGCTATCCGGAGCCGGCCGCGGCTGAGGCAGATCTGGATGTTTTTTCCGTTCCGTTACCTATTTCGGTACCCAGGAGACGAGGAGGTCGGTGTCGATGGTCCTCGCTCTGACTGTGTGCGGAATTGTCGTGGCCCTGGTGGTGCTGGGGCTGTTCGTCTTCGGCCTGCGCCGCAGACTCATCCAGCGTTCCGGCGGGACCTTCGACTGCTCCCTGCGCTGGGACGTCCCCGAGAACGCGGACACGAGCGGAAAGGGCTGGAGCTACGGCGTCGCCCGCTACAACGGCGACCGCATCGAGTGGTACCGCGTCTTCTCCTACGCCTACCGCCCGCGCCGTGTGCTGGAGCGTGCCTCGATCGAGGTGGCCGGCCGCCGGCTGCCCGAGGGCGAGGAGGAACTGGCGCTGCTGTCCGACGCCGTCGTCCTCGCCTGCGTGCACCGGGGCACGCGTCTCGAACTGGCGATGAGCGAGGACGCGCTGACCGGTTTCCTCGCCTGGCTCGAGGCGGCCCCGCCCGGCCAGCGGGTCAACGTCGCCTGAGGGCGGACACCGCGTGGCCCGGGAGCCGGGAGCCGGGTGTCGGCGTCGCCCGGGACCGGGTGCCGGTATCGCCCGGAACCGGCCGGCGGGTCGATGTCGCTCCGGGCCGGATACCGGTGTCGTCCGGGAGCGGGTGTCGGCGTCGCCCGGGATCGGCCGGCGGGTCAAGGCCGCTTGAGGCCGGGTGCCGGGTGCCGGTGTTGCTCGGGGCCGGATACCGGCGTCGTCCGGGAGCGGGTGCCCGGGCGGACCGGCGGCACATCGGCGCGGCGTACACGACGGCACCGCGGGCGGGCCCTGGGGCCCGCCCGCGGTGCCGGTGCGGGGAGGTGCGGTGGCAGGGGAGACGGCCGGTCCTGCGGCCGCCGGACCTACAGGCCGCTGTTGATGGCGCTCACCAGCTCACCGTTCGCGGTGTCGCCGCTGAACTCCCAGAAGAAGGCGCCGCCCAGGCCCTGGTTCTTGGCCCAGGCCATCTTTCCGGCGATCGTCGACGGGGTGTCGTAGGACCACCAGTTGGTGCCGCAGTACGCGTAGGCCGTGCCGGCGATGGTGCCGGTGACCGGGCAGGACGTCTTGAGGACCTTGTAGTCCTCGATGCCCGCCTCGTAGGTGCCGGGGGCCGCGCCGGTCGCCGTGCCGCCGGGGGCGGCCTGGGTGACGCCGGTCCAGCCGCGGCCGTAGAAGCCGATGCCGAGCAGCAGCTTGGCGGACGGGACGCCCTTGGCCTTCAGCTTGGCGATGGCGTCGGCGGAGTTGAAGCCCGCGGCCGGGATGCCGGCGTACGAGGTGAGCGGGGAGTGCGGGGCGGTCGGGCCGTCCTTGTCGAAGGCGCCGAAGTAGTCGTACGTCATCACGTTGTACCAGTCGAGGTACTGGGCGGCGCCGCCGTAGTCGGCCGCGTCGATCTTGCCGCCGGAGGAGCCGTCGGCGGTGATGGCCGCGGTGACCAGGTAGTTCGGGCCGAACTCGGTGCGCAGGGCCTGCGAGAGGGTCCTGAACGCGGCGGGGCCTGAGGTGTCGCAGGTCAGGCCGCAGGCGTTCGGGTACTCCCAGTCGATGTCGATGCCGTCGAAGACGTCGGCCCAGCGCGGGTCCTCCACGACGGCCTTGCAGGACTTGGCGAAGGCGGTCGCGTTGGCCGCGGCCTGGCCGAAGCCGCCGGAGTAGGTCCAGCCGCCGAAGGAGTACAGCACCTTGATGTGCGGGTACTTCGCCTTGAGCTGGCGGAGCTGGTTGAAGTTGCCGCGCAGCGGCTGGTCCCAGGTGTCGGCGGTGCCGCTGACGGACTGGTCGGCGGTGTAGGCCTTGTCGTAGGCGGCGTAGGTGTCGTCGACGGTGCACTGCCCGTTCTTGACGTTGCCGAACGCGTAGTTGATGTGGGTGATCTTCGCGGCGGAGCCGGAGGTCACCAGGTTCTTGACGTGGTAGTTGCGGCCGTAGACGCCCCACTCGGTGAAGTAGCCGAGCTTGACCTTGCCGCCGGGGGGCGGGGGCTCGGTGGTGCCGCCGGTGGTGCGCACGGCGCGGGCGCCGCTGACCGGGCCGGTCTGGTCGGCGGTGTCACGGGCCCGCACGGTGTAGGAGTAGTCGGTGCCGGCGGTCAGGCCGGAGTCGGTGTACGAGGTCGTCGTCACCGTGGCGATCTTGGCGCCGTCGCGCAGGACGTCGTAGTTCTTGACGCCCTTGTCGTCGGTGGCCGCGCTCCAGGCCAGCTTCACCGAGGTGTCGGTGATGTCGGAGGCGCTGGGGGTGCCCGGCGCGGAGGGGGCCGCGTCGCCGGGGACCGAGGTGCCGTCGCAGCTGCCGCCGTTGAGCTTGCAGTTGGAGGGGGAGCCGGTGCCGGTGCCGTTGAAGCCGAAGGAGACGGAGGCGCCGGGGGCGAGGGAGCCGTTCCAGGACTTGTTCCTGGCGGTCCAGTGGGTGCCGGCGGAGGTGACGTCGGCGTCCCAGGCGGAGGTGACGGACGTGCCGGAGGGGAAGTCCCACTCGACGGTCCAGGAGCTGATGGCCGTGGTGCCGGTGTTCTTCACCGTCCACTTGCCCTCGAAACCGGTGCCCCAGTCGGAGGGCTTGGCGTAGGTGGCGGTGGCGGATGTCGCGGCCTGGGCCGGGCTCGCGAGGCCGACCAGACCGGCCAGGGGGAGCAGCAGGGTCGCGAGACCTGCCACGGCTCTGTGTCCGAAGCGCATGCAGCGCCTCCTCTGTGAAAGAGCGGGGGTGGGGGGGTGTGACTGAGCCTTCACACCCACGGTGCCGCGAGAATAGAAAGGTCTGGACCACGGGTCAAGAGGTCTGGACCACTTTGCGGTGCCCGTTTCCCGCCCGGCTCTAGATCCCCAACTCCTGCGCCAGCACGGCCGCTTGCACCCGGCTGCGCAGCTCCAGCTTGCCCAGCAGCCGGCTGACGTGCGTCTTCACCGTCGCCTCGGCCATGTCCAGGCGCTCCGCGATCCCCGCGTTGGACAGCCCCTCGCCGAGGCAGACCAGTACCTCCCGTTCACGCCGGGTCAGCGAGTCCAGCACCGCCGGATCGGCCTTCGGACCCGGCGCCGGGCTCGCGGCGAACTCCGCGATGAGCCGCCGCGTCACGGCGGGCGCCACGACGCCCTCGCCGCGCGCGACCGTGCGGACCGCCTCGATCAGGTCCCTCGCCTCGGTGTTCTTCAGCAGGAACCCGGCCGCGCCCGCCCGCAACGCCCCGAACACGTACGCGTCGAGGTCGAAGGTGGTCAGCACCAGCACGTCCGCGAGCCCCTCCTCGACCACCTTCCGGGTCGCCGACACCCCGTCCAGGCGCGGCATCTGCACGTCCATCAGCACCACGTCCGGCCGCAGCTCGCGGGCCAGCGACACCGCCTGCTCCCCGTCCGCCGCCTCGCCGACCACCTCCAGGTCGGGGGCGCTGCGCAGGATGAGGACCAGACCGGCGCGTACGGCGGACTGGTCCTCGGCGACGAGGACACGGATCACGGGGTGACTCCCTCGGTGGCGGTGGCGGTGGCGGTGGCGATGGTGATGGTGATGGTCGCGGTGGTGGTGGCAGCGGTGGCGTCGGTGACGGCGACGGGCTCGGGGGCGCGGGTCACTCGGGAGGGTCCCCCTCGGTGATCGGCAGCGAGGCGCGGACGGTCCACGACGTGTCCTCGGGACCGGCCGCGAAGGTGCCGCCCAGCAGCGTGGCCCGCTCCCGCATCCCGACCAGGCCGGCCCCCGAGCCGGGGGCGCGAGGGCCGTCCCGGTCGCCGTACGGGCTGGTCACCCGCACGTCGAGAGCCCCGTCCCGCCGGGCGAGCGTGACGGCGACCGGACCCGCCGAGGCGTGCTTGAGGGCGTTGGTCAGGGACTCCTGGACGATGCGGTAGGCGGCCAGTTCGACCGGCGCGGGCACCGGGCCGTGGTCGGTGCGCAGGGTGACGTCCAGCCCGTTGGCGCGGGCGCCCTCCACCAGGTCGCCCAGCCCGTCGAGGGTGGGGGCGGCGGCCGGTTCGCGGTCCCCGCTCCCGTCCCGCAGGATCCCGATCAGCCGCCGCATCTCGGCCAGACCGGCCACGCTGTTCTCCCGGATCACCGACAGCGACTGCCGCGAGGTGTCCGGGTCGTCCAGGGAGAGGGCGGCCGTGGAGTGGATGGCGATCGCCGAGAGGTGGTTGGCGACCATGTCGTGCAGTTCGCGGGCCATCCGGGCGCGTTCCGCGGTCACCGCCTGGGTGCGGTCCATCTCGGCGAGCAGCGCGGTCTGTTCGGCGCGCAACCGGGCCGCCAGGGCGGCGTCGCGGTGGTTGCGGACGATCAGGCCGGTGGAGGCGGGCGCGAAGGACACCACCCCCACGGCCACCCCGATCAACAGCGCCTCGGGCACCCGCCAGAGGGCGAACGGCACCACCGTCGCCGCCACCGTCAGCAGCCCGGTGACCCACGGGACGCGCCGGGCCGCGGCGGGCGTGCCGTACAGCACGGCCGCGTACACGAGGTCGGTGAACATGATCAGCGTCACGACGCTGCCCCGGGTGAGCGTGTCCAGGATCAGGGCGGCCGTGCCGGTCAGCAGCGCGGTGCGCGGGGCGGCCCGGCGCAGCAGTTCGCAGCCGGCCATCGCCAGGAGCGGCGGCAGGACCGGCCAGGGGCCGTCGAACAGCACGAGCGGGTCGTCGGCCGGCCGGACGCCCAGGCCGATGCCCAGCAGCAGCACCCCGCCGAGCAGCCCGCCGACGGCGGCGACCACGTCGAACCGGTGCGGGCGGGGGAGTCGGACGGCCATGTCCCCATCCAACACGGCCCGCGCGTGCGCCGCCTTGTGCCCGGGAACGGTTCCGCACTGCATCTTTCGATGTACCGGAGGTTCGTCACCGGCGACGACGAACCGGGGCGCTCCGCGCGGGAGCCTGGGGAGGTGAGCGAGAGGAGCGAACCGTGGTCGTCTGGTTGATCGCCGCCTGTGAGATCGGCTTCTGGGTGCTGCTGGCCCTCGGGCTGGCCGCCCGCTACCTGCTCGGGTGGCGGCGCACGGGCGTGGTGCTGCTGCTGTGCGAGCCGGTGCTGGAACTGGTCCTGTTCGCCGTCACGGCGGTCGACCTGCGCGACGGCGCCGAACCCGGCTGGGAACACGGACTGGCGGCGCTCTACATCGGCTACACCGTCGCCTTCGGCCACTACACGATCCGCTGGCTCGACGGCCATGCCGCCCACCGCCTGGGCGGCGGCCCGCCGCCGCCCAGGCCGCCCCGCTACGGCCGCGCCCGCGCCCGCCACGAGGCGAAGCTGTGGCTGCGGGCCGTGTTCGGCGGAGCCGTCGCCCTGGCCCTGCTCGAGTGCGCCGTCCGCTACGTCGGCGACTCCGGCGACGTCAGCTCGCTGCGCGCGTTCCAGTGGACGACCGTGCGCGCGGTCGGCATCTACGGCCTGATCGCCCTGTCCTACACGGTCTGGCCCCGCAGGGCCCCGGCGGGCGGCCGCGCGGAGGACGACGGGGCCGCGAAGGACCGGCCGGCGCGCACCTCCGCCGGCAACCGCTAGCGGGTCCTCGGCGCTCGCCGCCGGGAGCCCGCGGCGCGCGGCCCGTCACCCCGTCCGCGGTGCGCCGCCCGTCACCTTGCTCGCGGCGCGCGGCCCGTCACCCCGTCCGCGGTGCGCCGCCCGTCACCCCGTCCGCGGTGCGCCGCCCGTCACCTTGCCCGCGGCGCGCCGCCCGTCGCCCTGCTCGCGGTGCGTGCCGGGATGCCGCCCGTTCCGGGGGTGACGCCCGGAACGGGCGGTCAGGGGCGGGTCCCGTCAGCGCTCGCCGCCGGGAACCCACAGGACGTCGCCCGTCGCCTTGTTCGCCGACCGCGCCAGGATGAACAACAGGTCCGACAGCCGGTTGAGGTAGGTCGCCGTCAGGGGGTTCATCACCTCGCCGTGCGCCTCCAGCGCGGCCCAGGTCGAGCGCTCGGCGCGGCGGACCACCGTGCACGCCTGGTGCAGCAGGGCCGCGCCGGGCGTGCCGCCGGGCAGGATGAAGGACCGCAACTTCTCCAACTCCGCGTTGAAACGGTCGCAGTCGGCCTCCAGCCGGTCGACGTAGAACTGCTCGACCCGCAGCGGCGGGAACTCCGGGTTCTCCGCCACCGGCGTCGACAGGTCCGCGCCCACGTCGAACAGGTCGTTCTGCACGCGCGTGAGGACCTCGACGATCGCCTCGTCGAGCCCGCCCAGCGCGACCGCCGTACCGATGACCGCGTTCGCCTCGTTCGCGTCCGCGTACGCCGCGATGCGCAGGTCGGTCTTGGCGACCCTGCTCATGTCGCCGAGGGCGGTGGTGCCCTGGTCGCCGGTCCTGGTGTAGATGCGCGTCAGATTGACCATGCCGTCAATCTAGACCGTCCCCGGCGCCGCGCGGCGTGCCGTCCGTCACGGTGGCCGGACGCCCTCCGGGAGGGGGCCAATCGGTGCGAATCCGGCAGGAATTGAGGACGTGACCGGCGTCTCACGCCCTGAGACGTGAAACGCGTTACTAACCGGTCACACAGCGCCTCGCGCCCGCTAGTGTCCGGCCGAGAGCCATGCGGAGGGGAGTTCGCTCCGCCGGCGCGGAATGCGCCGGATGGTTGACGCCGGTGATATCGGACGCCGGAGCGGGCAGGGCTTTCTGGAAGCGCTGAAACCGCCCAGGCCCCACGGGCCTCACCCCTGCGGGTGAATTCGGTATCGGTTCGCTCACAGACGGCAACCTCTGACCGCTTGGTGCAGTCAGACGATGCAACACCGGACATTCACCACCGCGGAGCACGAGACGCACGCCTAGGGGAGCGCTATGCACATCAGGGGCGACCACGTCGAGCTGGTCGTCGGGGGCCGCCTCGACGTCCGCAGCGCGGCGGACGCCCGTACGGTCCTGCACACGGCGGTCGACGACGGCGTCGGCGACCTGGTGCTCGACCTGTCCGAACTCGACTCCTGGGACGCCACCGGACTCGGCGTCATCATGGGCGTCCACCGCCGGGCGGGCCGCTGCGGCCGGCGCCTGGTGCTGCGGGGCGTACCGCCCCAGATGCAGCGCCTCCTGGTGGCCACCCGGCTGCACCGGATCCTCGCCATCGAGGGCGGCATCGGAGTGGAGTCCCTCCCGCGCGTGTGAGGCCGCCGACGGCGGGCACCCGAGGCGCGCAAACCTCACATGTACGACGCGCGCAATCCTCACCGGACCGTGACGTCTCGGACGGCCCGGCACCCCGGGCTGTCGTGGATACTGTGCGAAGGTTTACGGTTCGTCTGCCCGCGCCCGCAGCCCCCGAGCGGGCACCGGACCAGAAGCGACAGCGCAGTGTGCGGCGAGGCCGGGAGGGGCTGTCTCCACACCACGCTCTTGGGGAGCTTGACCTATGGACCCGACGCACCGCGGACCCGAGGAGTACGGCCGCGACGGTGACGGCGACGGCCACGCGCCGCGCCCGCGCCCTTCCAGGGATCCCCTCACCCCCGACTTCGCGCAGCACGCGCCCACCCTCGCCCGCACCGTGCGCGTCGTCGCCGGCGAGCACCTCCTCACCGTCAACCCGGTCGACGGCAGCGAGATCGAACTCTCCCCGCCCACCGGGCGGCCCGGACGCCCCGCCAAGCGCACCCTCGAGGAGCGCGCCGAGGTCGACGAGGCGGCCCGGCCGCCCGCCCCCGCGGGACCGGCCCTGCCCGAACAGCCCCTCCTCGGCCGCCAGGAGGAGCGCGAACAGCTCGTCCGGCTGCTGGCCCGCGGCCGTTCCGTCCGTCTCACCGGCCCCGCCGGCTCCGGCCGCACCAGCCTGCTCGACCTCGTCGCCGAGGACTGCGAGGACCTCGCGCCCGACGGCGTGGTCCGCCTCACCGGCTACCGCCGCACCACCGCCGACCTCCTCCACGACCTCTTCCACACCGTCTACGACGCCCCGCTGCGCCGTCTCGACGACGACGAACTGCGCGCCCTCGTGGGCGAGATCGGCGCGGTCGTCGTGGTCGACGACCTGGAGTTCGGCGGCGCCGACCTCGACGGGCTGCTGGAGGCCACCCCCGAGTGCGCCTTCCTGTTCGGCGCCACCCCCGACACCCCGCCGCCCACCGCCGGCGCGGCCGTCGCGGAGGTCGCCCTGAGCGGCCTCGACCGCGCGGGCGGCGTCGAGGTGATCGAGCGGGCCGTCGGCCGCGTCCTCACCGAGGAGGAGGCCAACTGGGCCGGCGACCTCTGGTTCGAGTCCGAGGGCCTGCCGCTGCGGTTCGTCCAGGCCGGCGCCCTGCTGCGGCAGCGCGACCGGCTGCGGGCCGAGACCGCCGCGGTCGACGAGTTCGGCGTCTTCGAGGACGCCCGGCCGTTCGCCGGCCCCGCCCCCGCCGACACCCCGCCCGCCGAAGCCGGGCGGACCCCCCTGCCCTCGCTGGGCGAGGCCGCCGCGCCCGCGCCGCTGCTCGCCGCCCGGCTCAGCGCCTCCGCCCGCACCGCCCTGCGCTTCGCCGTCGCCCTCGGCGGCGAGGTCCCGCACCAGGCCCATCTGCCCGCCCTGGTCGGCGACACCCACGCCGACGCGGCCCTCGGCGAGTTGGTCGCCTGCGGGCTCGTCACCCCGGTCGGCGCCCGCTACCGCCTCGCCGCCGGCGTGCAGGCCCAGCTGGAGGCCGCCGGATACGCCGACGACGTCACCGCACGCGCCCGCACCGCCGCCCGGCACTACGCCTGGTGGGCCGGACACCCCTCGGTCACCCCGGCGCGGGTGTGCGCGGAGGCCGACGCCGTGCTCGCCGCCCTGGCCGCGACCGTCCCCGCGACCGAGCGGCCCGCCGAGGACGAGCAGGCCACCGCGGTCGAGCTGGCCCGCACCGCGGCGCCCGCCTTCGCCGCCGGACTCAGCTGGGGCGCCTGGGAACAGGCCCTGCACGAGGGCGCCGAAGCGGCCCGCCTCGCGGGGCAGTCCGCCGACCGGGCCTACTTCCACCACGAACTGGGCGTCCTCGCCCTGTGCACCGGACAGCTCGACCGGGCCCGCTCCGAGCTGGAGGCCTCCCTCGGGCTGCGCGGCTCCCTCGCCGACAAGCGGGGCACCACGGCCGGCCGGCGCGCACTCGCCCTGGTCGCCGACCACTCGGGCGACATACCCGGCCTGTTCCTGGCCGCGCCGGGGGAGGAGACGCCCGACGCCGGCTCCGCGGAGCAGGCCCTCCCGCTCCGCGACAGCACCGCGCCCCTCCCGCCGACACCGCCCACCGGGTCCACCTGGCCCACCGCCGTCCCCGGGCCCACCGCCGTCACCGGGCCCACCGCCGTCACCGGCCGGCCCGCCGTCGCACCCCCGGCCCACCGCGGCCGGGGCGGCCTGCGGGGCCTGGCCAGGCGCAACCTCGTCGCGGCCGGAGCGGGCGCCCTGCTCGTCGCCGTCCTCGGCACGGTGGTGACCCTCGGCGCCACCTCCGGCAACGACCCGAACGCCCCCTCCGACACCGGGCGCGTCAACCCCACCGTCGACGCGGGCCCCGGCGACGACGACCTCGTCGGTGACACCCCGGGCGCCGACCCGGGCGCCGGCGGCACCGGGGACGCCGCCGGTGCGCCCACGGACCCGGGACCCGACGGGACGATGGGGACGTCGGACGACCCGACGCCCACGGGAACGGCGGAGCCGTCGCCGTCGGCGAGCAGCTCGCAGGGGGGCGGCGAGCCCTCCGGCTCGCCGAAGCCGTCCTCGTCGAGTACGGCCCCCGGGCCCTCGTCCACCCCGCCGGCCTCCCCCTCGACGTCTCCCTCCACTCCCGGGACGACTCCCTCCTCGACACCGCCGACCGAGACCGTCGACCCGTCACCCCCGGACAGCACCGACCCGTCGACGTCCACCTCGGCCGGCGGTTCCGCCTCCGGCACCCCCGTCGCCTCGGCCGGCACCACCGCCGGGCCGAGCCCGTCGGACCCCCTGATCTGACCCCGCGGCACGACCGGGGCGTGTCCGGCCGTCGGCGTCGCGCGCCCGACGGGAACGGTCGGACACGCCCGAGGGGGCGGGCCCTCGCAGGACCCGCCCCCTCGTCGTGCGCCCCTCTCAGAACAGCCGGAGCTTGTCGTCCTCGATGCCGCGCATGGCGTCGTAGTCGAGGACCTGGCAGCCGATGCCGCGGTCCGTGGCCAGCACCCGGGCCTGCGGCTTGATCTCCTGGGCGGCGAAGACGCCCCGCACCGGCGCCAGATGGGGATCGCGGTTCAACAGCTCCAGGTAGCGCGTGAGTTGCTCGACGCCGTCGATCTCGCCGCGCCGCTTGATCTCGACCGCGACGGTCCGGCCCTCGGCGTCGCGGCAGAGGATGTCGACCGGACCGATGGCCGTCATGTACTCGCGGCGGATCAGGGTGTAGCCCTCGCCGAGGATCTCGATGCGGTCGGCGAGGAGTTCCTGGAGGTGGGCCTCCACGCCGTCCTTGATCAGGCCGGGATCGACGCCGAGTTCGTGCGAGGAGTCGTGCAGGACCTCCTCCATGGTGATGATGAGCTTCTCGCCCGCTTTGTTGACGACGGTCCAGACGCCGTCCTCCGCGTCCGTGCCCTCCTTCAGCGTGCAGGGCGGCGACATCCAGTTGAGGGGCTTGTAGGCCCGGTCGTCCGCGTGGATCGAGACGCTGCCGTCCGCCTTCACCAGGATCAGACGGGGGGCGGAGGGGAGATGGGCGGTGAGCCGGCCCGCGTAGTCCACGGAGCACCGGGCGATGACGAGGCGCATGGTCGGCAACGCTACTCGACACCCCGCACGCCACGCGATTCGCCCGCCCCTCTCCCCGTACCACCGTGCACGCGGGTCCCGGGAGCCGCGCGATTTCACCTGGAAAACACACGTTCGACAGTGGCCGATACTGCGCCCCACGACAGCGCCCTATGTGCCCGTTCTCCTGGTGCGGTCACGGTCCGTTGCCTACCGTAGGGAACGGGAGGTCGCGGCGCGTGTACGCAGCGTGCTCGCTGTCCGTGCGCGGCGAACTCCCTCCATCTGTCCGGCAACCCCTGCGCCTCGGGGGTGCGAGAGGAGTATCCATGTCGCTCGACGTCTCACCGGCCCTACTCGAACAGGCCGAGCGAGGCGAGGTCGACGAAGCGGAATTCGTCGACTGCGTCCGGACCTCCCTGCCCTACGCATGGGAGATGATCAGTTCCCTGGTGGCCCAGCTGAAGGTGGACGGCGGCCAGTTCGCCGACAACCAGACGCCCCCGCCGGACGAGAAGGCCCGCGGACAGCTGCTGCGAGCGCTGGCGAGTGACGCGATACGCGGCGCCCTGCAGCGGCACTTCGGTGTCCGGCTCGCCTTCCAGAACTGCCACCGGGTGGCGGTGTTCCCGTTGGACACGTCGGTCGACGAGTCGCTGTCCCGCTTCACGTCGGTCCGCAGCCAGGTCCTCAACCAGTCCCCGGAGTTCCGGGACTGCTGAAGCTCTCGCCCGCCGCTCCCGACCGGGGAGGAATCAGCACGGAGCGGCAGGCTTCCCGGCGGCGGGGCCGCTCACCGGAGGTGGGGGAGGACCTCCGAGCCCAGCCGCCGTACGTTCTCCTCCGTGGCCGCGAGGTCGCCGGAGCCCTCGACGAGCAGGGCGAAGCGCGAGATGCCGGTTCGCTCGCTGGTCGCCGCGAGGCGGTCGACGCACAGCCGCGGGGTGCCCACCGGGTGCAGCCCGCAGAGGAGTTCGGTGTACGCCACCGGGTCCCGCATGCCGCGGGCCCGGCCGTCCACCGTCACGTGGGCGTCGAGGCCCTGCCTCAGCCAGCCCGGCATCGCCTTCACCAGCGTCTCCACGGCGTCGGTGCGGCGGTCCGCGATCTGGCAGACGCCCGCCGAGACGTGGCCGGCGCCCCGGATCTCCGCGGCGGGCCGCCCCGCCGCGTGCGCGTGCCGCCCCCACAGGGCGACCATCTCGGCCTTCTCCTCGTCCCCGACGTGCATGCCGAGCAGCATCGGCAGGCCCCGCTCGGCGGCCAGCCGCACACTCGCCGGGGAGGTGCAGGCGACGACCACCTCCGGGCCCGCCCCGTCCGTCAGGGCCTCCGAGGGCCGCGGCACGACGGGGACCTCACGGAAGCGGAAACGCTCGCCGTCCGCCCCCACGGAGGGTTCGCGCAGCCAGCGCACCAGCAGATCGAGTGATTCGGGAAACCCCGACTCGTACGCCTCCAGGCCCGAACCGAACACCTCCAGGTCGACCCAGGGGCCGCCGCGTCCCACGCCCAGCGAGAAGCGGCCGCCGCTCGTCAGGTGGAGCAGCGCGGCCTGCTCGCCGAGGGCGACGGGGTGCACGGTGGGCAGTACGCTCACCGCCGTGCCCACCCGCAGGCGCCGGGTGCGGCCGAGCAGCAGGGCGGCCAGGGTGACCGCGGACGGGCACGTGCCGTACGGCACGAAGTGGTGCTCGGCCAGCCAGACCGAGTCCAGCCCCGACTCCTCGGCGACCTCCGCGGAGCGGACGGCGCGGTGCAGTGCCTCCCCCTGGCCCTGCCCCGGGAACTGGGCCGCCAACACGAAACTTCCAACACGCATGGGACTTTCCTGCTTCCTCGGCTCCGACGCGGAGCTCCCCCACCCGGCATAACCGCCTGACACGTGCCGAGGTCACGGTCCGGTGAGGAGATTTGCGGATTGTCTGGAGAATGCGCCGTCCGGCGGTGGGCCCGGCAGTGGCCCGGAGGCACCGGTCCGCCCGGGTACCCGGTGCGGCTCCGCGTAGGCTGGTCGGCAACCCTGAACCCCGTACAGCCCCGTGAGGTGTCCCTTGTCCCCGCGTCGCAACCGCCCCAAGGGCGACGACTCGTCCGGCCGGAGCGCCGAGGACGACCGCGCGAGCCGTTACGGCGGCTGGCAGTCCAGCGTCAGCTGGGCGGGCGAGGAGTGGAGCGTGCGGCACGTGGCGGGCGCGAGCGCGCAGGGCAAGACGTACCGCTGTCCCGGCTGCGACCAGCTGATCCCCGGCGGCATGCCGCACGTCGTCGCGTGGCCCGAGCACTCGGGGGTCGACGAGCGCCGGCACTGGCACAAGGCGTGCTGGAACGCACGGGACCGCCGCACCCCGGGGGTGCGGCGGTCCCGTAACGCGCCGAGGTTCTGAGACCTCTCCTTCCCGGACCGGGCCGGATCAGACGTCGCGCTTCTCCAGCAGGGCGAAGGCGCCGCCGAGGGCCGCGGCCGTCACGCCGAGCGCGATCCACAGCGGGTCCCAGCCGGACGGCCCGGTCTCGGTGAGCGAGGCGGAGTAGAACACGCCGAGCTGGTTCGGGATCGAGTACTCGAACAGGGCTTCGCGCAGGTCCTCCAGCGAGGACGCGAACATGAACAGCGCGATCACCAGCGGTGCCAGGACGAGGCCGATCATGATGGTGATGGCGCCCGCCGAGTGCCGGATGACCGAGCCCACCGCCAGCGAGAGCAGGCCGAGCAGCGCGATGTAGAGGGAGACGCCGACGGTGCCCTTCAGCCATTCCGCGGTGGAGGGGTCCCGGGCCTCCGTCAGCAGGGCCACGTCCACCAGCGCGACGATGAGGGACGACACCAGCGTCACGGTGAAGGCCACCAGGAAGAACACCACGGCCTTGGCGCCGAGCACGCGGCCGCGCGAGGGGCAGGCCACCATCGTCGTGCGGATCATGCCGGTGCCGTACTCCGAGGCGGTCGTCATCACGCCGAGGGTGATGACGCAGATGCTGCCCAGGAGCAGCCCGAAGAAGCCGAAGGACAGCGGGTTCTCGCCCTCCAGGGCGCCGTCCGAGTTCGCGGCGACGAACACCGCGGTCAGCAGCCCGATGCCGACGACCAGCAGGACGAACACGCCCAGCGTCCACATCGTGGAGCGCACCGACCGGATCTTCGTCCACTCCGAGGCGACGGCGTGCCCGAGGTGCGTGCGCACGACCGGGATCGGCGAGGTGTAGCCGGGGTACGAGGGACCGGGCGCCGCCTGCCAGGCGGGCGCGGCCTGCGGGGCCGGGGTCTGGGGCGTGCTCATCGGGCGTCCTCGGTCGTGGTCGGGGCGGATGCCTGCGGCGCGTCGGCGGGCCGCTCCGGCGCCTGCGGAGCGGCGGCCGGGGCCGCGGGCGCCGGCGTGGCGGGTGCCGGTGCGGCGGCGGGGGGCGCGGGGGCGGCGGCCGGCTGCGCGGCCGGCGGCTGCGCGGAGGCCGGTGCGGGAGCCGTCGGCGGGACCGCCTGGGCGTACGGGTTGGGCACGCCGGGCGCCCCGGCACCGTACGGGCCCGGAGCGGCACCGGGCGGGGGCTGCGGGGGCGCGTAGCCCTGCTGCGGGGGCGGCGGGGCGTACCAGCCGGGCTGGCCCTGGCCGGGCACCGGCATCGGGGGCTGCGCGCCCGGCGGCAGCGGCTGCTGGAGCCCGGCCTTCTGGTCGACGGTCGACCGGTAGTCGACGGCCCCCTGCGTCATCCGCATGTAGGCCTCCTCCAGCGAGGCCTGGTGCGGCGACAGCTCCCACAGGCGTACGTCCGTGTCGTGGGCGATGTCGCTGATGCGGGGGAGCGGCAGGCCGGTCACGCGCAGCGCGCCGTCCTGCTCGGGCAGGACGTGGCCGCCCGCCTCGGCGAGCGCGCCGGCGAGCTTCTCGCGCTGCTGCGGCTCGGTGTGCGGGGTGCGCACGCGCGCGAAGTCCGCGGAGTTGGCCGAGATGAAGTCGGTCACGCTCATGTCGGCGAGGAGCTGGCCGCGCCCGATGACGATCAGGTGGTCCGCGGTCAGCGCCATCTCGCTCATGAGGTGCGAGGAGACGAACACGGTCCGCCCCTCCGCCGCGAGGGACTTCATCAGGTTGCGCACCCAGAGGATGCCCTCGGGGTCGAGGCCGTTGACCGGCTCGTCGAACAGCAGGACCTGCGGGTCGCCCAGGAGCGCGGCGGCGATGCCGAGCCGCTGGCCCATGCCGAGGGAGAAGCCCTTGGACCGCTTGTTCGCCACGTCCTGGAGGCCGACCACGCCGAGCACCTCGTCGACCCGCCGGGCCGGGATGCCGGAGAGCTGGGCGAGGCTCAGCAGGTGGTTGCGGGCGTGCCGGCCGCCGTGCACCGCCTTGGCGTCCAGCAGGGCGCCGACCTGGCGGGGGGCGTTCGGCAGCTTCCGGTAGGGGTAGCCGCCGATCGTCACCGAGCCCGCGGTCGGGTTGTCCAGGCCGAGGATCATGCGCATCGTCGTCGACTTGCCCGAGCCGTTGGGTCCGAGGAAGCCGGTGACGGCGCCGGGCCGCACCTGGAAGGAAAGGTTGTACACAGCGGTCTTGTCGCCGTAGCGCTTGGTCAGGCCGACTGCTTCGATCATGCTCCGCACCCATCGACAGGTTCAGGACAGCGGGGCACGCGCCCCCCGTAAGGCTTAGGAGGATATCGAGGCGCTGACGGTTCCGCTCACCTCGGAGCAAAGCCCAAAGCTTCACGCATCGCGTTTCTTCAGCAGCAGGTACCCGCCCGCGAGCGCCGCCACCACCCAGGCCGCCATGATCGCCAGCCCGCCCCAGGGACCGTACGGGGTGTCGTCGTCGAGCGGGGTGACCACCTGCATGATCCTGCTGCCGGCCTGGTCGGGCAGGTACTGGCCGACCTTCTTCGTCGCGTCGACGTTGCCCAGGATCTGCGAGATCAGGAAGAAGAACGGCATCAGGATGCCCAGCGACAGCATCGGCGAGCGCAGCATCACGGCCACGCCCATCGAGAACATCGCGATCAGCGTCATGTAGAGGCCGCCGCCGATCACCGCCCGCAGCACGCCGCTGTCGCCGATCGACGCCTTGAGGTCGCCGAGCATGGCCTGGCCGAGGAAGAACGCGGCGAAGCTGGTCGCCATCCCGACGACCAGCGCGAGCCCGGTCGCCACCGCGATCTTGCTGAACAGGAAGGTGCCCCGCTGCGGCACCGCCGCCAGCGAGGTGCGGATCATGCCCGTGCTGTACTCGTTGGACACCACGAGCACCCCGAACACGATCATCGCGAGCTGCCCGAGACTCATCCCGGCGAAACTGACGAACGTCGGGTCGAAGGAGAGCCGGTCGCCCCGGCTCATGTCGTCGAACTGGTTGCTCGACAGCGCGGAGATCAGCATGCCGAGGGCGATGGTGACCACCACGGCGAGGGACAGCGTCCACACGGTGGACGCCACGGAACGGATCTTCGTCCACTCCGAACGGATGACCTGGGTCGCCGCCATCTCAGTCCTTCCTCCATCCGTCGCCCCAGGGCTGCCGCTCCACCGGGTCGCCGCTGTGCGCGTGGTACTCGACCGACTCCGCGGTCAGCTGCATGAACGCCTCCTCCAGGGAGGCCCGCTGGGGACTCAGCTCGTGCAGCACGAGCTGGTGCTGCGCGGCCAGCTCACCGATCCGCTCCGACTTGTCCCCGTCCACCTCCAGCACCTCGCCGCCGGTCTCCACCACGGTGATCCCGGCCCCGTGCAGCACGTCCAGCAGCCGCTCCCGCTGCGGGGTGCGGATGCGGACGTACGACCGCGAGTTCTGGGCGATGAAGTCGGCCATCGAGGTGTCGGCGAGCAGCCGGCCCTGGCCGATGACGACGAGGTGGTCGGCGGTCAGCGCCATCTCGCTCATCAGGTGGGAGGACACGAACACCGTCCGGCCCTGCGCGGCGAGCGATTTCATCAGGTTGCGGATCCAGTGGATGCCCTCGGGGTCGAGGCCGTTGACCGGCTCGTCGAACATCAGGATCCGCGGATCGCCGAGCAGCGCTCCCGCGATGCCCAGCCGCTGCCCCATGCCCAGCGAGAACCCCTTGGCCTTCTTCTTCGCCACCGACGTCAGACCGACGGTCTCCAGCACCTCGTGCACCCGCCCGGTGGGGATGCCGTTGCTCTGTGCCAGGCACAGCAGGTGGTGGAAGGCGCTGCGCCCGCCGTGCACGGCCTTGGCGTCGAGCAGCGCGCCGATGTACTTCAGCGGGTCCTTGAGCCGGTCGTAGTGCTGTCCGTCGATGCGGACGTCCCCGGCGGTCGGCCGGTCGAGGCCGAGCATCATCCGCATGGTGGTGGACTTCCCGGCGCCGTTCGGACCGAGGAAGCCCGTGACGATGCCCGGTCTGACCGTGAAGGTCAGGTTGTTGACCGCCACTTTCTCGCCGTACCGCTTGGTCAGCCCCTCGATCTCGATCATGCGGCCACGCTAGGGCCGGTGTGCGGCCGGTGCCAACCCGGCGGGCGAACGGTGGCCGAAACCGACGTGAAAGGGGCGGTGGGAACAGGCCCCACCGCCCCTGATCACCTTCGGCGACTACCGGGTCTGCTGCGCCGGCACACCGCGGGAGATCGGCTCGTCCTCGGCCGGGGAGCTCGCCGCGGCCACCGCGGCGCCCGTGAGGGTGGCGAGCATCTCGCGCACGTTCGTCAGCTGGGCGTTGATCGAGTCGCGGCGGTTGGTGAGGGCCGCCAGCTCGCGCTCCGATTCCGAACGGATGCGGTCGGCCTTGGCGTTCGCGTCGGCCACGATGTCCTCGGCCTGGCGCTGCGCCGTCTCGACGGTCTGACGGGCCCGGCGCTCGGCGTCCGTGCGCAGCTTCTCCGCCTCCAGACGCAGCTGCTCCGCGCGGTGCTCGATCTCCGCGAGGCGCTTCTCCGCCTTCTGCTGGCGCGAAGCGAGGTCGCGCTCGGACTGCTCGCGGCGCTTGGCGAGGTTCGTCTCGAAGTCGGCGGCGGCCTGCGCGGCCTTGGCGCGGGTCTCCTCGAAGAGGGCGTCGGCCTCCTCGCGCTTGGACTGCGCGTCCTTCTGGGCCTCGGAGCGCAGCTGCTGGGCCTCGCTCTTGGCCTTCTCGATGACCCGGACGCCCTCGTCCTCGGCCTTGGCCTTGCGCTCCGCGGCGAACGACTCCGCGTCGTTGCGGACCTGCTGGGCCGCCGACTCGGCCAGCTCGCGGTGCTGCTCGGCCGCGCGACGGGCCTCCTCGCGCAGGTCCTTGGCCTCCTCCTCGGCGAGACGGAGGATCTTCTCGACACGCGCGCCGAGACCGGCGTACGACGGCTCGGCGTCGGTCACCTGGGCCTGGGCGTTCTGCGTCTCGAGGTGAAGCTCCTCGATGCGCTTTTCCAGAGCAGTGATGCGGGCCAGAGCGCTGTCACGGTCGGAGACGAGCTTCGAGATGCGTTCGTCCACCTGAGCGCGGTCGTACCCACGCCGCACAAGCTCGAAGCCGTAGGGGGAAGTGTCGCTCATGGGGTTCCTGTCGAATGAGACCGGTGAGGTGATAGGGGGAATCCTAGGGGCCGAAGCGGTGTGTCATCGAGCGGATGCGCGTTTGATACGGAGAATGAGACCCCTTTTGGGTGGCTAAGCGTCAGACGGCTTGCGCAAGACCGGGACAAAGGCCTCAGACTTCGACGGAACGCCCCGCCTGTCCGGCATGATCCGCCGGACAGGCCCCGGCGGTACGGGAACCGGGGCCCCGGGAGCCGGCGCCCCGGGAGCCGGGGGCCCGAGGACCCGCGGTCCGGGATCCGGCGGTCCGGGAACCAGCGGTCCGGGATCCGGTGGCCCGGGATCCGTCGGTCCGAGGACTAGCGGTCCGAGGACTTGCCCCCCGACCGGGGAGCACCCACCGTCGCACCCGCCTTGACGCCGCCGTCCTTGTTCCCCGGCGGGGCCTCGAAGGACTCCAGCGCCTCCAGCACGTCCTGGACGCGCGAGATCTCGGCGTTGATGTCCTCGCGCCGCCGCACCAGGACCTCCAGCTCGCGCTTGCCCTCCTCGACCGTGCGCCGGGCCTCGCGGATCGCCTCGGCCTTCAGCTCCTCGGCCTCGCGGATCAGCGTGGCCTTCTTCTGCTCGGCCTCCTTGAGGAGCCCCTCGGCCTTCTTCACGGCGGCGATGCGGACCTTGCCGGCCTCCGAGTTCGCCTCCGACACCAGCTCCTTGGCCTTCGCCTGGGCCTTGCCGAGCTGCTCCTCGGCCGCCTTGATGAGCGCGTCGCAGCGGTCGCCGGTCGACCTCATCGTCTCGGCGGCCTCGCGGCGGGCCCGCTCGTGCAGCTCCTCGATCTCGGAGGTGATGCGGTCGCGCAGCTCCTCCGCGCGTTCCCTGATGGCGGTCGCGTCCCGGCGGGCGCCGACGAGCAGCTCGTCCGCGTCCGTACGGGCCTTCTCCACGCGCGAGTTGCCCTCGACCGTCGCCTCGGAGACGAGCCGCTCGGCCTCGGAGCGGGCCGCGCCGACCATCGTGTCCGCCTGCGCCTCCGCCTCCGCGGTGGTCTTCAGCGCCTGCTGCTGCGCCTCGGTGAGCAGCTTGTCCGCCTCGGCGGCGGTCTCCGTGATGAGCGTGTCGACCTGCTCGGCGGCCTCGGAGCGCCGCTTGTTGGCCTCCTTGCGCGCCTCGTCGAGCGTCGAGTCCGCCTCGTCGCGGGCCACGCTCAGCATGCGGTCGGCCTCCGCGGCCGCCTCCCGCTTGACCCGCTCGGCCTCGGCACGCACCCGCTCGGCGTGCTGCCGCGCGGAACCCACCGTCTCGGCGGCCTCGGCGCGCAGCCGCTCGGCGTCGCCGGAGGCGTCCCCGATGAGCTTCTCCGCCTTCGCCACCGACTCGGCCCGCAGCCGCTCGGCCTCCGCGGCCGTCTCCGACTGGAGCCGCTCGGCCTCGGCGATGGTCTCCGTCTGGAGCCGCTCCGCCTCGGAACGGGCCTCGGTGATGAGGGTGTCGGCCTGCGTCGCCGCGTCCGACCGGATGCGGTTGGCGTCGTCCCGGGCGTCCGCCCGGGTGCGCGACGCGTCCTGCTCGGCCTGCGCGATGGTGTCGGAGGCCTCCGTGCGCACCCGCTGGGCGTGCGCGGACGACTCCGAACGCAGCCGCTCGGCCTCCGCGATGGCGTCGCCGACGGTCCGCTCGGCCAGCGCGCGGGCGGCCTCGGTCTCCTCGCTCGCCTCGCGTCGCAGCCGGCTCGCGTCCTCCGCGGCCCGCTCCCGCTCGGAGTAGGCGTCGGCGCGGACCCGGTCCGCCTCCTCCTCGGCCTCCCGGCGGGTGCGGTCCGCCGCGTGCTCGGCGGCGGAGCGCAGCCCGGCGATCTCGTCCTGCGCCTGCTCGTGCAGCCCGGCGACGGAGTCCCGCACCTGCTGCGCGTGCTGCTCGGCCGCCGCCACCGTCTCGGTGGCCCGCCGGTCGGCCTCCTCCACCAGCCGTACGGCCTCGGCCTGGGCGTCCTCCACGCGCTTGCGCGCCGACGCCAGCAGTTCCTCGCTCTGCTCGCGGGCCCGCTCCCGCTCCTGGTCGGCCTCCTGGCGGGCAGCGCCGAGGTAGTCCTCGGCCTCGCGGCGGCGCCGGGCGGCCTCCTCCTGGGCGGCGGCCAGCGTCTCGGACGCCTCGGCGGCCAGCCGCTCGGCGGCGGCCTGCGCCTCCGCGCGCATCCGGTCGGCGGTCTCCTGCGCCTCGGTGCGCAGCCGCTCCGCCTCCGCGGCGGCCTCCGACCGCAGCCGTACGGCGACGGACTCGCCCTCGGCCCGGGAGGCGGACGCGTCCGCGGCGGCCTCGGTGCGCAGCCGCTCGGCCTCGGTCTCGGCCTGCTGCCGGAGCGTACGGATCCGCTCGGCGGCCTCGCCGCGCAGCCGTTCGGTCTCCTCGGCGGCCTCGCGGCGGATCCGCGCGGCCTCCTCGCGGGCGTCACCGAGCGCCTCCTCGGCCGCGGCGAGCCGGGTCTCCGCCTCGGTGTGCAGCCGGGTCAGTTCCTCGGTGGCCTCCGCCTGCCGCGCCTCGACGGCACGCTCGGCCTCCTCGCGCAGGGCGAGCGCGGCCCGCTCGGCGTCGGCCGTGACGGCCTCGGCCTGCTCGGCGGCCTCGGCGCGGTGCCGTTCGGCCTCCTGGCGGGTGCGCTCCAGGGTGTCCTCGGCCTGCCGGCGCAGCGTCGTGGCCCGCTCGATGGCCTCCGTGCGGACCTTCTCGCTGTCCGCGGTGGCCTTCTGACGCAGCTCGTCGGCGTCCTGACGGGCCTTCGCCAGCAGCTCCTCGGCGGTCTTGGCCGCCTCCTCGATCTGCTGGACGGCCTCCTTGCGGGCCTCCGCGCGGATCTTCTCGCCCTCGGCGACCGCGTCGGCGCGCAGCTGCTCGGCCTCGCCGCGCAGCCGGCGGGCCTCCTCCTGGAGCTCGACCGTCCTGGCCCGGTACTCCTTGGTGTCGTCCTTCGCCGCGCCCTTGAGCTCCTCGGCGATGTCGTGCGCCTCGGCGCGCAGCCGGTCGGCCTCGGTCTCCGCCTCCCGGCGGATCCGCTCGGCCTCCTCGGCGGCGGCCCTCGTGGTGCGCTGCGCGTCCTCCTGCGCCTTGTTGAGGACGTCCTCGGCGGTCTTGGCCGCCTTCGACAACTGGGTGGCGCTCTCCTCGGCGGTGAGCGTGCGGGCCTTCTCGGCGGCCTCCGCGAGGAGCTTCTCGGCCTCGGCGCGGGCGTCGGCGACGAGCTGCTCGGCGTCCGCCCTGGTGGCCTCGGCCTCCTTGGTGGCCTCGCCGACCAGCCGGGCGACCTGCTCCTTCGCCGTACGGGTGCGCTGCTCGTTGGCGGACTCGGCGCCGGCGAGGGTCTTCTCGGCGGCGGCCCTGGCCTCCGCGAGGACCTTCTCGGCCTCGGACTGCGCCTTGCGCAGCGCCTCCTCCGCCTCGGCCATGCGCTGCTCGGCGGTCCGGCTCAGCTCGGTCGCCTGGCGGCGGGCCGCGTCGGACTCGGTGGCCGTGGAGCTGCGCAGCGCCTCGGCGTGCTCGGTGGCCTCCTGGGCCTGGGTGGAGGCGGCGTTCAGCAGGCGCTCGGCGTCCGCGCGGGCGCGCCGCAGCAACTGCTCGGCCTCGGCACGGGCCGACTCGGCCTCGCTCTGGAGCCGCTGACGGGCCTCCGCGGTGACCCGTTCGGCCTCGGCGCGCGCGGCCGCCATGGCCTGCTCGGCCTCGGCGCGCGACTCCTCCAGGAGACGGCGGGCCTGGGCCTCGGTGCGGGCCCGCAACTGCTCGGCCCACGCCACGTTCTCGTTGACGTGCGACTCGACGGTCTGCCGGCGCTCGGCCAGCTCCTGGTCGAGCTGCTGGCGCCGGGTCACCGCCTCCTGGTGCAGCTCCGCCTGGAGCCGGGCCGCCTGTTCGGCGTGCTCCTGGAGGATGCGCTGGGTCTGCGAGCGGGCCTGGCTCAGCTCCCGCTCGGCGTCCGCGCGCAGCTGGTCGGCCTGCATCTGCGCGTTGCGCAGCAACTGTTCGGCCTGGTAGCCGAGGTCCCCGCCGTCGAAGGAGGGCCGGGACATGATGGTGCGCCGCGCCTCGTGCAACTTGGCGCGCAGCACCTCGACCTGGTAGCCGAGGTCCTCGGCGTGCTGGATCGCCTTTTCCCGTTCGGTCTTCAGCCGTTTCATCTCGGCTTCGAACCGAGTGAGGTGGTCGACGTCAGCCGCCGGATCCCGCTCCTGGCTCTCGTAGCCCCGCACTGCGCGGTCCCATCCGTCCCCTGGTCGCAAGCTTCTCCGTACGAGCTCCGTCCATCCGCCGGACGGGGCCCCCGGGGAATGGTGTCAGATCAACGGCGGAGCACGGGCTGCTGCCCCGACGCTCGTCCCCCGAAACCCGGACCCCGGACGGGTCCTGCCGACATGGCGGCAGGACACCGGTCGCCCTGGCTGGAGCGGCGACCGACCCCAACCCTACCGGCCCATATGTACGGGGGTCAGTGCTCAGGTGACTCAACGGGGGCCGATGTGACCAGTTCTGTCAGGACTCCGTGGCAATCCTTTGGGTGGAGGAAGGTGATTCGTGACCCCATGGAGCCGCGCCGGGGCTCCTCGTACAGCACGCGCACACCCTTGTCGCGGATGTCCGCGGCGTCCGCGTCGACGTCCGCGGTGCCGAAGGCGATGTGGTGGACGCCCTCGCCGTTCTTGGCGAGCCACTTGGCGACGGTGGAGTCCTCCCGGGTCGGTTCCAGGAGCTGGAGGTACGAGGCGCCGCCGTCGGACGTATCGTTGATCTTGAGCATGGCCTCGCGGACGCCCTGCTCCTCGTTGATCTCGGAGTGGAACACCTCGAAGCCGTACGTCGCCCGGTAGAACTCGACGGTGGCGTCGAGGTCGTGGCAGGCGATCCCGATGTGGTCGATTCGCGTCAGCATGGTGTCAGTGCAACGCGGCGGAGGTGGTTACGCAACGTGCGCGCGATCACACCGACGGCCCGATGACGGGTGAAGTGCCTGTCAGTACATTCGAAGTAAACCCTCGTTCACTCCTCGGCCCGTGCAAGGCCGGTAAGGGGATCGCAGCTCATGACTGGAACCAACAGCACGACCTCGGTGATCGTCGCGGGTGCCCGTACGCCCATGGGGCGGTTGCTGGGCTCGCTGAAGTCCTTCTCCGGAGCCGACCTCGGCGGCTTCGCGATCAAGGCCGCCCTCGACCGCGCGGGGATCGCCGGCGACCAGGTGCAGTACGTGATCATGGGCCAGGTGCTCCAGGCCGGCGCGGGCCAGATCCCGGCCCGGCAGGCCGCGGTCAAGGCCGGCATCCCCATGAACGTCCCGGCCCTCACCGTGAACAAGGTGTGCCTGTCGGGCCTCGACGCCATCGCGCTGGCCGACCAGCTGATCCGCGCGGGTGAGTTCGACATCGTCGTGGCGGGCGGCCAGGAGTCCATGACCAACGCCCCCCACCTGCTGCCGAAGTCCCGCGAGGGCTTCAAGTACGGGGCGATCGAGATGCTCGACGCGATGGCCCACGACGGGCTGACCGACGCCTTCGAGAACATCGCCATGGGCGAGTCCACCGAGAAGCACAACACGCGCCTCGGCATCGCCCGCCCCGAGCAGGACGAGATCGCCGCCCTGTCCCACCAGCGGGCGGCCGCGGCGCAGAAGAACGGCCTGTTCGAGGCCGAGATCACGCCGGTGGAGATCCCGCAGCGCAAGGGCGAGCCGGTCGTCTTCAGCAAGGACGAGGGCATCCGCCCCGAGACCACCGCCGAGTCGCTCGGCAAGCTGCGCCCCGCCTTCGCCAAGGACGGCACCATCACCGCCGGCTCCGCCTCGCAGATCTCCGACGGCGCCGCGGCGGTGGTCGTGATGAGCAAGGCCAAGGCGCAGGAGCTGGGCCTGGAGTGGATCGCCGAGATCGGCGCCCACGGCAATGTGGCGGGCCCGGACAACTCGCTCCAGTCGCAGCCCTCCAACGCCATCCTGCACGCCCTGGAGAAGGACGGCCTGGAGGTCTCCGACCTCGACCTCGTCGAGATCAACGAGGCCTTCGCCGCCGTGGCGGTGCAGTCGATGAAGGACCTCGGGGTGTCGACGGAGAAGGTGAACGTCAACGGCGGCGCCATCGCCCTCGGCCACCCCATCGGCATGTCCGGCGCCCGGCTCGTGCTGCACCTGGCCCTGGAGCTGAAGCGGCGGGGCGGCGGCATCGGCGCGGCCGCGCTGTGCGGCGGCGGCGGTCAGGGCGACGCGCTGATCGTGCGGGTCCCCAAGGCCTGAGTTCCCTGTACGGCCTCACGTACGTCATTACCTGAACGGAGCTGTGATGCAGGACGTCTCCTCGCTGGTCGCCCAGGCCAGGGAAGGCCGGCCCCGGGCCGTGGCCCGGCTGATCTCCCTGGTGGAGGGGGCGTCGCCGCAGCTCAGGGAGGTCATGGCGGCGCTGGCCCCGCTGACCGGCAACGCCTACGTGGTGGGCCTGACCGGCTCGCCCGGCGTCGGCAAGTCGACGTCCACCTCCGCGCTGGTCACGGCGTACCGCAAGCAGGGCAGGCGGGTCGGCGTCCTGGCGGTCGACCCGTCCTCGCCGTTCTCCGGCGGCGCCCTGCTCGGCGACCGCGTCCGGATGTCGGAGCACGCCTCCGACCCCGGCGTCTACATCCGTTCCATGGCCACCCGCGGGCACCTCGGCGGCCTGGCCTGGGCGGCCCCGCAGGCCATCCGGGTGCTCGACGCGGCGGGCTGCGAGGTGATCCTCGTGGAGACGGTCGGCGTCGGCCAGTCCGAGGTCGAGATCGCCTCCCAGGCCGACACCAGCGTGGTCCTGCTGGCCCCCGGCATGGGCGACGGCATCCAGGCCGCCAAGGCGGGGATCCTGGAGATCGGCGACGTGTACGTCGTCAACAAGGCCGACCGCGACGGGGCCGACGCCACCGCCCGCGAGCTGAACCACATGCTGGGCCTCGGCGAGTCCCGCGCCCCCGGCGACTGGCGCCCGCCGATCGTGAAGACGGTCGCCGCCCGCGCCGAGGGCGTCGACGAGGTCGTCGAGGCGCTGGAGAAGCACCGCGCGTGGATGGAGGAGCACGGTGTCCTCGCCGAGCGCCGCCGTGCCCGCGCGGCCCGCGAGGTGGAGACGATCGCCGTGACCGCCCTGCGCGAGCGCATCGGCGACCTGCACGGCGACCGCCGGCTCAGCACGCTCGCCGAGCGGATCGTCGCCGGCGAACTGGACCCGTACCGGGCGGCGGACGAGCTGGTGGCGGGACTGACCCAGGGGTCGTGAGGCCCTCCGCGGGCGACCCGGTGGCCGCCTGCCCGGCGGTCGCCGACTCGGTGTCGGCGCCGGTGCTCCGACGCCCGCGTTCCTCTTCCTGCCTCTTCCTGGCGTAGGGCGTACCGTGCCGCGTCCCGCCGTGCACCGGCCGCCGCGGCCCCAGGCGTTCTCTGCCTCCGCCTCACGTCGGGGAGCCCACCCGTGTTCGCGGCCCTTCCGCGCGCCCTCCGGGGTCCTTCCGCGGCCGGCCCGTCCGCCGTTCCCCCGGCCCGGCCGTCCGACGTCCCCTCGTCCGCCGTGAGCCCGCCGTCGTTCGGGGGGCGTCCTCGTAGCGTTCCTTCGCCGACGAGCCGTCGGCCTCCGCTTGCAGGGCCGGGGAACGCCGGAAGGCGGAACCCTGTTCGGGCTCCGCCTTCCACCGGTCCGGATGCTTTCGTCCGGACCGGGCCCGCTCAGGGGCGTCCCCGCTGCTCGCGGAGGTGGTCCGCGATGGGCGTCAGGGCCTTGTCGAGTTCCGTCAGGGCCTCGGGGGAGAGCAGGTCGATGAAGTGCCGGCGCACGGACGCCACATGATGGGGCGCCACCTTCCGCATCGTCTCCATGCCGTGATCGGTGAGGACCGCGAACAGACCCCGGCGGTCGGACTCGCAGTTCTCACGGCGCACCAGCCGGGCGTTCTCCATGCGGGTGATCTGGTGCGAGAGCCGGCTCTTGGACTGCAGGGTGGCGGACGCGAGGTCGCTCATCCGCATCCGGACGTCCTCCGACTCGGACAGGTTCACCAGGATCTCGTAGTCGTTCATGGTCAGCCCGAACGGCTGAAGATCCTTTTCGAGCTGGTACGTCAACAGCCTGTTGACCTCCAGGTGGGTGCGCCAGGCGCACTGCTCCGCTTCGGTCAGCCAGCGCGTGGCCGTGTCGGTCTCCATAAATGAAGTCTACCTAAAATGTTGAAAGGCGAACTAGTAAGGGTGGTGTGACAGTGCGCACGCGTTCGACGTCACACTCCGCAGACTACCGCTCACAGCCCGAAGCGACGCTGGAGGTCTCCCAGCTGTCCGGGAAGGCGCGGTGCGCCCGCCTGACCTCCGAAACCCCCCGGCCCGCCGCCGCCGGGCACTCCCGGCTCGGCGGGGAGCGCTCCCGTGGCCTGCTCGGCCATGAGCGTCTCGGTGGACTGCAGCAGCACCGTGCCGGCGCCCACGAACTCGAACTGGTGCTCCTCCCCGGAAGCCCCGCCCAGGCCCGTCAGCGCACGTAGGCCGCCCATCACGCCCGTCATGTACCCGTGGTCGTAGTGGTGGCACGGGGACGGGCAGTCGGCCCAGCCGACGAGCGCCTGCGGGTCCACCCGGATCGGGGGTTCCATGAACACCACCGGACCGTTCGACGCGGCGACGAACTTCCCGGTTCCGATCAGTGTCAGGAAACCCGGAACGATCGACTGTTTGAGTGCGAGAGTTGGCTGAAAAGCGAGCAGATTGCCCGAGCGAATGGTCAGGTTGCCGTCTTCGAGGTCGTACGAGTTCACGTCGAAGGCCCGGTCGGCGAGGAGCATCTTGCCCGAGCCCTCCGCCACGACCCAGTCGCTCGCGTGCAGAGGCGAATGGAACGACGTGCGCACCAGGCGGTCCAGCCGGCCGTGCCCGATGCCGTTGAAGTCGATCGAGCCGTAGTAGGCGATCATCTTCCCCTTCTGCAGGAACCACTGGCTCCCCTTCAGCTCCACGCAGAAGGTGTACGCGTTCACGTTGTCGTCGGCCGGCAGGGTCATGGGGTCGAAGACGGTGGGGCCGGTGCCCGGGTGGGTGGTCACAGCTTCTCCTCCGACGCCTGGACGTACACCGTGCCGCTGCCGCTCAGCTCCAGCTGGAACGCCTCCCCGGAACCGCGGCCCACCATGTCCCGCCAGCCCAGGGCGGTGGACAGCCTGTTGCGCACGTCGCCGTGGTGGGCGACGTAGGCCTGCGGGTCGACGTGGACCGGGCGCTGGGGGGTGATGGGCACCTCGAAGACACCGCCGTGGGCCATCACGGCGACCGCGCCGTGGCCCGCCAGCGTCGTGGTGAACAGGCCCTGGCCGCTGATCTGGCCGCGGACCATGCCCATCACGCCGCCCTGGGAGCCCATGAACATGGTGCCCTGCTGCAGGGTGCCCTCGAAGGCGAGGAGGCGGTCCGCCTCGACGTGGAGCGTCTCGCCGGTGAGGTGGACGACCTGGACGTGGTGGCCGCCGTGCCCGAACAGGACCGTGCCGCTGCCCTCGACGGACATCAGGGGCGTGTCCTCGTTCGCCAGGCGGCGGCCGATCATCGACATCACACCGCCCTGACCGCCCTGCATGTTCGGGGTGAAGGACACCTCGCCCCGGTAGGCGAGCATCGCGCCGCGCTGACTGAACAGGCGCCGGCCGGGCACCACGGTCGCCTCGACCATCTTGGAGTTGATCTCGCGGAAGGACATGTCACACGTCCCCCGCGATCGTGTTCCGCTCGCTGGGCTGGACGTACACCAGGCCGTCCCCCTCGAAGCGGATCTGGAAGGCCTCGCCGCCGCCCTCGCCCATCAGGGTGCGGAACGTCACACCGGACTGGAAGGACTGCCGGACGTCACCCTGGTGCGCGACGTACGCCCCCGGGTCCACGGTCAGCGGGAACTGCGGGCTCACCCGGAGCACCACCGCCGGACCGTCCGAGGTGATCGCCGCCAGGCCGTGCCCCTCGACGGTCGTCGTGAACAGCCCGTTGCCCTGCGAGGCGCCGCGCAGGCCGGTGAAGGACGTGCCCGTCCGCAGCCCCGCGTCCGTCGCGAGCAGATTGCTCGACTCCACGTACAGCTTGTCCCCCCGGAGGTTCACGAGGTTGATCTCGGAGGCACGGTCCGCGAACCAGCAGGTCCCCTGCCCCCGCACCTCCATCACGGTCATCTGCTCGCCGGTGAGCCGCCGGGTCACCATCCCCCGCAGGCCCTCGCCGCCGCCGCTCATCTTCTTGAAGGCCATCTGCCCGTCGTACGCGACCATGGAGCCGTTCTTCGCCTTGACGGCGTCCCCGGTCATGTCGACGGCGAGCACCTTGCTGCCTTGGAGTCGAAACATCGCCACGCTGCGAAGGTAGCCTCTGGGACGCCGTGCCGACAGGGCCTCCGGGGGGAGATCGTCCCCGAATGGCCCCTTAGGGGACGTCCGCCGTGATCCGCCGTGCGCGGGCCCCGGGGGCCGCCGGCCGCCACTGGACGCCGCCGCACCCCGCCCGGCTCCCCGTCGCGCTCGTTTGCCACAATGGGCGAACGCTTGTGCGCGCGTTCACAAACGACCCGATCAGCACCGCATCTCCCACCGAAGGTGACCCGTGGACCTCAAGACAGCCTCCGCCCTCCGCCGACTCCGCCTGGTCTCCGCGCCCGAGGCGGTCTCGTTCCTGCTGCTGCTCGTCTGCTCGGTGCTCAAGCGCACCACGGACTTCAACGCGGTGCCGGTGATGGGCGCGCTCCACGGCCTGCTGTTCGTGCTGTACGTGATCTTCTGGGCGGACGCCTGGAACCGCGCCAAGTGGCCCCTGCGCACCGCCGCCCTCTACTTCGTCCTCTCGGTCCTGCCGGCCGGCGGCTTCTTCGCCGAGCGCAGGCTCCGCCATGAGTCCGAGGACGCGGTCATCGCCTCCCGCGCCCGGCGCGAGGGCGTGGTGGAGGCGTCGTGATCGTCGCCTTCTCCGTCACCCCGCTCGGCGTCGGCGAGGACGTGGGGGAGTACGTCGCCGACGCCGTCCGGGTGGTCCGCGAGTCCGGCCTGCCGAACCGCACCGACGCCATGTTCACGTCCGTCGAGGGGGAGTGGGACGAGGTCATGGACGTCGTCAGGCGGGCCGTCGCCGCGGTCGAGGCGCGGGCGCCGCGCGTCTCCCTGGTCCTCAAGGCCGACCTCCGCCCCGGCGTGACGGACGGTCTGACGTCGAAGGTGGAGACCGTCGAGCGGCATCTCGCCCCGCCGGGGGAATAGCGGGGCCGGCCCGCCGGGGCCGGCCTCACCGCTTCCCCGACGCCCGCCGGAGGTACTGCCGCACCGCCCGCTGGGCCACCGGCCCCAGTTCCTCCAGCGCGCCCACCAGCAGCCCGAGCTGCTCCAGCGCGTCCAGCGCCGAGGCGGCGCCCGCGCGGTCGGCCCCCTCGTACAGCTCGATGCCGACGAACGAGGCGGCGACCGCGCGGGCCAGCCCGGCCGGGTCCGTGAACTCGCGGAACGGGGTGCCCGCGAGCACCCGCTCCAGCACCTTCTCGATCTCCACGATCCACAGGTCGAGGCCCGCCGCCGTGGCCGGGCCGAGCGTGGCGTGGGTCTGCGCGCCGGCCAGCAGCTGGCCGAGCAGCATCACCTGGCCGCCCGCCCGTTCCCGCTCGTGGATCTCCCGTCCGAGGGCGAGCAGTCCGGCCAGCGAGCCGACCGCCGCGAAGCGGTCCCGGTAACGCGACACCGACCGCTCCGCGCCGTACCGGCAGGCCGCCGCGAGCAGTTCGTCCACCGAGCCGAAGTGGTAGAAGACCAGGGCCTGGTTGACGCCCGCGGCCGCCGCGACCGTACGGGCCGACGTCTTCGCGATGCCCTGCTCGGTGAGGGAGCGCAGCGTCCCCTCCAGCAGCTTCGTCCTCGTCTCCAGGGACCTGGCGGTCTCCGGGGACCCGGCGGTCCCCGGGGTCACGCGCGGGCCTCCTCGCGCACCGGCCGCAGCCCCGGCCGCACGCCGTGGTCGCGGACGTCCGCGTACGAGGCGGTGAAGGAGCCCTCGTACCCGAACAGCGGGCCGGCGTACCGGTTCACCACCCGCACGCTGATCCGGAACCGGCCCGCGGTGTCGTCGTACGACTCCCGCACCTCCGCCCTCGCCCCGATCAGTTCCGGCACGCGTGCGTCGACCACGCCCTCCCGGAACCGGTGGGCGCCCGAGCGGATCAGCAGGGAGCCGTCCGGCTCGGCGTGGAAGTACAGGTCGGTGGCGAGGTGCTGGTGGGTGCCCAGGTAGTCGAGGACGCGGTCGCCCTTCGGGCCGAGCACCATCTGGGCGTCGAACCGGCGGGGCCGGCCGGGCAGGTCGAAGGTACGCACGAAGCTCACCGTCTCACGGCCGAAGGAGTCGGTGTACGGCACGTTCTCGATGACGAACGGCACCGCGCGCCCCGTGCGCGGGACGAGGATGTTGCGGGTGGCGCCCAGCGCCAGGAACGGCTTCACGAACGCCCCGCCGTGCCAGATGCGGTCCATCACGCCCCGGCCCGTACAGGCCTGCCCGCTCGCCAGCCCCACCGAGAAGCGGCGTCGCAGCTGCGGGTGCAGGCGGTCGAAGCCGGTCCCCATCGCCGCTCGGAAGATCGAGGTCATCGCGGCCCCTCCAGGGTGCGCAGGAGGCGGGGCGCACGCGCGCGTGCCGCCGGGGTGCGCAGGCAGCGGCGGGCGGCCGGGGTGCGGGCGAGGGGCGGGGCGAACAGGGCGAGGCAGACCGCGACGCTCAGCAGCAGGGGGAGCAGGTACGCCGCCGACGCGGCGAACGGCCCCAGGAGGCGCAGGAAGGACTCCCACCCCAGGCCCGTGCAGGCGGCGGTGACGACGAGGGCGCGGACGGCCAGCTCCGCGAGCCAGTTGCGCAGGGCGCGCTCCGGTGTGACGCCCCGCTCCAGCCACAGCCGCAGCCGGTCGAAGGACCACGCCGTCGCCCAGCCCATCAGCGGGCGGAACACGAGCCGGTCGGCGAGCGCGCCGAAGACACCCCACCGGGGGCGGTAGTCGTAGCCGGTGAGGAAGCGGACGCCGTCGCCGTCGGGGACGTAACGCCAGTAGCCGCTGCCCTCGGCGAGCGGGGAGAGCGGGTGCGGGGAGGCGAAGCGCAGGGCGGAGGTGCGGGTGCCGTCCGGGCGCTCGCGTTCCCCCGCCGACACGCCCGTGCCCGCGACGGTCAGGAACGGCAGCACGCGCGTGGCGTACCGGAACCGCTGCGGTTCGCCCTCCGCGCGCGGGAGGTGGGTGATCTCGGTGAAGCGCAGGTCCCAGCGCTGGTGCAGCGCCGGGTCCTGGGTGCGTGTCCACAGGTCGTCCAGATCGGCGCGGATGCGCGCCTCGACGTAGAGCCCCATGTGAATCCCCCGGATCCGAGCGGTGTTTGAGCGTTCGCTCAACACTTCGGGGGTGAAAGTACACGAGTTTGAGCAGTCGCTCAATCAAGGGGTGGTGGAAGGGGGCGCGGCTCTCGGCGGGCGGCCGGCCCGCCTCCCGGGGATCGGGCACGTACCGCCCGGGCACGGCGCGGTACGGCGCGGCACGGCGGGGAGCAGACGCGGCGTGGAGCCGACGTGGCGCGGACGCGATGCGGCCGGACCCGACGCGGCCCGGTGGGCCGTCACGACCCGTCACGGCCCGCCATGGACCGCCACGGCCCGATGGACCGAAGTCCGAGACGGAGCTGACCACGATATGACCGACGGGTAGGGTCTGGTGCCGTGCCGAAGCCGTCCAGCCTTTCCTTCGACCCCATCGCCCGCGCCGACGAGCTCTGGAAGCGGCGCTGGGGAAACGTGCCGTCCATGGCCGCGATCACCTCGATCATGCGCGCCCACCAGATCCTCCTCGCCGAGGTCGACGCGGTGGTCAAGCCGTACGGGCTGACCTTCGCGCGCTACGAGGCCCTGGTGCTGCTCACCTTCTCCAAGGAGGGGGAGCTGACGATGTCGAAGATCGGCGAGCGGCTCCAGGTGCACCCCACCTCCGTGACGAACACCGTCGACCGCCTGGTGAGGTCCGGCCTCGTCGCCAAGCGCCCCAACCCCAACGACGGCCGCGGCACCCTCGCCACCATCACCGACAAGGGCCGCGAGGTCGTCGAGGCGGCCACCCGCGACCTGATGGCCATGGACTTCGGCCTCGGCGTGTACGACGCCGAGGAGTGCCGGGAGATCTTCGCGATGCTGCGCCCCCTCCGCGTGGCGGCCCACGACTTCGACGAGGACTGAACCGGCACCGAACACGGAGGCGACCCGGGGCAAGATCGCCCGGAACGCCTGGTTACGCTCGACGGCATGAAGAAGAGCGTGCTGACCCGCTACCGTGTGATGGCCTATGTCACCGGTGTGCTCCTGGTCCTGTTGTGCCTGTGCATGATCGGCAAATACGCCCTGCACCTGGACGGTGCCGCGGACGCCACCCGTGTCGTCTCCATCGCCCACGGCTGGCTCTACGTCGTCTACCTCGTCTTCGCCTTCGACCTGGGCTCCAAGGCCAGGTGGCCGGTCCGCAAGCAGCTCTGGGTGCTGCTGGCCGGGACCGTCCCGACGGCGGCCTTCTTCGTCGAGCGGAACATCACGCGCGAGCTGGGCGCCGGGGGCGCGGAGGAAGTGCCCGCGGTCGCCAAGGCGTGACCCGGAACGGCCGTGCGCAGGTGTACGGCCGTCTCCCATCGACATTTACTAGGACGTCCTAGTAAATTCGATCGTATGGACGCTGACGCCATCGAGGAAGGCCGCCGACGCTGGCAGGCCCGGTACGACGCCGCGCGCAAGCGCGACGCAGACTTCACCACGCTCTCCGGTGATCCCGTGGAGCCGGTGTACGGGCCCCGGCCCGGGGACGCCTACGAGGGCTTCGAGCGGATCGGCTGGCCCGGGGAGTACCCCTACACCCGCGGGCTGTACCCGACCGGCTACCGGGGGCGCACCTGGACCATCCGGCAGTTCGCCGGGTTCGGGAACGCCGAGCAGACCAACGAGCGCTACAAGATGATCCTCGCCAACGGCGGCGGGGGTCTGTCCGTGGCGTTCGACATGCCGACGCTGATGGGCCGCGACTCCGACGACCCGCGTTCGCTCGGCGAGGTCGGGCACTGCGGGGTCGCCATCGACTCCGCGGCCGACATGGAGGTGCTGTTCAAGGACATCCCCCTCGGGGACGTCACCACGTCGATGACCATCAGCGGGCCGGCCGTGCCGGTCTTCTGCATGTACCTCGTCGCCGCCGAACGGCAGGGCGTCGACCCGGCCGTCCTCAACGGCACCCTGCAGACCGACATCTTCAAGGAGTACATCGCGCAGAAGGAGTGGCTCTTCCAGCCCGAGCCCCACCTGCGCCTGATCGGCGACCTGATGGAGTACTGCGCCGCCGGCATCCCCGACTACAAGCCGCTCTCCGTCTCCGGCTACCACATCCGCGAGGCCGGCTCGACGGCCGCGCAGGAGCTGGCGTACACGCTGGCGGACGGCTTCGGGTACGTCGAACTGGGCCTGAGCCGCGGGCTGGACGTGGACGTGTTCGCCCCGGGCCTGTCCTTCTTCTTCGACGCGCACCTCGACTTCTTCGAGGAGATCGCCAAGTTCCGCGCCGCGCGCAGGATCTGGGCCCGGTGGATGCGGGACGTCTACGGGGCGAAGTCGGAGAAGGCGCAGTGGCTGCGGTTCCACACGCAGACCGCCGGTGTCTCCCTGACCGCCCAGCAGCCGTACAACAACGTGGTGCGCACGGCCGTGGAGGCGCTCGCCGCCGTGCTCGGCGGCACCAACTCGCTGCACACCAACGCCCTGGACGAGACCCTCGCGCTGCCCTCGGAGCAGGCGGCCGAGATCGCGCTGCGCACGCAGCAGGTGCTGATGGAGGAGACCGGCGTCGCCAACGTCGCGGACCCGCTGGGCGGTTCCTGGTACGTCGAGCAGCTGACCGACCGGATCGAGGCCGACGCCGAGAAGATCTTCGAGCGGATCAAGGAGCGGGGGCTGCGGGCGCACCCCGACGGGCGGCACCCGATCGGGCCCGTCACCTCCGGGATCCTGCGGGGCATCGAGGACGGCTGGTTCACCGGGGAGATCGCGGAGTCCGCCTTCCGGTACCAGCAGGCGCTGGAGAAGGGCGAGAAGCGGGTCGTCGGGGTCAACGCGCACACCGGATCGGTGACCGGGGACCTGGAGATCCTGCGGGTCAGCCACGAGGTGGAGCGGGAGCAGGTGCGGACGCTGGGCGCCCGCCGGGCCCTCCGGGACGAACCGGCCGTGCGGGCCGCGCTGGACGCCATGCTGGCGGCCGCGCGGGACGGGTCCAACATGATCGGGCCGATGCTGGACGCCGTGCGGGCGGAGGCGACGCTGGGGGAGATCTGCGGAGTGCTGCGGGAGGAGTGGGGGGTGTACACCGAGCCCGCGGGCTTCTAGGACGGGATCCGGGGCGGGCGGCCGGGGGTTCCCCTCGCCGCCCGCCCCCTTTCTGTCCTTTCCCGTCCCTTCCTGCCTCTTCCTGTCCCTTCCCGCCCTCAGGCGCCGGACGGGGCGGCCTCGGCCGGGCCTCCCGCCAGGCCGTGCAGCAGCAGCCGGGTGAGCTCCCGCACCCACGCCTCGTCCGCCGGTTCCGCGCTGACCAGGGTGCGGTGGACCACCGCGCCCGCGACCACGTCGAAGATCAGGTCGACCGTGCGGGCCGCTTCCGCCGGGTCCGTCTCCGGCGGGAGCTCCCCCCTGGCCTGCGCGCGGGCCCGGCCCTCCAGGACCAGGTCCTTCTGGGGCTCGACGACGGACGCGCGGATGCGTTCGCGCAGGGCCTCGTCGCGGGTGGACTCCGCGACCACCGCCATCAGGCCGCTCCTGGCCTCAGGGCGGGCGAGGATCGCCGCGAACCGGAGGACCACGCCCTCGATGTCGGCGGCCAGACTGCCCCGGTCCGGGAGTTCGAGCTCGCCGAAGAGTTCCGCGACCGCGTCCACGACCAGTTCGTTCTTGCCCGGCCAGCGGCGGTAGAGCGTCGTCTTGGCCACCCCGGCCCGGGCCGCCACGTCCCCCAGCGTGAGCCTGGACCAGCCGAGTTCGACCAGGGCCTGCCGGGTCGCGGACAGGATCGCGGCGTCAGCGGCGGCGCTGCGCGGACGTCCGGTACGGCCGGCTGGCGTGCGACTCTGCATCCTCCGACCATATCCGGCCGTTCTGCGCGGCCGTGAGGGAGATCACCGGGACGGGGCGGCGGGAAGGACCCCCGCGGTATTACGCTACGGCTCGTAGCGAAAGCTCGTGAACGGACGTACGCGAGCCGCGTTCGGAAGGGTGCGGGGTGGGGACCCCGGTGCTCGTTTCCGATCGCTTTTCACGCACGCGCGCGGACGGGGGAGGATAGACGCATGCAGCCACGGAACATGTCCATGAGCGGAGTCGTCGACCTCGCCGCGGTGAAGGCGGCCCAGGAGGCCAAGGCGAAGGCGGAGCAGGCCCGTGCCGAAGCCGCCCGGCAGGGCGGGACGGGGGCGGTGTCGCCCGCGGACCTCGTCATCGACGTCGATGAGGCGGGATTCGAGCAGGAGGTCCTCCAGCGGTCCGCGGAGGTCCCGGTCGTCATCGACTTCTGGGCCGAGTGGTGCCAGCCCTGCAAGCAGCTCAGCCCGGTGCTGGAGCGGCTCGCCGTCGAGTACGAGGGGCGGTTCCTGCTCGCCAAGATCGATGTCGACGCCAACCAGATGCTGATGCAGCAGTTCGGGGTGCAGGGCATCCCGGCCGTCTTCGCCGTCGTCGCCGGGCAGGCGCTGCCGCTCTTCCAGGGAGCGGCCGGCGAGGCGCAGATCCGCCAGACGCTCGACCAGCTCGTGCAGGTCGCCGAGCAGCGCTTCGGCCTGACCGGCCTCACCGTCGACCCCGAGGCCCGGCCCGGCGAGCGTCCCGAGGCCACCGAGGCGCCGGCCGGCCCCCACGACGCCCTGCTGGAGGCCGCCGTACAGGCGCTGGACGCGGGGGACTTCGGCGGGGCGGTGCGCGCGTACCGGAACGTGCTGGCCGACGACCCCGGCAACACCGAGGCCAAACTCGGGCTCTCGCAGGCCGAGTTGCTGCACCGGGTGCAGGACATGGACCCGCAACTGGTGCGCAGGGAGGCCGCCGACAAGCCGGGTGACGCGCGGGCGCAGATCGCCGCCGCCGACCTCGACCTGGTGGGCGGGCACGTCGAGGACGCCTTCGGGCGGCTCATCGACACCGTGGCCCGGACTGCGGGCGACGAGCGGGACGCCGCACGGCTGCGGCTGCTCGAGCTGTTCGAGGTGGTCGGTCCCGACGACCCGCGGGTGGCCGCGGCGCGCAGGGCGCTGGCGCGCGCCCTGTTCTAGCGGGGCGGGCGCCCGGTTCTGACCAGTCACTAAACATCGGAGCCGCCGGCGCCCGCGTGGAGATTCAGCCGACACGGTTCCGACGCGGCCGCGCTTTGCCAAATCTTGGCAATCGCGGCCGCTGTTACTGGCAGTAAGTCGGAGTCGTTGTTCTGTCGGATTCTGTCCAGCGATCAATAGTTTTGTCCTGGGCATGGCTGCCACCGAGCGTCGCCGGTCGAGACCGGTGGGTCGCTGCTCGGTTATCCGGCCGTTACTAGCGAGTAACGAACCCCCTTGTGCGGGCGGCGAGAATGCACCACGATCGGCCACGCTCGGTCCGTTCCCGTACCCCGACAGCCGGTTGGGTCAACGGGTTTTCCTGGGTCCCCACCGAGCAGAGGCGACGGCAGCAGTGGCGTCGGCTCTTGGGCAGGGGGGTCTTCGCCACGGCGAAGCCTGTCCAGCAAGGTTGTGCGTGATGCGTGTCAGGCGCGACCAGTGGTTGTCGCTCGGGGGTGATCGCCGGTGATCCGGGCGCGGTTCGCGCCACCGACCACAGGCGCTCCCCTACCCGAGGACGTAGCACTTCTCCCATCCCTGCCCGGCTGAGCCGCCGTTCCTGGGGGCTAGTCAGGGCCAGGAGATGTACGTCCGAGAAGGAGGAAATATGGAGTCCCAGGTGCGTGGCGGGACCAGATGGAAGCGGTTCGCTGTGGTCATGGTGCCCAGCGTCGCCGCCACGGCGTGCATAGGCGTCGCCCTCGCGCAGGGTGCGCTCGCCGCGTCGTTCAGCGTGTCGGGTCAGTCGTTCAAGGTCACCGCGGACAAGCTCGTCGGTACGGGCTTCTCGCAGTACGGCGCGATCGACTCGGGCTACACCCTCGACGGCAAGAAGACGGCTCACCCCGTCGCCGTCTCCGGGTTCAAGAGCGCGTCGATCACGAACATGTGCCAGTCCGTGGTCACGCCGAACATCCCGCTGCTCGGCTCGGTCAGCCTCACGCTGAAGGCCGGCGGTGGCGACACCCCGGTCCAGGCCGAGAACCTCTTCATCGACGTCGAGGACCTCGCGGCCGACGCGACGTTCAAGAACATCGACATCGGTGTGGCCGCCAAGGACCTGAAGAAGGGTCCGGGTATCAAGGACGGCGACACCGCGAACCCGTTCGGGTTCGCACAGGAGGCCGAGTCGGCCGTCCTGACCGACGTGAAGCAGACGGCGTGGGCCACCACCGCCGGAACCTTCAAGCTCAGCGGCCTGAAGATGTCGCTGTCGACGGGTGTCAAGGAGTGCTACTAAGCACTCTCTGACGGGCGGGGGAGCCGGTGGCACCCCCGCCCGTCCAGTCCCACCCCTTCGGACCGCAGCGCCCGCCCAGCCGCGGGCGCCGGTCCCCCCTCGCAGCACCACCACCACAGCAACGCCGCACCAGGGAGCTGTTTTCCATGAGCGCCGAGACCCCTGTCGCCCCCGGCCGGTTCGACCACCGGAGGCAGCAGTTCCGCGCGTGGCGGGGCACGCGGCCGTTCTGGGCCGGCCTGTTCGTTCTGATCAGCGGGTTCCCCATCGCCTACTTCCCGTACGCGCACCTCCAGATCGGTCACCTGACCCTGGCGATGGCCACCACCGCCGGCGCCGGCTCGCTGATCATCGGTGTGCTGCTGGGGGTGCTGGGCGTCAGCCTGTGGTTCCAGAAGCACGTACGGGTCTTCGCGGGCGTCGCGGCGATCCTGCTGGGGCTGGTCTCCATCCCGGTGTCCAACCTCGGCGGCTTCCTCATCGGTTTCCTCTTCGCCCTGATCGGCGGAGCGATGGCCATCTCCTGGGCGCCGGGCGCACCGCCGGCGGAGCAGGCGCAGGGGATCGGCCCGGCCACGGGCACGACGCCCGCGGCCGCCTTCCCGCAGGACACGGGAGCCGCTCCGGCGGGCCCCACCGAGAACCCGTACAGCACGGGGCCGGCCTTCACCAAGGACGCCGGCGGCACGGACGAGCCGAACGAACTGTCAGGAACGAGCCCGGCGAACGGGGCGAACGGGAGGCACAGTGCCGGCTGACGAGGTGACCACCGGGAGCGGTGTGGACGCTGCCCGCGTGAGAACCGGGCCACGCCACGCGGCACCCAAGAAGCCGCTGTTCACCAGGTTCCACATGCCGGCCGGAAAGGCGATAGCCCTGGCGGCCATGCCGACCGCGGTCCTCATGGGCATGGGGTTCACACCGACCCTCGCCAACGCCGAGGACCAGCCGGCGTCCAAGAGCCTCACCATCGACGAGTACAAGGACTGCGTCGCGGCCCTGGAGGACGCGCAGGACCCCTCCGCGTCACCCACGCCGTCCGCCTCGCAGAGCCCGAGCGGGTCCGCGGACGACACCGCGGACGACACGAAGGACGACGCGAAGGACGACTCCGCGGACGAGGAGACCGGCGGTGCTTCGGACTCCTCCGGCGGCACGAGCGGTTCGGGCGGCTCCACTTCGCCGGATTCAGGTTCCGGCGACGTGACCGAGCCCGCCCCGGCGGCCTCGTCCGAGGCCTCCGAGCCGCAGAAGGCCGAGACCTCCGCCGACACCCCGACGGCCGCTCCCTCGGCGTCCGGGACCGACAAGAACCTGCTGGAGACGATCGGCGACACGATCACCGATCTGTTCGACGGCAAGGACGCCACCGGGACGGCCACCGCGAGCCCGACCCCGTCGGCCTCCGAGACCGCCTCGACGGGCACCGGTGACACGCCGACGGACACGGGCTCCGACGCCGGGTCGGCGGACTCCGGGTCGGCAGACTCCGGCAAGGACACCAAGGACACCACCGACGCCGCCGGCGACGCCGTGAAGGACACCGCCGACAAGGCGGGCGACACGGTGGCGGACGCCGGGAAGAAGGCGGAGGAGACGGCCGCGGACGCCGCCGACGCCACCGCCTCGCCGAGCCCGTCCGAGAGCGCCACGACCGACGTGGACGACTGCCCGGTCGCCACCGAGGACGAGAGCGGCATCGACAACAGGACGCCGCTGCCCGACGACCCGTGGTACCTCAACGCCAGCTCGCTGCTCCTCAAGGGCGCCGACTACCAGGGCATCGTCGAGGTGAAGACGGCGAACGGGACCAGGAAGAAGGTCCTGAAGTACGTCATCTCCGAGGGCACCGACATCGGCGACCTGCACCAGACGGTCACCGACAAGCAGGCGGGCGTGACCTACCACGTCCAGGCCGGCTCCGGCACGACGTCGACCATCCGCAACGGCGACACGATCATGTACACCGAGAGCATCTCGGGGAACCTGTTCGGTCTGATCCCGGTCACGTTCGACCCGGAGAACCCGCCCCCGCTGAACATCCCGCTGATCTACTTCACCAAGGTCAAGGTCGTCCAGGCGGGCCAGTTCGGCGGCGACCTCCACATACCGGGGATGCACCTCTACAACACCAAGTAGCCGTCCCCCGCAGTCCCTTCCGGGAGCCGCACAACGCCTGAGGGCGCCCCCTGCACCAGGGGGCGCCCTCAGCGCCGTTCACACGGTGGCCGTTCGCACGGCGGCCGGCCGCGGGCCGGACCGGGTCAGTCGCGGGAGCCCTGGCCCAGGTGGTGGACGCGGACCATGTTGGTGGTGCCGGGGACGCCGGGGGGCGAACCGGCGGTGATGACCACGATCTCACCCGGGTTGAAGCGGTTGAGCTTGAGGATCTCCTGGTCCACCAGCTCGACCATCTCGTCGGTGCTGTTCACGAACGGCACGATGTGCGACTCGACGCCCCAGCTCAGCGCCAGCTGGTTGCGGGTGCCCTCGTCGGTGGTGAAGGCGATGATCGGCTGGGTCGCGCGGTAGCGCGAGAGACGGCGCGCGGTGTCGCCGGACTGGGTGAACGCCACCAGGCCCCGGCCGCCGAGGAAGTCGGCGATCTCGCACGCGGCACGCGCGATCGAACCGCCCTGCGTGCGCGGCTTCTTGCCCGGCACGAGCGGCTGGAGGCCCTTGGAGAGCAGCTCCGTCTCGGCCGCGGTGACGATCTTCGACATCGTCTTCACGGTCTCGATCGGGTACGCGCCCACGCTCGACTCGGCGGACAGCATGACCGCGTCCGCGCCGTCCAGGATCGCGTTGGCGACGTCGGAGGCCTCGGCGCGGGTCGGACGGGAGTTGGTGATCATCGACTCCATCATCTGGGTCGCCACGATCACCGGCTTGGCGTTGCGGCGGCACAGCTCGATGAGCCGCTTCTGCACCATGGGGACCTTCTCGAGCGGGTACTCGACGGCCAGGTCGCCGCGGGCGACCATCACGCCGTCGAACGCCATCACGACGTCCTCCATGTTCTCCACCGCCTGGGGCTTCTCCACCTTGGCGATGACGGGGACGCGGCGGCCCTCCTCGTCCATGACGCGGTGCACGTCGTGGACGTCCTTGGCGTCGCGGACGAAGGACAGCGCGACCAGGTCGGCGCCCATGCGCAGCGCGAACCGCAGGTCCTCGATGTCCTTCTCGCTCAGCGCGGGCACGTTGACGGCCGTGCCGGGCAGGTTGATGCCCTTGTGGTCGGAGATGACGCCGCCCTCGATGACGATCGTCCGCACCCGCGGGCCCTCGACGTCGAGGACCTTCAGCTCGACGTTGCCGTCGTTGATGAGGATCTGGTCGCCGCGCGAGACGTCGCCGGGCAGCCCCTTGTAGGTGGTGCCGCAGATCGTCTTGTCGCCGGGCACGTCGTCGGTGGTGATGGTGAACTCGTCACCGCGCACCAGCTCGACCGGCCCCTCGGCGAAGGTCTCGAGGCGGATCTTCGGGCCCTGGAGGTCGGCGAGGACACCGATGGACCGGCCGGTCTCCTTGGCGGCGGCCCGGACCCGGTCGTAGCGGCCCTGGTGTTCGGCGTGCGAGCCGTGGCTGAAGTTGAAGCGGGCCACGTTCATGCCGGCCTCGATCAGCGACACGAGCATGTCGTGGGAGTCGACCGCGGGGCCGAGAGTACAGACGATTTTCGAACGGCGCATGGGGCGATCCTATCGGTTTGTTTCGCTACGGAATATTCCGTCTGGCGGAAGATACAAATGGGCGGGAACGCGCTCAGTTGCTTTCCCGCTCAGGCGCCGTGCGGAGCCGCATATCGATTCCGCTCGACCAGCGCGTAGGTCTGCGTGGCGATCTCCAGTTCCTCGTCCGTGGGCACCACGGCGACCTTCACCCGCGCCCCCGCGGGCGAGATCAGCCGCGGCCCGTCGCTCCGTACGGCGTTCAGTCCGTCGTCCACGGCCAGGCCCAGGGTCTCCAGGCCCGCGACCGCGGCCGCGCGCACCGGCGCCGCGTTCTCGCCGACCCCGGCGGTGAACGCCACCGCGTCCACCCGTCCCAGCACGGCGTAATAGGCCCCGATGTACTTCTTCAGACGGTGAATGTAGATGTCGAAGGCGAGCTCGGCCTGTTCGTCGCCCTCGTCGATCCGCCGCCTGATCTCCCGCATGTCGTTGTCGCCGCACAGGCCGACCAGGCCGCTCCTCTTGTTGAGGAGAGTGTCGATTTCGTCGATGGACATTCCGCCAACCCGTGCCAAATGGAAGATGACGGCCGGATCGGTGTCTCCGGAACGGGTGCCCATGACGAGGCCCTCGAGCGGGGTGAGGCCCATCGAGGTGTCGACGCACCTGCCGCCCCGCACGGCGGAGGCGGACGCCCCGTTGCCGAGGTGCAGCACGATGACGTTCACCTCCTCCGGCGCCCTGCCCAGCAGCTGGGCGGTGGCGCGGGAGACGTACGCGTGCGAGGTGCCGTGGAAGCCGTAGCGGCGGATGCGGTGTTCGTCGGCGGTCCGCACGTCGATCGCGTAGCGCGCCGCCGACTCCGGCATCGTGGTGTGGAAGGCGGTGTCGAAGACGGCGACCTGCGGGAGGTCCGGGCGCAGCGCCCGCGCCGTGCGGATCCCGGTCAGGTTGGCGGGGTTGTGCAGCGGCGCCACCGGGATCAGCCGCTCGATCTCCGCGAGGACCTTCTCGTCGATCACGGTCGGCTCGGTGAAGCGCTTGCCGCCGTGCACCACCCGGTGTCCGATCGCCGCCAGCTCCGGCGAGTCCAGGCCCAGTCCGTCCCTGGCCAGTTCCTCGGCGACGGCCTTGAGGGCCGCGTCGTGGTCGGCGATGGGCCCGCTCCACTCGCGGGAGGCGCCCGTGGCGAGCGGCGTGTGCCGCAGCCGTGAGCTCTGCTCGCCGATGCGCTCGACGAGCCCCTGCGCCAGCCGGCTGCGGTCGCCCATGTCGAGCAGCTGGTACTTCACCGAGGAGGAACCGGAGTTCAGGACGAGGACGCGCGTGCCGCTCACTGCTGGGAGACCTTCTGCTCGGAGGACTGGGCCTGGATCGCCGTGATGGCGACGGTGTTCACGATGTCCTGGACGAGGGCGCCGCGGGACAGGTCGTTGACCGGCTTGCGCAGCCCCTGGAGCACCGGTCCGACCGCGATCGCGCCGGCCGACCGCTGCACGGCCTTGTAGGTGTTGTTGCCGGTGTTGAGGTCGGGGAAGATCAGCACGGTGGCCTGGCCCGCCACCTCGGAGTCCGGCAGCTTGGTCGCCGCGACCGTCGGCTCCACGGCCGCGTCGTACTGGATCGGACCCTCGATCCTCAGGTCGGGACGGCGCCGCCGCACCAGCTCCGTCGCCTCGCGCACCTTGTCGACGTCGGCGCCCGAGCCGGAGGTGCCCGTCGAGTACGACAGCATGGCGATCCGCGGCTCCACGCCGAACCGCGCGGCGGTCGCGGCCGCCTGGACGGCGATGTCGGCGAGCTGCTCGGCGTCCGGGTCGGGGTTCACCGCGCAGTCGCCGTATACGAGGACCTTGTCGGCGAGGCACATGAAGAAGACGGACGAGACGATGCCGGCCTCCGGCTTCGTCTTGATGATCTCGAAGGCGGGCCGGATCGTCGCGGCCGTGGAGTGCACGGAGCCCGACACCATGCCGTCGGCGAGCCCCTCCTGGACCATCAGCGTGCCGAAGTAGTTCACGTCGGAGACCACGTCGTACGCCAGCTCCACCGTGACGCCCTTGTGGGCGCGCAGCCCCGCGTACTTCTCGGCGAAGGAGTCGCGCAGTTCGCTGGTGGCCGGGTCGATCAGCCGGCAGTCGCCGAGGTCGATGCCGAGGTCGGCGGCCTTCTTGCGGATCTGCTCGACCGGGCCGAGGAGCGTCAGGTCGCACACCCCGCGGCGCAGCAGGACCTCGGCCGCGTGCAGCACCCGCTCCTCGGTGCCCTCCGGCAGGACGACCCGGCGGCGGTCGGAGCGGGCCTGCTCCAGCAGCTTGTGCTCGAACATCATCGGCGTGACGCGGTCGCTGCTCGGCGCGGAGACCCGCGTCAGCAGGTCGGCGGTGTCGACGTGCCGCTCGAAGAGGCCGAGCGCGGTCTCCGCCTTGCGCGGGGTGGCCGCGTTGAGCTTGCCCTCCAGGGAGAACAGCTGCTCGGCCGTGGGGAAGCTGTTGCCGGCCACCGACAGCACGGGCGTGCCGGGCGCCAGGCGGGCGGCGAGGGTGAGGACCTCCTCGCTCGGCACCTCGCCCAGGGTGAGCAGCACGCCGGCTATCGGCGGGGTGCCGGCGCTGTGCGCGGCGAGCGAGCCCACGACCAGGTCGGCCCGGTCGCCGGGGGTGACGACCAGGCAGCCGGGCGTCAGCGCGTGCAGGAAGTTCGGCAGCATCGCGCCGCCGAAGATGAAGCCGAGGGCGTCGCGGGCCAGGCCCGAGTCGTCGCCGAGCAGCACCTTCGCGCCCAGGGCGGTGCTGATCTGGGCGACCGTCGGCGCCGACAGGGCGGGCTCGTCGGGCAGCACGTAACAGGGCACGGGCAGCCGGGAGACGAGCTTCGCGGCGATCTCCTCGCGGTCCTCGCGGGCGACCCGGTTGGCGATCATGGCGAGGACGTCGCAGCCCAGGCCGTCGTAGGCGCGGTAGGCGTTGCGCGTCTCGGCGCGCACCGACTCCGCGGTCTGCCCGCGGCCGCCGACGACGGGGATCACGGAGGCGCCGAACTCGTTCGCCAGGCGCGCGTTCAGCGACAGCTCGTCCGGGAACTGCGTGTCGGCGTAGTCGGTGCCGAGGACCAGGACGACGTCGTACTCCCGCGCGACGCGGTGGAAGCGGTCCACGAGCGTGGACACCAGCTCGTCGACGCCCCGCTCGGCCTGGAGGGCGGACGCCTCGTGGTAGTCCATGCCGTACACGGTCCCCGGGTCCTGCGACAGCCGGTAGCGGGCGCGCAGCAGGTCGAACAGGCGGTCCGGCCCGTCGTGGACCAGGGGGCGGAAGACGCCCACCCGGTCGACCTGACGGGTCAGGAGCTCCATGACTCCCAGCTCCACGACCTGGCGGCCGTCGCCGCGGTCGATCCCGGTCACGTACACGCTGCGCGTCACGCGTGTTCTCCGTTCCATCCGTGGTCCCGTTCGGCGATCGGGTACCCGGCGGCTTCCGCCGGGCTCGCGAAGATCGCCCACCGGGGTGAGCCAAGCCCTCTTGACAGTACCCCTGCCCGCGGTTAAGGCGCCCGTCAGGAGACAGTCCCCTCGGGGGCATGGAACAATCGGCACTGGCTCACCGGTACCCACAGCGAGCAGGAGACAGAGCAGGATGCGCATCGGAGTCCTCACCGCAGGCGGCGACTGCCCCGGCCTGAACGCAGTGATCCGATCGGTCGTGCACCGCGCGGTCGACAACTACGGCGACGAGGTGATCGGCTTCGAGGACGGATACGCGGGTCTCCTCGACGGCAACTACCGCCCCCTCGACCTGAACGCCGTGAGCGGCATCCTCGCCCGCGGCGGCACGATCCTCGGTTCCTCACGGCTGGAGCGCGACCGTCTGCGCGAGGCCTGTGACAACGCCTCGGACATGATCCACGAGTTCGGCATCGACGCGCTGATCCCGATCGGAGGCGAGGGCACGCTGACGGCGGCCCGCATGCTGTCCGACGCGGGGCTGCCGGTCGTCGGCGTCCCGAAGACCATCGACAACGACATCTCCTCCACGGACCGCACCTTCGGCTTCGACACGGCCGTCGGCGTCGCCACGGAGGCCATGGACCGCCTCAAGACGACGGCGGAGTCCCACCAGCGCGTGATGGTCGTCGAGGTCATGGGCCGGCACGCGGGCTGGATCGCCCTGGAGTCCGGCATGGCGGCCGGCGCCCACGGCATCTGCCTGCCCGAGCGGCCCTTCGACCCGGCCGACCTCGTGAAGATGGTCGAGGAGCGGTTCGCGCGCGGCAAGAAGTTCGCCGTGATCTGCGTGGCCGAGGGCGCCCACCCCGCCGAGGGCACGATGGACTACAGCAAGGGCGCGATCGACCAGTTCGGCCACGAGCGCTTCCAGGGCATCGGCACGGCGCTGGCGTACGAGCTGGAGAAGCGGCTCGGCAAGGAGGCCCGCCCGGTCATCCTCGGCCACGTCCAGCGCGGCGGCGTGCCGACGGCGTACGACCGTGTCCTCGCCACCCGCTTCGGCTGGCACGCGGTGGAGGGCGCGCACCGGGGCGAGTTCGGCATGATGACCGCGCTGCGCGGCACCGACATCAGGATGGTGCCGCTCGCGGACGCGGTGACCGAGCTGAAGACGGTGCCGAAGAACCGCATGGACGAGGCGGAGTCGGTCTTCTAGCCGGCCGCCCCACCGGCGCCGGGCCCGCCCGGGCCACCGGTTCACGGGCTCCGGCCCGCCCGGGGGTCGGTCCACGGGCTTCGGGTCCGCCGACCGTCGGTCGCCGGGCTCCGGGTCCGCCCGGCCCGCGGGCCTGCCGGTCCGCGGGTCCGTCGGCCGTCGGGGCGCGCGCTCATCGGGTCGAGCGTTCCGTTCGTCGGTCCACGGGGCTTCGGGTCCGTCCGGGCCGGCCGGACTCCTGCGCGACCGGCCGGCCGGTCCGCTCCGGGAGAGGGTGGGCCGGGACGCCGTGGCCGGTGGTGCGGGGCATCTCCGCGCGGCCGTGCCGGTGCCGGGAGGCCGGCGGCACCGCAGCCGGTGGCCGCGGGCGTCTCAGCGGCCGGCCGGCACCCACCGGTACACCAGCTCGGGCCTGCCCACCTGCCCGTACAGCGGCCTGCGCTCCGCCCTCCCCGCCTCCACGAGGTGCTCCAGATAGCGGCGGGCGGTGATACGGGAGATCCCCACCGCCTCGGCCACGCCCGCGGCGGTCAGTCCCCGCTCCGCCTCCCGTACGGCCCCCGTCACCCGTTCCAGGGTCGGGCCGCTCAGCCCCTTGGGCAGCGCGGCGGGGCCCGGCGCGCGCAGGGTGGCCAGGGCGCGGTCGACCTCGTCCTGGCCGCTCGCCTCGCCGGCCGCCCCGCGGAACTGCGCGTAGCGCACGAGGCGGTCCCGCAGGGTGGCGAAGGTGAACGGTTTCAGCACGTACTGGACGACGCCCAGCGACACGCCCTCCCGCACCACCGCCAGGTCGCGCGCCGAGGTGACCGCTATCACGTCCGCGTGGTACCCCGCCGCCCGCAGCGAGCGGGCGAGCTGCAGCCCGTGCCCGTCCGGCAGGTGCAGGTCGAGCAGCAGCAGGTCCACCGGCACACGGTCCAGCAGCCGCCGCGCCTCCGCGCCGCTGTGCGCCTTGCCCACCGCCGTGAACCCCGGCACCCGGCCGACGTACAGGACGTGCGCGTCGGCCGCCACGGGGTCGTCCTCGACCACCAGGACCCGGATCGGCCCGTCGCCCGGTCCGCCCGCGACGCCCGTCATCTCCCGCCTCCCGGCACCGGCACGGCGGCGACCGCCGTGCGCAGGGGCAGCCGTACCGTGAACTCCGCTCCGCCGCCCTCGGCCGCCGCCACCGACAGGGTCCCGCCGTGGCGGTGCACGGCCTGCCGGGCGAGGGCCAGGCCGAGGCCGCGGCCGCCGGGCCCGGACGGCTTCGTGGAGAAGCCCCGCTCGAAGACCTGCTCGGCGAGGGCGGGATCCACCCCCGCGCCGGTGTCCGCCACCCGCAGCACCAGTTCGCCGCCGTCCCGCGCGCGGTGCCCGGTGCACGCCGTCACCGTGACCCGCGCCCGCATGCTGCCCTGCGCCGCGTCCACGGCGTTGTCGATGAGGTTGCCGAGGATGGTGACCAGGTCCCGGGCGGGCAGCGACTCGGGGAGCAGCCCGTCGTCGAGCCCGCTGTCCCGCGACACCACCAGCTCCACGCCCCGCTCGTTCGCCTGCGCCGTCTTGCCCAGCAGCAGCGCCGCCAGCACCGGCTCGCTCACCGCGGCCACCACCTGGTCGGTCAGCGCCTGGGCCAGCTCCAGTTCGGCGGTCGCGAAGTCCACGGCTTCCTCGGCGCGGCCCAGCTCGATGAGCGAGACGACGGTGTGCAGGCGGTTCGCCGCCTCGTGGGCCTGCGAACGCAGGGCCTGCGTGAAGCCGCGTTCCGAGTCCAACTCGCCCATCAGGGACTGGAGTTCAGTGACATCGCGGAGGGTGACCACGGTGCCCCGGTGCTCTCCGCCGGACACCGGCGAGGTGTTCACCGCCACCACCCGGTCCGCCGTCAGGTGCACCTCGTCCACGCGCGGTTCGGAGGACAGCAGCGCGCCCGTCAGCGGGGCGGGCAGCCCGAGGTCGGCGACGGACCGGCCCACCACCTCCTCCGAGACGCCCAGCAGCTCACGGCCGCCGTCGTTGATCAGCGCCACCCGGTACTGGCCGTCCAGCATCAGCAGCCCCTCGCGCACCGCGTGCAGTGCCGCCTGGTGGTAGTCGTGCATCCGGCTCAGCTCGGCCGCGTTCATGCCGTGCGTGTGGCGGCGCAGCCGGGCGTTGACGACGTAGGTGCCGACCGCGCCCAGCGCGAGCGCGCCCGCCGCCACGCCGAACAGCGCCGTCACCTGGTCCTGCACCCGCTTGGTGATCGCCTCGACCTTGATGCCCGCGCTGACCAGACCGACGATCCGGCCGTCGTCCCCCTCGACGGGGGTGACCGCGCGCACGGACGGGCCGAGGGTGCCGGTGTAGGTCTCGGTGAAGGTCTCGCCCTCCAGGGCCCGCGCGGTGTTGCCCCGGAAGTGCAGGCCGATCTGCTCCTCGTCCGGGTGGGTCCAGCGGATCCCCGCCGGATTCATGATCGTGACGAAGTCGACCTCGGTGTCGTGCATGATCCGCAGCGCGTACGGCTGGAGCCGCGCGGTCGGGTCCGCGGTGCCGATCGCCTCCCGCACCGAGGGGGAGTCGGCGACCGAGCGGGCGACCGCCGCGGCCTGCCGGCTCGCGGCCTCCTCGGCCTGGCTGCGGTCGCTGAGGTAGGTGAACAGCGCGTAACCGGCGACGACCACCGCTATCAGGACGGCCTGCATGGCGAACAGCTGGCCGGCCAGGCTGCGGGGTCTCGGGACGGGGATGCGCATGCCGTCAGTGTGCCTCCCGCCCCGAGCGTGAACTAAATGAACGGAAGGGTGACCGCCCTCACAGCACGGGGGGATAGTCACGGCATCCCCCGAACCCCCGGACGTGAGCCGCACGCCGGTGATGCCGACGAAGACGTCAAGGAGGGCAGCCGTGGCCGCCAGCACCCCCGATACGGCATCCGCCGTACCCGCCGCCAAGCGGGACCGCACGCACTACCTGTACATCGCGGTGATCGTCGCGGTCGCCCTCGGCATCGCCGTGGGCCTGATCGCCCCCGACTTCGCGGTCGAGCTGAAGCCGATCGGCACCGGCTTCGTGAACCTGATCAAGATGATGATCTCGCCGATCATCTTCTGCACGATCGTGCTCGGCATCGGATCGGTCCGCAAGGCCGCCAAGGTCGGCGCCGTCGGCGGCATCGCCCTGGCCTACTTCACGGTCATGTCGCTGGTCGCCCTCGCCATCGGCCTCGTCGTCGGCAACGTCCTGGAGCCGGGCACCGGCCTCGCGCTCACCGACGCGGTCAAGGAGACCGGTCAGGCGCAGGTGTCGGCGGAGGCCAAGGACACCACCGAGTTCCTGCTGGGCGTCATCCCGACCACGATCGTCTCCGCCTTCACCGGCGGCGAGGTGCTCCAGACGCTGCTCGTCGCGCTGCTCGCGGGCTTCGCCCTCCAGGCCATGGGCCCGGCCGGACAGCCGGTCCTGCGCGGGATCGAGCACATCCAGCGGCTGGTCTTCCGCATCCTCGCGATGGTGATGTGGGCCGCCCCGATCGGTGCCTTCGGCGCCATCGCCGCGGTCACCGGCTCGGCCGGCGTCGACGCCCTCAAGAGCCTCGCCGTCCTGATGCTCGGCTTCTACGTCACCTGCTTCCTGTTCGTCTTCATCGTGCTCGGCGCGCTGCTGCGGGTCATCTCGGGGATGAACGTCTTCGCCCTGTTCAAGTACCTGGGCCGCGAGTTCCTGCTGATCCTGTCCACCTCCTCCTCCGAGTCCGCGCTGCCGCGCCTCATCGCGAAGATGGAGCACCTGGGCGTCAGCAAGCCCGTCGTCGGCATCACCGTCCCGACCGGCTACTCCTTCAACCTCGACGGCACCATGATCTACATGACCATGGCGTCCCTCTACATCGCCGACGCCATGGGCACGCCGATGTCGGTCGGCGAGCAGATCCCGCTGCTGCTGTTCCTGCTGATCGCCTCCAAGGGCGCGGCCGGTGTCACCGGCGCCGGCCTCGCGACCCTGGCCGGCGGCCTCCAGTCGCACAAGCCGGCCCTGGTGGACGGAATCGGCCTCATCGTCGGCATCGACCGCTTCATGAGCGAGGCCCGCGCCCTGACGAACTTCGCGGGCAACGCCGTCGCCACGGTCCTGATCGGCACCTGGACCAAGGAGATCGACAAGGAGCGCGTGGGCCGGGTGCTCGCGGGCGAGCTGCCCTTCGACGAGAAGACCCTGCTCGACGACGCCCACGGCGGCGGCCGGAACGCCCACGACGGCCAGGACGCCCCGGCCGTGGACGTGCCCGAGCGGCGCGAGGAGGGCGAGAAGGAACTCGCCAAGGCCTGACGGCCCGGGCGGGACACCCCCGCACTCCGGGTGCCCGGCCCCGCCTGAACCCGGGCCGGGCACCCGGTATCCCCCGAACGCCGGGCGGCCGACCACTCACCCATGGCTCGGCCGCCCGGCTCTCGGTCCCACCCCCGCAGGTCCCCGGTGTTCCGCACACCGGGGACCTGCGGCGTTTCGCGTCCGGGCCCGCACCGGTAGCCAAGGCCCGCACTGGTCGCCAAGGCTCGCGCCCGTGGTCCGGGCTCGCGCGACGGCAGCCCGCCCCGCAGCCCGGCGCGCCGGTGAGCCGGACGTGCCGGCCGGATGGGCGCGCGGGTCGGCCCGGCTCGGTCGGGCGCGGGTCGGTCGGGCGCGGGTCAGTCGGTCCCGCCGGTCTCGACCGGCTCGCCGGTCGAGACCGACTCGCTCACCTTCGCCACGAGGGCGGTGGCCAGGGTGGCGGGCACGCCGGCCGCGGTCAGCGCGGTGACGGCGGCCGAGCGGCCCGCCTCCCGCGTGCTCAGCAGCCCGTCGTTCACGGCCTCCATCAGCGCGAACACGATCTGCTCGTGCACGTACGCCAGCGCCGGCGCCGGCAGGGGAGAGGCGAACGTCCCCTCGTCCAGACCGCGCTGGAGCAGCCGGACCGTGTCCCGGCGCACCGGGGTGAGCCGCTCCCGGATGCCCTGCATGGTCACCGTGCGCTGGGCCAGCGCGACCAGCAGGCGGTAGCGGTCGGCGATCCGCCACACGGCCAGCACGGACCGGGCCAGCGCCTCGGCCGGATCCCCGCCGTCCTGGTCCTCCCCCGCGTGGGCGGCGGCCAGCACCGCCACCGCCTCGTCGACCAGCGTGCTGATCAGCGCCTCACGGCTGGGGAAGTGCCCGTACACCGTGCGCCGTACGACGCCGGCGGCGCGGGCGATGTGGTTCATGGACGCGTCGGGGTCGCGCAACAGCTCGGCGAGGGCCACATCGAGGATGCGGCGTCGGTTCGCCTCCGCGCGACTGCTGCTACCCGTGGTCATGGCGGCCATTGTGCCCGCCTTCCGACGTGGCGCGTTCCCCTCCCTCGATTTGCACACGACTGTGCAGTGAACGTACATTGCACATCGTTGTGCAATTGCCTCGGCGGCGTGCGACCGGAGTCCTGTACGCCGCCGGGAACGTCCCGAGGAAGGCGATCCCCGCATGCGACTCGTCATGACCGAACCGGTGGAACGGATGACGGGGCCCTACCGCCGACGCTGGTGGGCGCTCCTCGTCCTCTGCCTGAGCCTGCTGATCATCGTGATGGCGAACACCGCCCTCACGGTCGCCGCGCCCGCCATGACCGACGACCTGGGCCTCACCAGCGCCGACCTCCAGTGGGTCATCGACGGCTACACGGTGCCGTACGCGGCGCTGATGCTGCTGCTCGGCGCGATCGGCGACAAGTACAGCCGGCGCGGGGCGCTCCTGCTCGGGCTCGTGGTGTTCGCCGGCGGCGCGGTCTCCGGCTACCTCGCCGACAGCGCCGGCACCGTGATCGCGGGCCGCGCCGTGATGGGCGTGGGCGCCGCGCTCATCATGCCCGCGACGCTGTCGCTGCTCGCCGCCACCTTCCCGCGCGCCGAACGCGCCAAGGCGATCACCCTGTGGACGGCGACGGCGGGCCTCGCCATCGCGGCCGGTCCGCTCGTCGCCGGCGCGCTGCTGGAGAACCACGGCTGGTCGTCGACGTTCCTCATCAACGTGCCCGTCGCCGTCGTCGCGTTCGCCGGCGCCCTCGTCCTCGTGCCGCCGTCGAAGGCCGGGCACCACGACCGCATCGACTACGTCGGCGGACTGCTGTCGGTGGTCTGGATCGGCGCGCTCGTCTACATGATCATCGAGGGGCCGCACTTCGGCTGGGGCCCCAAGGCGGTCGGCGCGGCCGCCGTCGCCGCCGCGGCCCTGCTCGCCTTCGTCCTGTGGGAGCTGCGCCACCCGCACCCGGTGCTGGACGTGCGCCGCTTCTCCGACCGCCGCTTCGCCGGGTCCAACCTCGCCGTGGCCCTGTTCTTCCTGGCCGTCTTCGGCGCCTTCTACTACCTCACCCAGCACCTCCAGTTCGTCCTCGGCCACGACGCCCTCGACACCGGCCTGCGCATGCTGCCCCTGGCCGGCGCGGTCTTCGTCGGCTCGGCCCTGACCGCCTACCTCACCCCGCGGGTCGGCATGAGGTGGACGGTCACCGCGGGCATGGTCGGCGGCACGGCCGCCCTCGCGCTCCTCACCCGGGTCGACGCCGCGTCGTCGTACGGCGACTTCGTTGCACCCCTCGTCGTCCTCGGCGTCGCGATCGGTCTCGCGCTGTCGCCCTGCACGGACGCCATCATGGGGGCGTTCCCCGAGTCCGAACTGGGCGTCGGCGGCGCGGTGAACGACACCTCGCTGGAGCTGGGCGGCTCCCTCGGCATCGCGATCCTCGGCTCGCTGCTGGGCACGTCGTACTCCGACCGCCTCGGGGACGCGGCGTCCGGCAGCGGCCTCCCGGCCGGCGCCCTCGCCACCGCCCAGGACTCGGTCGGCGCCGGGTACGCCGTCGCGCAGGGCCTCGCCGACCGGGCGCGGGAGCTCGGCGCGCAGGCGGCGCGGTCGGGTGACCCGCAGCAGGCCGCGCAGCTCAAGGCGCAGGCCGCCGAACTCGCCGAGGGCGCCCGCCGGACGGCCGACGCGGTCGGCTCCTCCTTCGCGGACGCGGTGGCCCACACCAGCCTGGTCGGCGCGGTGGTCCTCGGTGTCGGCACCGTCCTGGTGGCGGTGCTGCTGCCGGGCAAGGGCAAGGGCGAGGGCGAGTCGCTGCCGGCCGGGTCGGAGCAGGCGGAGCGGACCGAGCAGACGGCACAGGCGGAGAAGGCGAAGGGCGGGGAGCGGGCGTTCAGCCGGGAGCGCTGAACCCCGACGGGGTGCCGCCGACCTGCCGGAGGGCGTCGGCGGCATCCCACCGCCGGTTCACGCCCGCCGCCGGAGCGACGGCACCGCGCCGACGCCGCCCCTTGCCTTGACGTCGGGGTCAAGCCGTACGTTCGTGGGCATGCGAATCGGCGAGCTGGCCGCGCGGGCCGGGACCACGACGCGGACGCTGCGGTACTACGAGTCGCGGGGGCTGCTGCCCGCGCGGCGCGACGAGCTGGGTCACCGGGCCTACGACGAGCGTGACCTGCTGGCGTTGCGGCAGATCAGGACGTTGCGGGACTTCGGGTTCGAGCTGGAGGAGACCCGGCCCTTCGTGGAGTGCCTGCGGGCCGGACACCCGGAGGGCGACTCGTGCCCCGCCTCGCTCGCGGTGTACCGGCGCAAGCTGGACGAGCTGGACGCGCTCATCGGGGAGCTGACGGCGGTCCGCGAGAAGGTCGCCGGGCAGCTCGTGCGGGCCGAGCGGGCACGTGACGAGCTGGCCGCCGAGGCGCTGGTTCCGGGGGGTCCGGAGCCCGAGTGCGAACTGGGAGGGTGACAGCCGTGACCAAGGTGGCCGGAGTGGACGAGGTGACCGACGCGGACTTCGGGGCGGAGGTGCTCGCGGCGGATCTGCCGGTGCTGGTGGAGTTCACCGCCGACTGGTGCCCGCCGTGCCGCCAGATGGCGCCGGTGCTCGGGGCGCTCGCCGCGGAGGAGGGCGAGCGGCTGAAGGTGGTGCAGCTGAACGTGGACCGCAATCCCCTGACGACGAACCACTACAAGGTGCTGTCCATGCCGACCTTCATGGTGTTCCGGGCCGGCGAGCCGGTGAAGGCGATGGTGGGGGCCCGGCCCAGGCGGAAGCTGATGGAGGAGCTCTCGGAGGTCCTGTGACCACCTGACGCGGTCCACCACCTGACGTAATGCACCACCCGACGCCATACGAAGAAATCCCCCGGGCGATTGCGCCCGGGGGATTTCTTTCGCTATATTCGATGATTCGCGACTTCGGGTAATCCGGTCGCGGAAAAGTTCATTGAGCAGAGTATATCCGGGCGGGAGTTAAATTGTCAAACACCGCATTGCACGACAGTGAAATGCGCCGCGAGCAGGAATTCATCGACGGGCTGTACGCGCGCGTGGACGCGCTGCGCGGGGCCACCGAGGCCGCCGTCACCGACGCCCTCGCCCAGGGTGACACCCCCATGCAGGCCCGCCTGGAGCGGGACGTCCTCGTCGCCGAACGCTCCGGACTGCTCGCCGCACTGAACGCCGTGGACGGCTCGCTCTGCTTCGGCCGGATCGACCTGGCCTCCGGCACCGGCCACCACATCGGCCGGATCGGCCTGCGCCTGGACGACCCCGAGCGCACCCCCGTCCTCGTCGACTGGCGGGCCGACGTCGCCCGCCCCTTCTACCTGGCCACCGGCCACACCCCGATGGGCCTGCGCCGCCGCCGGCACATCACCACGCAGGGCCGCCGGGTCACCGCCCTGCACGACGAGTTCCTCGACCTCGGCGACACCACCCGCACCGGCCACGAGGACCCGGCCGGCGACGCCGTCCTGCTCGCCGCCCTCGACTCCGCCCGCACCGGCCGCATGCACGACATCGTGCAGACCATCCAGGCCGAGCAGGACGAGATCATCCGCGCCCCGCACCGTGGGGTGCTGGTCGTCGAGGGCGGCCCCGGCACCGGCAAGACGGCCGTCGCCCTGCACCGCGCCGCCTACCTCCTCTACGAGCACCGCGAACTGCTCGCCAAGCGGGCCGTGCTGATCGTCGGCCCCAACCCCGCCTTCCTCGGCTACATCGGCGAGGTGCTGCCCGCCCTCGGCGAGACCGGCGTGCTCCTGTCGACGGTCGGCGAGCTGTACCCGGGCGTGCGGGCGACGGCCGGCGACACCCCGGAGGCGGCCGCCGTGAAGGGCCGCGCCGACATGGCCGACGTCCTCGCCGCCGTCGTACGCGACCGGCAGGCGCTGCCCGACCCGGTCGTCGCGATCGAGCACGACCGGGAGGTGCTCCTGCTCGACGAGGGGCTGGTGGGGGTCGCCCGCGAGCGCACCCGCGCCACCGGGCTGCCGCACAACGTCGCCCGCGAGCACTTCGAGGGCCACCTCCTCAACACCCTCACCGAGCTGTACGCCGAACGCGTCGGCACCGACCCCTACGACGGCTCCAGCCTCCTCGACGCCGGCGACCTCACGCAGATCCGCGACGAGCTGGCCGAGAACCCCGAAGTGTGGTCGGCCATCGACCGGTTGTGGCCGGTGCTCTCCCCGCGGCGGGTGGTCGCCGACTTCCTCGCCGCCCCCGAGGGGTACCTCCGCGACGAGGACGCCGCCGCCGTCCGCCGCCCGGTCACCCGGGCCTGGACGGTCGCCGACGTGCCGCTGCTCGACGAGGCCGCCGAACTCCTCGGCGAGGACGACCGGTCGGCGCGGGAGAGCGCCGAGCGCGAGCGGGCCCGGCAGATCGCCTACGCCCAGGGCGTGCTCGATGTCTCCTACGCCTCCCGGACGTTCGAGTTCGAGGACAAGGAGGACGGCGACCCCGAGGCCGGCGAGGTCCTGTCGGCCCACGACATCATCGACGCCGAACGCTTCGCCGAACGCCACGAGGAGGACGACCACCGCAGCGCCGCCGAGCGGGCGGCGGCCGACCGGACCTGGGCGTTCGGGCACGTCATCGTCGACGAGGCGCAGGAGCTGTCGCCGATGGCGTGGCGGCTGCTGATGCGGCGCGTCCCGACCCGCTCCATGACCCTGGTCGGCGATCCGGCCCAGACCGCGGAGGCGGCGGGCGTCGGCTCCTGGTCGGACATCCTCGCCCCGTACGTCGGCGACCGGTGGGAGCACACCCGGCTGGGCGTCAACTACCGCACCCCCAAGGAGATCATGGACGTCGCGGCGGCCGTCGTCCGCGCGGAGCGGCCGGACTTCGTGCCGCCGAGCTCGGTGCGGTCCACCGGCACGCGGCCCTGGGCGCGGGCCGTCGACGACCTGCCCGGCGCGGTCGCCGAAGCGGTGGCGGAACTGACCCCCGCGGAGGGCCGGCTCGCCGTGATCGCCCCCCGTGACCTGCACCGCCGGCTGGCGGCCCGCCTCGACGGAGTCACCGCGGACGCCGAGCCGGACCTCACCCGCAAGGTCGTCCTGCTGGACCCCCGCCAGTCGAAGGGCCTGGAGTTCGACTCGGTCCTGGTGGTGGAACCGTCCCGCTACGGCACCAGCGACCTGTACGTCGCCCTGACCCGGGCCACCCAGCGCCTGGGCGTCCTGCACACGGGGACCCTGCCGGCACCCCTGGCGGAGTCCCTCGGATAGGCCCGTGCTCCCGGGGGTCCGAGGCCCGGGTGCACGGGCCCCGGACCTCCGGGAGCGGGTGACCGTTACGTCGGGCGACCGCTACGTCCGGGCGACCGCTACGCCGGGCGCAGCCACACCGTCGACAGCGGCGGCAGCGTCAGCCGGACGCTGGCCGGATGGCCGTGCCACGGCTGGGGTTCCGGCTTCACCGGGTCGGCGTGGAACACGTCACTGCCCCCGTACCGCCCGGCGTCCGTGTTGAGCACCTCGAACCAGGCGGGCACGTCGTCCGGCACCCCCAGCCGGTAGTCCTGGCGGACGACGGGCGAGAAGTGCGACACCGCCAGCAGCGGCGTGCCGTCGGCGTCGCGGCGCAGGAACGCGAGGACGTTGTCGTCGGCCGCGTCCCCCACCACCCACCGGAAGCCGTCGGCGACGGTGTCCCGCTCCCACAGCGCGGGCGTCGAGCGGTACACGGAGTTCAGGTCGGCGACCAGCTCCCGCACGCCCCGGTGATCGGCCTCCGCCCCGTAGGCGGGGTCGAGCAGCCACCAGTCGGGCCCGCGCGCCTCGGACCACTCGGTCCCCTGCGCGAACTCCTGCCCCATGAAGAGGAGCTGCTTGCCCGGGTGGGCCCACATGAAGGCGAGGTAGGCCCGCAGGTTCGCGCGCTGCTGCCACCAGTCGCCCGGCATCTTCGACACCAGCGACTTCTTCCCGTGCACCACCTCGTCGTGCGATATGGGCAGCACGTAGTTCTCGCTGTAGGCGTACACCATGGAGAAGGTCATCTCGCCGTGGTGGTACTTGCGGTACACGGGCTCGTGGCTCATGTACTGGAGCGAGTCGTGCATCCACCCCATGTTCCACTTCAGCCCGAAGCCGAGTCCGCCGAAGCCGCTCGGCCCCCGGTGGTGCGTCGCGCGCGTCACGCCGTCCCAGGCCGTGGACTCCTCCGCGATGGTCACCACACCGGGGACGCGCCGGTAGACGGTGGCGTTCATCTCCTGGAGGAAGGCCACCGCGTCGAGGTTCTCCCGGCCGCCGTGCTCGTTCGGCGTCCACTGGCCCGGCTCGCGCGAGTAGTCGAGGTAGAGCATGGAGGCGACGGCGTCCACCCGCAGCCCGTCGATGTGGAACTCCTCGCACCAGTACACGGCGTTGGCCACGAGGAAGTTGCGCACCTCGCGCCGCCCGTAGTCGAACTCCAGCGTCCCCCAGTCGGGGTGCGCGGCCCGCAGCGGGTCCTCGTGCTCGTAGAGGGGCCGCCCGTCGAACTCCGCCAGCGCCCACTCGTCGCGCGGGAAGTGCGCCGGCACCCAGTCCATGATGACGCCGATGCCCGCCCGGTGCAGCGAGTCCACGAGGAGACGGAAGTCGTCGGGCGTGCCGAGCCGGGCCGTGGGCGCGTAGAAACCGGTGACCTGGTAGCCCCACGAGCCGCCGAAGGGGTGCTCGGCGACCGGCATCAGCTCGACGTGCGTGAAGCCCAGCTCCTTGACGTACGCGGGGAGCTGCTCGGCGAGCTGACGGTAGGTCAGGCCGGGCCGCCAGGACGGCAGGTGGACCTCGTAGATGGACAACGGCGCCTCGTGGGCCGGGCGTTCCCCGCGGGACGCCAGCCACTCCTCGTCGCCCCACGCGTAGTGCGAGGCCTCCACCACCGACGAGGTGGCCGGCGGTATCTCCGTGCGGCGGGCCATCGGGTCGGCGCGCTGGGTGCGGGAACCGTCGGGCCGGGTGATGTCGAACTTGTACAGTTCGCCCTCGCCTATCGCGGGCACGAACAGCTCCCAGATCCCGGAGGAACCGAGCGACCGCATCGGATACCCGATGCCGTCCCAGAAGTTGAAGGTGCCCACCACCCGCACCGCGCGCGCGTCGGGCGCCCACACGGAGAAGCGGGTGCCGCCCACGCCCTCGTGGATCATCGGGTGCGCGCCGAGCACCTTCCACAGTTCCTCGTGCCGGCCCTCTCCGATCAGGTGCAGGTCCAGGTCGCCGAGCGTGGGCAGGAAGCGGTACGGGTCCTCGGTCTCCTGGACCGTCTCCTCGTACGCGACGACCAGCCGGTAGGCCGGGACCTCCCGCAGGGGGAGCAGGCCGGAGAAGAAGCCGTCGCCGTCGTCGTGCAGCTCGGCCCGCAGCCCGCCCGTGACGACGGCGACCGACAGGGCGTGGGGGCGGAAGGCCCGGAAGACGACCCCGCCGGGCGCCGGGTGCGCGCCGAGCACGGAGTGCGGGTCGTGATGGGTGCCGTGCAGCAGCCGGTCACGGTCGCCGCCGTCCAGCGCGGGGGAGGGGGCGACCTCCACGGGCCCTGTCCGCACGGGCTCTGCCCGGGCGGGCCCGGCCTGTACCGGTCCGGCTTCCACGGGCCCGGCTTCCACGGACCCGGCCGGGGCCGGGGGCCGGGACGCGCGCCCCTTCGCGGTGGCGGGAGCGGAGGCGGGAACCTTCTTCGCGGCACGCTTCGCCGGGCCCGCCTTCCTGGCGGCGGCCTTCTTCGGAGCGGCCGTCTCCGCCGCGGCCGTCTCCGCCGCGGCCGTCTCGGGCACGGTCGTCTCGGGCACGGTCTCCGCCGCGGTCTTCTTCGCCACCGGTTTCTTCGCCGGGGTCTTCTTCGCGACCGCCGTCGCCGTGACGGCCTTCTTCGCCACGGCCTTCTTGGCGACGGCTTTCTTGGTGACGGCCTTCTTCGCCACCGCCTTCTTGGTGACCGCCTTCTTCGCGGCGGCCTTCCGTGCCGGGGGCTCCTCCGCTGCGGCCTTCCCCCCGGCGGCCTCTTGGAGGGCGGCCTCCCGGTCGGAGGCCTTCACGGCGGCCGCGGTCCTCTTGCCCGCCGCCTTCTTGCTCACGGCTTTCTTGCCCGCCGTTTTCTCGGCCACCGCTTTCTTGGCCACCGCTTTCTCGGCCACCGTCTTCTCGGCCACCGTTTTCTCGGCCGTGGCCTTCCGGGCCGGGGCCTTCTTCGGGTCCTTCGGGTTCCCGGGTTCGGAACCGTGGGGGGACGGGGGGCTGGGAGTCACGGGGAAAGCCTCCTCAGGACGGGTCGGACGCGGCGAGCCGACGTATCGCGGACAGCGGGACGGAGAGCCAGTCGGGGCGGTGCCGGGCCTCGTAGACCGTCTCGTAGACCGCCTTGTCCGTCTCGTAGGCCCGCAGCAGTACGGGATCGGTACGGGGGTCGGTGCCGGACACCTCGGCGTAGCCGGAGCAGTACGCGGCCCGGCACACCTCGGCCCAGCCGGGTGCCGGCGGATCGGCCGAGAGGGCGGCGTAGTCGAAGGAGCGCAGCATGCCCGCCACGTCCCGGACGGCGGGCTGGGGCATCCGGCGCTCGGCCAGCGGGCGGGCCGGCTCGCCCTCGAAGTCGATCAGCGACCACTCGCCGGAGGGCGCCCGCAGGCACTGCCCGAGGTGCAGGTCGCCGTGGACGCGCTGGGCGGTCCAGGTCCGGCCCTCGGCCGCGAGGTCGGCCAGTGCCGAGAAAGCGGTGCGCAGGCCGGGGGCGTAGGGGCGCAGGGCGGGCACGGCCTGCGCCGCCGCGTCCAGCCGCTCGGTCATGCCGTCGACCAGCGGCCCGAGCTGGGCGTGGCCGAGGGTGGCGGTGGGCAGGGCCCGGGCCAGCGAGGTGTGCACCTCGGCGGTGGCCCGGCCCAGCGCCCGGGCCTCGGCGCCGAAGTCCTCGCCCTTGGCCAGCTCCCGCAGCGCCAGCTCCCAGCCGTCCGTCGCGCCCTGCACGAAGGGCTGGAGGACGCCGAGGACGTACGACTCGCCGCCGCCGTCCTCCAGGTCCGCGTGCAGCCACGCCGTCGGCGCGGGCACCCGGGAGGACCCCTCGCGGGCGAGCGCCAGCGGCAGCTCCAGATCGGGGTTGACGCCGGGGACGACCCGCCGCAGCAGCTTCAGAATGAACGTATCTCCAAAGACGACCGAGGAATTCGACTGCTCGGCGGTCAGCCGGCGCGGCACCAGGCCGGCGCGTATCTCCTGCGCGGGGTCCCGTTCGCAGCGCAGGACGCCGATCCGGGCCTCGGTGCGCAGCGCCTCCAGGAGGACCTCGGCGGGCCGGGTGTCGTACAGGGCGTCGTAGACGGTCCGGCCGCCGAGCGGTCCGTCCGGCACGTGCCCGATCAGCGCGGGCGCCAGCCGGGGCGGCAGCGCCTCGCGGGCACCGATCAGCAGCTGGTAGCAGTCGCCGGGCCCGGCGCCCTGGTGCGCGCGGACCAGCAGGTGGTAGAGGCCCAGCCGGGACGCGGCGGGCAGCAGCTCGGTGCCCGCCACCAGCGAGAACCCCGTGACCGGACTCCCCTTGCCGGCGAACCAGCGCTGCCGTGGCAGCCACTCCCGCAGCAGGGGGGTCAGTGACGTGAGGAGACCGGGACTGGTCGTGCCGGAGAGTGTGACCGTTTCCGCCATGGCGTCACGTCCTTTCCCCGGGGGGTCGGGGTGTTACTGATGCGTGCCCCGGGCGGGGCGGGAGAAACCGCCCCGCCCGGGGGTACTAGACGGTCTCCCTGCGCAGTCGGAACCAATAGAAACCGTGTCCCCCGAGCGTGAGCAGATATGGCAGCTCACCCACGGCCGGAAAACGGACCCCGCCGAACAGCTCGACGGGATGGCGGCCGCCGAACCGGCTCAGGTCCAGCTCGGTGGGCTGGGCGAAGCGGGAGAAGTTGTGGACGCACAGGACCAGGTCGTCCTCGTATTCGCGCAGGAAGGCGAGGACGGCCGGGTTGGAGGAGGGCAGCTCGGTGAAGGAGCCGAGGCCGAAGGCGGGGTTCTGCTTGCGGATCTCGATCATGCGGCGGGTCCAGTGCAGCAGCGAGGAGGGCGACGCCATGGACGCCTCGACGTTGGTGACCTGGTAGCCGTGGACGGGGTCCATGATGGTCGGCAGGAAGAGCCGGCCGGGGTCGCAGGAGGAGAAGCCCGCGTTGCGGTCGGGGGTCCACTGCATGGGGGTGCGGACGGCGTCGCGGTCGCCGAGCCAGATGTTGTCGCCCATGCCGATCTCGTCGCCGTAGTAGAGGATCGGTGAGCCGGGCAGGGAGAGCAGCAGGGCGGTG
>NZ_JBIBWL010000002.1:0-243074 GCF_043081325.1 Streptomyces sp. NPDC014882
GGGCCGGGCCGGGCCGGGCCGGGTCAGGCCGGGTCAGGCCGGGCCGGGCCGGGCCGGGCCGGGCCGGGTCAGGCCGGGTCAGGCCGGGCCAGGCCGGGCCGGGTCAGGCCGGGTCAGGCCGGGCCGGGCCGGGCCGGGTCAGGCCGGGTCAGGCCGGGCCGGGTCAGGCCGGGTCAGGCCGGGCCGGGTCAGGCCGGGTCAGGCCGGGCCGGGTCAGGCCGGGTCAGGCCGGGCCGGGTCAGGCGTGTTCGACGATCGCGTCGGTGAGGACGGGCGCGTCGTCCCGTTCCACGGCGCTCACGGCGAGGCGGACCGCCCCCGCACCGCGCCACATGCGGATGCGGAGGGTCTCGCCCGGGAAGACCACCCCGGCGAACCGGGCGGCGTAGGCGCGCACCCGCGCCACGTCCCCGTCGAGCAGGGTGTCGACGACCGCCTTGAGGGTGATCCCGTAGGTGCACAGGCCGTGCAGGACGGGCCGGTCGAAGCCGGCCGCCCTCGCGAAGTCGGGGTCGGCGTGCAGCGGGTTGCGGTCGCCGGAGAGGCGGTACAGGAGGGCCTGGTCCTCCCGGGTGCGCCGTTCGACGGTCCGGTCGGGGGCGCCGGCCGGCGGGTCGGGCCGGGCGGAGGGGCCCCGGTCACCGCCCCGGCCGCCCTCGCCGCGGACGAAGATCCGGGCCTCGTCCGTCCACAGCGGCCCGTTCGCGTCGGTGACCTCGGTGCGCATGACGAGGACGGTGGCCGTGCCCTTGTCGTGGACGGCGACGATGCGGCCGGTGGCGGTGGCGGCGCCCTCGGCGGGCAGTGGACGGTGCAGGGTGAGCGACTGGCCGCCGTGCAGGACGCGGGCGAGGTCGACGTCGACGCCGGGCACGGACAGTGCGCCGATCACGCCGGGCGGGCCGCCGCCCGCGACGGTGGCGAAGCTCGGCAGGACGTGCAGCCGGGACTCCAGCGTGTAGCGCAGTTCGCCGGGGTCGGTGGCGGGGACGCCCGCGCCGATGCCGAGGTGGTAGAGCAGGACGTCCTCGCGGTCCCAGGAGATCTCGCCGGTCCGGGGGGCGGCGGCGAGCGCCTCGGCTGCGTCGATGGGCACGGGGGCTCCTGGCGGGTCACGGGCGGACGGAGACCGCGTTCCGGTCCGGCGCCCGCCCCCTGTATAGCCCGGCGTCCATCCCTTGTGAAGGTTCCTGACGGCCCGTCAGCGGGCGTGTCGTGACGCCCCCGAGCTGTCACCCGTGACATTTGTCCTGCCGTGGTCCGTACAACCGCATCTGCCCGTGGGCGGGGGTGGGTGCGTAGCGTCGGAGCGGTGGGCGAGGACCCGTGGAGGGACGACGAAGGGGGACCGTGATGCGCGGGAAGCAGTGGGTGGCCTGTCGGTGGCAGGCGCATGTGCGGCACAAGGCCGAGCGCGCCCGCGACCGGGAGGCGATGCGGGAGTGGCGCAGGACGGGCGAGGTGCCGGAGCATCCGGGCCCGCCGCCGTCCGGCTACTCCCTGCTGCCGTGGCTGCTGCTCGGCATGGGCGCCTTCTCGAACCTCCTCAGGGGCGAGGCCAACCCGTGGATCGGCGGCCTCGGAGTGCTGACCTTCAACTCCCTCTACATCTACGTCGTGTTCCGCAGCTTCGTCCGGGAGAAGCGCGAGGCGTTCTCGACACGGCTGGCCCTGGTGCTGATGGCGCTCGTCACCTGTGCTCTGGCGCTCGGCTACGGCGGCAGCTGGCTGAGCTTCTTCCCCCTGCTAGGACTGGCCGTCGGCGCGAACACGCGAGGGCGCCGGCTGGGGCCGGTCGGCGTCGGGCTGGCGCTTGCCGCCGGCGCCGCCGCCGTGTACCGCAACGGCTGGGGCGACGCGGTGAACATCGCGTACGGCACCCTCCTGTCGACGATGGTGACGGCCGCGATCCTGTCCCTGACCGAGGCGGTACGGCAGTTGCGGGCCGCCCGTGAGGAACTGGCCCGGCGGGCGGTCGAGGAGGAGCGGCTGCGGTTCTCCCGCGATCTGCACGACCTGCTCGGGCACACCCTGTCGGTGATCGTGGTGAAGTCTGAGGCGGTCCGGAGACTCGCCGAGCGCGATCTCGACGCGGCCCTCGCCCAGGTGACGGACATAGAGGCGGTGGGCCGCCAGGCGCTGACGGAGATCCGCGAGGCGGTCACCGGGTACCGCGAGGGCAGTCTCGCCACCGAACTGGACCGGGCCCGCTCGGTCCTGACGGCGGCCGGCGTCGAGCCCGTGGTCGCCCGGTCGGGCCCCCCGCTCGCCCCGCGGACGGCGGCCCTGCTGGGCTGGGTGGTGCGCGAGGCGGTCACCAACGTGGTCCGCCACAGCGGGGCCGGCCGCTGCGAGATCACCGTGGCGGGCACGGCCGGACGAGCACGGCTGACGGTCACCGACGACGGCCGGGGGACGGACGGCCGAGGTACGGGCCGCCGAGGTACGAAAGGTCACGGCACGGGCGGCTCTGAAGGAGAGGGCGGTTCCGGCGCGGGTGGCTCCGGCGACTCCGGCACGGACGGTCCCGGGACGGGCGACTCCGGTCCGGACGGTCCCGGGACGGGCGCCCACTCGTGTGCGGTGGGCTGCGGCACCGGTCTGACCGGCCTGCGGGAGCGCCTCGCCGCGGCGGGCGGCTCGCTGACGGCGGGCCAGGGCCCGGACGGCGGCTTCACGGTCACGGCGGAACTCCCGGCGGACGCGCCGCCGGCGCACGGGGCAGGGGAACTCGGGGACGCCCGGCAGCCCGGCCGGGCGAGAGGAACGGCCGACGGGCCGCTGCCGTACCGGAGCGGGGCGGGCCCGGGCGCCTCCCTGGTGGAGCCGGTGTCCGGGGCGGTGCCGCCGGGGCCCGCCGCACCTACGCTGAGGTCGTGAACGAGATGCCCCGTGACCGTCGTCCCGCCAAGTCCGTCAGGATCCTGCTCGCGGAGGACCAGGGCATGATGCGCGGAGCGCTGGCCCTGCTGCTGGGGCTGGAGCCGGACATGGAGGTCGTGGCCCAGGTCGGCACCGGGGACGCGATCGTGGACGCCGCCCTCCTCCACCGCCCGGACATCGCGCTCCTCGACATCGAACTGCCCGGCACGAGCGGTCTGGACGCCGCCGCCGAGCTGCGCGGGCAGGTGCCCGACTGCCGGGTGCTGATCCTCACCACCTTCGGACGGCCTGGCTACCTGCGGCGGGCCATGGAGGCCGGGGCCGCCGGGTTCCTCGTGAAGGACGGACCGGTGGAGGAACTGGCGGCCACGATCCGCCGGGTGCTGACCGGGGAGACGGTGGTCGATCCGGCTCTGGCGGCCGCCGCGCTCAGCGTGGGGCCCAGCCCGCTGACGGCCCGTGAGTGCGAGGTCCTCAGAGCCTCCGCCGACGGCGCGACGGTCGCCGATGTCGCAGCGGAGCTGCACCTGTCGGAGTCGACGGTCCGCAACTACCTCTCCGCCGCCATCGGCAAGACGGGCACCCGCAACCGTGCGGAGGCGATGCGCGTGGCGCGCCACCAGGGCTGGCTCTGAGCGGTGCGCACGCGGCTGTGCGCACGGGTCTCCCCCCCGTGCCCGCCTGCTGCGACGAACACGGCGGGAGACCCGTGCCCCGCAGTGGCGGCCTGGCACCGTCACGGACGGAGGCCTACCGGGTGCCGCTCCGAAGGCCGGGTGCCGGCTCTAGAGGCCGGGACCCGTGCGGCGCAGGACGCGCAGGGAGCCGGTGTCCGAGACCTCCGTGAAGGCGCCGGACTCCAGGGCGCGCAGGTAGACGCGGTAGGGGGCCTGACCGGTGAACTCGTCGGCCGGGTCCGGGAAGACGTCGTGGATGACGAGGAGGCCGCCCTCGGCGACGTGCGGGGCCCAGCCCTCGTAGTCGGAGCCGGCGTGCTCGTCGGTGTGGCCGCCGTCGACGAAGACCAGGCCGAGGGGTGAGTTCCAGAAGGCCGCGATCTGCGGGGAGCGGCCCACCAGCGCCACCACGTGCTCCTCGAGGCCGGCCCGGTGCAGGGTGCGGCGGAAGGCGGGCAGGGTGTCCATCAGGCCGATCTCGGGGTCGACGGTCTCCGGGTCGTGGTACTCCCAGCCCGGCTGCTGCTCCTCGCTGCCCCGGTGGTGGTCGAGGGTGAGCGCGGTGACCCCGGCCCGCCGGGCCGCGTCCGCGAGGAGGATCGTCGAACGGCCGCAGTAGGTGCCGACCTCCAGCAGCGGAAGCCCCAGACCGACCGCCTCCACGGCGGCGGCGTACAGCGCGAGTCCCTCGTCGAGGGGCATGAATCCCTTCGCGGCCTCGAACGCGGCCAGGATCTCGGGCTCGGGTGCCGCGGCCATGGGGGTCCTTCCGGTGGTACGTGCGTCTGGGCCCGCCCATGGTGCCGCACCCCCCGCCGCGGGGGGCGACGGGGGGTGCGGGGCAGGCGGGTCGGGCGGTGACCGCGCCGGACCGGTCCGGCCCGGGCCGGACAGTGACCCACCGCTCGGGATCGGTCCGGGCGGGGCGGAGCCGGTCGGGCGGTGACCGCGCCGGTCGGGACCGGCCCGGGCCGGACAGCGACCGCGCCGGTCAGGGCCGGCCCGGGCCGGGCGGAGCCGGTCAGGCGGTGACCGTCTCGCCCGGCAGCGCCAGGTCCAGGTCGACCGGGCGTTCGTCGCCGGCGTGGGTCGCCGCGGACGCGAGGGGGCCGTGGCCGGTGGCCCTGGCGGCGAGGACGTAGGCGCCCCGGGCCGGGACGGCGACGACGTAGCTGCCGTCCGGCTGCGACAGGGTGGCGCCGGCCTGACGGCCGCGGTGGTCGATGAGGGTGACCTTGGCGTGGGCGACCGGGGCGCCGTCGGCGTCCAGGACCCGGCCCCGGAAGCCCCGCAGGACCGCCTCGGCGTGGGCCAGGTTGGCGTCCTCCTCGCTGCTGGCACGCAGCTGAGGCGCCGTCGCGGGGGTGTTGCGGGGCAGGAACAGGGCGAGGAGCAGGCCCACGGCGACGGCCGCGGTGGCGATGAGGAAGGAAACCCGGAAGCCGTGCATGGTCGGGACGGCGACGCCGCCCACGTCGTTCGCGGTGTCGGCCAGCACCATGCCGATGACGGCGCTGGACACCGACGTGCCGATGGAACGCATCAGGGTGTTGAGGCCGTTGGCGGCGCCCGTCTCCGAGGCCGGGACCGCACCGACGATCAGCGCGGGGAGCGAGGAGTAGGCGAGGCCGATGCCCGCGCCCAGGACGACCGCGATGACGAGGCTCTGCCAGGCGGCGCTCATCAGGCCGAGGCCGGCGCCGTAGCCGATCGCGATGATCAGCAGGCCGAGGATCAGGGTGATTTTGGGGCCGTACTTGGCGGAGAGGCGGGCGTAGACGGGGGCGGTGACCATCATCGTCAGGCCGAGCGGTGCCACCAGGAGGCCGGCGGTGACCATCGACTGGCCGAGGCCGTAGCCGGTGCTCTTCGGCAGCTGGAGGAGCTGGGGCAGGACGAGGGAGACGACGTAGAAGGAGACGCCGACCATGATCGAGGCGAGGTTGGTGAACAGGACCGCCGGGCGGGCGCTGGTGCGCAGGTCGACCAGCGGCGCCTTGACGCGCAGCTCCATCAGACCCCACAGGAGGAGCACGGCGACGGAGGCGGCGAACAGGCCGAGCGTGAGGACCGAGGACCAGCCCCAGTCGCTGCCCTTGGTGATCGGCAGCAGGAACAGCACGAGGCCGGCGGAGAGGCCGAGCGCGCCCGGCAGGTCGAAGGAGCCCTCGGCGCGGGCCGGGGACTCGGGGACGACGAGCAGGGTCAGGACGATGGCGAGGACGCCGAGACCGGCGGCGCCGTAGAAGAGGACGTGCCAGTCGGCGTGCTGGGCGACGAGGGCCGCGGCGGGCAGGGCGAGGCCGCCGCCGACGCCGATGGAGGAGCTCATCAGCGCCATCGCCGAGCCGAGCCTCTCGCGGGGCAGCATGTCGCGCATCAGGCCGATGCCGAGCGGTATCGCGCCCATCGCGAAGCCCTGGAGGGTCCGGCCGGCGATCATGGTGAGCAGGTCGCTGGTGGCGGCGCTGACCAGGGCGCCGACGACCATCACGGCGAGGCTGAGGATCAGCGTGCGGCGCTTTCCGTACAGGTCGCCGAGGCGGCCCATGATCGGGGTGGCGACGGCGCCGGACAGCAGGGTCGAGGTGAGGACCCAGGTGGCGTTGCTGGGAGAGGTGTCCAGCAGTTGCGGCAGGTCCTTGATGACCGGTACCAGCAGGGTCTGCATCACCGCGACCACGATGCCCGCGAAGGCGAGCACCGGGACGACGGCACCGCCCGCCCTGCGTCCGGGCCGGTCGGTCGACGTGTGCGTCATGAAGCGGGGCCTCCAGGCCTGGGAGCGGACGGGCGAACGGCTGAACCGTGCGGCACGCGCGGGTGGGTGCGGGTACGTGCAGCGTGAACCTCGTATGCACGAGCAACTATTCCGATGCTTCGGCACACTAACGAAATCTTGACCTTCTCTTGGGAAAGGACCACGCGGGCGGTACCGCGGCCCTAGGCCGATATCCCTATGCCGGGGGTGCCGGGTGGTTGAGACCATGGCCCCCATGCCCTCCGCGACACCCGCTCCCTCCGCCGCCCGCCCGTCCCGCTCCGCACGCCGTTCCTCCGCCCCCGCCTGGCTCGTCGTGGCGCTCGCCTGCGCCGGCCAGTTCCTCGTCGTCCTCGACGTGTCCGTCGTCAACGTGGCGCTGCCCTCCGTGCGGGCCGAGCTGGGCATGGGCGCGGCCGGCCTCCAGTGGGTGGTCAACGCCTACGCCATCGCCTTCGCCGGGTTCATGCTGCTCGGCGGCCGGGCCGGCGACCTCTACGGCCGCAAGCGGATGTTCCTCGTCGGGCTCGCCCTGTTCACGCTGGCCTCGCTGGCCGGCGGGCTGGCGCGGGACGACTGGCAGTTGCTGCTCGCCCGGGCCGCGCAGGGACTGGGCGCCGCCGTGCTGGCGCCCTCGACGCTGACGATCGTCACCGCCGCCGTGCCGGACGGCGCGGCGCGGGCGCGGGCGATCGCCACCTGGACGGCGGTCGGCGCGGGCGGCGGCGCCGCGGGCGGACTCGTCGGCGGCGTGCTGGTCGACCTGCTGTCGTGGCGCTGGGTGCTGCTGATCAACGTGCCGGTCGGCGCGGTCGTCCTCGCCGGCGCCCTCGCCCTGCTCCCCGAGAGCCGGGCCGGGGACCGCCGCCGCCCGGACCTGCCGGGCGCCCTCCTCGTCACGGCGGGCCTGGCCGGTCTCGCGTACGGCATCTCGCGGACGGAGGCCGAGGGGTGGACCGCGGCGGGCGCCCTGGTGCCGCTGGCCGCCGGGCTCGTCCTGATCGCGCTGTTCCTCGCCGTCGAGGCCCGCACGGCGGCCCCGCTGATGCCGCTCGGCCTGCTGAGGCTGCGGTCGGTGGCCTCGGCGAACGTGGCGATGCTGCTGTGCGGCTCGGCGATGTTCTCCATGTGGTATTTCATGACGCTGTACGCGCAGAACGTGCTGGGCTACACCCCGCTGGAGGCCGGCCTGGCCCTGATACCCAGCTCACTGGCCATCGTCCTCGGCTCCAAGCTCGCCCCCCGGCTGATGCGGAGGCACGGGGCGCGCACGGTGGCGGCGGCGGGCGCGCTCACGGCGGCGGCGGGCTTCGGCCGGCAGTCGACGATGACCGCCGACGGCACCTACGTCACCGCGATCCTGCTGCCGGGCGTGCTGATGATGCTGGGCGCGGGCCTGTCGGCCACGCCGCTGGCCTCGCTGGCCACGGCCGGGGTGGACCCGGGCGAGGCGGGACTGGTGTCCGGTCTGGTCAACACCTCGCGCACGATGGGCGGTTCGCTGGGCCTGGCGGTGCTGTCCACGCTGGCGGCGGGCCGCACGGCGGGCCGGGGGACGCCCGAGGCGCTGACGGCCGGGTACGCGCTGGCGTTCCGTACGGGGGCGGTGGTGCTGCTCGCGGGGGTGGTGCTGATGCTGGTGTGGCTGCCGCGGCGGACGGAACGGACGAGGCCGACGGAGCAGACGGTCCCGATGGAGCAACCGCGACAGCCGGAACACGCGGGGCCGGTGGAGCAGCGTGAGCCCGCGGCGCGGCGGCGGCACGACGCGCAGCCGGGGCGGGACGTCGTGGGCGCGGATCCCTCGGCCCCGGCGGGCCGGACCGGTTCGGCGGACTCCGGGACGTAGCCGGAGGGCGGACGAAGGGAGGCGGGGACACACGGGGGCACATGCGGACCCGTAGGGACGCGGGGGCACCGAGACCGCCGAGGAGGCCGAGGACGAGAAGGACCGCCCTCCGGGCCTCGTCCGTCCCGCGGACCCCGCCGGCGGGGCGACCGCCGTGGACCGGCCGGTCACCGGAGTCGCCCTTCCCTGGTCCGCCGCCACGCGCCCCGACGGCAGTCGCCCTTCCCTGGTCCGCCGGTGGCCTCCCGGCCGTGTCGGGGGCGCACCGCTAGGGTGGCAGGCGTGTCGTACGTAGGTCCTGACTTCGATCCCCCGCGTCCCCGCCGCTCCGCGCTGCGGCGCACGCTCACCGTGCTGCTCGCCGTGCTCGTGCCCGGTGCGCTGCTCGGATGGCTGGCGTGGGAGGCGCTGGGCGGTTCGCAGGAGCGCGGGTCGGGCGGCCGGGCCGCGGGGGCGGTCTCCGGCACCGGGGGGACGGCCTCGGCCGGCGGCACCCCGGACGACAGGCCGGGCGCGCGGTCCCCGTCGGCGTCCGCACCCGGCGGCGCCGGGACCCTCGCGGGCAAGGTCGTCGTCATCGACCCGGGACACAATCCCGCCAACTCCGCGCACACGGCCGAGATCGGCCGCCAGGTGGACATCGGCACCCACGAGAAGGAGTGCGACACCACCGGCACCGCCACCGACTCCGGTTACAGCGAGGCCGCGTTCACGCTCGACGTGGCGCACCGGCTGCGCGTCCTGCTGGAACAGCGGGGCGCCACGGTGAAGTTGACGCAGGACGCCGACCGGCCGTACGGGCCCTGCATCGACGAGCGGGCCCGGATCGGCAACTCGGCGCGCGCGGACGCCGTCGTGTCGGTGCACGCCGACGGAGCGGGCGCCGGACAGCGCGGCTTCCACGTGATCCTGCCGGGCGCGGTGCACGCGGGCGCCGCCGACACCCGTGCCATCGTGACCCCCTCGCGAAAACTCGGTGAACTGATCGCCGGCGACTTCGCGGACGCCACCGGCACCGCGCCCTCGAACTACGTCGGCGACGGCACCGGTCTCGTCACGCGGGAGGACCTGGGCGGTCTCAATCTGTCAACGGTTCCCAAGGTGTTCATCGAGTGCGGGAACATGCGCGATACCAAGGACGCGGCACTGCTCACCAGCGGCGCCTGGCGGCAGAGGGCGGCGCAGGGGATCTCCGAGGGAATCGTGAGTTTCCTGCGCGGACGGTGACCGGCGCACCGGTCCCCGGGGACAGCCCGATCGTGTGGACGATAGTGTCGTCCCCACGACGAGGGGCCGTTCCCGCGCTTCCCACCCGGGCCTGACGGCGACATGGTGACAGCGACGCCTCTACCGATGCTTGTATCGATGACGAGACGACTGACGAAGGACCTGAAGTGAATATCCGCTCCCTCACTCGAGGCGACGGCGTGGTGATCGGAGCAGCGGTATTGCTGTTCATCGCGTCGTTCCTGGACACGTTCGACGGCTCCGGCGGCGACATTCCCACCGCCTGGGACAACCTCGGTCTGCTGATGGGCATGTACGTCGGCGGCATCATCGGTGCGGCCCTGATCGTCCTCGCCCGCGCGCTGCCCCAGCCGCGCAAGATCGTCGGCCTGGACCTCGGGCAGCTCGGGGTCGCGCTGACGGTGTTCGCCGCGTGGACGGCGTTCTGGTCGATCATCGACCCGCTGGGCGCGTTCAGCGACACCTTCGGCAGCGCGGACGTGGAGCGGGGGGCCGGTCTCATCCTCGGCTTCATCGCGACGCTGGTGTTGGCCGGCGGCGCCGTCGCCACCCCCCTCGTCCCGGCCCTCCAGGCCGCGCTGATCCCGGCTCCGAAGCCGCCGGCGCCGCTGCCCTACGGCGCCCAGCCGCCCGGTGGCTACGGCTACCCGGGCGCGCAGCAGCAGCCGTCGCCGTTCGGCGGGCAGCCGCAGCAGGGTCAGCAGCCGGGCCAGCCGCCGTTCACGGGCGGCCAGCCGGCTCCGGCCCAGCCGCCGGCCGCCGACTTCTCGCCGTTCTGGTTCGCCGTGCCGGTGGCGCGTCCGCTGTACGCGGAGGACGGCGCGCCCATGCCGATCGCCGAACTGGCCCCCGGCACCTGGTACCTGGCCGTCGAGCAGGGCGCCCAGGGCCTGGTGGCGCAGACCCAGGACGGTCGTCGCGGCGTGCTGCGGGACACCTCCGGCATCCAGCGCGGCTGAGTCCGCGCCCCCGCCTCCGCGGCCCCCGCCCTTTCCGGGCGGGGGCCGTCGTCGTGCGGCCACCCTCCGCCCACGATTGATCGGCCGTCAGGAACCCTGCGCGGAAGCGGCCTTCAGAGGAACACCGCGATCGGGTTCAGTGTCAGTTCGCCGCTCTCGCGGTTCCAGGTCGGGACCTTGCCGAGGCAGCGGGCCTGGAACTCCCCGGTGAAGTACTCGGCGTTCTGGAAGCCCTCGCGGACCCCGGCCGCCTCGCAGGTGATCCGTACCCGCGCCGCCGGGTCTCCGGTGCCGTACCGGGCGTGCAGCACGATGTCGCCGTTCTCCGCGCGGCGGGCGGTGAACAGGCCGGTGACCGAGACGAACGCCGAGCCGACGCCGACGGCGGTCAGCGGCACGCTGCGGTCGCCGCCCCGGTCGGCGAGGGTGTCGGCGAGCGCGCGGTTCGGGGTGACGACGCCGGTGGTGAGGTCGGCCTCGACGACGACGTCCTCCTTGCGCATGGTGTCCATCAGCAGCCGGATCACCGTGATCGGGGTGTTCTGCCGGAAGTAGGCGGTGACGCGTTCCCTGGCGATCTCCCGGCGGGCCCCGGCCATGCCGCCGGACAGGCGGGCGAAGAGGCCGACGCCCGCGTGGACGTTGGTGCGGTCGGCGACCTCCGCCTCCAGCGCGGCGGAGAAGCCGCCCTGCTGGTAGAGGTCCATCACCCGCTGTTCGTGCAGGAAGAACGCCATGCCGTGCACGATGCGGCCGCCGCGCCGGCGGCGCCGGAGCAGGCCCAGCCGGGCCAGCGCGTGCCGGGCCGGTACGGCGAGCGCGGCCGCCGTCACCGCCCAGACGACCAGCCACGGCCACCACAGGCTCCACCACTGACTGTCAGTGACACCCACGGATCTCCTTGAACGCGTCGGTGAGCGAGGAGGGTCCGGCGTCGACCGTGCGGCCGCCGGTCGCGGCGGACGCCCGCCGCAGGGCGGCCGCGTCGGCCTCTCCGAACGGGACGGTGAAGGTGGGCACCGCGTCGGCGGCGGACCCCAGCCGGTCGTGCCGGCGCAGGAACTCCCCGTACGACAGGCCCGCGTTGTTCTCGCCGTCCGTCATCAGCACGATGGCGACGGGCCGTCCGGGAGCGGCGCGTACGGCGTCGGCGGCGATGCGGTAGCCGCGGTCGAGGGCCGACCAGAGCGCGGTGGCGTCGTCGAAGCCGCCGCCCGCCACCATCCGGTCGAGGGCCTCCAGGTCGGCGTCGGAGCGCACCGTGACGGTGCGCTCCTGGAGCACGCTCCCGCCGAAGCGGACGACGGTGAGACGTTCGCCCCGGTAGAAGCGGGCGAACTTGCCGGTGGCGGTGCGGTCGGCGCCGCTGAGGCCGGCGAAGGCGGCGCGCAGGGCCTCGATCCGCTCGCCGCGCATCGAGGTGGAGAAGTCCAGCAGGAACACGACCTGGTCGCCGGTGGTGTGCGCCGGGTCACCGTAGTCGTCGACGAGCCGGCGCACGATGGACAGCCGGTCGGGGAAGGACAGGGCGTTGCCGACGGGGGCGCGCAGTTCGGCGGAGGGCTCGACGTCCTGGTTGACGGGACGCCGGTGGGTGCGCCGCATCAGTTCGCGCTGGGTGTCGGCGCTCAGCAGCCAGTCGACGACCTCGCCGTAGGCCGCGCGCTCGCCGGGGTCGAGGAGGAGCAGCGGGAAGTCGGACAGGACCATGCCGTCGTCGGGGTGGACGATCTCCAGCGGGCGGCTCAGCGCGCCGCCGGCGTTGAGGGCGAGCAGTTCGGACTCGTGGGCGATCAGCGCGTCGGCGGCCTGCGGGCGCCGGGCGTAGGCGTCGGTCAGCGCGCGCGAGCCGGCGGCGGTGAGGGTCTGGCCGGAGCGGAAGCCGCGCAGCCGGTCGCAGGAGACGTCCTCCTCGCGCAGTGCGCTGCCGGTGCCGGCGGCCGCGGTGGCGACGCCGACGAGGGCGGCCCGCCCGGTGTCGCTGCGCCGGGGGTCGGCCATGCCGAAGCGTACGGTGCCGTCGGCGGCGGCGTCGGCGAGGTCGGCCCAGGAGATCCGGCCGCCCGGGGCGCGGGCGCGCAGGTCGCGGGCGGCGTCGGGGGTGAGGCCGACGACGACGGGCGAGCGCATGATCGAGGTGGACTCGGGACGGGCGGTGCCGTCGGCCGCGTCCCGCAGGCGCAGCAGGAAGGAGCGGTCGGAGGCGAGCCAGGCCAGGTCGTAGGCGGACTCCCGTCCGGCGGCGGGCGGTTGCCCGGTGAGGTCCGCGGTCGCCGTGTACTCCAGTTCCAGCTCGATCCCGGTGGCCTCCTCCAGCTTCCCCAACAGCGGTTCCACGTCGGCCAGTTCCGGGGCGGCCAGGACGCGCAGGGTGCGGTGGCCGCCGTCGTCGGCGCAGGCGGAGGTGAGGGTGGCGAGGAGGGCGAGGGCCAGGGTGGCGGCGAGGGCCGCGGCCGGCCGCCTCACGGGGCGTCCCGGACGGGCGGGGGGCAGTCGCCGACGTAGGTGATGATGCGCTCCAGCACGTCCAGGTCGGGTTCGTAGGACTTGGTCCGGTCGGGGTTGGCGGCGGGGACCTGGATCCCGTGGCCGTCGAGGTAGGCGTTGAGGCGTTCGCTGGTGCCGTCCTCGCCGGAGAAGCGGACGCGGAAGCCGAGTTCGATGGCCCGGTCGCGCAACTCCTCGTCCTGCTCCAGCAGTCGGACCAGGCGGTCGCCCCGGTCGGTGAGGGAGATGAGCTGGGGCTCGGTGAGGGCGTAGGGCGTGGGGTAGAGCAGGACGCGGTCGGTGTCCTGCTCGCCGTACCTGTCGTGGTGGGCGATCTGGTGGGCCAGGTACTGGTGTTCGTAGATGAGGGAGATGGGGGCGATGCTCTCGCCGAGGTCGGAGAGGTAGCTGTCGGCCTGTTCGTCGGCCCACATGCCCTGGAGGCTGATCAGTGGCTTGATCTTCGCGGCGAGGCCGGTGACCGCTTCCCGGGCGAGCCGCGGGTCGTTGACGTTCTCGGTGCCGGGGGTGGTGTTCCGGTTGGCGACGAAGGCGAGGAGGCTGAGGTAGGTGCCGGCCGCGTTGGACTCGCAGACGTTGGAGGTGCGCACCAGGACGCGGCCGCTGTTGCTGCGGCCGCCGGTGTCGAAGCCGATGCCGTTCCAGGTGTCCGCGCCCTCGGCCCGGCCGTCGCCGTCCTGGTCGGCGGTGCTCCGGCCGCCGTCGGTGCCGTCGAGCAAGCCCGTGAAGGCGGCCATGTCGAGGTCGTAGTAGAGGGTGGGGCCGCCGCCGGGGGCCCGTTGCGGGGTGGCGGCGCCGGCCTCGACCAGGGTGTCGGCGTAGTCGCGGAAGGTGCCGAGGACCAGCGGGGTGACGAAGGGGCGGACGGAGCGCACGGAGCGGTCCTGCCGGCCGAGGACGAGTTTGGCGGCGGGCTGGCCGGAGGGGAAGACGACGTCCGTGCCGTCCAGGGACTGGGTGGCGATGCCCCGGGAGCCGAGGCGGCGGATGTCGACGCGGATGCCGTGCCGGAGCAGCAGCCGCCGCACCTCGGGGTCCCTGAAGAAGTCCGACTTGGAGGCCATCCGCGCCTCCAGGGTGACGATCCGTTCGAAGGGGCGCAGGGTGTTGCCCGAGATCAGCAGGGCGATCAGCCCGGCCACCGCGACCGGCAGGGCCACGGCGACGTGGCGGGGCACCCGGCGGCGGCCGACCCGGCGCGTGCCGAGTCTCGGCTCGTCGATCGCCGGTGTTGCGGAGTGTGACAACGGCCCTCCTGCCACTCAAGGGGGCAGGATCATCGAGGATCCCCTCGAACACCGTCCCCCGGAAGGCACAACTCCAAGCCAACACAGGGCAAATGGAGAAGTCGTGAACAGGCCGTGTTTCATCCCGTCACGAACGGCAAGCCGGAGTGCATGTCCCCTCGATACCGTAACGGTGCGCATTCGGCAGGCACGGTCATCGCCGTCGTCGCCGACGTGATGGCCTTCATCCTGGGCCTCTGGATCGTCATGTATCTGCTGGACGCCAACCGCGGCAACGAACTGGTGCAGTTCGTGCACGACGCGGCCCGCTGGCTGGCGGGGTGGTCGTACGACCTGTTCACGTTCGACGAGGCGTGGGCGAGGGTCGTGGCGGGCTACGGCCTGGCGGCGGTCGTGTACCTGTTCGTCGGGCACGCGATCGCGAACCGGGTCCGCCACTGACCTCTCGCCGGCCTCGTCGGCGGCACACCGGTCGCACCGTGCCGGCGCGACGGTCGTACCGACACCGGACGGCCGGCCGCACCGACACCGCAGCCCGGTCGCGCGGTGACGGCATACCGGCCGCACCGTCACCGCGCGTCCTGTCGGGCCGACATGGCACGTTCGGTCGCGCCGTGACGGCACGGCGGTCGCACCGTCAGCCGCAGCAGTCGGGATCCAGTCCCGTCGGCAGGCGGTCGCCGCCGAACACCGCGCAGGTGGCCTCGTGTCCGCCCAGCGCGGCGACCGCGAGCAGCAGCGACCCGGCGGTCCACGTCGTCAGCTCCCGCGGCCACAGGGCCGCGTCCTCGAAGACGTACCCCGTCCAGTACAGCCCGGACTCCGGGTCGCGCAGCCGCTGGATCCACTGGAGGATCTCCAGCGCCCGGTCGGACTCGCCCACCGCCCAGAGCGCCAGGGCGAGTTCGGCCGACTCCCCGCCGGTCACCCACGGGTTGGGCACGACGCAGCGCACGCCGAGCCCCGGCACGACGAACCGGTCCCACATCTCCTCGATGCGGGCCTTGGCCTCCACGCCGGTGAGCGCGCCGCCGAGGACCGGGTAGTACCAGTCCATGGAGTAGCGGGCCTTGTCCAGGAACCGCTCCGGGTGCCGGCGGATGGCGTGCCGGAGCGCACCCGCCGCCAACTCCCAGTCCGGCTGGGGTTCTTCGCGCTGCTCGGCGATGGCCAGGGCGCAGCGCAGCGCGTGGTGGACGGAGGAGGAGCCGGTCAGCAGCGCGTCCGCGGTGGGCGTGCCGTCGTCGTCGCGGCGCCAGCCGATCTGTCCGCCGCTCTGCTGGAGCCGCAGGACGTACTCGACGGCCGCGTGGACGACCGGCCACATGCGGTCCAGGAAGGTGTCGTCGCCGGTGGACAGGTAGTGGTGCCAGACGCCGACGGCGACGTAGGCGACGAAGTTCGTCTCGCGGCCCCGGTCGGTGACGTCGGCGAAGTCGCCGTCGGCGTAGGCGGCGTACCAGGAGCCGTCCTCGTTCTGGTGCCGGGCGAGCCACTCGTAGGCCCGCTCGGCGGCCTCGTGCTCGCCCGCCGCGTCCAGCGCCATCGCGGCCTCGGTGTGGTCCCACGGGTCGAGGTGGTGCCCGCGGAACCACGGGATCGCGCCGTCCTCCCGCTGTTCGGCCAGGATGCCGCGGACGGTCTCGACGGCCTGTTCGGCGGTGAGGACCCCGGGCAGGACGAGGTGTTCCGTCCGGGGAGTGGTCACTTGGCGTCCACCCGGGGCAGGTGGGGCTTGGTCGCGTAGGCCACGAAGCTCTTGCCGATCAGCGGGTTCAGCGCCTGTTCGGCGACCCGGGTCGCCAGCGGCTTCTTCATGATGTCCCAGACCAGCAGCTTGTGGTACGCGCGCACCGGCAGCGCCTTGTCGTTGTCGACGCCGAACGCGCACTTCAGCCACCAGTACGGCGAGTGCAGCGCGTGGGCGTGGTGGCTGCCGTACGGGCGCAGGCCCGCCTCGCGGATCTTGCCGAGCAGTTCGTCCGCCCGGTAGATGCGGATGTGGCCGCCCTCGACCTCGTGGTAGGCGTCGGACAGGGTCCAGCAGACCTTCTCGGGGCCGTAGCGCGGGACGGTGATCGCGATGCGGCCGCCCGGCTTGAGGACCCGCACCATCTCGGCGAGGACGCCCTTGTCGTCGGGGATGTGCTCCATCACCTCGGAGATGATGACGACGTCGAAGGACTCGTCGGGGAAGGGCAGCGCGAGGGCGTCGCCCTCCATCGCGGTGGCGGTGGCGCCCTCGGGGGCCTCGCCCGCCTCCTTCATCGCCGCGAACCACTTGGCGACCTCGCGGATCTCCTCGCCGTTCTGGTCCAGCGCCACGACCCGGGCGCCGCGCCGGTAGCACTCGAAGGCGTGGCGTCCCGCCCCGCAGCCGAGGTCCAGGACGCGGTCACCCGGGGCGAGCGGGAACCGGGAGAAGTCGACGGTCAGCACGTGGCCCTGCTTTCGCGATCGGATTCAACGTCAACACCGGGGACAGCGCCCGCGGAGAGGGGTGCGGAGGGGGACGCGGGGGTGCGGGGTGCCGGCCGCGCGCCGGACGGGCGGGACCGTCCGCCGCCGGCCCGCTCCACGGCCTCGCGGTACCGCTCGACGGTGCCCTCGGCGGCGCGCGCCCAGGTGAACCGCTCCAGCACCCGGCGTCGCCCGGCCGCGCCGAGCCGGGCCCGCAGCGCCGGGTCGCCGAGCAGCCGGGCCAGCGCGGCGGCCAGCGCTCCCGCGTCGCCCGGCGGTACGGCCAGGCAGGTCTCCCCGTCGGGCCCGGCGACCTCGGGGGTGGCGCCGCCGGTGGTGGCGACGAGCGGGGTGCCGGTCGCCATGGCCTCCGCGGCCGGCAGCGAGAAGCCCTCGTAGAGGGAGGGCACGCAGGCGACCTCCGCCGAGCGGACCAGGTCGACGAGTTCGGCGTCGGAGATGCCCTTGACGAACTCGATGGCGCCGTCGAGGCCGTAGCGCTCCACCGCGGCGGCGACGGGGCCCTCCTGCGGGCGCTTGCCGACGACGACGAGATGGGCGTCCGGCTGCTCGGTGCGGACCTTGGCCAGCGCCTCGACGAGGAAGACCAGTCCCTTGAGCGGCACGTCCGCGCTGGACGTCGTGACGATGCGGCCCGGCACGACGGGCACCGACGGGTCGGGCGCGAACAGGTCGGTGTCGGCGCCGATGTGGACGACGTGGATGCGGTCGTCGCGGACCCCGAGGTGGTCGACGATCTCCTGGCGGGAGGTCCCGGAGACGGTGAGCACGGACGGCAGGCGGCGGGCGACGCGCTTCTGCATGCGGGTGAAGGCGTACCAGCGGCGCACCGAGGCGCGCCGCTTCCAGCCCTCGGCGGCGTCCAGTTCCAACTGCCGGTCGACGGTGATGGGGTGGTGGATGGTGGTGACCAGGGGCGCGCCGACGTCGCCCAGCAGGCCGTAGCCGAGGGTCTGGTTGTCGTGCACGACGTCGAACTCGCCGCGGCGGGCCCGCAGATGGCGGCGGGCGCGCAGGGAGAAGGTCAGCGGTTCGGGGAAGCCGCCGGTCCACATCGTCGCCACTTCGAGGGCGTCGACCCAGTCGCGGTACTCGTCGCGCTCCGGGGTGCGGAAGGGATCGGGCTGGCGGTAGAGGTCCAGGCTGGGCAGCTCGGTGAGGGACAGCCGGCCGTCGTGGCCCTCGTCGAGGACCGGGTAGGGCTGGGAGCCGATGACCTCGACGCGGTGGCCGAGCCGGGCCAGTTCGCGGGAGAGGTGGCGCACGTAGACGCCCTGACCGCCGCAGAACGGGTTCCCCTTGTAGGTGAGGAGCGCGATGTCGAGCGGTCGCCCGCCGTCCGCGGCGAGGTCCTGGGACCCCGCCTGACTGGCCTCAGCGGTCACTCCGGGCCCCCTTCTGCCTGCACTGTCCCGCGAGACTACGACGGGACGCTAATCTAGAACAAGTTTCAGACTTGATCGTCCGGGAGGCTCCGAATCTACCGGCAGGTAAGGACGCTGTGACCCGTGGATCAGGTGATTCACGCCACGGCCCGGCGTCCCGTGTCCGCCGAGCGATCCCGAGCCCTCACCGACCGTCACGGAACGGGACCCCTCCCATGCCTGCGCAAGCCAAGACGGACAAGGCGGACGCCGGCGTCCGGCGCCCCTGTGCCGCTCCCCTCACCGAGCGGCAGGAGGCCCGCCGCCGCCGCATCCTGCACGCGAGCGCGCGGCTGGCGGGCCGGGGCGGGTTCGACGCGGTGCAGATGCGGGAGGTCGCCGAGTCCTCGCAGGTGGCCCTGGGCACGCTCTACCGCTACTTCCCCTCCAAGGTGCACCTGCTGGTCGCCACCATGCAGGACCAGTTGGAGCACCTGCACGGCACGCTGCGGAAGAGGCCCCCGGCGGGCGACACCCCGGCCGCCCGCGTCGTGGAGACCCTGATGCGCGCCTTCCGGTCCCTCCAGCGCGAGCCCCAGCTCGCCGACGCGATGGTGCGCGCCCTCACCTTCGCCGACCGCAGCGTCTCGCCCGAGGTCGACCAGGTCTCCCGCCAGACCACCGCGATCATCCTCGACGCGATGGACCTGGCGGACCCCACCCCCCGGCAGCTCTGCGCGGTCCGCGTCATCGAACACACCTGGCACTCGGCCCTCATCACCTGGCTCTCGGGCCGCGCCTCCATCGCCCAGGTCCGCGTCGACATCGAGACGGCCTGCCGCCTGATCGACGCGCCGGGGCCGGGGGCGGCCGAGTAGGGCGCGAGCGGGGGCCGCGCCGCTCCCGCCGCTTCGGCGGTCCCGGCGCCCCACCGGTCCCACCGTCCCGGCAGTATCGGCGCCCTCCCGGCCGCCGTCGGGCCGCGTCCGCCCGTGCCCGCAGGCGGCCCTCAAGGCCTTTCCTACGGCCGAGTACAGTGGCCCCGTCGTCATCACACCCGTACGGGGGAAAGCCGGTGCAATTCCGGCGCTGACCCGCAACCGTGAGCCGTGCAGACAGCAGACAGCACGGCCAGCCGGACTGCCCCGGACGGGACCGTGACCGGCTCACGTGCGTCGGCGCCGCCGCCGCACGGGCACCGTCGAGGTATGCGGAGCCGAGCCGCCGGGGTGTCCCGCGCTGCCCGGTTCCCTGACAGGGAGAGGCACCCGCCGATCATGAACATCCGCCGCAGCGCCGCCGTCCTGGCCGCCACCGCAGTGATCGGCGCCGCCACGCCCGCCGTGGCCGCGTCCCCGTCGCCGACCCCGTCCGTGGCGGTCCCGTCCGGTCTGTACGGCACCACCGACCCGACGTACGACGGTGTCTGGCGCCAGTCGCTCGCCCTGCTCGCCCAGGACACGGTCGGGGTGAAGCCGGCGGAGAAGGCCGTGGCCTGGCTCACCGGCCAGCAGTGCGCGAACGGCTCCTTCGCCGCGTTCCGCGCCGCCCCCGCCACGGCCTGCGACGCGAAGCTGATGGTCGACACCAACAGCACCGCCGCCGCCGTGCAGGCCCTCGCGGCCCTCGGCGGTCACGGGGCCGCGGCGGACAAGGCCGTCGGCTGGCTGAAGTCCGTGCAGAACGCGGACGGCGGCTGGGGGTACGCCCCCGGCGGCGCCAGCGACACCAACTCGACGGCCGTCGTCGTCGGCGCGCTGGCCGCGGCCGGGGAGAAGCCCGCCGAGGTCGTCAAGGGCGGGAAGTCGCCGTACGACGCCCTGGTCCGGCTCGCGCTGCCCTGTGCCGACGGTGGCGCCTTCGCCTACCAGCCCGACAAGCAGGGCAAGTTGGCGGCCAACGCGGACGCGACGGCCGCGGGCGTCCTCGGCGCGCTCGGCGAGGGCCTGGCGGCCGGTGCCGGGAAGAAGGCGGACGAGACCGCCTGCGCCGCCCCCGGCACCCCGCGGCAGGCCGCCGCCAACGGCGCCGCCTACCTGGCGAAGGCCGTGGCGAAGGACGGCTACCTGACCTCGGTGCTCCCCGGCGCCGAGAACCAGCCGGACTACGGCAACACCGCCGACGCCGTGGTCGCGCTCGCCGCGCAGGGCGGCGCCGGACAGGCGGCGAAGCCGCTGGCCTGGCTCCAGCGCAACGCCGCCGCCTGGGCGAAGCAGAGCGGCCCCGCCGCCTGGGCGCAGCTGGTCCTCGCCGCCCACGCGGCGGGCGCCGACCCGCGCGCCTTCGGCGGCACGGACCTGGTCGCCGCCCTGAACGCGACGGGCCCGGCCCCGCAGGCCGCCGGCTCCGCGCAGAAGGGCGACGCGGACGACGCGGACGAGGCCGACGAGGCGGGGCAGGACCCCGAGGACGGTTTCGGCGTCTGGTGGACCGTCGGCGTCTTCCTCGTCGCCGGCATCGGCATCGGCTTCCTGATCAGCGGCCGCAGGAAGCAGCAGCAGTGATACGCCGTCTCACCGCCCTGTTCGCCGCCGCGCTGTTCCTGGGTCTGGCCGCCACCGGCCCGGCCCAGGCCGCCGGTTACCGCTACTGGTCGTTCTGGGACCGCGACGGCGACCGCTGGGTCTACGCCACCGAGGGCCCCGCCACGGCCCGCCCCTCCGACGGCGCCGTGCAGGGCTTCCGCTTCGCGGTCGGCGAGGACTCGCAGGACGTGGCGCGGCCGCGCGGCACGGCCTCGTTCGCGTCGATCTGCGCGCGGACCCCGGAGCGGGACGGCACGAAGCGGGTCGCCCTGGTCCTCGACTTCGGCACCGCCGCGGACGCGCCGTCCGGCGAGCGGCCGCCCGCCGCCCGCACGGCCTGCGCCCGCGTCCCGGACGACGCGACCACGGCCGAGGCGCTCGCCGCCGTCGCGAAGCCCCTGCGCTACGACACGAACGCGCTGCTGTGCGCGATCACGGGCTACCCGCGGAAGGGCTGCGGGGAGCAGGTGACGACGGACCGGGGCGAGGACGAGAACGAGGCCGGGGCCGGGGCCGGGGCCGGGGCCGGACGGAAGGACACCCCTTCGGCGTCCTCGGCGTCGTCCACCGACGACGGCGGCCCGTCCGTGGGCGTCTACGCCGGCGGCGCGCTGATCGCCGCCCTGGCCGCGGCGGCGGTGTGGCAGGCCCGGCGGCGCCGGAATGACTGAGGGCTCCCGCCCCGCGGGCGACGGCGCCCCTCCCGTCGTGAGCGGCACCCGCCCCACGGGCGACGGCACCCGTCCCACGGGCGACGGCACTCGCACCGCCGACGGTGGCACCCGCCCCGCCGCCGGTGACACCCGCCCCGCCGCCGGCCGCGTCCGCCCCGCCGGGAACCGCGCCCGGCCGACGCCGGCGGGCGCGGGCGCGCCCCAGCTCCACCCCGGCGCCTGGTGGTTGTGGGCCCTCGGCCTCGGCACGGCCGCGACCCGCACCACCAACCCGCTCCTGCTGGCCCTCCTCCTGGCCACCTCCGCCTACGTCGTCCTCGCCTGCCGCCCCCACACCCCCTGGTCCCGGTCCTACTCCGCCTTCCTCCACCTCGCCCTCGCCGTCCTCGCCGTCCGCCTCTTCTTCGTCGTGGTCCTCGGCTCCCCCGTCCCCGGCACGCACGTGATCCTGACGCTCCCCGAAGTCCCGCTCCCCGACTGGGCGCAGGGCATCCGGCTGGGCGGCAGGGTCACCGCCGAGGGGGTCGTCTTCGCGCTGTACGACGGTCTGCGGCTGGCCACCCTCCTCGTCTGCGTGGGTGCCGCGAACGCCCTGGCGAGCCCCTCCCGCCTCCTGAAGGCCCTCCCCGGCGCCCTGTACGAGGCGGGGGTCGCCGTCGTCGTGGCGCTCACCTTCGCGCCGTACCTCATCGCCGACGTGCAGCGGCTGCGGGCCGCCCGCCGGCTGCGCGGCCGCCCGGACCGGGGCCTGCGCGGCCTGTTCCAGGTGGCGCTCCCGGTCCTGGAGGGCGCCCTGGAACGCTCCGTCGCCCTCGCCGCCGCCATGGACGCCCGCGGCTACGGCCGTACCGCCGACGTCCCGTCCCGCGTCCGCCGTACGACGGCCGCCCTCACCCTGGGCGGTCTGCTCGGCGTGTGCGCGGGGACGTACGGCCTGCTCACCGCGGCGGGCGGCACGTACGGGCTGCCGGTGCTCGTCGCCGGCGTCGCCGCCGCGCTCGCCGGTCTGCGGCTGGGCGGACGCCGCTCGCCGCGCACCCGCTACCGCCCGGACCGCTGGACACCGCGCGCCTGTCTGGTCGCCGGCTCCGGCGCCGCGGTCGCCGCGCTGCTCACGCTCGCCGCCTCCGCCGACCCGGCGGCCCTGCACCCCGGCGTGATCCCGCTCACGGCGCCCGCCCTCCCCCTGTGGCCCGCCGCGGCCGTGCTCGTCGGGCTGCTGCCCGCGCTGCTGCCCGCCCCGCCGTCCACCCCGCCGCCCGCCCCGCTCCCGAAGGAGCCGTCGCCGTGATCCGCTTCGAGAACGTCTCCGTGACGTACGACGGTTGTCCCGAAGCCACCGTGCGGGACGTCGACTTCGAGATCCCGGAAGGGGAACTGGTGCTGCTCGCCGGTCCGTCCGGGGTCGGCAAGTCGACGCTGCTCGGCACGGTCGGCGGTCTCGTCCCGCACTTCACGGGCGGCACCCTGCGCGGCCGGGTGACGGTCGCCGGCCGCGACACCCGCACCCACGAGCCGCGCGAACTCGCCGACGTGGTGGGGACGGTGGGCCAGGACCCGCTGTCCCACTTCGTCACGGACACCGTGGAGGAGGAACTCGCCTACGGCATGGAGTCGTTGGGCCTGCCTCCGGCGGTGATGCGGCGCCGCGTCGAGGAGACCCTCGACCTGCTCGGCCTGGCCGGACTGCGCGACCGTCCGATCGCCACGCTCTCCGGGGGCCAGCGGCAGCGCGTCGCGATCGGCTCGGTCCTCACCCCGCACCCCCGCGTCCTCGTCCTGGACGAGCCGACCTCCGCGCTCGACCCGGCCGCCGCCGAGGAGGTCCTCGCCGTCCTGCTCCGTCTGGTCCACGACCTCGGTACGACCGTCCTGCTCGCGGAACACCGGCTGGAACGCGTCCTGCAGTACGCCGACCGGGTCGCCCTGCTGCCCGCGCCCGGTGCGGCCCCGGTGCTGGGCACCCCGGCCGGGATCATGGCCGTGTCGCCGGTGTGCCCGCCCGTGGTGGAGCTGGGCCGGCTGGCGGGCTGGTCCCCGTTGCCGCTGACCGTCCGCGACGCCCGGCGCCGGGCGGGCGGTCTGCGGGAACGGCTGGCCGGCCGGGAGCCCGAGCCCGCCCCGCCCACGGCCGCCGAGCCGCCGTCACCGCCGCCGGCGCCGCCGCGCCGGGCGTTCTCCGGGTGGCGCCGGCGCCCCGCAGCCGCCCCCGACGCGTCCGCGCCCCCGGCGGAGGTCCGTTCCCTCTCCGTGCGCCGCGCCGGGGTGCAGGCGCTGCGCGACGTCGACCTCACGGTGTCCCCCGGCGAGACCGTCGCCCTCATGGGCCGCAACGGCGCCGGCAAGTCCACCCTGCTCAACACCCTCGTGGGCCTGGTCGAACCGTCTTCCGGCACGGTCCGGGCGGGCGGCGCGCTCCCCCACCGCACCGCGCCCCGCGACCTCGTCCGCCGGGTCGGCCTGGTCCCGCAGGAACCCCGCGACCTGCTGTACGCCGACACGGTCGCCGCCGAGTGCGCCGCCGCCGACCGGGACGCGCGGGCCGCCCCCGGCACCTGCCGCGCCCTCGTCCGCGACCTGCTGCCCGGCATCGCCGACGGCACCCACCCCCGCGACCTGTCCGAGGGCCAGCGTCTGACGCTGGCGCTGGCGGTCGTCCTGGCCGCGCGCCCGCCGCTGCTCCTGCTCGACGAGCCGACCCGCGGCCTGGACTACGCGGCGAAGACCCGCCTGGTCGGCCTCCTGCGCGGGCTGGCCGCAGCCGGGCACGCGATCGTGCTGGCCACGCACGACGTGGAGCTGGCGGCGGAGCTGGCCCACCGGGTCGTGCTGCTGGCGGAGGGCGAGGTGATCGCGGACGGTCCGACGGCCGAGGTGATCGTCTCCTCCCCGTCCTTCGCCCCGCAGGTGACGAAGATCCTGGCCCCGCAGGAGTGGCTGACCGTCGCCCAGGTGCGGGAGGCGTTGCGGTGACCGCGACCGGCCGGCCGACGCCGGCACCGGCCCCGGTCGGGCAGGCGCGGGCGGTCCGCCTCGGCCCTCGTTCGGTGGCCGCGCTCGGGCTCGTCGGCGCGGTCGGGGCGGTCGCCTTCGCCTGGCCGTTCCTGGCCCCGCCCGCCTCCGCGCTGAACGCGCACGCGCAGGACGCCCCCTGGCTGTTCGCGGGGCTGCTGGTCCTGCTGGTCGCGGTGGTGGCGGCGACGATCTCGGAGTCGGGGCTCGGCGCGAAGGCGGTCGCGATGCTCGGTGTGCTGGCGGCGACCGGCGCCGCCCTGCGCCCGATCGGGGCCGGTACGGCGGGCATCGAGCCGATGTTCTTCCTGATGGTGCTCAGCGGCCGGGTCCTCGGCCCCGGCTTCGGCTTCGTGCTGGGCTCGGTCACGATGTTCGCGTCCGCCCTGCTCACGGGCGGGGTGGGCCCGTGGATGCCGTTCCAGATGCTGTCGATGGGCTGGTTCACGATGGGCGCCGGCCTGCTGCCGGGCCCGGACCGGCTGCGCGGCCGGGGCGAGCTGGCGCTGCTCGCGGTCTACGGCTTCCTGGCCGCCTTCGCCTACGGCACGGCGATGAACATGGCGGGCTGGCCGTTCCTGGGCGAGCTGGCCTCGCGCATCGCCTTCGATCCGGACGCGGCCGTGGCGGAGAACCTGGCCCGTTTCCTCGCGTACTGCGCGGCCACCTCGCTGGGCTGGGACCTGGGCCGGGCCGTCGTGACCGTCGTGCTGACCCTGACGCTGGGCCCGGCCGTGCTCAGGGCGCTGCGCAGGGCCACCCGGCGCGCGGCCTTCGAGACCGCGGTCACATTCGAGGACCGCTGAGCCGCGCCGACGGGCCGACGGGCGGTGAAGCACCCCACATGACCCACATCACCTACGATCCGCCCTAGTGGTGCATTTCGGACGCCATGTCCATGCAGATTGCCGTCCTGACCTGCGCTTTGAGAGCCAGGTCACACGACCGACCTTTCCCCCACATGCGGCCACAACTAGTAAAAGGGGTCATTGCGGACCCCTGCCGAGCCTGTTTCTCTGGAGGACGTCGCACGGCGCCGACGAGCCCCCGGGCCCCCGGCGCCGACGCATGCAGCCCCCCGCCGCACATCACGCGGTGCGGCCGCGCACCGCGTGACTCCGCATGCACCACGACGCACCTGCCCCCGAAGGAAAAAGGTTCTCCGTGTCCGTCTCCGTCATCCGCCGCATCGCCTCCCCGAAGAAGGCCCTCACCGCCGCCGCCCTGGCCGCCGCGACCGCCGGCATGGCGCTGTCCGCGGCTCCCGCCCAGGCCGCGACCGTGACCTCCGCCTCCCAGGCCAAGGCGATCGCGCACCAGATGATCCCGGACGCCGCGCAGTTCGGCGCGTTCAGCAAGATCGTGCAGCACGAGAGCAACTGGGACGTCGACGCCACCAACTCCTCCTCCGGCGCCTACGGCCTGGTCCAGGCCCTGCCGGGCAACAAGATGGCCTCGGCCGGCTCCGACTGGAAGACCAACGCCAAGACCCAGATCAAGTGGGGTCTCGACTACATGAACTCCCGCTACGGCAGCCCCGCCGGCGCCTGGTCCTTCTGGCAGGCCAACGGCTGGTACTGAGCCGAGCCGACCCCGCACGCGTGAGGCGGCGGCCCCCCGATCCCCGGGGGCCGCCGCCTCACGCCTTTCCGGTGCGCCGGCACCCGGGGTCTCCCGGGGCGCCGGCGTCCGAGGCCACCGGGGCCCCGCCGCCAGGGCGATATCCTCGCTCCTTCGTTCGGGTCGGAGTCACCGCCCCGGCGCCCCGACCGTCGAAGGAACCGTTCGTGACCTCGATCCCGGCGCCCGGCCGCGACCGCCTGCCCTCGCTGACGGGGCTCCGTTTCTGGGCGGCGCTGCTGGTCGTCCTGTACCACCTGTCCCGGCAGGCGGGCACCGTGCCGGGACTCAGCGAGGCGGTCTGGTACGGCCGGAGCGGGGTGACGTTCTTCTTCGTGCTGTCGGGGGCCGTGCTGGCCTGGACGTACGACGGCGTGCGGGTGCCCGTCCGGATCTTCCTGTGGCGCCGGTTCGCCCGCGTCTGGCCGCTGCTCGCCTTCGGCGTGGCGGCGTCCGTCGCCGTGTACGCCCTGATGGACCGTGCCGTGTCGGCGAAGGCGGTCGTCGCGAACCTGCTGCTGGTGCACGCCTGGTTCCCCGAGCCGGTCGTCTTCAAGGGCGGCAACCCCGCGGCCTGGTCGCTCAGTGACGAGGCCTGGTTCTACCTGGTCTTCCCGGTGCTGATGGCCCTGCTGGCGGGCCGCGGGGCGAAGGTGTGGGCGTGGACCGCGGCCGGTGCCGTCGGCGCCGGCCTCGTCCTGTGGCCGGCGCTGTCGGGTCTGCCGCCGGTCACGCGCGCGTGGGCGCTCGACTACCTGCCGCTGACGCGTGGCCTCCAGTTCCTGCTGGGCGTGGTGGCGGGGCTCGCGCTGAAGCGCGGCTGGCGCCCGCCCGTGTCGCTGCCCGTGGCCGCCGCACTCGTGGTGGCCTGGCACCTCGCGCTGATCCCCTGGCACCACGCCGTGCCCGACGCCCTCTGGTACAGCCCGTACACGGCCTCCCAGTGGCTCTCGGCACCGGTCTTCGCCGCCCTCATCTGCGCCGCCGCCCGGGCCGACCTCGACGGGCGCCGCACCGGACTGGGCGGACCCTGGATGATCCGGCTCGGCCACTGGTCGTTCGCCTGGTACCTCCTCCACGAGATCGTCCTCCGCGCGGCCCTCTTCCACTGGGGCAGGCCCGCCCCCGGCGCCGCCACCCTCCTCTTCTGGGCCGGCGTCCTCCTGGTGAGCCAGGCCGCCGCGGGCGCCGCCTACCACGGGCTGGAGCACCCGGCCGAACGGTGGCTGCGGGGCCTCGCGGGCCGGCCCGCCGCACCGTCCGTCCGTCCGCCCGCCGGGGTGGGCGGGCGATAGTCCGCCCGGGCCCGGCGCCCGTTCAGGCGCGCGCCGTCCGTTCCCGCTCCGGTGCCGCCCGGCGGTCCTCCCCCGCGGGCGCCGCCCGCGCCGCCCCCGCCCGCGGCCCCTGCAGCAGGTACGCCAGCCCGAAGCCGGCGAGGACCACGACGGCACCGCCCGCCGCGTCGAGGATCCAGTGGTTGCCGGTGGCCACGATCGCGGAGACCGTGAAGAGGGGATGCAGGAGGCCCAGGGCCTTCATCCACCCCTTCGGGGCGACGAGCGCGATCACCGTGCCGCACCACAGGGACCAGCCGAAGTGCAGGGAGGGCATCGCCGCGTACTGGTTGGTCAGGGACGTCAGCGTGCCGTAGTCGGGCCGGGTGAAGTCCTGCGCGCCGTGGACGGTGTCGACGATGCCGAGGCCGGGCATCAGGCGCGGCGGGGCCAGCGGGTAGAGCCAGAAGCCGACGAGGGCGAGCAGGGTCGTGAGGCCGAGGGAGGAGCGGGCCCAGCGGTAGTCCACGGGGCGGCGCAGGTAGAGGACGGCCAGCACCGTCAGCGGGACCACGAAGTGGAACGACGTGTAGTAGAAGTCGAAGAAGTCGCGGAGCCGGCCGATCCCGACGACCGCGTGGTTGGCCCGGCGCTCGATGTCGAGGTGGAGGAAGCGCTCGATGTCGAGGATCTGCCGGCCGTGGGCCTCCGCCCGCCGGCGGCCGCCGGAGATCGTGCCGCCCGTCGCCGCCAGCCGGACCTGCTGGTACGCCGCGTAGGTGACGCGGATGAGCAGCAGTTCCAGGAGCAGGTTGGGGCGGGTGAGGACCCGGCCCGGGAAGGGCAGCAGCGGGACGTGCTTCCAGCGGGCCGGGACGGGGGCGGCGTACTGCGTCGGGACCGGGGCGCGGTGGTGGGGGGAGGTGCGGGGCAGGAAGGGCACGGCCGTCGCGGCGGCCAGCGCGGCCAGCAGGACGACGTTGTCCCGCAGGGGGTACAGGGCCGCCATGTCCGGCAGCATCATCTCCGCCGGGAGGGTCATGACCAGGACGACGGCGACCGGCCAGACGTGACGGTCCGAGGCCCGCCTGCCGACCCGGCCGACCACCGCCGGCAGGAGCCACAGGAGCTGGTGCTGCCAGGTCGTCGGGGACACCGCGATGGCGGCGCAGCCGGTGATCGACACCGCGAGCAGGAGCTGGCCGTCGCGTGCGTAGCGCACCGCCCGGCGGACGCCGAGGACGGCCACGGCCGCGCCCAGCGTCAGGAACAGCGCGATCTCCGGCGGACCGGACAGGCCGAGGCGCAGCAGGGCGCCGTGCAGGGACTGGTTGCCGAGGGCGTCCGCCTCGCCGCCGAGGCCCGCGCCGGCCATGTGGTGGACCCAGTAGGCGGCCGAGTCGTGCGGCATCGCCGCCCACGCGAGCAGGGTGCAGGCCAGGAACGCCGCGCCCGCGGTCGCGGCGGCCCGGCGCCGGCCGGTGAACCACAGCAGCGGGGCGAACAGCAGGACGGTCGGCTGGAGGGCGGCCGCCAGGCCGATCAGCGCGCCCCCCGCGTGCCGCCCCCGCACGACGAAGCAGCCGAGCAGGACGAGCAGGACGGGGATGATGCTGGTCTGACCGAGCCAGAGGGTGTTGCGGACGGGCAGGGACAGCATCAGCAGGCTGATCGCGACGGGTGCGGCCGGCAGCGGGGCGCGTCTGCTCACCGGCTGCGGCAGGGCCCGCGCGGCGACCAGGCCGAGCGCGACGACCAGCAGCAGGGTGCCGAAGGTCCAGCCCCAGCCGAGGGCCTGTTCGGCCGCCCGGGTCAGGGGCTTGAGGACGAGCCCCCCGAACGGGGTGCCGGTGAAGCGCGTCGAGTCGTAGAGCGAGCCGTTGACGTGCAGGACGCCCTCGGGCCCGACCCAGGTCTCCAGGTCCGTCAGCCGCTCTCCGCGCGGGGTCCCGAGGACGACGGCCACCTGCCGGACGGCGAGGAGGGCCGCGACCAGCCAGAGGCCGAGACGGGCCAGGCGCGGGCGTGCTCTCGCCGTGCCGGCCGCGCTCGCTCCGAGGGGTTCCGCCGACCGCCCGCCGTGCTCCGCATTCGCCACGCCTCGTAGGCCTCCCGCCCCGTAGGTCCCGCACGTTCCCTCGTGGGGTGCTTCACGAGCCCTCTTCGCCACCCGGGGAGGCCCGCGGCACCCCCGACGAAGACGCGGGCCGCCCCGCCTCCGCCTGACATTCGCTCCACTTTTGTCCGGAAGACGATAGTGCGGGGGGCGGGGGCCGTTTCCGCGGAGCGCGTGACGATCCGCCGGGCCGGACCGGGCGGCGAAGGCCGGCAGGCCGCTGACCGGCGGGTTCCCTCCGGTGTCGGCCGCGGGAGGGGGGCGCGGACGGAAACTCGGGTGCGGTGCGCGGTGTTGACGAACGGATCAGCGTTTCCGGACCGATCGGCGTTTCCGACACGTGCCGTCGGCGGCCGGGAGGCGGACGCGGACGGTGCCGCGGAGGACGTGCGGGGCACCCGCGAGGCGCTCGAACTCGTCGGCGCCCACCCGGGGTCGAGCGGTACGGCGGTCCGGACGGCGGGCGCCGAGGGCCACGACGGCTTCGCGCCGGCGCGTGTGCCGACGCGTGTGCGGGCGCAGCCCCGGGCGCGCGTCCCCGGCTCCCGGGCCCGCGTCTCCGGGCCACGCGTCCCCGGCTCCCGGGCCCCGCGTCACCGGCCCGTGCCCCCGGGCCTCCGCGTCACCGGGCCCCCGGCCGTCGGGGCGCGCCTCGTCCTCAGGCCTCGTGGTAGAAGCCCACGTTGACGCTGCGCGGGCCGGTGCGGTCCGTGACGACGACCTCGCCGTTGCCGCCCCGCGGGAGCTGCACGCTCCCGCCGTAGGCGATGGTCTGGGCGTACTCGCCGACCACCAGGCGGACCTCGGAGGACGGGTCCGGCTGGGAGCCGCGCAACCAGCTGACCTGCCAGACACCCTCGGGGCCGCACCGGAACTCCAGGTGGACCCGGGAGACGAACAGCCATTCCTCGGGCGTGACGAGGCGGCACACGGACTTGTCCCGGCCCACCCGCAGCACGGCGCCCGGCTCGCTGGGCGCGTCGGCCATGAGCATGCCGGCCGTGGCACCCTCTTCCGTTCCGGAGACGGTGGCCATGGTGAGTTCGAGCACGTGCGCTCCTCGAGAGATGTCTGTCCGACGGTGTCCGAACTGTGCGTGCACAGCCGCCGCATACTAAATCGCCCGGCCCCGCCGCGTCCGGCACAATGGACGCATGACCGAGCGAAAGCCACCCGGTGTCCCGTTCGAGTCCTGGGTCGACAAGCAGATCCAGGACGCGGAGCGGCGCGGGGAGTTCGATCATCTCGCGGGCGCGGGAAGGCCGTTGGACCCGGAGCTCGAGGGTTCCTACGACGAACTGTGGTGGGTCAGGCGCAAGATGGCGCGCGAGGGGCTCTCGGTCCTGCCTCCCGCGCTGGCCCTGCGCAAGGAGGCGGAGGACGCCCTCGCCGCGGCGTACGCGGCACCGTCGGAGCGGGCCGTCCGGAAGATCCTCACGGACGTCAACGTCAAGCTCCGCGACATGATGTTCAAGCCGCCGCCCGGCCCCCCGCTGGGCATGAAGCCGTACGACGTCGAAGAGGTCGTACGCCAGTGGCGGGAGCGCCGGGCGGCGGCTGGAAACGGCTAGGAAACGGCCGGAGCCGGAAACGGCCGGAAGGCCGGAGCCGCTACAGGTGCAGCAGCCGGTCCGTCAGCTCGCGGTAGTCCCGCAGGGCCAGCCGGAGCTGCTCGGTGTCGGGGGTCCCGGCGACCGCGCCCTTCCCGCCCTCCCCGTCCTCCGCGAGCTGCCAGGAGCCGCGCAGGGTGCGGCGGCGGCCGTTCACGGCGTCGGTGAAGCGGGCGGCGAGTTCCTCCAGGACCTGGTCGGCCTCCTCGACCGCGTCACGGGGCCGTTCCACGAAGCCGGCGACCGCGTGCCGCATCCGCTCGGAGAGCCTGTCGCACTCGTCGTGCGGAAGCAGCGAGGTGCCGTCGGCGCCGTGGGCGGTGCCGGTGCCCCGGGAGGTGTCGTGGGCACCGTGAGGGGCTCCGGTGCCCCGGGACGGACCGAAGCCGCCGCTGTCCTCGACGGCCCCGGCCGGAACACCGCCGGGCGCCGAGGCGGCATGCGGTTCCCGGCCACCGGTGACCGGGTCCACGAACGGGTCCACGGACGGGTCGGCCGCCGGGCCGGCGGGGTCGGCCGCCGGGTTCGGCGTCCCCGTCCCCCGGCCCGGTCCCTGGCCCTGCTCCGTTCCCGTTCCCGTTTCCCGGCCGTACCCCCGGCTCTCCCCCAGCGGTACGACTCGGGGCTGCTCCTGCTCCTGTGCAGCGCGGCGGTACTCGCCGCCGGATGTCACGTCGGGCATGCCCGTTCACCCCTCCTTGGTCTGGTGCCGGTGGAAGCCCGGCAGGTGGAACCCGGAGCCGCCCTCGTGGTGCGCGGTCCGGCGGTCCTCGGTGGACCGGGTCGTCGGTGTCCGGTGGCGGCCCTCGCCCACCAGCTCGTCGAAGAGGGCGCGGGCCTCGACCATGGCGGCCCGCAGGTCCTCGGTGCCGGGCGCCTCACCGCCCCGCGCTCCGCCGTCCTGGTGGAAGCGGGTGACGTGGTGCACGTGCCGGTAGCCCTGCACGTGGTCGGCGTGGTGCACGGCGAGCGCGGCGACCTGCTCGTCGTACTGCCCGCCGTCCGGGTAGCCGCGGGCGCCGGCGACCTCCGACACGATCCGGTCCGCCTCGGCGACCGCCTCGCGCGGGGAGTCGACGAAGCGCTCCTGCGCGGCGGCCCAGCGGGCCTCGAAACGCTCGCGCTCGGCGGGCTCCAGCGGCCGTTCCCTCAGCCCGCCGTGCCGCTCCACCAAACCGCCGAGTTCCCGCTCGGCGGCCTTGACGTCCCCGCCGTGCCGGGCCACGGCACGGTCGTACTCGGGCCCGAAGCGGCGCTTCAGGCCCCGTCCTCCCTGTGACGACCCTCGGGCCCGTGCGGCCAGGACGGCTGCGACGGCGAGGACGGCCGCCACGATCACGATCAGAGCGATGATCACGCCTGTGGACATGGTTGCCTTCCGGTGTTTCGGCCCCTCGGGCCGGCTTATAATCCGGGTTGCCCGGACCGGGGCGGACAAACGGCACCCATGTCATGCCGGGCGCGCCGGACGCGCCGGACGTACGGCAGACGCCGGCACCCGCGTCGTCCCGGCCCCGCATATCCGGTTGCGCGCCCGGCGGGGGAACTGCCGAGAATGACCGCCATGACTGCCGTGACCTCCTGGACCGTCACCCCGGAACCCGTGGACTCCCCCGTCGCCGTCGCACTGTGGCGGGAGTACTACACCGAGGTCAGCGACCGCTGGTACCTGCTGCACGAGGGCCGGCGGACCGATCCGGCCGAGTTGGAGCGGGAGATCGCCGCCCGCACCGGGGGCGGACTGGCGCCGCCGGGCGGGCGGCTGCTCGTCGCCCGGTACGGCGGTGAGCCGGCCGGGAGCGCGGGCGTACGGCTGCTGGACGCGGCGACGGCGGAGCTGACGCGGGTCTTCGTGCGGCCGGAGGCGCGGGGCAGGGGCGGCGGACCACTGCTCGTCGGGGCCGCCGAGGACGCGGCCCGTGCGCTCGGCGCCGGGCGGATGGTCCTCGACACCCGCGGCGACCTCGTCGAGGCGCGCGCCCTGTACGCCCGGTGCGGCTATCGGGAGGGCGCCCCGCACAACGAGGACCCCTACGCCGAGCACTGGTTCGCCAAGGACCTGACCGGCGGGAGCAGCGGCGGCGGGGGCACGGGCGGCGGGAGCAGCGGCGGCGGCGCGGGCGCCGGCTGAGCCGCGCGCCTCAGCCGAACCGGGTCGCCGGGCGTCCGTCGTGCGGCTGTTCGCGGTCGGAGCCGCACAGTTCGTCGTTCAGCTCCTTCACCAGCTGCGCCAGGTCGGTGGGGCGGTCCGGGCCCCACCAGTCGCCGAGCAGTTCGGCCAGCGACTCCTCACGGGCCCGCGAGAGGCGTTCGGCGGCCTCGCGGCCCTCGTCGGTCAACAGCAGGTCGAGGCCCTCGCGCACGGCGAGCCGACGTTCCTCTGTCTGCCGGGCTGCCTCCAGGACCACGGGCAGCGGGACGGAGCCGCGTTCGGCGAGCCGGCCCGGTTCGACGCTGCCGTGGCGCTTCATCCGCAGCAGCATCCAGCTCGCGGCGGGCAGCAGGTCGTAGCCGGCCCGTTCGGTGATGGTGCGGTAGATCTCGCGGCGGCCCTCGCGGGTGCCGAGGACGGACAGGGCCCGGCAGACCTCGTCGTGCGAGGAGCGCTCGACCGGATTGCTGGCCAGCGTCTCCGTCACGTCCGGCGCGGTGACCGAGGCGCGCAGCGGGTCCTCCTTGAGGAACCAGGCGAGGAGGAAGCCGAGGGCGGCGACCGGGGCGGCGTACAGGAAGACGTCCGTGATGGACGAGGCGTAGGCGTGCAGGACCGGGGGGCGCAGGGCGGCCGGCAGGTCGCCGATGACGCGCGGGTCGGCCTCCAGCGCGTCGAGGGACACGGCGGGCGGGAGGGCGACGCCCCGGAAGGCGTCGGCGAGTTTGTCGCCGAGGCGGGTCGTGAAGATCGTGCCGAAGACGGCGACGCCGAAGGAGGCGCCGATGGAGCGGAAGAACGTCGCGCCGGAGGTGGCGACGCCGAGGTCCTGGTAGGAGACGGCGTTCTGCACGATGAGGACCAGGACCTGCATCACCAGGCCGAGGCCCAGGCCGAAGACGAAGAAGAAGGCGCTCATCTCGGCCGTGGAGCTGTTCTCGTCGAGCCGGTGCAGCAGGAGCAGGCCCACGGTCGTCACGGCGGTGCCGGTGACCGGGAACACCTTCCAGCGGCCGGTGCGGCTGACGATCTGCCCCGACGCCGTCGACGCCAGCAGCAGACCGGCCACCATCGGCAGCATGTGCACGCCGGACAGGGTGGGCGAGACGCCGTGGACGACCTGGAGGAAGGTCGGCAGGTAGGTCATCGCGCCGAACATCGCGAAGCCGATGATGAAGCTGATCACCGCGGACAGCGCGAAGGTGCGGATGCGGAACAGCTTGAGCGGCAGGACGGGTTCCGCGGCCCTGCGTTCCACGGCCACGAACGCGACGGCCAGGACGACGCCGAGCACCGCGAGTCCGATGATCTGCGGCGAGCCCCAGCCCCAGGTGGTGCCGCCCAGGGAGGCCACCAGCACCAGGGCGGTGGCGACCGAGGCGATGAGGAAGGTGCCGAGGTAGTCGATGACGTGCCGCGTCGCCCTGCGCGGGATGTGCAGGACGGCCGCGATGACGCCGAGCGCGACGACACCGAGCGGGAGGTTGACGTAGAAGACCCAGCGCCAGCTCAGGTGCTCGGTGAAGAGGCCGCCCAGGAGGGGGCCGAGGACGCTGGTCGTGCCGAAGACGGCGCCGAACAGGCCCTGGTAGCGGCCGCGTTCACGCGGCGGGACGATGTCGCCGACGATCGCCATCGACAGCACGATCAGGCCGCCGCCGCCCAGGCCCTGCAGCGCGCGGAAGCCGATGAGCTGCGGCATGTTCTGCGCCGTCCCGCACAGCGCGGAGCCGATCAGGAAGATCACGATGGCGGTCTGGAACAGCCTCTTGCGCCCGTACTGGTCGCCCAGCTTGCCCCACAGCGGGGTCGCGGCGGTCGACGCCAGCAGATAGGCCGTGACCACCCAGGAGAGGTGGTCCAGGCCCCCCAGGTCGCTGACGATCGTGGGCAGCGCCGTCGACACGATCGTCTGGTCGAGGGCGGCGAGCAGCATGCCGAGCAGCAGCGCGCCGATCGACACGAGGACGTTGCCGGGCACGTGCTCCTGGCGGGGATCCTCCGTCAGGGCCTGCGCGTCCAAGGCCATGGATGCCTCCTGGGGCTTGCGTGGACCCTCCCATCGTGATCGGTGTGTCCCGTTATGGCCTGTCGAGTCCCCCCGGAATCTCTCGTTCCGGGGGTGGCGGGCAGTCGGTTGTGCGGAAGATCTGCATAATCCTTGGAGTTTCCATGGGGAGGGGCGAACGGGTGAACGATCCGAGGGACGGGCAGGGGCGGCCGGGGGAACCGGCGCACCCCCGGCGGCACGGGCATCCGTGTCCGCGGTGCGGCGCGCTCCGAGCGGCGGACAACACCCCGTCCTGCGCCTGCGCGCGGCAGGCCTCCGACGCCCTGCGCGACACCCGCGAGGCGGAAGCGGCGGCGGCGGAGGACTTCGATCCGCTGCGGATACGGCCGTACGTGGAACTCGGCCGGACGGCCGGAGCCGGAGCCGGGTCCGACGCCGGCCCGGGGGCCGGGGAGGGAGGCCGGGAGGCGGCGGCCGGCGACGTGACGATGCCGTTGCCGACGGCCTCCGCGCCCGACGCGGCCGGCACGGCCGCCGTGTCCGACGCGACCATGCCCCTGCGGGCCGTCCCCCCGTCCGCCGCGGCTCCCGTGCCGACCCCGCTCGCGCCGTCCGGCTCCGCGCCCAGCGACACCGACCTGAGCCTGTTCGAGGCGGGCCGGGAGGCCGGGGACGGCCCGTACGACGACGGGGCCCCGCGCGGACGCCGGCGCCGTACGCTGCTGATCGCGTCCGCCGGTGCCGCCGCCGTCGTGATCGCCGCGGCCGGGTTCGCGAGCGGGATGTTCTCCTACGAGCCGCCGACCCGGGACCAGGCCGCCCCCGAGGGGGTCCGGGCGGCCGTTCCCGACGCCTCGACCAGCGCGCCCCCGGCGGCGTCGCCGTCCGCGAGCCGCTCCGCGTCGCCCTCGGCGTCGAGCGCCTCGCCGTCGCCGTCCGAGAGCGCGAGCGCGTCGCCCTCCCCGACCGAGTCGAGCGCCTCCCCGTCGCCCTCCCGCACCGCCGGGCCGAGCCCGAGCCCGTCGGCCAGCCAGGCCACGCCGTCCCTGGCACCGGGGGACGGGGCCGACGGCGACAGCGGCGAAGCGGCCGTCCTGCGCCGCGGGGACCGGGGGCCGGAGGTGACCGAACTCCAGCTGCGGCTGCGGCAGGTGTACCTCTACAACGACGACGCGACCGGGGTGTTCAACGGCCGGGTCGAGGACGCGCTGCGCACCTACCAGTGGTCACGGGGCGTCCAGGACGACGAACTGGGCACGTACGGGGCGGCGACGCGGGCACGGCTGGAGTCGGAGACGAAGGAGCCCTGAGGGCCCGTCACCACCGTCCCGCCGTCCCGCCGTCCACCCGGGGGCGGCGGGCTTCCCGGCGTCCGGTGCGTGCCCCGCCGTGCCGGGCCCCGATCCTCGTACCGGGCGCACCCGGGCGGCACGCGACGCGGCGGTTCCCGCACGTCGGCACCGGAGGACGGCGGCCGCCCCGCAACGGCCGGAGGTCCCCTCCCGGGGCCCGGTGCGGCGAGCGGGGCCCCTTGGGGGGAGCACGCGGGGGCGCCGCGGGGCGGGCGGGAAGGTGACGGCAAGGCCCACGGGGCCGCGCCGGCCGCGGGCGGAGCGGCGGGGCCGCGCCGGCGGACCGGGGTCCGCCCGGCTCACCCCACGTGGATCCGCACCTCGGCCCCGGCCCGCTCCACCCGCACGTCCGTCAGGTCCCGCACCACCGCGTCCGGCCGGTGCGCGACCGCCCGCGGTCCGACCCCCACGACGCGCATGCCCGCGGCGCGCCCCGCCGCGATCCCCGCCCCGGAGTCCTCGAACACCACGCACCGAGCCGGGTCCACGCCCAGCTCGGCCGCGCCCTTCAGGAAGCCCTCGGGGTCCGGCTTGCTCGCGCCGACCGATTCCGCGGTGACGCGGACCCGCGGGAGGGGCAGGCCCGCCGCGGCCATGCGCGCCGTCGACAGGGGGACGTCCGCCGAGGTGACCAGGGCGTGCGGGACACCGCGCAGGGAGGCGAGGAAGCCGGGGGCGCCGGGGACCGGGACGACGCCGTCCAGGTCGGCGGTCTCCTCCGCGAGCATCCGGGCGTTGTCGGCGAGGTTCTGCTCCATGGGGCGGTGGGGCAGCAGGACGGCCATCGACGCGTACCCCTGGCGGCCGTGGACGACCCTCATGACCTCGTCGCCGTCCAGCCCGTGCCGCTCGGCCCAGCGCCGCCAGACCCGTTCCACGACGGCGTCCGAGTTCACGAGGGTGCCGTCCATGTCGAGGAGGAGGGCGCGGGCGGTCAGGACGGTGGTGGACACGGCGGCCTGCATCGGCGACTCCCAGTGCGAACGGGCACGTGCGCGGGCACGCGGAAGACAAGGCGGCCCCGCCCGCCGGTCAGGGAGAACGGACGGGAGCCACTTTGTTTTCCCACGGTACAAAACAGGGGAGCCATTGCGCCAGCCGCCCCGGGAAGGTTCACCGTCCGTTCAGCCGCGTTCGGTCCCCTTCGGCTCCGCGCGGGGCTCAGGCGGTGGCCGCCTCCCACAGGCTCCACACGCCGAGACCCAGCATCAGCGTCGCCGCGATCCTGGTGATCAGCTTCAGCGGCACCCGCTTCATCAGGGCCTTTCCGCCGACGATGCCGAGTCCGGCCACCGACCACAGCGCCAGCACCGCGCCGAGACCGACGGAGAGCGGGTCGTCGTAGCGGGCGGCGAGGTTGGCCGTCATGATCTGCGTCAGGTCGCCGAACTCGGCGACGAGGATGAGCATGAAACCGGCGCCCGAGACCTTCCAGAAGGACTGGTCCCTGGGCTTGCGGATCTCCTCGTCGTCCTCGTGCTTGCTCCTCAGCAGGACGGCCGCGCCACCCAGGAACAGCACACCGGTGACGACCTGCACGGCCTGCTGCGGCAGGAGGGTCAGCACGCTGCCGGCCGCGACGGCGAGCGTGACGTGCAGCGCGAAGGCCGCGGCGACACCGGCGAAGACGTACGAGGCGCGGTAGCGGGTGCCGAGGACGAGGCCGGCGAGGGCGGTCTTGTCCGGCAGTTCGGCGAGGAAGACGACGCCGAAGACGAGCGCCGTCACGGTCAGGCTGATCAAGGGTCCTCAATCGGTCGGGGGCCGCCCCGCCGAGAGTGCTGCTTCCTTCGCGCAGGACGCCTCGGCACGGCAGCACACGGATGCCCCGTGCCGTACGGCACGGGGGTGCACTGCTTGCCGAAGGTCTCGCTGGCCGACCGCGCGACGGTCCGCCTCCGGGCGCCGGCTCAGACGAGCTGAGCAGTATGTCGACGGTCCGGCGAAGAGCTACTCCCCTTCTGCGCCGTCCATACTACGCGACCGCCGCACCGGCCCCCGGTCCCGGAACCGCGCGACCGCCGCACCCGCCCCCGGGCGCCCGGACCGCGCGCCCTCCGCGACGCCCCGGCGACGCCCTCCGCGCCGGCCCCCGGATCCGGACCGCCGGGACGAAAGTCCCGCCGCACCTCTTGTTGTGTCATGCACACGTCACTAGCTTCTTACCGCGCACACACCTCCCCGCAATGCGGCCCCGCGAGCATTCCCTCGCTCGCACCGCAACACCCCCACCCCTCAAGGGAGTTCGCATGTCACGCATGTCGAAGGTCTACGCGCGTCGACGGGTCAGCATACTCGCGGCGCTCACCGGACTGACAGCCTCCGTCGCCCTGTTCAACTCCCCGAGCGCCTCCGCCGCCCTCCCCACCCCGGTCAGCGCCGCCACCGCCCGCACCTACCTCGCCTCGCTCCCCGTGGCGGCCGAGGACCGCACCGGCTACAACCGCGACCTGTTCCCGCACTGGATCACCCAGTCCGGCACCTGCAACACCCGCGAGGTCGTCCTCAAGCGCGACGGCACGAACGTCGTCCAGGACTCCGCCTGCGCCGCCACCAGCGGCAGCTGGTACTCCGTGTACGACGGCGCCACCTGGACCGCCGCCTCCGACCTCGACATCGACCACCTGGTGCCGCTCGCCGAGGCCTGGGACTCCGGCGCCGACGGCTGGACCACCTCCCGCCGCCAGGCCTTCGCCAACGACCTCACCCGCCCGCAGCTCATCGCGGTCACCGACAACGTCAACCAGGCCAAGGGCGACCAGGACCCCGCCACCTGGATGCCCTCGCGCACGGCCTACCGCTGCACGTACGTCCGCGCCTGGGTGCAGGTGAAGTACTACTACGGACTCTCCGTGGACTCCGCCGAGAAGAGCGCCCTCACCAACTACCTGGCGAGCTGCTGATCCGGAAATCCGTGCGGAAATCTCGCCGTCCGCCTCCGTCGTTCCGTACCGTACGGGACGACGGAGGAGGCGATCACGTGGCCGAACTGCGGCTGGGACCCCTGCTGAGATACGCCGACGGTTCGTCCGCGACGGTCTGGATCGAGGCGAGCCGCCCGTGCTCCGCCGAGGTGCGGTGCGCGGACGGCTCCGGCGGTGCGGCCCGCACCTTCCAGGTGGCGGGCCACCACTACGCCCTGATCCCGGTCACCGGCCTCGCGCCGGGCACGACCACGCCGTACGAGGTGTTCCTCGACGACGCGCGCGTGTGGCCGCCCCCCGACTCGCGCTTCCCGCCCTCGGCCATCCGCACCCCGGCCGACGGCGCGGACGTGACGGTGGCCTTCGGGTCCTGCCGGTGGGCGTCGCCCCCGACCGGCGAGCACGACCCGGTGGGCCCCGACGCCCTGGACGGCCTGGCCGAGCGGATCGCCGCCGACCCGGAGGGCGAGCGGCCCGACGTCCTGCTGCTGCTCGGCGACCAGGTGTACGCCGACGAGACCTCGGACGCGACCAGGAAGCGCATCGCGGCCCGCCGCGACCCGGACGAGCCGCCGGGCGGCGAGGTCGCCGACTACGAGGAGTACACCTGGCTGTACGACGAGTCCTGGCGCGACCCCGAGGTCCGCTGGCTGCTGTCCACCGTGCCCAGCTGCATGATCTTCGACGACCACGACGTCATCGACGACTGGAACACCTCCGCCGCGTGGGTGGCCGACATGCGGGCCACCGACTGGTGGCGCGACCGGATCCTGAGCGGTCTGATGTCGTACTGGGTGTACCAGCACCTCGGGAACCTCTCCCCCGCCGCCCTGGCCGCCGACCCCCTCTACGCGGCCGTACGGGACACCTCCGACGCCACCGGCCTCGTGCGCGACTTCGCCCGCCGGGCCGACGGCGAGCCCGCCTCCGTGCGCTGGAGCTACCGGCGCGACTTCGGACGGGTGCGGCTGCTGATGGTGGACTCGCGGGCCGCCCGGGTCCTGGAGGAGGACGAGCGCTCGATGCTCGACCCGGGCGAGGCGGCCTGGGTGCGCGAACAGGCCCTGGACGCGCCGGGGTCGTACGACCACCTCCTGGTGGGCACCTCGCTGCCCTGGCTGCTGCCGCACCTGGTGCACGACGCGGAGACCTGGAACGCGGCCCTGTGCCGGGGCGAACGCGGTCCGCGCTGGGCGCGGTTCGGGGAGAAGGTGCGGCGGGCGGCGGACCTGGAGCACTGGGCGGCGTTCCCGGAGTCCTTCGCCGAGCTGACCCGGCTGCTGGCCGAGGCGGGGACGGGACCGCAGGCACCGGCGAGCGTTCTCGTGCTGTCCGGGGACGTGCACCACGCCTACGTGGCCGAGACGCGCTGGCCCGGCGACGCGCCCGACGCGCGGGTGCTGCAACTGACCTGCTCGCCGGTCCACAACTCCATCCCCCGGTCGATGAGGGTGGGTTTCCGCTTCGGCTGGAGCGCCCTCGCCCGCGGGATCGGGCGCCGCTTCCGGCGGCACGGGCGCTCCCCGCGGCCGCCCGTGGACTGGCGCAAGACCGGTGGGCCCTGGTTCGGCAACCAGCTGATGACGCTGACGCTGCGCGGACGTTCGGCCCGGCTGCGGCTGGAACAGGCCCGCGAGGGCGCCGGGCTCACCGTGGTGACGGAGTCCGAACTGACCTCCCGGTAAGGGTCCGTTCCCGCCACCGGCCGCCGCCCTGCGGCACCGGCCGGCACCGCGTCCCCGGCCGCCGCCGTGCGGCACCGGCCGGGGACGGGGCGCTGGCGTGATCCCGACCATGGCTAAATGTTGAACTTGCAAGCATTGGTGAGGTCCGCCTAGCGTGGGCCGCTCGTTCGGTACCGCCCTCCCCACGCGGCCCGCCCGCCCCACGGCGAGCCGCACGTCCGAAACCGAAGGAGTAACCCCCCATGTCCGCTCGTCTCGACAGCGCACAGCCCTACGCGATCGGCCTGTTCCGCATCGTCGTCGGACTGCTCTTCGCCTGCCACGGCGCCGCCTCGCTCTTCGGCGTCCTCGGCGGAGCGGTCGGCACCGACGGCGGCACCATCGACGCCGGCACCTGGCCCGGCTGGTACGCGGCCGTGATCCAGCTGGTCTGCGGCGGCCTGGTGCTGCTCGGCCTCGGCACCCGGGCCGCCGCCTTCCTCGCCTCGGGCTCGATGGCGTACGCGTACTTCGACGTCCACCAGTCGGAGGCGCTGTGGCCGATACAGAACGGCGGCGAGGCCTCCGCCATGTTCTGCTGGGCCTTCCTGCTCCTGGTGTTCACCGGCTCCGGCGCGTTCGGCCTGGACCGGCTGTTCGCCCGGCGCACGGCGGCGGGCCGGGAGCCGGCCACCGAGCAGGCCGCCGTCGCGGCCTGACCCGACGGCACCCCGGTCCCGGGCGTTCTCCCCCACCGTCGCGGGGAGGACGCCCGGGGCGCGAACGGACCGCACTCGTGTGAACACGCCGTGGTGAACACACGAGCCCCCCGTGAAGCTCCTGTCACCCCTCGGGCGTACGCTGTATGGCTGTCATTGGCCGCACCTGCCGCTCCCCCGCGACACAGCGGCACGGTTCGGCCGCACGGGGGAGACGACGGGGAGTTTCGCGTGTTCGAAAGTGTGGGGGCGTTGATCGGCGCCCCATGGATCTACGTGCTGGTAGCCTTGTCGGTCCTTCTTGACGTGTTCCTGCCGGTGCTGCCGAGCGGCGTGCTCGTCATCACGGCGGCGACGGCCGCGGCCGCGGGATCGGGGGCGGCGACCGGACGGCTGCCGCACGAGGTGCCCGACATCCTCGCGCTGGTCCTCTCCGCGGCGACCGCCTCCGTCCTCGGCGACCTGGCCGCCTACCGTCTCGCCCGGCGCGGCGGGGCCCGGCTGGACCGCGCGATCTCCCGTTCCCGGCGGCTGACCACCGCGCAGGAACGGCTGGGCCGGGCCCTCGCCGAGGGCGGCGGCGCGCTCGTCGTCCTGGCCCGGTTCGCACCGGCCGGCCGGTCCGTCGTCTCGCTCATCGCGGGCGCCGCGCAGCGCCGCGTCCGCGACTTCCTGCCCTGGTCCGCCCTGGCCGGCCTCTCCTGGGCCGCGTACAGCGTCGCCCTCGGTTACTTCGGCGCGCACTGGCTCGGGGCGACCTGGCTGGCGGCGGGGGTGTCCTTCCTGGCCCTGTGCGCCGCGGGCTCGGGAGCGGCGTACCTGATGCGCCGACGGCCGGCGTGACCGCCGGGCCTCGTCCCCGCACGTCCGGCCGCCGCAGGGCCTTGCCCCCGGCGTCCGGTCACCGGCGGGAGGGCCCGCCTGAGGACGGCCCGCGCCCGCGTCAAGAGGCGGCACCCCGGGCGTACCGGGTGGCCGTGTCCCCGCACGGGAGCACCGGCCGTCCCGCGGCCGCCTCGCCCGGCGGTGGCGCGGACGGGCACCGAGGTCCGCGGCCGAGCGGGGCCGGGAGGGGAGGCGGCCGCCGGGTGCCGGGTCGCACGAGCCGCCCGGCGGGGCGGCCACACCCGCGCGGCCGCCCTCGGCCCAGCAGCGGGGCCGCCGTGGGCGGGCGCGGCCCGCGAGGTCACCCCCCGCCCGGCGCGGCCGTGCGGGGCACGGCTCCGCGCACCTCCAGTCCGGCCAGCAGGTCCGCCGTGGCCTCGGCCACGGCCTCCACCGCCCGCTCGAACACCTCCCGGTTGTGCGCGGCCGGCGCCCGGAAGCCGGACACCTTCCGCACGTACTGGAGGGCGGCGGCCCGGATCTCGTCCTGCGTGGCCTCCTCGGGCAGCGCGGGCGGACGAAGCGTCTTGATGCTGCGGCACATGCCCCCAGTCTCACTCCCCGCGACCCTCTCCGTCGCCCCTTTCCCCATCCCCGGGACCCTGCCATGATCGCCTCAGAGGCGGCCACCGGATCCGGGGCCGACCGACGAGAGGAACAGCAACACCATGACGAACGAGCTCACCCTGGCGGTCCTCGGCCCCGGCGGCGTCGGCGGTCTGCTCGCCGGACTCCTGTCCCGCGCCGGCCACCGCGTGGTCTGCCTGTCCGGCGAGGACACGGCGGCCCGTCTGCGCGCCGACGGGGTGCGCGTGCGCAGCGCGCGGTTCGGCGACTTCACCGCCCCCGTCGCCGCGGACACCGTGCTCCGCGCCCCCGTCGACGCCGTCCTGATCGCCGTCAAGCACACCGCTCTCGACGCGGCGCTGGCCCGGGTCCCGGCCGCCGCCGTCGGCGACGCCCTCCTCGTGCCGTTCCTCAACGGGGTCGAGCACCCGGCGTTCCTGCGCGCCCGGTACGGTCCGGAGTCCGTCGCCCCGGCCGTCGTCCGCGTCGAGTCCACGCGCGTCGCCGCGGGCGTGATCGAGCACGCCAGCCCCTTCGCGGAGATCGACCTCGCCGGTGACCTGGTCCCCCGCCCGCGCCTCGACGGTCTCGCGCGGGCGCTGACGGAGGCCGGCCCGACGACCCGGGTCCTGCCGGACGAGACGGCCGCGCTGTGGGCGAAGATGGCGTTCCTCGCCCCCTTCGCCCTCCTCACCACCCGCCACGCGCTGCCCCTCGGCGAGGTCAGGACGCGCCACCGCGAGGACCTGACCGCCCTGGTCGCGGAGACGGCCGCGGTGAGCCGCGCCTGCGGCGCCCCCGCCGACCCGGCGGCGGCGCTCGCCCGCTACGACGCCTTCCCCCCGGCCACCAGGTCGTCCATGCAGCGCGACGCGGAGGCCGGCCGCCCCCTGGAACTGGACGCGATCGGCGGGGCGTTGCTCCGCGCGGCCGAGCGGCACGGGGTGCCGGTACCGGTGGCGGCGCGCCTGGTGCGGGAGTTGCGGGAGGCGGGTCACTGACCCCGTTCGACACACCGGTCGTGGGACGTGATCCAGTGCCCCTCGGGGTACTCGAAGCCGAACCGGCCGAGCAGGGTGAACCACGCCCTGCGGCACACCCTGTTGGAGGCGGGGTGGTCCACGGCCGGGAAGGCGTGCAGGGTCCCGGGTCCACCGGTGTCCCGCGTGTCCTGCCGGACGGCCTCGACGACCGCGCGGGCCGCCCGCGCGGCCGGTCCCCGCCCCTGCAACTCGGGCAGCCTCCCCATCCCGTCTCCCAGACCGGTTCACCCCGCCAGGTCCGCTCCCGGTAGCCGATCGAGCCGACGGTCCCGCCGCTCCCGGCCGGCACGACCCGGTACATCCGACCCGACTCCAGCTCCGGATACCGTCGGTGACGTTCGGTCAGTTTCGCCGCCGGCTCGGGACCGCCCAGGTGGCCGGTCTTCTCCGGGCTGTTGTTGCGCTCCAGCAGCCAGAAGTCGCCCTCTGCCCAGGGCACCGACCGCACGTGTTCCCCACCGGTGTCCTCCATGCCGCCACCGTGGGACAGGGGTCTGACAGCGCCCCTCCGTTCATTCGTACGGATGAACCACCCCGGGAAACTCGCGATTCAAAATCGAACAGACGTACCATTGCCGCGTGGCTACCACCTATGACTTTCCCAGTGACCTGCGCGCCGGTCAGGAGGAGCTGCATCAGGTCCGGACCGAGCTGTCGGCCCTGCTGAAGCGGCTGCCCTGGTCGGTCGAGCCGCTGGACGGCTTCAGCGACGACGGCGGCTGGCGCAAGGTGGAGCGCCCCGCCTCCCCCGGCTGGACGGCCGACGAGCAGGCTGAGGTGGAGAAGCTCCGCCGGCGCGAGCACGAGCTGGCCGTGTTCGTGTCCGGCCACCGCTTCTGGGCGGAGGTGGCCGCCGCCGACCGCGTGGAGGCCCGCATGCGCCTCAAGCACGCCCACGAGGCCCCGCCCGACGAGGAGAGCCGGCAGTGAACCGCCCCCGACGCGCGAGAGGGTCCCCGGGACGTGCCGGGGACCCTCTCGCACTGCCTGGTGGGCGCGGACGGTTTCGAACCGCCGACATCCTGCTTGTAAGGCAGGCGCTCTACCCCTGAGCTACGCACCCAGGACGAGTGGACAGCCTACATGGCCCGACGCCGTGCCTCCTACAGGGCGACGCCCCGCGCCGGGGAGGGGAAAGTCACCGCGGGGAAGCGAACCGATCGCCCCGTGTGTTCGTCATCAACCGGTGGGAGAATGACTCCGGGCAGGGCGGATCACAGCACGGGAGAGGGATGTGACGGCGACACCAGCACAGCCGTACTCGCCGTCGGTGCCGCACGCGCGTCCGCGTCCGCGTCCGCGTGAGCGTACGCGCGCACGTCCGCGGGTGCTCGGCGACGCCCTCGCGCTCGCCGCCCTCCCCCTCGTCGCCGCCCTCCTGCTGCCCGCCGCGTTCGCCGGGGGCGGCACCCGCCGCTGGTTCGGCGGACGGGCGGAGGGCCAGCGGGCGGAGGCCCAGGCCGCGAAGGACGCCGCGGCGGCCGCGTTCTACGAACTGGACACCGCCCAGCGGGATCTGCGGATCTCGATCGAGACGATCACGGCGGTCGACGCCTCGCCGGCCGCCCGGCGCGCGGTGGCCGACTTCGAGGCCCTCGGCCGGCGCATCGACGAGGCCAGCCACCGGTACATCCAGGCCGTCGACGCCCACGACCTGGACCGGGACGACCTGGAGGCCGCCACCGCCACGCGGGCGCGCGGCGAGCTGACCCGCGCGAAGGACGAACTGGTCCGCGTCAAGGGCGAACTGGACCGCTTCGCCGACGGTCTCGGACCGCTGCTGGACACGGCGGAGGCCCAGCTGGCCCGGCTGGCGCCCGCCGTGGAGCGGGCCCGCCAGAGCCTGCTGGCCGCGTCGAACGCGCTGGACGCCGTCCGGGAGACGGGGCTGAGGGCGGACGACCTCGCCGCCCGGCTGGCCGCGCTCGCCCCGGAGCTGACCAGGCTGAACCAGGGCGCCGGGCAGCACGGCGTGCCGGGCACCCTGGAGCGCGCCGAGCGGGTCTCCCGCGAGGCCGGGGCGGTCCGGGCGGAGGCGGAGCGGCTGCCGGAGAAGGCCGCCGAGATCGACCACCGGCTGGTGTCCCTGCGGACGCGCGCGCAGGCGCTGACGACCCGGTCGGGGCAGGTCGAGCCGATCCTGAGCGAGCTGCGCCGGCGTTTCACGGCGGCCTGCTGGCAGGACCTCCAGCACGTCCCCGGCCAGTCCGTGGAGCACGTCCGGCAGGCGGAGGCCAGGCTCGCCGAGGCGCAGAGCGCGCGCGACGCCCAGCGCTGGCCGGACGCCACCGCGCTGCTGTCGACGGCGCGGGCCCTGCTGAACTCCACCGACGAGGCCGTCTCGGCCGCCGGTGACCGGCTGACCAGGCTGAACGCCGTGCAGAAGGACCCGCGGCAGGAGATCGAGCGGACCCGCTTCGCGATCCGGGACGCGCAGCGGCTGGCGATGACCGGACGCCACACCCCGGACCCGCGGGACGCGCGGCCGCTGGACGAGGCGGTGGCCCGGCTGGAGCGGGCGATCGCCACGCTGGAGGGCCGGCACCCGGACTACTGGCACTTTTTGACGGAGACGGAGGCCGTGCGGCACACGGTGTCCGACGTGGTGACCCGGATCCGCGAGGACCGCGGCGCCGGGCACTGAGACCGGCCCGCCCCTCGACCGCCCGCCACCTGCCGCCCGGTCCGCCCGGCACCGTCGGCGTTGCCGTCGGCGCGCGTCGGGCGGATATTGGAGGTGCGTACGACTCGGCTCGCGCAACGCTTCCGGAGGGAGGCGGAGATGGCCACCCACCTCACGCACTCGGGGACCCGCCGACGGATCAGGCTGGACGACCACCTGCCCGTCGACCACCGTCTCAACATGGTCTACCGGATCGGCGCCGGTCTGATGGGCGTCGGACTGGTGGTCTTCGGGATCTTCGGGATCATCGACCGGATCGGCTTCTTCGACACCGGCGGGGACACCGTCTGGAGCCTGAACACCAACGGCGCGCTCAGCTGGCTGTCGGTCGCCGTCGGTCTGCTGCTCCTGGTCGGGATGGTGATCGGCGGGAACTTCGCCTCCACGCTGAACATGACGCTCGGCGTGCTCTTCGTGGCCAGCGGCTTCCTGAACATGGGGCTGCTGGAGACGGACTACAACTTCCTGGCGTTCCAGATCCAGAACTGCATGCTCAGCTTCGTGATCGGCATCCTGCTGCTGGTGTTCGGGATGTACGGCAGGGTCGGCTCGGCCCTGCCGCACGACAACCCGTACTGGCGGTCCCGCCACCCCGACATGGCGGAGGACCGGGACCGTCATCAGGAGCGGCGGGAGCAGTTCCCGGCGGAGCACCCGCAGGCGCGCCGCATCACGTCCCGGGAGGCGGCCCGTGAGGCCTTCGGGGACGGCTCCCGGTCCGGTCAGGACCCGCCGGGGCCCTGACCGGGGACGCGTGCCCGTCAGGTGCGGTAGGCGTAGTACGCGGCGGTCGGGTACGACGCGACGACGCTCGCCACCGACCTGCTGTAGGTGTTGGTCGAGTGGTAGGTCACGTACGGCACGCCCCGGCTGCGGGACGTGACGATCATGGTGTGGTCCTTGGAGCCGTCCTTGTCGAAGTCGACCTGGAGGACGTCGCCGACGTCCAGCTGGTAGACGTTCGCCAGGGGGGTCGTCCGCTGGGAGTTCTGGGCGAACCAGGACCACTCGTTGACGCCGACGAACGAGTGCGACTGGATGTCGGCGTTGCCGAACCACCTGGTGTAGTCGTACACGTAGCCCGGGACGTGCTTCCAGCCGCCGGCCTTCAGGGCCTGGCTGACGAAGTTGGTGCAGTCGCCGCCCGCGCCCTGCCCGTTGTAGTTCGGGTAGGCGGGGTTGTAGTTCGACCAGTACTGCTTGGCGTAGGCGGCCATGGCCTGGTAGTCGAGGCCGCTGGCGGTGAAGTTCTTCGCGTTCGCCGGGCCGGGGTACGAGGTCGACGCCTTGGGGGCCGACGGCGTGGTGCTGCCGGTGGTGGCCACCATCGGCGCGACGGACGGCTTGGCGGTCTGGTTCACCGCGAGGCCCTCGTCGGTGTCGCGGATGCCGGTCAGCTGCCAGTCGCCGTGCCGGTCGGCGGTGAACGTCAGCTCGTGGTGGGCCTGGAACCCGGTGGCCTTCGGCTCGTCGCCGCGGACCTTCTCGTAGGTGAGGGTCGTGGTCTCGGTGACCGCGACCTTGGCCTTGCGGCCCTTCACGCTCGTGGCGTCCAGGGTGACGGTGGTGCTGCCCTTGCTGTACTTCTCGCCGAGCTGGGCGAGCCGCGCCTTGCGCCGGTCCAGCGAGGACAGCGCGGCGTCCTCGGCACGGTCCTGCTTCGACGACAGCTTGACGTCGCCGGAGAAGCCGTCGGTCAGCGGCTTCCCGCGCTTGTCCCGCTTGCCGTCGACCAGGGCTTCGGTGCGGTCGGTGAAGACCGCGTCGGCGAGGCGCTGGAAGGTGGCCTTGGTCCGGGCGTCCACCGTGGGGTCGTCGACGACCGCCGCGCCGGCGCTCCAGTTGGGCAGCAGGGCCACTCCCGCGACGACGGAGGTGGCGGCCGCCCCGAGTATCGCGGCGCGACGCCGCGTACGGCTCAATTTCCTTGACTTCACTGATGCTTCCCCTCTTGCCCCGGCGGCTGGATGCCGGGGTAGCGCATCTTTGCATGCCGTGTGTGGCTCGTGTGAAGAGGGGGGCGGCAGTCCGGGTCCGGGAGTTATGGGACCGTCACTGCGCCGTGCCGTCCCGTGTCGACCCGGTTGCCGGACGGTGTCCGGTCACTGGACGACGGTCGACCAGTCCGGCGACTGGGCGGGGTCGAGGGTGCGCAGCCGCTCCAGGGTGGCGGGCGTCTGCACGTCCATCCAGTCGGCCAGTTCCTTGAAGGACACGCACTTGACGTCCTTCTTCACGCACACGGTCTTGATGACCTCGTCGACGGCCTTCATGTAGATGCCGCCGTTCCACTCCTCGAAGTGGTTGCCGATGAACAGCGGGGCCCGGCTGCCGTAGTACACGCGGTTGAAGCCGGCCATGTAGGTGTCGAGGGTCTCCTGCTGCCACTGCGGGTACTTGGCCGGGTCGCCCTGGGTCTCGCCCTCGGACTGGTTGTAGAGGAAGTTGAAGTCCATGGACAGGCCCTGGTACTTGCCGCCCTCGTACGGGAGCATCTGGAGCGGGAAGTCCCAGATGCCGTTCTTCTTCGCGGGCCAGATCTGGAAGTCGCCGGCCGAGCTGGCGTCGTAGCGCCAGCCGTAGCTCTTGGCGGCCTTCAGCAGGTTGGCCTGGCCCTCCAGGCAGGGGGCGCGGCCGCCGACGACCTCCTTCTTGAAGTCGAAGGGCAGCGGGTCCATGTCGGTGTAGCCGGTGTTGGTCTTCCACTTCTCGGCGAAGCCGAAGAACTGGTCGATCTCGCTCTTCCACTCCTCGACGCTCCAGTCGCCGCCGCCCTTGGCGCCGCAGAAGTGGCCGTTGAAGTGGGTTCCTATCTCGTTGCCCTCCTCCCAGGCCTTGGCGAGGTCCTCCAGGGTGGTGCGGACGTGCTCGTCGGTGGGGAAGCTGATCGCCGCGGAGCCCTTGGGGTGCTGCGGCGGGCTGTAGAGGCCGGCCTTGCTCTTGGGCAGCAGGTAGATGCCCGTGAGGAAGAACGTCATGTGCGCGTCGTACTCGCGCGCCATCTCCCGGTAGTGGGTGAACAGCCCGTCGTCGCCGGCCAGGGCGCCGTCCCAGGAGAAGACGACGAACTGGGGCGGTTTCTCACCGGGCTTGAGCGGTACGGGCTCGATGCCGCCCTTCTGCGGGCCGGTGTACGAGGTGGAGCCGTCCCCGAGGACCTTGGTCCTGCCGTCCCACTCCGGCTCCTCGCCCGGTGACGCCGTCGCCTTGCCCCCCTTGCCGGCGGAGGCGGTCGGCGCGGTGTTGTCCGTGCGGCTGAGCACCAGGTAGCCCGCCACCAGCGAGGTGATGACGAGGAAGGCCGCCAGGGTCAGGAAGCCCGGATGGGCGGCGGCGGGGCGGTTGGCTGCCCGGGCCTTGCGGCGGCGGCCCGACGGTGGCGTCATGTGCGGCTCATTCTCGAGGGGTTCGGGGGCGGCGGTGCGGCCCGGGGTCAGCGGAGCGGGCTCATGGCTCTGGACCAGATGCCGTAGGGGACGCTGTCGTCCGCCGGGCCGTCGATGCCGTTCAGCGGCAGCGGTTCGAGACTCTTCGCCAGGTTGATGCGGTAGACGACGACCGCGGTGGAGACGGCCTTGTGGGTGCCGACGTACCAGGCGGCCTTGTCGTCCTGGGTGGTCCCGGCCTTCCCGGCCACCTGGACGCCCTCGGGTGCCGCGCCGGGGTGGGCGGTGCGGAAGCCGTCGGTGAGGGCGGAGGTGACCTCCTCGGCCGTGTCGGCGCCGATCGCGCGGGCCGGCTTCGGGAGGGCCAGCGGGACCTTGGTGCCGTTGTGGGTGACCTGCCGCACGGAGTACGGATCGGTGTGCTTGCCGGCCGCGGCGAAGGTGGAGTAGCCGCTGGCCATGCGGATCGCGCTGGGGGTGGAGCTGCCCTGGGACAGGGCGGGCACCTGTGCGCCGAGGCTGGAGGGGAGCAGTCCGGCCGCCTCCGCGGTGTCGCGCACCTTGTCCAGGCCGGTGTCCATGCCGAGCTGCATGAAGGGCGTGTTCACCGACAGGGCCAGCGCCCGGTGCAGGGAGATCTGCCCGTAGGACCTGTCGCCCTCGTTGCTGGCGGCGACCTTCTTGCCGCTGCGGTCCCAGTACGGCCCCTCCGGCGTGGTCACCGGCACGTCGTCGTCGCCGTCGTAGACGGACTCCGCGGTGACCTGGGTGGTCTCGCCGTCCCGCGTCTTGTGGACGCCGTGCTCCAGGCCGGCGGCGTAGACGAAGGGCAGGAAGGCGGAGCCGGCCGGGACGGTGGTGGCGTTGGACTCGTTGTAGCCCTGGGTGCGGTGGTCGGGGCCGCCGTAGACGGCGAGGATCCGTCCGTCGGCGGCCACCGAGGCGGCGCCGTAGTGGGCGGTCCTCGCGTTCTTCGGGTCGTCCTTCAGGGCCTTCGCGCGGGCCTTGGTGACGGCGTCCGTGAGCTGGGCCTCGCGGTCCTTCTCGAAGGTCGTGTAGATCTGGTAGCCGCCCAGGTCGAAGTCCTTGTCGCCGATCTTCGCGGACTTCTTGGCGTACTGGGAGGCGAGCTCGACGAGGTAGTCGCTCTGTTCACCGGTGTCGTACAGCGGATTGCTCTTGAGCGGCTCGGGGAACTTCGTGTACGTGGCCCGCTCGGACCGGGAGAGCTTGCCGATGGAGACCATCCGGTCCAGGGTCCACGTCCAGCGCTCGACGGCACGGGCGCGGTTGGCGCCGCTCAGGGTGGGGTCGTAGAGCCCGGCGCCCTTGAGCAGGGCGGCGAGGAAGGCCGCCTCGCTGGCGTTCAGCTCGCTGACGTCCTTGCCGTAGTAGGCCTGGGCGGCGCGCTGGATGCCGTAGGTGCCGCGGCCGAACCAGCTGGTGTTGAGGTAGCCCTCGAGGATGTCGTCCTTGCTCATCTGGTTGTCGAGCTTGAGGGCGATCATCGCCTCGGTGAACTTGCGCCGGACCGTCTGGTCCTGGTTGAGGTAGACGTTCTTGACGTACTGCTGGGTGATCGTGGAGCCGCCCTGGGTGTCGCCCTGGCCGAAGGTGCGGAAGACGGCGCGGCTGATGCCCTTGAAGGAGATGCCGGGGTCGCTGTAGAAGCTCTCGTTCTCGGCGGCGAGGACCGCCCAGCGGACGTCCTCGGGGATGTCCTTCAGCGGCATCGCCTGCCGCTGCACCCAGCCGGTGCGGGCCATGGGGGTCCCGTCGGCCCAGAAGTACACGTTGTCCTGCTGGGTGGCGTAGGTGTTGAGGTTGTCCGGGACGTCGGTGGCGGCGTAGGCGACGACCAGGAAGAGGGTGCTCAGGCCCAGGGAGGCGAGGACGCCTCCGAGCGACTGCCGCCAGGAGGGGATCCAGCGGCGCCAGCCGGTGCGGCCGGGCCGCGGGTACTGCGGGCGCATCCGGCGCGCGTACGGCGCGAGGAAGGCCGCGAGCCGCGTCGCGTGGGGGGCGAGGAAGGCGACGAGGGGGGCCAGCCGGGGGCCGGCGGCGGCGGCGAGGCGGGAACGCACGGAGGGGCGGGGGGCCTTCCTGCCCTTCCGCCTCTCTCCGGGTATGGAGGACTCCCCGGACGGGCCGGGTGTGTCCGGCCCCTCCGCGCTGCCCGGTATGCCTTCCGGGGGCACCCGCAGCTGCATGGTCTCGTCCGCCTTGAAAGAGGCGGGGACCTTCAGCTGCATGGTGGCGTCGGCCGGCTCCCGGGGCTCCTCCCCCTGCCCCGCCTGGGTCACGATGTCTCCCTCCGCACTAGGTGTTGCTCGCGTAGGCAGACGTACAGACGTACGAGGGTCTGGCATGGTTGCCGTCGCGGCGGCAGCAAGCCCTGATTCCCCCAACCTCGCGGTTCATCGCGGCGCCCTCAAATTACCAGCGCCCTTCGCAAGTTCTCCACATAGGAAATCGACAGAAGTGAACGCCGTCGAAACAGTGGGATCCGGTTCCGCCCATAGAGGGATTAACCTGTCCGCATGCCTCGCTACGAGTACCGCTGCCGGACCTGCGGCGACACCTTCGAACTGAGCCGCCCCATGGCGGAGTCCGCCGCGCCCGCCGACTGCCCCGCCGGCCACGACGACACGGTCAAGCTGCTGTCCACCGTAGCCGTCGGCGGCACGGTCTCCGCCCCCGCGCCCCGGGCGGGCGGCGGGGGCGGCGGGGGCGGCTGCTGCGGCGGGGGCTGCTGCGGCTGACCCGTGGGGCCCGTCGTCCGGATCACGCCACGGACGAGGGGGGAGTCCGGCACGGCCTCCCCCGGAGGGGCCTCCGGCGTCGCCGTCGGTCGCCGGTTCCCCCGCGCGCGGCCGCGCGCGGGGGAGATCCATCGCGTCGACGCCCTCCCCGACGTGCGGCAGCGCGCGCCGGCCCCCGCTCACCGGCGCCGAGAAGCCCGCCGCCGTGCGACCCGGTCCGGACGCCGGGCCCTACTTCTGGCGGGCGCCCTTCAGGAACTCGCGCAGGATCCGTTCCCCCGCCAGTACCCCGCGCTCGGGCAGCGCCGTGACCTGCGGTGCCGTCCAGGCCGCCTCGTGCAGCTCGCCGTGGCCGGGGCGCCAGCCCCGGTCCGACACCAGCAGCAGGTCGGCGTCGAGCAGGGAGTCGCCGGCCGTCAGCGTCAGCTCGGCGCCGGTGCGCCGGGCCACCTCGCGCACGGCCGCGCTCTTGGTCAGCGGCTTGGGCACGGCGTAGATCTTGCGGCCCTGGAGCGACACGGTCCAGCCGCGCTCCTCCGCCCAGACCGCCAGCTCCTTCACCCACTCCTCGGGCAGCAGCTCGCGCTCCACCACCAGGTAGGCGAACAGGTCCTCGGCGATGCGCTCCTTGCGCAGCCAGAGCGGGTCGGCGAAGGCCGCGAGGTGCGCCTGCACCTCCGCGAGCGGCGCGCACTCGTCGGCCAGCCGCGCGTTCACCACGGCCTGCCAGTCCGGGTCGGACACCCCGTCGACCAGCAGGTGCCCGCCGTTCGCGCAGATCGCGTAGGCCGGCGGCGGACCCGGCAGGCTGATGCGCTGGTACTGCTTGCGGGTCCGGGTGGTCGTCGGCACGAACACCGCCGCGTCCCCGAGATCGGTCAGCAGCCGCGCCGCCGTCTCCGTCATGTAGGACAGCGGACGGCTCTCGTGGACCTCCACGCACAGCAGCCGGGGGGCCCGCGCGTCCGGCATGGTCAGCGCGAGGGCCGCCGCGGAGTAGATGAGCGTACGGTCGAGGTCGCTCGCCACCAGCACGGGCATCAGAGGGTCACCGCCTTGCCGTCGGCACCGGTCGCGCCGCGCGTGTACTGCGGGTGGATCAGCCCCACGCAGGTGTACGGCAGCTCGCCGACCTCCTCCACCGGGACCCCGCGCTGGCCGGCGAGGAGCCGGACGTGGTCCAGGTCGGCGCCCGCCCCGGCCCGCGCCAGGATCTTCCACGGCACCCGGCGCAGCAGCACCCGGGTGGTCTCGCCGACGCCCGGCTTGACCAGGTTCACGTCGTGGATGCCGTACTCCTCGCTGATGCGCTCGACCGCGGCCCAGCCCTCCCAGGTCGGCGCGCGGTCGGCGGCCAGCAGCTCCTTCACCGTCGCGTCCACGGCGTCCGCGACCTCCGGGAAGCGGGCCGAGACGGCGTCCAGGAAGGCGCCCGACACGTCCGCGCCGGCCAGCTCGCGGTAGAACTTCGCGCCGTGGAAGTCGTCCGGGCCGACCAGGTCGGCGCGCAGCACGGTCCGCGATATCAGGCCCGAGACGGTGGAGTTGAGGCAGGCGGACGGGATCAGGAAGTCCTCCCGGGTGCCGTACGTGCGCACGCAGGCGCCCGGGTCGGCCAGCACCGCGATCTCCGGGTCGAAGCCGGCCGCGCCGCCCGCCGCCTCGAACTCCTCGATCGCCGCGGCCAGTTCGCGGGTGATGGCGCCCTTGCCGGTCCAGCCGTCGACGAAGACGACGTCCGCCGGGTCGTGGTGCCGGGCCAGCCAGCGCAGCGCGTTGGCGTCGATGCCCCGGCCGCGGACGATGGAGACCGCGTAGTGCGGCAGCTCCAGGCCGTGCCGGTGCTGCGCCCAGCGGCGCATCAGCACGCCCACCGGGGTGCCGGCGCGGGCCAGGGAGACGAGCACCGGGCGGGGGGAGCGCTCGGCGATCACCAGTTCCGTGACCGCGCCGACCGCCTGCGCCAGCCGGGCCGCGGACTCCTCCAGGGCCGTGTGGAACAGCGCCTGGTACTGCTCGCTGGGCTGGTACTCCACCGGCAGCGACTCCGCGTAGTGCGCGCCGCCGCTCTGGATGGCCTCCTCGCGCTCCTCCGTCGGCGCCTCCAGCGTCACGTCGGAGAGGTCCTGGAGCAGCCAGCCGACCTCCTCCGGCGCGTACGAGGAGAAGGCGGGACCGCGAAGGGGGTCGGGCAGCATGGCGGACCTTTCGGGTACGTACAGCGGCTCGGGGACGTGGCTGGGCACGACCGCGAGGACGACGTGCGGGGTGTGCGCGGCGAGCCGGTCGAGGAGGCCGCCGGGGGCGTGCAGCGCCGGGGTGTCGGCGACGGAGTCGACGACGGCGACCACGGCGTCGAAGCCGGCGCCCGCGACGTTGTAGGCGTAGCGCTCGCCGGGGCCGTCGGCCGGATCGTCGTGCGCGGGGAAGACGATCCGGCTGCGTATCGCGTAGCCGGGGTCGTCGACCGCGAGGACGGGTGAGCGGGTGGTGGTGGAGAAGCGCACCTCGGCGGCCGTGACCTGCTCCAGCTCGCGGGCCAGCCGCAGCGGCGCGTACATCAGCTCCTCGAAGCCGAGGACGTGCACGCGGCGTGCGCCCTCGGGGAGGGCCTCGGCGAGCCGGGCCGCCATCGCGGGCAGGGCGGCCTCGAGGCGGGCGCGGTGCCGCGGGGTGAAGCCGTGGCGGCCGCCGTCGGGGAGGCCGCGGGGCCAGCGCAGATCGACGCGGTCGATCCGCGGGGCGGGCGCGGGCCGTCCGTCCGGGTGCCCGCCGGCGGGGGCGGGTCCCCCGTCCCCGGCCGGTCCGCGCGCGTCACCGCCCGGCGTCCGCGCCGCGTCCGCCTCGTGGCGCGCGACCAGTTCCCGGCCCTTCTCCAGCACCCCGGGCGGGAGCCGGACCGTGCCCGAGGCCGCCGCCACCAGGTCGACGCGGGCGCCGATCTCGCGGGCGAAGGCCTCCAGGCGCCCCGCGTCGGCCGGGGAGCGCATGTCGACGAGGGCGACGACGACGTACCGGCGGCGGGGGTAGCGCTCGTGCAGGTCGCGGATGGTGTTCAGGACGGTGTTGCCGGTGGAGAACTCGTCGTCGACGAGGACCAGCGGGCCGTCGCCGACCAGGAGCGCCGGGTCCTCCGGCAGCAGCAGGTGGGAGGTGGCGTGGGAGTGGGACTCCTCGAAGCCGCCCGCCGGGACGACGCCGGGGACGGGGCGCCGGGTGGAGTGCAGGTAGGGCGCCGCGCCGACGCCGTCGGCGACGGAGTGCCCGAGGCCGGTGGCCGTCTCCGCGTACCCGAGGACGACGGCGTCGGCGGCCTCCTCGCCGAGCAGTTCCGCCACCCGGCGGCCCAGGGCGAGGCCGTGGCCGTACACCACGGACGGCGACTGGGGGACGTGCTTGCCCAGCACGTGGGAGACGAGCAGGTGGGCCCGCTTGGGGTTGCGGCGCAGGGCCAGCCCCAGCAGGTCGGTCAGCCCGTCGTCGCCCACGAGGTGGACGCCCAGCCGCTCGGCGACCCAGCTCCCGGACCAGACCCCGTTGTTCACTGCGTTGTTCATGCGTCCCTATGTCGTGAGGAGGTGGGGCGGGTTCAGCCGGGTATGCCCGCGGCGAGCAGGTCGACGAAGCTGACGTCCTCGTGCGCGACGCCGAAGACCTCGGCGCGCAGCATCGTCCGCTCGGCCCAGGCCCGGTGCGGCTTCACCTCGTTCATCTTGTTCGTGTACGCCGACCTCATCACGCCCCCGCCGCCGCGCTCCGGCCGCAGGATGTCGGCCGCGTCGCTGTACTCCTCGTGGCTGACCACGGACAGCGCGTGCACGGCCGGCACGTGCGAGGGGTGGATGCAGGTCTTGCCCAGCAGACCGTTGGCCTGGTCGAGGGAGATCTCGCGCAGCAGTCCGTCCATCGCGTGTTCGATCAGTTTCTCACGCAGCTCGACGGCCTGTCCCTCCAGGAAGGGGCTGTGCCGCAGCATCGGCTTGAACATGCGCTCGGGGACACGGAAGTACTCCCACACCGGCCCGGTCACGGTGAACCCGGTGCCGTCCGCCCGCCCCAGCATGTTCACCACGTCGGCGATGACGGAGGCGACGATCTGGACGTCGTAGGCGGTCATGTCGGGCGCCCGGCGCAGGCCGTAGGAGGAGCAGAAGTCGGTGACGCCGAGGCGCAGCGCGAGGACGCGGCCGCGGTACTTCTCGACGGCGCGGGCGATGCCCTCCAGGGCCTCCACCCGCGACTCGCGGTACATCAGCTCGGGTGTCTCCAGGACGGGCATGCCGAACAGCCGCCGGCCGCCGGCCTGTTCGGCGGCGGCCAGGGCCTCCAGGAAGGGGATGCCGCGTTCCTCGGTGAACTTCGGGAACACGAAGCCGCTGAGCAGCCGGACGGCCGGGCCGAGGCGCCGGACCAGGTCCGGGATCTGCTCGGGGGTGCGGACGCGGATGAACAGCAGCGGCGGCTCCACGCCGGGGCGGGCGGCGAGGTCGGTGAACTGGCGGACGAGGTTCTCCTCGCCTTCGGCGACGTCCTCGTCGCCGATGGAGTCCTCCAGGCAGAGCACCATGGACACCACGCCGCGCCCGGTCTGCTTCAGGATGTCCTCGGCCAGCCGGGGCCGGGTGGCCGGGCTGTAGAGCGTGGCCCCGAGGGCGGCGGACAGCGTCCGGGCCGGCGAGTCCGCGTCGAACGCGCACGGCTCCCGGTAGAACAGGCGCTGCCGAACCTCAGGCGCAAGGTGCCCGAAATGGCGCATATTTCTCCCCCGTGGTGCAGGTGGACCGTGTGGATTCGGCAAGAGGTGGCCGGTAATAGTACGTAGAGACCCGTGTCCTGGGTTCCCACCGGTCATGAATTCCAGGTAACGCAGAGCGGCACAACCCGGCACGACCCGGCTTCTTCCGCCGCGGACCACCGGTCGCCGTGTACCCGCATTGTCGTGAGCAGAACCGAGAGGGCAGGATGAGCGCATGACGCACGCGATGCTGAAAGGGTCGAACATCCCGCTGAAGACCACCACGGTGCGGGCCGTGCTGCGCTGGACACCCGGGCAGGGGGTCCCGGACGTCGACGCCTCCGCGCTGCTCCTCGGCCCCGAGGGTCGTGTGCGATCCGACGAGGACTTCGTCTTCTACAACCAGCCCCGGCACCCCTCCGGGAAGGTCTGGCGGCTCGGCAAGAAACACGGCGCCGAGGGCCTGACCGACACGATCCAGACGGACCTGGCCGGTGTCGAGTCCGCCGTCAGCCAGATTCTGCTGGTCGCTTCGGCGGACGGGGTCACCTTCGACCGCGTACGGTCCCTCAGCATCCTGCTGTACGACGCGGCCGTCGAGGGCGAGCCGCTGGCCACCTTCGACATCCGCCCCGAGACCGGCAAGGAGACCGCGCTGATCTGCGGCGAGCTGTACCGCCGCGGGGAGGGCTGGAAGTTCCGGGCGCTCGGCGAGGGCTACTCCAACGGCCTCAAGGGCCTCGCGACGGACTTCGGCATCTCCGTGGACGAGTCGGAGGAGGCCGCCGCGGACGCCGAGGCGGGCGCCACGGCCGGCGTCTCCCAGCCGCTGCCGCCCGAGCAGCCCACGACGGGCGTCCCGCAGCAGCCCGCCGCGGCCTACGGCTACCCGGCCTCCCTGCCGACGTACGGCTACGGCTATCCGGACGCCCAGCCGGCCGGGGCGGCCCCCGCCGGGGAGTTCCGGATGCCGCCGCAGGGCCCGCAGTTCATCGGGCGGTGAGGGCGGCGCGGACGGCGGGCGCGGCGCGGGGACGCCCGTGACACGCCCGTCCGGAGCGTCCGGGACGTTCGGAGTGTCCGGGACGTTCGGAGTGTCCGCAGGTCAGCGTTCAGCCTTCGTCTTGTAGCCCCGCCCCCACTGCAGTCCCCACCCGTACAGCCGGTCCAGCTCGCCCTGGAAGCCGTACACGAACCTCACCTCGCGCCGGACCATCAGCTCCCCCTTCACGTTCTCGATCATCACCACCGCGCACGAGCGGGCCTGCGGGTGCCGCTCGTCGAGGCCTATCTCGATGCGCGGCCCGTTGCTCGGGTAGAGGGTGACGACCGCGTGCGTACGGTCGAAGGCCGGAGTCTGGTCGTAGATGTAGACGAACACCAGCAGCCGCTTGATGTCGTCCCGGTGGTCCAGGTTGACGTACATCGTCTCGCCGGACGCCGACCCGAACCGGTCGTCACCGCTGAGCTTCACGTACGGCGCCGCGTTGATCTCGCCGAGCAGGCCGCCGAGCGGCTGGACGACCCCCTTGGTCCCGTCCGCCAGCTCGTAAAGGCAGCCCAGGTCCAGGTCGACGTTGACCATGCTCTGGCTGTGTCCGATGACCTCCGGCGGGCGCAGCGCCTTGAGGGGGTGGCGCAGCAGGCTCTCCCGCGGGGAACCGCCGAAGTCCGAGGTGCGCATCCGCCAGGCCAGGTTGACGCGCAGGTGCCCGGTGGCGGCGCCCTGCTTGGTGAGCGAGACCTGGCTGTGCCGCTTGGTCAGCTCTATCGCGTTGCTCGCCGCGCTGCCCGAGTCGAAGTCGGCGGCCCGACCTGGTCGGAGTCCGTCGAAGAAGCCCATTACCGCCCCCAAGTTCCCTGCCCGAAAGTTCCCTGCCGGAAGAACGCCCGGCCGCACGCTCCCCCGGAGACGGCCGGCGGGGCGGCACCGAGGACTCGTCCTCGACGACCGCCCCGCTCAGAGCGTTCCTCACCGGGAAGCTGATCACACTCCGGAGGTGACCCCGGTCTTCTCGTCGGAGCCCGCGTCTCCCCCTGCGGCCGCGAGTGCCTTGTTGCGGCGCACGGAGGACCAGAAGGACCAGGCGATCAGGATGACGCCGACGAGACCGGTGATGATCTCGTGGATCTGGTACTGGATGGTGACGAGGAGGAGCACGGCGAGGGCGCCGATGGCGTAGTGGGCGCCGTGCTCGAGGTAGACGTAGTCGTCCAGGGTGCCCTGGCGGACCAGGTAGACGGTCAGGGACCGGACGTACATGGCGCCGATGCCCAGGCCGAGGGCCATCAGGACGATGTCGTTGGTGATGGCGAAGGCGCCGATGACGCCGTCGAAGGAGAAGGAGGCGTCCAGGACCTCGAGGTAGAGGAACATGAAGAAGGCGGCCTGGCCGGCCAGCAGGACCGGGGACTTCTTCTTCCCGGTGCGCGCGGCCTCCTCCTCGGCCTCGTGCTCGCGTTCCTCCTCCTCCTCGAGCTTGTCCTCGAAGTAGCCGGAGAGCCCGCCGACGATCATGTAGGTGATCAGGCCGCCGATGCCGGAGAGCAGGACGGTCTCGGCCTTGTCGACGTGTGCGCCGCCGTGCTGGTGGGCGTGGGTGGCGAAGGTCAGGGCCGAGACCAGCAGGACGATCAGGGCGATGCAGACCGACAGCATGTCGACCTTGCCGAGCTTGGCCAGCGGGCGCTCCAGCCAGCCGAGCCACTTGATGTCGCGGTCCTCGAAGATGAAGTCGAGGAAGATCATGAGCAGGAACATGCCGCCGAAGGCCGCGATCGCGGGGTGCGCGTCGGTGACCAGTTCCTGGTAGCGGTCCTTGTCGGTCAGGGCCAGGTCGACGGCCTCGATCGGGCCCAGCTGGGCGCTGACCGCGACGATGACGACGGGGAAGACCAGCCGCATGCCGAAGACGGCGATCAGCACGCCGACGGTGAGGAAGATGCGCTGCCAGAAGGCGTTCATCTTCTTCAGGATCCCGGCGTTGACGACTGCGTTGTCGAAGGACAGCGAGATCTCGAGGACGGACAGGATCGCCACGACACCGAAAGCGGTCCACCCCCCGTAGAACACCGCTGCGACGAGGCCGAGCGCGGTGACCGCGAACGACCACCCGAAGGTTTTCAGAACCACTGGTTACCCAATCCTGTCTCTGGGCCCCGGTCCCCCCAAGCGAAACCTGGGGGTGGGTTTCCCCCGCGCCGTACGCGGCTTTACGAAACGTTGACTCCGAAGTCTAGAGCGATGCCCCGGAGGCCTGACGCGTACCCCTGGCCCACCGCACGGAACTTCCATTCGCCCTGGTACCGGTAGAGCTCGCCGAAGATCATGGCCGTTTCGGTGGAGGCGTCCTCGCTGAGGTCGTACCGCGCGAGCTCCTGGCCGTCGGCCTGGTTGACGACCCGGATGAAGGCGTTGGCGACCTGGCCGAAGGTCTGGCCGCGCTCGTCGGCCAGGTGGATGGAGACGGGGAAAATGATCTTGTCGCACTGGGCGGGCACCCTGCCGAGGTCGACGAGGAGCGACTCGTCGTCCCCGTCGCCCTCGCCGGTGAGGTTGTCCCCGGTGTGCTCCACGGAGCCGTCGGGGCTCGTGAGCTGGTTGTAGAAGACGAACCACTCGTCGCCCATGACCCGTCCACCGGTGCACAGCAGCGCGCTGGCGTCCAGGTCGAAGGGGGCTCCGGTGGTGGAGCGCGCGTCCCAGCCGAGGCCGACCATCACCTGAGTGAGGTTCGGCGCGACCTTGGACAGGGAGACGTTTCCTCCCTTGGCGAGCGTGACACCCATGTGCTGGTCCTCCCCTTGGTCGTGCTTCTTCGGTTGTCCTGCGCGTCCGGCGCCGCCCGTGAACGGTGCGGCGCCGGACGAAACCGTCAGGTCACGGGGGACGGCACCCCGGAGGGCTCGGCTCAGACGTTGACGCCGAAGTCCTGCGCGATGCCGCGCAGGCCCGAGGCGTAGCCCTGGCCGATGGCGCGGAACTTCCACTCCGCGCCGTGCCGGTACAGCTCGCCGAAGACCATGGCGGTCTCCGTGGAGGCGTCCTCGCTCAGGTCGTACCGCGCGATCTCCGCCTCGCCGGCCTGGTTGACGACGCGGATGAACGCGTTGCGCACCTGGCCGAAGGACTGCTGGCGGTTCTCGGCGTCGTAGATCGAGACCGGGAAGACGATCTTCTCGATCTCGGCCGGCACGGCCGCGAGGTCGACCTTGATCTGCTCGTCGTCGCCCTCGCCCTCACCGGTGATGTTGTCGCCGGTGTGCTCGACGGAGCCGTCGGGGCTCTTGAGGTTGTTGAAGAAGACGAAGTCGGCGTCGCTGCGGACCTTGCCGGAGTTGTTCAGCAGCAGTGCGCTGGCGTCCAGGTCGAAGTCCGTGCCGGTCGTGGTGCGCACGTCCCACCCCAGACCGACGATGACCGCGGTCAGGCCCGGGGCCTCCTTGGTCAGTGAAACGTTGCCGCCCTTGCTGAGGCTGACTCCCACGAGTCCTCCATTGGTGTCCGGGGGCGGGGAGCCCCTCGTGCGTCGGATATCGGATCAACGATTCGATCCTAGTGAGGGGTTCCCGCCCCCCGCAGGCCCTGGAGCCGAAGAATCACCCGGTGTCGGCCCCGGCCCGGCACCCGGTGCGGGGCGGGCGGGAGCGGCCGGGAGCGCCGGGAGTGCCGGGAGCGCCGGGATCAGAGCGCGTCGAGCGCCGAGACGTAGGCGCCGAGGTCGCGGGCGTCGGGCAGCGCGTTGACGACGGTCCAGCGCACGACGCCCTCCTTGTCGATGACGAAGGTGCCGCGCACCGCGCAGCCCTTGTCCTCGGCGAAGACCCCGTAGGCGCGGGAGACCTCGCCGTGCGGCCAGAAGTCGCTCAGCAGCGGGTACTCCAGGCCCTCCTGCTCGGCGAAGACGCGCAGGGTGTGGATGGAGTCGTTGGAGACGGCGAGCACCTGCGTGTCGCGCTCGGAGAACTTCGGCAGGTTGTCGCGCACCTCGCACAGTTCGCCGGTGCACACGCCGGTGAAGGCGAAGGGGTAGAAGAGCAGGACGACGTTCTTGCCGCCGCGGAAGTCGGACAGCCGCACGGAGCGGCCGTGGTTGTCCTTGAGCTCGAAGTCGGGGGCCTTGTCGCCGACCTGGATCGCCATCGTCGTGGAACCCTTTCTGGGCTTCGCCGGAACCGGTTGCGGCATTCGGGTGAGAAACCGCCCGGAACGCCGGGATCCACCCTACGCAGCGGCCGCCGCACACCCGTGGACGGGCCGATGGGAACCGGCCCGTCCACGGGTGTCGGAAGAGGGTCGTCGCGGATCTCCGCTACCCCGGCGAGGTCACTTCGGGAACGAGGTCACTTCTTGGACTTGGCGGCCTTGGGCGTCACCAGCCGGCTGCCGCTCCAGTCCTTGCCCACGCTGACGCTCTTGCTGGCCGACAGGCCCGCCGTCGTCGCGGCTTCGGAGATGTCGCTCGGTTCCACGTACCCCGTCCGGCCGGTCTTCGGCGTCAGGAGGAGGATCGAGCCGCCTTCTTCGATGTACGTGGTGGCGTCCACCAGCGCATCCGTCAGGTCGCCGTCATCGTCGCGGAACCAGAGCACCACGGCGTCGGCAACGTCGTCGTAGTCCTCGTCCACCAGGTCGCTGCCGATGACTTCCTCGATGGACTCGCGGAGCTCCTGGTCGACGTCGTCGTCGTAGCCGATCTCCTGGACCACCTGCTCGGGCTGGAACCCCAGCCTGACGGCAGGGCTCGTCCGCTCCTCCGCGTGGTCCGCGGTCGCGCTCACGGGTTGCCTCCTGATCATGTTTCGGGAATAACTCAGCCACGCGCGTGCGCGAAGCATTGGCCGTAGTCCACACGGGCGGGACGGATCGCGCAAGTACCCGGCGGTTCGGACCGCCGAAACGGTGACGATCCTGGCGGTGTCGCCGCAACTCCAGCCACGCGATCGGGACGATGGGTGACGTGCACCACACCTATGTGCCCCGTTTGCGTATTTGAGAACCCTCCAAGGGTACGAGACCGGGGCGGGTGCCGGTTACCCCGGGGTAGAGATGACGTTTGCGGCGCCTGGGTACACGATGGGGGCGACGAAGGCAACGGGAGGACGAACAGGACACCGGTCCTCCGGACGTCCTCCCGCGGCCCCACAGCCCCTCTGACAGGTAAGGACCAGCGTGGCTTCCGGATCCGATCGCAACCCGATCATCATTGGCGGCCTTCCGAGTCAGGTTCCTGACTTCGATCCCGAGGAAACCCAGGAGTGGCTCGACTCCCTCGACGCCGCGGTGGACGAGCGCGGCCGGGAACGGGCCCGCTACCTCATGCTGCGCCTGATCGAGCGGGCCCGCGAGAAGCGCGTGGCCGTGCCCGAGATGCGCAGCACGGACTACGTCAACACCATCCCGACGCGGGCCGAACCGTTCTTCCCGGGCAACGAGGAGATCGAGCGGAGGATCCTCAACGCGACCCGCTGGAACGCGGCCGTGATGGTCTCGCGCGCGCAGCGGCCGGGGATCGGCGTCGGGGGCCACATCGCCACGTTCGCCTCCTCGGCGTCGCTGTACGACGTGGGCTTCAACCACTTCTTCCGCGGCAAGGACGAGGGCGACGGCGGCGACCAGGTCTTCTTCCAGGGGCACGCCTCCCCCGGCATCTACGCGCGCGCGTACATGCTCGACCGGCTGAGCGAACAGAACCTCGACGCGTTCCGCCAGGAGAAGTCGAAGGCGCCGTACGGGCTGTCCTCGTACCCGCACCCGCGGCTGATGCCGGACTTCTGGGAGTTCCCGACCGTGTCGATGGGCCTCGGGCCGATCGGCGCGATCTACCAGGCGCGGATGAACCGCTACATGCACGCGCGCGGGATCGCCGACACGTCGAAGTCGCACGTGTGGGCCTTCCTCGGCGACGGCGAGATGGACGAGCCGGAGTCGCTCGGCCAGCTGACCATCGCCGCGCGCGAGGGCCTGGACAACCTGACCTTCGTCGTCAACTGCAACCTCCAGCGGCTCGACGGCCCGGTGCGCGGCAACGGCAAGGTCATCCAGGAGCTGGAGTCGGTCTTCCGGGGCGCCGGCTGGAACGTGATCAAGCTGATCTGGGACCGCAGCTGGGACCCGCTGCTCGCCCAGGACCGCGACGGCATCCTCGTCAACAAGATGAACACCACTCCGGACGGCCAGTTCCAGACCTACGCCACCGAGTCCGGCGCGTACATCCGCGACCACTTCTTCGGCGACGACCACCGACTGCGCGCGATGGTCGAGGGCATGACCGACGACCAGATCCTGCACCTGGGCCGCGGCGGGCACGACCACCGGAAGATCTACGCGGCGTTCAAGGCGGCCGTGGAGCACACCGGGCAGCCGACGGTCATCCTGGCGAAGACGGTCAAGGGCTGGACCCTCGGGCCCAACTTCGAGGGCCGCAACGCCACGCACCAGATGAAGAAGCTGACGGTCGACGACCTCAAGGGCTTCCGCGACCGGCTCCACCTGCCCATCTCCGACAAGGAGCTGGAGGGCGGCGCGCCGCCCTACTACCACCCGGGGCGCGACTCCGAGGAGATCCAGTACATGCACGACCGGCGCAAGGGGCTCGGCGGGTACGTCCCGACCCGCGTCGTGCGCGCCCGGCCGCTGGCGCTGCCCGAGGACAAGACGTACGCGTCGGTGAAGAAGGGCTCCGGTCAGCAGTCCATCGCCACGACCATGGCCTTCGTGCGGCTCCTCAAGGACCTCATGCGGGACAAGGAGCTGGGCAGGCGGTTCGTGCTGATCGCGCCGGACGAGTACCGCACCTTCGGCATGGACTCGTTCTTCCCGAGTGCGAAGATCTACAACCCGCTGGGCCAGCAGTACGAGTCGGTCGACCGCGAGCTGCTGCTCGCGTACAAGGAGTCGCCGACCGGTCAGATGCTGCACGACGGCATCTCCGAGGCGGGCTGCACGGCCTCGCTGATCGCGGCCGGCTCGGCGTACGCCACGCACGGCGAGCCGCTGATCCCGGTGTACGTCTTCTACTCGATGTTCGGTTTCCAGCGCACCGGCGACCAGTTCTGGCAGATGTCGGACCAGCTGGCGCGCGGTTTCGTGCTGGGCGCGACCGCCGGCCGCACGACGCTGACCGGTGAGGGGCTCCAGCACGCCGACGGGCACTCGCAGCTGCTCGCCTCGACGAACCCGGGCTGCGTGGCGTACGACCCGGCGTTCGGCTTCGAGATCGCGCACATCGTCCAGGACGGCCTGCGCCGGATGTACGGCCCGGACAGCGAGGACGTCTTCTACTACCTGACCGTCTACAACGAGCCGATCCGGCACCCGGCCGAACCGGAGGACGTGGACGTCGAGGGCATCCTCAAGGGCGTCCACCGCTTCAGCCGGGGCACCTCCGGGTCGGTCCCGGCGCAGATCCTCGCCTCCGGCGTGGCCGTCCCCTGGGCCGTGGAGGCGCAGCGGATCCTCGCCGAGGAGTGGGACGTGCGCGCCGACGTCTGGTCGGCGACCTCCTGGAACGAGCTGCGGCGCGAGGCCGTCGAGGTCGAGCGGCACAACCTGCTGCACCCGGAGGAGGAGCAGCGCGTGCCGTACGTGACACGCAAGCTGACCGGGGCGCAGGGGCCGTTCGTGGCCGTCTCCGACTGGATGCGGTCGGTGCCGGACCAGATCGCGCGCTGGGTGCCGGGGCGCTACCAGTCGCTGGGTGCGGACGGCTTCGGTTTCGCGGACACCCGCGGGGCCGCGCGCCGCTTCTTCCACATCGACGCGCAGTCGGTGGTGCTCGCGGTGCTGACCGAACTGGCCCAGGAGGGCAAGGTCGACCGGTCGGCGCTGAAGCAGGCCATCGACCGGTACCAGCTGCTGGACGTGGCCTCGGCCGACCCGGGGGCGGCGGGCGGCGACGCGTAGCCGCCGGCCCCGGCCGGACGGCTGACGGCCGGACGGCTGACGGCTGACGGCTGACGGCTGACGGCTGACGGCTGACGGCTGACGGCGAGAGTCGGGCGGCGAGGAGTCGGGCGGCGTGCACCGGACCGCGCAGGGCGGACGGTGGGGGCCGGACGGCGAGGGCGGCGGGCCTGAGGGTCCCGCCGCCCTTACTCGTTCTTTACGATGCGGGCATGGATCAGCAATCGGCGCGGGACCGGTGGGAGTGGCGGACGCAGCGGCCGCTGCTGGCGCTGGCCGTGGTGTTCGCCGTCGCCTACGCCGTGCCCATCGTGCACACCTCGGCCGGACCGTCGCTGCGGTCCGCGTGCACCTGGACGGAGTGGGGGGTGTGGGCGGCCTTCGCCGTCGACTACGCCGTCCGGCTGGCGCTGGCCGGGGAACGCCGCGCGTTCGTCCGTACGCACTGGCTGGATCTGTTCGCGGTCCTGCTGCCGCTGATCCAGCCGCTCAGGCTGCTGCGGCTGGTGTCGACCCTGCTGCTGGTGGGGCAGCGGGCCCGGATGGCCTCGCAGGTGCGGCTGACGACGTACGTCGCGGGTTCCGTGACGGGGCTGCTGATCTTCGGCTCGCTCGCGGTGCTGTCGGTCGAGCGGGAGTCCCCGGAAGGGAACATCCGGACGCTGGATGACGCCCTGTGGTGGGCGTTCACGACGATGACGACCGTGGGGTACGGGGACCACTCGCCGACCACGGGACTGGGGCGGATGATCGCCGTCGGGCTGATGCTGTCCGGGATCGCGCTGCTGGGTGTGGTCACCGCGAACATCGCCGCGTGGTTCATCGCGCGGTTCGAGAAGGACGACCGGGAGGAACGCGAGCACACGGAGGCGATCCGCATCCTCACGGACGAGGTGCGCGCCCTGCGGGCGGAGGTGGCGGCCCTGCGGTCCCGTCCGCCCGACCCGGTCGGCCGGCAGAGCCGGTCCGGCGTCTGAGGGCGGGGGCCGTAAGGGCTACAGGCGCCGAAAGGGAAGGTCCATGGGCTCGCGGAGTTCAGCGTGGCCCCGCGAGCGGAGCCGGGGCGGCGGGGCGGCGGGGGCGCCGACGCCCCCGCGGGTGCCCTCGCCTCACAGCAGGCCGTTGCCCGTCATCCCCGCGCCCGCCAGCCACGCCAGCGCGAGCAGCGTGTCGATCGCGCCGAGGACCACGGCGACCAGGGCCGGCACCGGGCGGGGGCCCGCCCAGCTGCGGCCCATGGCCAGCCAGCCGCAGACGATCGCCGCGGGACCGAGGACGATCCCGAGCGCGAAGAATCCGGCGACCGCGCAGACCAGGCCGATGATGCCGAGCGTCGCGCTGTCCGGCCCGGTCCGTGACCACGTCCGGCCACGTGAGCGGGGGTGCCTGCGCGTTCCGTTCCCAAAGCCCGCCATCGTCAACTCCCTTGTGCCTGGGGCTGCTTCGATGGTTCGGGTACCCCCCTGACGCCGGTTATGCAGGAGCCGGCGACGAGAGGGTGAGGGGGCTTGGGGGCACTGTCCCCCTCCGGCGGCGCGCCGCGCCCCTGCCCGCCCCCTCCTCCGCGGGGCTCGCCCCACCGCGCCCTGCGGCGCGCGCCGGAGGGCGCGGAACCCCGAGCGCCGTCCCCCGATGCGGGATCCCGCCGACGTCACGTCAGGGCCGGGGCGGCGCACCGGGGCAGGCGGCGGACCGGGTCCGGTCCGCCGCGGCAGGGCCGGGGTCCGTCAGATGTGACCGACCCCGGCACCCGCCTCCGCGTTCTCCCCCCGCTTGGTGAGCAGCGCGACGAACACGGCGACCGCCGCGACGCCGGCCGCGACGAGCGACGCGAGGCTCATCCCGGAGATGAAGGTGTCGTGGGCGACGTCCGTGATCTTCGCGGCGATCTCCGGCGGCGTGCCCTTCGTCACCGGCGCCACACCCACCTGGACCGCCTCGGAGGCCTGGCCCAGCTGCTCCGGGGGGAGGGCGGGCAGGCCGGCGCCGGTCCAGTTGCCGGCCAGGTCGCTGTCGACCTTGGAGGCCATGACGGCGCCGAGGACGGCCGTACCGAGGCTGCCGCCGATCTGCATGGCCGCCTGCTGGAGGCCGCCGGCGACCCCGGACAGCTCCATGGGGGCGTTGCCGACGATGACCTCGGTGGCGCCGACCATGACGGGGGCGAGGCCGAGGCCGAGCAGGGCGAACCAGACGGACATCGCCAGGCTGCCGGTCCCCTTCTCCAGGGTGGACATCCCGAACATGGCGACCGCCACGCAGACCATGCCGCCGGCCAGCGGGATGCGCGGACCGACCTTGGTGATCATCGCGCCCGCGAGCGGCGAACCGACGATCATCATCCCGGTGAGCGGGAGCAGGTGCAGGCCGGCGTCGATCGGGCTCATGCCGTGCACGTTCTGGAGGTAGAACGTCACGAAGAAGAGGCCGCCCATGAAGGCGATGGCCATCATGACCATGAGGACGACGCCGGCGGACAGCGGCACCGAGCGGAACAGGCCCAGCGGGATGAGTGGTTCCGGGACGAAGTTCTCCCAGACGGCGAAGCCCGCGAACAGCAGCGCGGAGACCCCGATGAACGCCCAGGTCAGACCGTCTCCCCAGCCCCACTCCGGGGCCTTGATGAGGGCCCACACGAGGCAGAACATCGCGCCGGAGAGCAGCGCGATGCCGAGGAGGTCGAAGGAGCGGGGGGCGTTCTCGGCACGGTGGTCGAGCAGCATCACCGCGCCCAGGGCGACGGCGAGGACGCCGACGGGCACGTTGATGAAGAACACCGACTGCCAGTTGACGTGCTCGACGAGGACACCGCCGAGGATCGGGCCGCCGGCGGTGGAGGCACCGATGACCATGCCCCAGATGCCGATGGCCATGTTGAGCTTCTCGGCCGGGAAGGTGGCGCGGAGCAGACCGAGCGCGGCCGGCATGAGCAGGGCGCCGAACAGGCCCTGCAGGACGCGGAAGGTGACGACGAGCGCGATGCTGTCGGACAGGCCGATCGCGCCGGAGGCGGCGGCGAAGCCGACGACGCCTATCAGGAACGTCTGGCGGTGGCCGAAGCGGTCACCGAGCTTGCCGGCGGTGATGAGGGAGACCGCGAGGGCGAGGAAGTAGGCGTTGGTGATCCACTGCACCTCGGCGAAGGTGGCGCCGAGGTCCTTGGCGATGGCCGGGTTGGCGATGGCCACGATCGTGCCGTCGAGGGCCACCATCATGACCCCGACGGCGACGGTGATGAGCGTGAACCACGGGTGGCCGCGCAGCCCCTCGGCCGGTGGCTGGTCCGACGGGGTGGAGGGCGATTTGTCCCCCGGTCCCGTCGCGTCGATGGTGGTCTGACTAGTCATGCGTTCGAGGCTAATGACAGCCACTGACAGATGACAAACTGATTCACAAGTCGGCAACTGACACGTCACCCGCCGCTCGCCCGCAGGGCGGCCGGCGGAAGGAGAGGGGCGCATGGGGACCACCGCGCCGCGGCCGGGGCTGCGGGAGATGAAGAAGCGCCGCACCCGGGACGACCTGCTGCGGGCGGCCGTCGGCCTGTTCACCTCGCAGGGGTACGAGCGGACGACCGTCGACGAGATCGCGGAGGCCGTGGACGTCTCGCAGCGCACCTTCTTCCGCCACTTCGCCGGCAAGGAAGAGGCCGCCCTCGCCCTGGAGGGCATCACGGTGGCGCGCTTCGTCGAGGGGGTGCGGGCCCGCCCGGCCCACGAGGCGCCGATGGAGGCCCTGCGGCAGGCCGTCCTGGAGGAGTGGAGCTCCCTCAGCGACGCCGTCGAGTCCGTCGTGCCCGTCGAGCTGTACCTGCGCATGCACCGGGTGATCGAGTCGACCCCGGCCCTGCTCGCCGCCCATCTGCGGCGCTCCGCGGAGACCGAGGAGGCGATCGCGCGGGTGCTCGCGGAACGGGAGGGGCTCGACGTGGACGCCGACCCGCGGCCACGGCTGGCGGTGGCCCTCTTCGGGGCGGTGATGCGGGTGACGGAACGGCAGTGGGCCACGAGCGGGGACTTCAGCCCGGAGGGGATGCGCGACCTGACGTCCCGCCACCTCGATCAGGTGGGACCGGCCCTGCTGGGAAGCTGGCGCGCCGGATCGTGACGTACGGTGTGCCGACGCGCGGCGGTGTCGGCGTGCGGCGGCGCGGCTGCTGCGGTGGCAGTGGCGGTGGTCCGACTGCGGCGACGGCGGCCCGCTGCGGGTGCGCGGCCTCGCGCGACGACCCGGCCCGGCCGTCGGACGGCACGGAACCCGAGGGGTGTCATGCCCATCGCCACCCCGGATGAAACGTGATCCGTGTCACTCATGCCGCCCGAGACCTTCTCGTTCTCCTAGTGTGTCCTCTCAGTGACTTCCTTCGACACCTCCCCGCAGCTGACGGCATGGCGCGCGCTGCTCGCGCTGGCCGTGGTGTTCGTGATGCTGACGACCACCGGCTGGACCGCCGTGCACCGGCACGGGGGGACCACCGCGCTCAAGACCTCGCTCACCGCATGGGAGCGCGGCCGGGTCGCCGGGCGGCAGCTGCCCGACCCGCAGGCGGCCCCGGCCCGGCTCTCGGCGTTCTTCGCCTCGCTCACCGCGGCCCAGCGCGCCGGGCTCGCCGAGCGCTACCCCCTCGCCGTCGGCAACATGAACGGCGCCCCCGCCGGGCTGCGCTACCGCGCCAACCGCATCGCGCTCCAGGAGCAGATCGGGGTCGAGCGGGCCCGGATGCGGGACGAGCGGCTCTCGCCCGCCGGGCAGTACGAGGCCGGGCGGCGCATGCACCGCTTCGAGTCGATGACCGACGCCGACCGCCAGATCCTCGCCTTCGACCCCGAGGGCAGCGGCCGGGTCGCCGAGGTGTTCGGCGACCTCGACCGCGCCGAACGCGTCTCCGTCGTCGTCCCCGGCGTGGACACGGCGCTGCTCACCTTCCAGCGCACCCACCGCAAGTACTCGGCACCCGCCGGCATGGCCGAGGCGCTGTACTCGGCCGAGCGCGAGGCGCGCCCCGCGACGCGGACCGCCGTCATCGCCTGGGCCGACTACACCTCGCCGGCCGGGCTCGGCATCGACTCGGCCACCGCGATGCGTGCCGAGCGCGGCGCCGTGCGGCTGAACGCCCTGGTGCGCGGACTGCCCGGCACCTCCCCCGTCTCCCTGTTCTGCCACAGCTACGGCTCCGTGGTGTGCGGGGTCGCCGCGCACACCCTGCCGGACCGGGTGGCCGACATCGCCGTCGCCGGCAGCCCCGGGATGCGGGTGGAGAACGCCGCACAGCTGGGCACCGGCGCCCGGGTGTGGGCGATGCGGGACCCCGACGACTGGGTGCAGGACGTGCCCTACCTGGAACTGGGCGGCCTGGGGCACGGCGAGGACCCGGTGGCCTCCGGGTTCGGCGCGCGGGTGCTGTCGGCCCGCGAGGCCGAGGGCCACGGGGGCTACTTCGTGCCCGGCACGGACAGCCTGCGCAACTTCGCGGACATCGGCGCCGGCGCCTACGACGCGGTGCGGTGCGCCGACGGGAACGACGCGTGCCGGGAGGACCTGTCCGGCGCGACGACGGCCTGACGCGCGCAGAGGCGCGGGAATCGCGGCGCGCACGGGCGGGGGACGAAGAAGCGGGTGCCGCATACGATGAGCCGCATGGGTGACGTACTGGCCGGATTTCATGCCGCCTGGGAGTTCGAGTCCGACTCCGTCCTCATCCGCTACGAACGGGGCATCCGCGCACCCAGGCTGTTCTCCGCGCTGGGCGAGCGCCGCATCCCGCTGGCGGCGGTCGGGGCGGTCGCGCTCGAACCGGGCAAGCGCGGGACGGTGGTGCTGCGCCTCACGCCGCGGCCCGGCGCCGACCCGCTGGCCGAGGCCGCGGCGGGGCAGCTGAAGGAGGCCTCGGACCCCTACCGGCTGGTGCTGCCCGCCGAGCGGGACGCGCTCGCGGAGTACTACGCCGACGAGCTGCGCGCGGGGCTGACGGAGTCCGGGCCGGCCGAGAGGTTCCTGGTGGCCGCGCCGGAGGTGCCGCTGTCGTTCAAGGCGTACGACGCGAAGGCGTCCTTCGACGGGCGGACCGTGCGGTTCCGCTGGTCCTGGACGGGCGCCTCGTCCACGAAGTGGAAGGCCGGCGACCAGAGTTTCGCGGTGTCCGGGCTGAGCGGGGTGGAGTGGCGCTCCCCCGAGGTCTTCGAGGGGTACCTGCGGCTGCTGCGGGCGCAGGACCCGCCGGCGCAGCCGGACCAGGACCCGGCCGCCGTGGTGTTCGGGCTGGGCTACGGCGCGGTGCACGAGTCGCTGCCGTTCGCGGCGGCCGTGCTGTCCGCGGTGCGTGGACGCGGGCCCACGCCCACGACCACGCCCGCGGTGGCGCTCCCGGGCCCGCGCCGCGGCCCGGCGGACGTGGCCGAGCGGATCCGTCACCTCGGCGAACTCCACCGGGCCGGGCTGGTCACCGACGAGGAGTTCTCCGCGAAGAAGGCGGAGCTGCTCGCGGAGCTGTAGCGGCCGCCCGACGGGAGCGGCGGACGCCCACCGGGAGCAGGCCCCCGCCAGGAGCGGGCTCCCGCCAGGAACGGCGGACGCCCACCAGGAGCGGGCTCCCGTCAGGAACGGCGGACGCCCGTCAGGAACAGGCGCCCGCCAGGAGCAGGACCCCGCCAGGAGCGGGCTCCCGTCAGGAGCGGGCCTCCCGGCCGGCCGAGGTGAACGTCATGTCGGCGTACCGGTCGCCCGCGACCCTGCCGGCGATCGGCTCCAGGAGCGCCAGGTCGTCCGCGCTCAGCTCCAGGGCCGTCGCCCGTACGTTCTCCTCCACCCGGCCCGCGCTGCGGGTCCCCGGGATCGGCACGACCGGCAGGCCGTGGACGCCGGCCCGCAGCTGGACCCAGGCCAGCGCTATCTGGGCCGGGGTGGCGTCGTGGGCCCGGGCGACCGCGCGGACCGGCTCCAGCAGGGCCGCGTTGGCCGCCGCGTTCTCGCCGGTGAAGCGGGGCTGCCGGCGGCGGAAGTCGTCGGCGGTGAGGTCCTTGTCGGCGTCGGCGAAGGAGCCGGTGAGGAAGCCCCGGCCGAGCGGGGAGTACGGCACGAGCGCCACGCCCAGCTCACGGGCGGCCGGCACCACCCGGTCCTCGATGTCCCGGCTGAACAGCGACCACTCCGACTGCACGGCGGCGATCGGGTGCACGCCCTGCGCGGTCCGCAGCTCGTCGGCCGTGACCTCGCTCAGGCCCAGGTGCCTGACCTTGCCCTCGCGCACCAGCTCGGCCATCACGCCGACGGTGTCCTCGATCGGCACCTCGGGATCGCGCCGGTGCATGTAGTACAGGTCGATGACGTCGACGTCGAGGCGCTTCAGGCTGGCCTCGACGGCCCGGCGGACGTAGGGCGCGTCGTTGCGGATGACCCGGCGGGTCGGGTCGTCCGCCGGGATCGACAGGGCGAACTTGGTGGCGACGACCACCTCGTCGCGGTGCGCCCGGAAGAAGGGGGCGAGGAACTCCTCGTTGGCGCCGGCGCCGTACGCGTCCGCCGTGTCGTACAGCGTGACGCCCAGCTCCAGGGCGCGCTCCAGGGCGGCCCGTGACTCCTTCGCGTCGGACGGGCCGTAGGCGAAGCTCATTCCCATGCAGCCGAGGCCCTGGAGGCCCACCTCGGGGCCCGTGTCGCCGAGTCGTGCCGTGGGGATCCTGCTGTCGGTCATCGGGTCCTCTCCGCTTCGTACGCCCCGGTGGCGTCCGAGTAGAACGTGATCTTCCGGTCGAGTACGGCGAGCGTGTCCCGGAGCTCGGCGATGCGCGCCCGCACGTCCCGGCGGGTCTGTTCGAGCAGCTCGCGCCGCTCGCCGAACGTGTGCTCGCCCGCCCGCACCAGCTCCGCGTACCGGACCATGTCGGCGACCGGCATGCCGGTCAGCCGCAGCTTGCCGACGAGGTCGAGCCAGTCCAGGTCGCGGTTGCTGTAACGGCGCTGGCCGGTGTGCGAGCGGTCGACGTGGGCCATCAGCCCGATCCGCTCGTACCAGCGCAGGGTGTGCGCCGTCAGGCCGGTGAAGGCGACCACCTCGCTGATCGTGTAGCTGTCCCGCCCGTCGGGCCGGGGATGCCCCGGTGGCGGGGCGGAGCAGGCGTCCGCGGGGGCCGGGTCCTCTTCTTCTGTTCCTGTGGTCACGGGTGTGGTCTGCAACACCGTCATGGCCCCCACGCTAGGACCTTCGAGCGCACTCCAGGCAAGCGAACGCGGCAAGAAGGCCGAAGGTAGGCTCACGGCCATGTCGCTCACGAGCCTCGCGCTGATCGAGAACTGGCCGGTCCCCTCCGCCGCGGCGGGCGTCGTCCGGGCCGACGGTACGGTCCTGGGCACGCACGGCCCCGCCGGCCGGCGTTTCCCGCTGGCCTCCGTGACCAAGCCGCTGACCGCGTACGCCGCCCTCGTCGCGTACGAGGAGGGGGCGGTCGAGCTGGACGAGCCGGCCGGGCCGCCCGGGGCCACCGTCCGCCACCTCCTCGCGCACACCTCCGGGCTGGCCTTCGACGAGCACCGCACGACCGCGCCGCCCGGGGACCGGCGGCTGTACTCCAACGCCGGCTTCGAGCAGCTCGGGGACCACATCGCGAAGGCGACGGACATCCCGTTCGCGGAGTACCTGCGGCAGGCGGTGCTGGAGCCGCTCGGGATGACGGCGACCTCGCTGGAGGGCTCGCCCGCGAAGGACGGTGTCTCGACCGTCGAGGACCTGCTCCGGTTCGCCGCCGAGGTGCAGGCGCCGCGGCTGCTGGACCCGCGGACGGTGGCGGCGGCGATGACCGTCCAGTACCCCGGCACCAAGGGCGTGCTGCCGGGGTACGGCCACCAGAACCCCAACGACTGGGGGCTCGGTTTCGAGATCCGGGACTCCAAGTCGCCCCACTGGACGGGCGGTTCGTCCTCACCGCGGACGTTCGGGCACTTCGGGCAGTCCGGCACCTTCCTGTGGGTCGACCCCGACGCCGGAGCGGCCTGCGTGGCCCTGACGGACCGGGCGTTCGGGCCGTGGGCGATCGAGGCGTGGCCGGTGTTCACGGACGCGGTGCTCGGTGAGGTCCGGGGCTCGGGTCCCGTCCGCTGAGTCCTCCGGTCCCGCCCGCCGAGCCCTCGGCGGCCCTCCTCCGCTAACCTCCCTCTGCACACAGCACCCACTGCGCGGATCTCGGGGGAGAGCAATGACAGGCGTTCAACGGGGCGTCGAGTTCCGTCCGTTGGAGAGCGGTGACCCGGCGTCGGTGGCGGGCTACCGGCTGGCGGCGCGGCTCGGCGCGGGCGGCATGGGCACGGTGTACCTGTCGTACACGCCCGGCGGGCACCCGATCGCGCTCAAGACGATCCGTCCGGAACTGGGTGAGGACCCCGAGTTCCGCCGCCGGTTCCGCCAGGAGGTGCAGGCGGCCCAGCGCGTGCAGGGCCTCTACACCGCGCCGGTCATCGACTACGACACCGAGGGCGAGCGGCCCTGGCTGGCCACCGCCTACGTGGCCGGGCCCTCGCTGGCCTCGGCCGTCGGCGAGCACGGGCCGCTGCCGGCGGAGTCGGTCCTGCTGCTGCTCGCGGGGATGGCCGAGGCGCTGTCGGTGATCCACCGGGCGGACATCGTCCACCGCGACCTCAAGCCGTCCAACGTGCTGCTCGCCTCCGACGGTCCGCGGGTCATCGACTTCGGCATCGCCCGCGCCGCCGACGCCACCGCGCTGACCGGCACCGGCGTCTCCATCGGCACCCCCTCGTTCATGTCGCCCGAGCAGGGCGCCGGCAAGAGGGTCACGGCCGCCTCGGACGTGTTCGCGCTCGGTCAGGTGGCCGTGTTCGCGGCGCGCGGCACCGGGGCGTACGGGGACGGGCCCTCGCACGCGGTGCTGTACCGGATCGTCCACGAGGAACCCGATCTCGACGGACTCCCCGAGCACCTCGGCTTCGTCGCCCGCTGCTTCGCCAAGGACCCGGCCGAGCGCCCCTCCCCCGCCGAGATCATCGCCCTGTGCCAGGAGGCGTCGCCGACGCCGCTGCGCCAGTCCGGCTCGTGGCTGCCGGAGGCCATCGCCGCGCAGATCACCCAGCGGGTGTCGGCGTCGGCCGCGCTGGCGGCGGCACCGGCCGTCCCCACGCCCACGGTGCCCGCCACCCCGGCCGACCCGACCCCGCCCCCGCACACCCCGCACCCGCACACCCCGGCGTCCACGCCCGTGCACGCGGCCCCCACGACCGCCGCCCCGCAGGTGCCGACGACGGCGACGCCGTCGTTCGGCCCCGTCGTCCCGCTGCCCCGGCCGCAGGCCCCGTTCCCGCCGTCGTACGGCCCGCCGGCCGCGCCGCGGCCGCCCTTCGCCCCGCAGCACCAGCAGCCCGCCTGGCGGCCCCTGCCGCTGCCGCCGAAGAAGAACCAGGCCGGCAAGTGGATCGGGATCGCCGCCGCGGTGGTGATGGGCCTGTTCTGGCTCGGCAGCTGCGCGTCGGCCCTCGGGGACCTCGGGGACTCCTCGGACTCCTACGGGGACAGCTCGGCCACCGGCGGCGACACGGGCAGCGGCAGCGACCTGGAGAGCACCCGGACACGGCCCGACCCCACTCCGGTCACCTACCGGGGCGTCAACATCCCCGAGAGCTACTCCGTGCGGTTCGCGGACGCGCCGCCGAAGCCGTTCGACGCCCCCGACGGCAGCAGCCCCCGCTACGAGTCGGACAGCGACCTCTACTACTACGACGGCAACGGCTCGGGCAACGATCCCCTGCTGGGCAGCAGCGGCGAGAAGGTCGTCCTGCTGAACAACGCCCAGAAGGGCTCGCTGGCCACCTGCCGTGCCGAGACCCGGTACACCAAGGAGGTGAAGCTCTCCCAGGTGTCCAAGGGGTCGCAGCTGTGCGTGCACAGCTCCTCCGGCCACGTCGCCCTGGTCACCTTCCAGGGCAGGGCGCCGGAGAACGACCCCAGCGACTACGTGTCGGTGGACATCACGGTGTGGCGCAACGCGGAGGACCCGAGCACCGTGGAGTAGGCCCGCTCAGGCCTCCATCGCCCAGACCAGCACCTCGGCCGGGCCCGCCCCGGCCACCAGTTCCAGACCCTCCTCGTCGGCGGCGCGCACCGCGTCCCCCGGCCCCAGCTCGTGCGGGCCGAGCCGGACGGTGCCGCCGACGACGTGGACGTAGACCCGCGCCGCGTCCGGCACGGCGGTCCGCTCCCCCGCCGCCGGCCGCCGTACGTGGAGCGTCGCGCCCGCCTCCGGGACGGCGTACGGCGTGCCGTCGTCGATGCCGCGGACGAGGTCGTAGGCCGGTTCGCCGCCCGGCTCCCGGGGGGCCAGCCACATCTGCACGAAGGTCAGCGGGCCGTCGCCGTCGTTGCGTTCGACGTGCCGCACCCCGGCCGCCGAGCTGAGCCGCTGCACGTCGCCGGGGCGCACCCGCGTCTCGTGGCCGGCCGAGTCGCGGTGGGTCAGCTCGCCCTCGACCACCCACGTGACGATCTCGGTGTGGCTGTGGGGGTGTTCGGCGAAGCCGGCGCCGGGCGCCAGCCGTTCCTCGTTGCAGGCCACCAGGGGGCCGAAGCGGAGGTTGCCGGGGTCGTAGTGGGGGCCGAAGGAGAAGGCGTGCCGGGTGCCGATGCCGGCCGCCGGGTCCCCGCCGGGGTAGCGCTCGTCGGCGCGGCGTACGTCCATCACGCCGACCACGGTAGACCCGCCGCGGGCCGGGCGGTGACCGCGCCCGCGACCCGCCCACGCACGCGCACGTCCCGATGAGGCAGTCTTGTCCACGTGCCCGAACCCGAATCCCACGACAACCGAGCCCCGGCGCAGACCGCCCACACGCACCTCGCGACCCTGAAGCGGCTGGAGAAGTCCTCCGGGAGCCTCGCCGCCCAGGCCATCACGCGCATGGACGAGACGCTGCCGTGGTACCGGGCGATGCCCCCGGAGAACCGATCCTGGATCGGGCTGGTGGCCCAGGCGGGCATCGCCGCGTTCACGGAGTGGTTCCGGCGTCCCGACGCCCCGCAGGCCATCTCCACCGACGTGTTCGGGACCGCGCCGCGCGAGCTGACCCGGGCCATCACGCTGCGCCAGACCGTCGAGATGGTGCGCACCACCATCGAGGTGATGGAGAGCGCGATCGACGAGGTCGCCGCCCCCGGCGACGAGAACGTGCTGCGCGAGGCGCTCCTGGTGTACGCCCGCGAGATCGCGTTCGCCACCGCCCAGGTCTACGCCCAGGCCGCCGAGGCACGCGGTGCCTGGGACGCGCGGCTGGAGTCGCTCGTCGTGAACGCCGTCCTCAGCGGGGAGGCCGACGAGGGCGCCGTCAGCCGGGCCGCCGCCCTGGGCTGGAACTCGCCCGAGCACGTGTGCGTGGTCCTCGGCACGGCGCCGGACGGGGACTCGGAGCTGACGGTGGAGGCGATCCGGCGGGCCTCGCGGCACGCCAAGCTCCAGGTGCTCACCGGGGTGCTCGGCTCCCGCCTCGTCGTCATCGCCGGCGGGAGCGACGATCCGCTGGCCGTGGCCAGGTCCCTGATCGGGCCGTTCGCGGCGGGGCCGGTCGTCGCGGGCCCCGTGGTGCCCGACCTGCCGGCCGCGACCCGGTCCGCGCAGGCCGCCGCGGCGGGACTCAAGGCGTGCGCCGCCTGGCAGGACGCACCGCGCCCGGTGCTGGCGGACGATCTCCTGCCGGAGCGCGCCATCGCCGGTGATCCCGGCGCGCGCGAGCAGTTGGTGGAGGAGATCTACAGACCGCTGGAGGAGGCGGGCTCGGCGCTCCTGGAGACGCTGGCCGTCTATCTGGAGCAGGCGTCCAGTCTGGAGGGCGCGGCACGGATGCTGTTCGTCCATCCCAACACCGTGCGCTACCGGCTCCGACGTGTGACTGACGTCACCGGCTGGTCCCCGTCGGATGTACGCTCTGCGTTCACCTTGCGCATCGCGCTGATCCTGGGGCGTCTCGTCGACGGAGAGCCCAAGAGCTAGCGTTTTGTGGAGGGCCCACAAAACCCCCTGCCGTTCTTCGTCCCTGTCCCCACGGGCGGCCGTGCCCGTACCCAAGAGAGAGTGTGAGAGTGCTCGTACTCGTCGCTCCCGGCCAGGGCGCCCAGACGCCCGGCTTCCTGACCCCCTGGCTCGAACTGCCCGGCGCCGCCGACCGTGTCGGCGCGTGGTCGGACGCCATCGGGCTGGACCTCGCCCACCACGGCACGCAGGCCGACGCGGACCGGATCCGTGACACCGCCGTCGCGCAGCCGCTGCTGGTCGCGGCCGGCATCCTGTCGGCCGCGGCGCTCGGCGACGTGGTGCCCGGCGCGGTCGCGGGTCACAGCGTCGGTGAGATCACCGCCGCCGCCTTCGCGGGCGTCCTCGACGACACCGCCGCGCTGACCCTGGTCCGCAAGCGGGGCCTGGCCATGGCCGACGCGGCCGCGATCACCGCGACCGGCATGTCGGCGCTGCTCGGCGGCGATCCCGAGGTCTCCGTGGCGCACCTGGAGAAGCTGGGGCTGACCCCGGCGAACGTCAACGGCGCCGGCCAGATCGTCGCCGCGGGCACGCTGGAGCAGCTCGCGGTGCTGAACGAGGACAAGCCGGAGGGCGTCCGCAAGGTCGTTCCGCTGAAGGTCGCGGGCGCGTTCCACACGCACCACATGGCACCGGCGGTCGACACGCTGGCCGCCGCCGCCAAGGAGCTGTCCCCCGCCGACCCGGGGATCACCTACGTCTCCAACAAGGACGGGCGTACCGTGGCCACCGGCGCCGAGGTCCTCGACCGGCTGGTCGGCCAGGTCGCCAGCCCGGTCCGCTGGGACCTGTGCATGGAGACCTTCCGGCAGCTCGGCGTGACGGCGCTGATCGAGGTGTGCCCCGGCGGTACGCTCACCGGTCTGGCCAAGCGCGCCCTGCCCGGCGTGAGGACGCTGGCGCTGAAGACCCCCGACGACCTCGACGCGGCCCGCGAGGTCATCGCCGAGCACAGTGCCTGACAAGGAGCCGACGAGCATGGCGAAGATCAAGCCCAGCAAGGGCGCCCCGTACGCGCGCATCCTCGGCGTGGGCGGCTACCGGCCCACCCGGGTGGTGCCCAACGAGGTGATCCTCGAGACGATCGACTCGTCCGACGAATGGATCCGCTCGCGCTCGGGCATCGAGACGCGGCACTGGGCGAACGACGAGGAGACCGTCGCCGCCATGTCGGTCGAGGCGTCCGGCAAGGCCATCGCCGACGCCGGGATCACCGCCGACCAGATCGGCGCCGTGGTCGTCTCGACCGTGTCGCACTTCAAGCAGACCCCGGCCGTGGCCACCGAGATCGCCGACAAGCTCGGCACGGACAAGGCGGCCGCCTTCGACATCTCGGCCGGCTGCGCGGGCTTCGGCTACGGCCTGACGCTCGCCAAGGGCATGATCGTCGAGGGCTCCGCCGAGTACGTCCTGGTCATCGGCGTGGAGCGGCTGTCCGACCTGACCGACCTGGAGGACCGGGCCACCGCCTTCCTGTTCGGCGACGGCGCGGGCGCGGTCGTGGTCGGCCCGTCGAAGGAGCCGGCGATCGGCCCGACGGTGTGGGGTTCCGAGGGCGACAAGTCGGAGACCATCAAGCAGACGGTGCCGTGGACGGACTACCGCGACGGCGAGGTCGCGAAGTTCCCGGCGATCACCCAGGAAGGCCAGGCGGTGTTCCGCTGGGCCGTGTTCGAGATGGCGAAGGTCGCCCAGCAGGCGCTGGACGCGGCCGGAATAAGCTCCGCCGACCTGGACGTCTTCATCCCGCACCAGGCCAACGAGCGGATCATCGACTCGATGGTGAAGACCCTCAAGCTGCCGCCGTCCGTCAAGGTCGCGCGGGACGTGCGGACCACCGGGAACACCTCGGCCGCCTCGATCCCGCTCGCCATGGAGCGGCTCCTGGCGACCGGCGAGGCCAAGAGCGGCGACACCGCGCTCGTCATCGGATTCGGGGCGGGTCTCGTGTACGCCGCGACGGTCGTTACCCTCCCCTAGGCACTCCGTGCCGGATCACGCGGTCCGGAACGGAAGACACCCAATGCCACACCCTCTGGAACACCAACGAAGGAGCGCCGACATGGCCGCCACTCAGGAAGAGATCGTCGCCGGTCTCGCGGAGATCGTGAACGAGATCGCCGGTATCCCGGTCGAGGACGTCCAGCTGGACAAGTCCTTCACCGACGACCTGGACGTCGACTCGCTGTCCATGGTCGAGGTCGTCGTCGCCGCCGAGGAGCGCTTCGACGTCAAGATCCCCGACGAGGACGTCAAGGACCTCAAGACGGTCGGCGACGCGACGAACTACATCCTCAAGCACCAGGACTGAGTCACTGCTGGGGCCGGATGACCCGGCCTGCCCCGCCACCCGGCGGTGGCGCCGCTGAATCCCGATCGTTGGAGAAAGAATTCCCGTGAGCCCGACCAATCGCACCGTGGTCGTCACCGGTATCGGCGCAACCACACCGCTGGGTGGCGACGCAGCCTCTACCTGGGAGGGCCTGGTCGCCGGCAAGTCCGGCGTCACGCCCCTGGAGCAGGACTGGGCGGCCGACCAGGCCGTCCGCATCGCGGCGCAGATCGCCGTGGAGCCCATCGAGGTCATCCCGCGGCCGCAGGCCCGCAAGCTGGACCGCTCGGCGCAGTTCGCGCTGATCGCGGCTCAGGAGGCCTGGAAGGACGCCGGTTTCGCGCCGAGGACGGCCGACGGGACGTCCGACGCCGCGTCGGGCGCCTCCGTGGACCCGGACCGGCTCGGCGCGGTCATCGCCTCCGGCATCGGCGGCGTGACGACCCTGCTGGACCAGTACGACGTGCTGAAGGAGAAGGGCGTCCGCCGCGTCTCCCCGCACACCGTGCCGATGCTGATGCCGAACAGCCCGTCCGCCAACGTGGGTCTGCTCGTGGGCGCCCGCGCGGGCGTGCACACGCCGGTCTCGGCGTGCGCCTCGGGCGCCGAGGCCATCGGCTACGCCATCGAGATGATCCGTACGGGCCGCGCCGACGTCGTCGTCGCCGGCGGTACGGAGGCGGCGATCCACCCGCTGCCGATCGCCGCGTTCGGCAACATGATGGCGATGTCCAAGAACAACGACGACCCGCAGGGCGCCTCGCGTCCCTACGACACCGCGCGCGACGGCTTCGTGCTCGGCGAGGGCGCCGGTGTGATCGTCCTGGAGTCCGCCGAGCACGCCGCCGCGCGCGGGGCGCGGGTGTACGCCGAGGCGGTCGGCCAGGGCATCTCCGCCGACGCCCACGACATCGTGCAGCCGGAGCCGGAGGGCCGCGGCATCGCGCACGCCCTGCAGAACCTGCTGGAGCGCACTGACCTCGACCCGGCGGAGATCGTGCACGTCAACGCGCACGCGACGTCGACGCCCGCCGGTGACGTGGCCGAACTGAAGGCGCTGCGCAAGGTGTTCGGCGACGACGCCGACCACATGGCGGTCTCCGCGACGAAGTCGATGACCGGTCACCTGCTCGGCGGCGCCGGCGGGGTGGAGTCGGTGGCGACGGTCCTCGCGCTGTACCACCGGGTGGCTCCGCCGACCATCAACGTCGAGAACCTCGACCCCGAGGCCGAGGCGAACGCGGACATCGTCCGCGGCGAGGCGCGCAAGCTGCCCGTGGAGGGCCGTATCGCCGCGCTGAACGATTCGTTCGGGTTCGGCGGGCACAACGTGGTGCTGGCGTTCCGGACGGTCTGAGAACCGCCCGTACACGTGTGAAGGGGCCCCACCCGGGAGGTGGGGCCCCTTCTGCGTGCCCGGTTTCTCCGTGCCCGGTCGCCGTGCGTTTCTCCGTGCCCGGTCGCCGTGCGTTTCTCCGCGCCCGGTCGCCGTACGGTTTTTCCGTGCCCGGTCGCCGTGCGGTGCCGCTCGGCGCCCCCGTCGGGGGCGCCGTGGGTCACACCACCTGGTGGAGCCATCTCACCGGGGCACCCTCACCCGCGTGGCGGAACGGCTCCAGTTCGTCGTCCCAGGGCTTGCCCAGGAGCTTGGCGATCTCCGCCTCCAGGTCCGTCTCGCCGCGCTGGGAGCGGGTCAGGGCGGCGCGCAGGCGGTCCTCGGGGATGAGGATGTCGCCGTGGATGCCGGTGACGGCGTGGAAGATGCCGAGGTCGGGGGTGCAGCTGTAGCGCTCGCCCTCGGCGGTGGCGCACGGCTCGGCGGTGACCTCGAAACGCATCAGGTGCCAGCCGCGCAGGGCGGAGGCGAGCTTGGAGGCGGTGCCCGCCTGGCCCTGCCAGGAGAACTCCGAGCGCCAGGTGCCGGGCGCGGCGGGCTGCCGGATCCAGTCGAGGCTGACGCGCGTGCCGAGCACCCCGGCGACGGCCCACTCGACGTGCGGGCACAGCGCGCGCGGCGCGGAGTGCACGTACAGAACTCCACGTGTCGTCACCGGTACCTCCGGACAGAGCGGGACAGTCTTGGCTGGCTGGCATGGCTACCGGGCGGCGGCCACGCTGATGGCGAGGCTACCGTGCGACGGCGCGAGGAGTGTGACGTACCGTCGGTCCCGGGCCGCCGAAAGGCCCCCATTCACCCGGCAGGACGCCTGTACCGGCCCGATCCGTTGCCTCCTGCCGCGCTCGGGAACTCCCGGACGTTGTCATGGGTGGGCCGGCGGATCGTCCGGCCGGGGACCGGCCGGACGGACCGACCGGGGCGAACGGGGCGGGACCGACCGGGTGGGCCGAACGGGTGGGCCGAACGGGCGGGGCACGGCAGGCCGGACGGGCCGGACAGGACCGGACGGACGGACGGGCAGGACGACCGAGGGGACACCGAAGGATGCGGAAGCGAAGCCACCGCTCGCGGGCCGTGGCCGCGGTGACGGCCGCGGTCGTGCTGGGCGCGGCCGGCTGCGACGCGTCGGGCGGGGACGGGCCTGGCGCGTCGGGTGCGCGCAGGGCGAGCCCCTCGGCGTCGCCGACCCCGGTGTGGGACACCAGCCCCGCCTCGCTGGCAGCCGTGGGCGACTCCATCACCCGCGGCTTCGACGCGTGCTCGGTGCTGGCGGACTGCCCCGAGGTCTCCTGGGCGACCGGCGAGAGCGGCGCGGTGAACAGTCTGGCCGTGCGGCTGCTGGGGGCGAGGGCGGCCACCCACAGCTGGAACTACGCGGTGAGCGGGGCGCGGATGGCGGACCTGCCGGCGCAGATGGCGCGGGCGGCGGCGCGCGGGCCCGCGCTGGTGACGGTGATGGCGGGGGCCAACGACGCCTGCCGGGCGACGGCGGAGGCGATGACTCCGGTGGCCGGCTTCCGGGCGGGGTTCGAGGAGGCGCTGCGCACTCTGCGCCGGACGGCGCCGAGGGCGCAGGTGTACGTGGCGAGCGTGCCGAACCTGAAGCGGCTGTGGTCGCAGGGGCGGACGAACGTACTGGGCAAGCAGGTGTGGAAGCTGGGGATCTGCCCGTCGATGCTGGGGGACGCGGACGCGCTGGACTCAGCGGCCAATCTGCGGCGGGAGACCGTGCGGCAGCGGGTGGAGGACTACAACACGGTGCTGGAGGAGGTCTGCGCGAAGGACGCGCGGTGCCGGTTCGACGGCGGGGCGGTGTACGAGTTCCGCTTCGGGACCGACCAGCTGAGCCACTGGGACTGGTTCCACCCGAGCACGGACGGCCAGGCCAGGCTGGCCGAGATCGCCTACCGCCGGATCACCGCCCGCGGCACGTGACTTAGGGTTTTCCCCATGAGCGAACACTTCGGAACACTTTCCGACGGCACCCCCGTGCACCGCTGGACCCTGGAGCGGGCGGGCGTGCGGGTGCGGGTCCTGTCCTACGGCGGGATCGTGCAGTCGGTGGAGGTCCCGGACCGGTCGGGGCACGTCACGGACGTGGTGCTGGGGTTCGCCGGCCTGGACGGCTACGTGACGCATCCGGAGCCCTACCTCGGCGCGCTGGTCGGGCGGTACGCGAACCGGATCGCCCGGGCCCGCTTCACGCTCGACGAGGTGACCTACGCCCTCGAACCGAACAACGGCCCGAACTCGCTGCACGGCGGTGCGCGCGGTTTCGACAAGCGGGTGTGGGACGTGGAGCCGGTCGCGCACGGGCTGCGGCTGAGCCGGGTCAGCCCGCACGGCGAGGAGGGCTTCCCGGGCCGGCTGGAGGTCACGGCCACCTACACGCTGGACGCGTCGGGGGCGCTGCGGCTGGTGTACGAGGCGGTCACGGACGAGCCGACGGTGGTGAACCTGACCAACCACAGCTACTTCGACCTGAGCGGCGCGGGCGGCACCGGCGGCACCGGCGGGCACGAGCTGCGGCTGGCCGCCTCCCGGTACACGCCGGTCGACGGCGACCTGATCCCCACCGGTGAGCAGGCGGACGTGGCGGGCACCCGCTTCGACTTCCGCGCGGCCCGCGAGGTCGGCGGGGGTCTCGACCACAACTTCGTGCTCGACAAGGGCCTGACGGACGGGCCGGTGGAGGTGGCCGAGCTGTACGACCCGGCGTCCGGCCGGGTGCTGACGGTGGCCACGACCGAGCCGGGCATCCAGGTGTACACCGCCGACCACCTGGGCGAGCCGTTCGGGCCCGGCGCGGGCGTCGCGCTGGAGACCCAGCACTTCCCGGACTCCCCGAACCGGCCGGAGTTCCCGAGCACCACGCTGCGGCCGGGCGAGGCGTACCGCTCGGAGACGGTCTACGGGTTCTCTGCGCGGTAGGCCCGCGGGTCCCGGCGCGACAGGCGCACGGGTCCCGGTACGGCGGGCCCGCGGGGTCCCGGAACGGCAGGCGTACGGAGTTCCGGTACGGCAGGTGCGCGGGGCCCGGTAGGGCAGGTGCGCGGGCCTCGGTCCGGCGACGCACGCCGGGTACGGCGCCGGGGCGCGTCCCGGACGTACATAGCCCCGGTCCAGGGGTCAGGTCCCGGACCGGGGCTGCTCTCGGGGCGCGGGGCCCGCGTCAGACGTTAATCGTCGCGGTGATCCTGCGGTCCGCGAGAGACCTACCCACCTGGATTTCGTACGAACCCTTCACAAAGGACCACCGGCCGGCGGCCTCGTCCCAGATTTCGAACGCGCGGCGCGGGAGGGTGACGACCGCCTCGGCGCTCTCCCCCGGGCCGGCCTCGACGCCGGCGAAGCCGGCCAGCCAGCGAGCCGGGCGGCCGGCGTCGGGTTCGGTGGGCGCGAGGTAGACCTGGACGACCTCGCGGCCCGCCCGTCCGCCGGTGTTGCGCAGGCGGACGGCGACGTTCGTCCCGTCCGTCTCGACCGAGTCGTAGGTCCAGTCGGTGTAGCCGAGGCCGTGGCCGAAGGGGTAGGCCGGGGTGCGGCCCTCCTTCTCCCAGGCGCGGTAGCCGATGAAGACGCCCTCGTCGTAGGGGAGTTCGCCGTCGGCCGGGGTGACCCGGGTGACCGGGGCGTCGGCGAGGGAGCCCCAGGTGGTGGGCAGGCGCCCGCCGGGCTCGTGGGCGCCGGTGAGGACGTCGGCGAGGGCGGCGCCGCCCTCCTGGCCGGGGAACCAGCTCAGCAGCACGGCGGCGACCTCCTCGCGCCACGGGAGTTCCACCGGGGAGCCGGAGTTGACGACGACGACGGTGTCCGGGTTGGCGGCGGCCACGGCCCGCACCAGGTCGTCCTGGCGGCCGGGCAGGCGCAGGTCGGTGCGGTCGAAGCCCTCGGACTCGACGCGGTCGGTGGTGGCGACGACGACCACGGCGGTGTCGGCGGCGCGGGCGGCCCGGACCGCCTCGGCGATCAGCTCGTCCGGGTCCCGCGGGGGCTCCTGGTGGGCGAGCGCGAAGGCGACGACCTTCAGCGGCAGGCGCTCGGGGAAGCGGACGACGTAGGTGAGGGAGACGTCGACCGTGCGCCCGGCGGTCAGTTCGGCCTCGGCGCGGGGCACCGGGGAGCCGAAGGCCGCCTCGAAGGGGTCGCTGACGTCGGCCGGCTCCTGGGTGCCGTCGAAGTGGGTGGTGCCGTCGACGGTGAGGGTGAAGGCGCCGACGCCCTTGACGCCGAAGGTGTGCCGGCCGCTCGCGCGCGGGGTGAAGGTGCCGGTCAGCTCCACGCTGTGCAGGGTGTCGGAGGTGACGCCGTCCGGGAGGTCGTTGCCCATCCACTGGATCTGCCCGCCCGGGGCCGAGCCGGTGCCGAGGACCGTTCCGGCGGCGTCGCGGCAGACGGCCCGCAGCGCGAACCCCTTTCCGGCGAAGGCGAGTTCGGTCGTCGGGTCGGCGCCGAGGGCATAGCTGAGGGCGCCCTCGGGGAGAGCGGCGGTGAGGCCGTCGAGCGGGGAGACGACCCGGGCGGGGAAGACGGTGGCGGAACCGCCGCCGAGGACGCGGGCGTCGCGGGCGGCGGCACCGATGAGGGCGACCGTGCGGCCGGGCCGCAGGGGCAGCACCGCGCGCTCGTTGCGGACCAGGACGAAGGAGCGGCGGGCGAGTTCGCGGGCCAGGGACTCGCCGTGGACGGGCGCGGGCGGCACGGGGACGGCGGGTTCGACGTCCGCGAGGGCGCCCACGCGGGCGGCGAGGCGCAGGACGCGGCGCACGGCGTCGTCGACCTCGGGCTCGTCGAGGCGGCCCTCGCGCACCGCCCGGGCGAGGGCCTCGCCGTAGACGGTCGCCGGGCCGGGCATGGCCACGTCGAGCCCGCCGCGCAGGGCGCCGACGGTGTCGCGGGCGGCCGTCCAGTCGGAGACGTTGAAGCCGTCGAAGCCCCATTCGCCGCGCAGGACCTCGTTCACGAGGTGGTGGTGCTCGGTCATCGTGGTGCCGTTGACGGTGTTGTAGGCGGTCATGACGCCCCACGGGCGGGCGCTCTCGACGATGGCCTCGAAGGGGGCCAGGTACAGCTCGCGCAGGGCGCGTTCGCCGACCAGGTTGTTCACGGTGAAGCGGTCGGTCTCGGCGTCGTTGGCGACGAAGTGCTTGACGGTGGTGCCGACGCCGCCCTCCTGCACGCCCCTCACGTAGCCGCTCCCGATCCGTCCCGTCAGGTACGGGTCCTCGCTGTAGGCCTCGAAGTGGCGGCCGCCGAGCGGGGAGCGGTGCAGGTTGACGGTCGGGGCGAGCAGGACGTGGACGCCCTTGCGGCGGGCCTCCTGGGCGAGGAGCACCCCGGCGCGGCGCGCGAGGCCGGGGTCCCAGGTGGCGGCGAGGGCGGTCGGGGACGGCAGCGCGACGGACGGGTCGTCGGCGGTCCAGCGCACGCCCCGGACGCCGATCGGGCCGTCGGACATCACGAGGGACGCGAGGCCGATCTCGGGGAGGGCGGGCAGGGACCACATGTCCTGGCCGGCCAGCAGCCGGGCCTTCGCGTCCAGGTCGAGCTTGCCGAGGGCCGCCTCGACGGCCGCCTCGATGTCCGCCATCGCGGGCCTCCTCGTTGGATTGTTGAATTCCTGTGCGGTGCTGTGCGGTGTTGTTCCCCATCGTGCATCGGCCGCCTGTGGAGCGGTAGGTTTCGATATGCCGCCGTTACATTCGCCGGGTGGTGATGCCGTACGGTGACCGGCATGAACGGCAGGGCGACCAGGGCGGCCAGGAGCGAGGAGCGGCGCGCGGAGATCGTGCGGGCGGCCCTGGAGGTGATCGCCGAGCGCGGTTACCGGGGCGCGAGCCTGGCGGCGGTGGCCGAGCGGGTCGGACTGACCCAGCAGGGGCTGCTGCACCACTTCCCCACCAAGGACGCGCTGCTGGTCGCGGTGCTGGAGGAACGCGACCAGTGGGACGCGCTGCCGCACACCCGGTGGCGGATCGACCTGCTGTGCTCGCTGGTCGAGTACAACGCGATGCGGCCCGGCATCATCCAGACCTTCTGCGCGCTCCTCGGCGAGAGCGTCACCGAGGGGCATCCGGCGCGGGCGTACTTCACCGACCGGTACCGGCAGGTGCGGACGGACGTGGCGGCGGCCCTGCGCGCCGAGTACGGCGACCGCCTGCCGAGCGGCCTCACCCCGGAGCGGACCGCGCCGCTGCTGGTGGCGGTGATGGACGGCCTCCAGTACCAGTGGCTCCTGGACCCGGAGTCGGTGGACATGCCGGGCGCCTTCCGCGACTTCCTGCGCCTGCTGGGTGAGGACGTGGACTGACGACGTGGACTGACGACGGACCGGCCGGCCCCCGGCGGGTCCGGGGGCGGGTCGGCCGGGCGTCGGGTCGGCCGGGCAGCCGAGGGATCGGTCGGCCGAGAGGCGGGGCGGCCGGGCAGTCGGGCAGCCCTGGGGGCGGTCGGTCGACCGAGGGACGGGTCGGCCGGGTGGTCGGGCAGCCGGTCAGTGCGGCTGCTGCGGCGGCCACGGCGCTCGCGGCGGCTGCGGCGCCGCGGGATCCGGCTCCTCCGCCCCGTCGTCGTCCGCGGCCTCCTCGCCCAGCAGGTCCCGCGCCATGAGCGTCGCTCCCGCCACGGCGCCCGGCATCAGGAACACCGCGACGAAGGGGACCAGGAACGCGACCGCGAGGGGCGTGCCGAAGCCCCAGACGAGGGTCTTGCGGGAGCGGAGGAGGGTCAGCCGGGACCGGAGGTCGACGGTCCGGCGCTGGAGGGCGACGGCCGTCAGCTCCTCGGTCAGGAAGAAGCCGGTCACGAAGAGGCCGATCACCGGCACGACGGTCTGGCCGAGGAACGGGACGAAGCCGAGCGCGAAGAGCAGGACGCCCCACAGCAGCGCGCGCAGCACGATCCGCAGGCTGTCGCGGGCCGAGATCCACAGCTCGCGCCAGAGCGGCAGTCCGGACACCGGGGCCGAGCCGTCGGGCGAGACGTCGCGGTCGACCCGTTCGGAGAGGCTCTCGTAGAAGGGCTGGCCGATCAGCAGCGTGACCGCGGTGAAGGTCACCACGGCGAGCAGCAGGCCGAGGGCGAACAGCACGGCCGTCAGGAACCCGCGGAACAGTCCGCCCCAGGGGCTCGACCAGTCGTCGGCGAAGGGGGTCGCCCAGCCCACGAAGTCCTCGCCCCACACGCCGAGCGCCACGAGCGCGCCCACGTACAGGACGAGCGTGATCAGGCCGGGCACCAGCCCGAACCCGTACTGCTTCCCGTGCCGGGCCACCCAGCGGTGGCCCTTCAGGAGGTATCCGAATCCCACCCCAAGATCGCGCATGGCCGGATTCTATCGGGGCGCGGGCATGACATCCGAGCGGCCGGGGCCACGCCCGCCGGCTCCGCCCCCGGCCGTTCCGTAGGCCATCCGGGCCATCCGCGACACCCGCGGCCGCCCGCCGCCGTTGAGTCGAACGGGTGGAGCTCGCCGTACCGATCGGCGGAAGCGCCCGGGGACCCCCGGAAGCACGGTCGACCACGGCACACGCGAGCAGCGGTCTGGTGGAGGAGAGCGGATGACCCAGGAGATCCATGGCACCGTCGCGGCGGGATTCGAGGCGGTGCGGGACGAGTTCGCCGCCTTCACGGCGGCCGAACGACCGGACTACGAGGGGCAGTTGTGCGTGTACGTGCACGGCCGGCGGGTCGTCGACCTGTGGGCCGGGGACGGCGCGGACGCCGACTCCCTTTACGGCGTGTTCTCGTCGTCCAAGGGCGCCGCGCATCTGGTGGCGGCGCTCCTGGTGCAGGAGGGGACGCTGGAGCTGGACCGCAGAGTCACGTACTACTGGCCCGAGTTCGCCTCCGAGGGCAAGGGCGCGCTGACCCTGCGCGACCTGCTCGCGCACCGGGCCGGGGTGGTCGGCACCGACTCCGGGTTCTCCCGGCGGGAACTGGCGGACGACCGGCAGATCGCCGAACGGCTCGCCGACCAGCGGCCGTTCTGGCGTCCGGGCACCGCGTTCGGCTACCACGCGCTGGTCGCCGGGGCGCTCAGCGGCGAGGTCGTACGGCGGGCGACCGGCCGCACCCTCCAGGAGGTGTACGAGGAGCGGGTGCGGGCGCCGTACGGGCTCGACCTCTTCCTGGGGCTGCCGGGGGCGCACGAGCCGCGGTTCCGGCCGACGCGGGCGATGGCGCCGACCGGGGAGCAGCGGACCCTGCTGGACTCGCTGGTGGAGGGGCCGCACACGCTGGCCGGCGTCGCCTTCAACCGGCACGCCGCCGAGCCGGTCGACCTGGAGACGCTGCCGAACGATCCGCTGGTCCGGGCGAACGGGCCGGCGTCCGTCGGCGGCGTCGCCTCCGCGCGCGGGCTGGCCGCGATGTACGCGGCGGCGATCAGCGAGGTAGGCGGGAAGGCGCCGCTGCTGAAGGAGGACACGGCGGCGGAGTTCGCGCAGTTCCACTCCGTGGGGTACGACCTGGTGGCGCGGGCGCACAAGTCGTACGGGCTGGGGTTCCAGGCGACCGCGGACACCTGGTACCCGGTGCTGGGAGCGGGCGCCTTCGGGCACAGCGGGGCGGCGGGGAGCCAGGGCTTCGCGGATCCGCGGAGCGGGATGGCCTACGGGTACACGCGGCGGCGGTTCGCGTTCCCGGGCGGGGCGGGGGTGGAGAACGAGAGGTTCGTGGCCGCGGCGCACCGGGCCACGCGGGCCCTGGGGTGAGGGGTTCCGGGGTGAGGGCGCGGAGCGAGAGGGGTCCGGGCGGGGGAGGCCGGGCGGGGGAGGGAGCCGGGGCGGGGAGGGGCCGGGGTGCCCCGTCGCCCTCCCCGCCCCCGCCCCCGTCGCCGTTCCCCGTCGCCCTCCCGGGTGCCGTGCACCCGGGCCGGGTCCTTCGCCCGTCCGCCGCCCGACCCGGTCGGGAGCCGAGCGGAGCGGGCGGGCGGGCGGGCGGGCGGGCGGGCGGTTACAGCTTGACGATCATCTTGCCCGTGTTGTCGCCCCGGAGCACTCCGAGGAACGCCTCCAGGTTGTTCTCGATGCCCTCGACGACCGTCTCGCGGTACTTCAGGGCGCCCGAGGCGACCCAGGGGCCGACCTCCTGGACGAACTGGGGCTGGAGGTCGTAGTGGTCGCCGACGAGGAAGCCCTCGATGCGGCCGCGGGTCTGGATGAGGCGGGCGAGGTTGCGCGGGCCGGGGGCGGGCTCGGTGTTGTTGTAGACCGAGATCATGCCGCAGACGGCGATGCGGCCGCCCTGGTTCAGGGAGCCGATCGCGGCCTCCAGGTGGTCGCCGCCGACGTTGTCGAAGTAGACGTCGATGCCGTCCGGGGCGGCCTCGCGCAGCTGCTCGCTCACGGAACCGTTCTTGTAGTTGAACGCCGCGTCGAAGCCGTACTCCTCGACCAGGAGCTTGACCTTGTCGTCGGAGCCGGCCGAGCCGATCACCCGCGAGGCGCCCTTGAGCTTGGCGATCTGGCCGACCTGGCTGCCGACCGCGCCGGCCGCGCCGGAGACGAAGACGACGTCGCCCTCCTTGAACGCGGCGGTGCGCAGCAGGCCGGCGTAGGCGGTGAGGCCGGTCATGCCGAGGACGCCCAGGTAGGTGGAGAGCGGGGCGGCGCCGGCGTCGACCTTGACGGCCTGCGCGGCGTCGAACGTGGCGTACTCGCGCCAGCCGCCGAAGTGCAGTACGTGGTCGCCCGCGGCGATGCCCTCGGCGTGCGAGACGACGACCTCGCCGACCGCTCCGCCCTGCATGGCCTTCCCCAGCTCGTAGGGGGCCGTGTAGGACTTGGCGGCGCTCATCCGGCCGCGCATGTACGGGTCGACGGAGAGGTACGCGTTGCGGACGAGCACCTCGCCGGGGCCGGGCTGCCGGATCTCCGCCTCGGCCAGCTCGAAGTCCTCGGCCTTGGGCCAGCCGACGGGGCGGCTGAGCAGGCGCCATTCGCGGCTGACGGACGGGAGTGCGGGGGTGTCGGACATGGGGCCCTTCCTCGTGTGCGGGTGCGGCGCGGTGCCGGCGCCGGTGCGTGCCGATGTGGCACGTGCGGTGCGGCGCGGGTGCTGCCGATGCGCGCGGCGCAAATACTTCAGCACCTGAAACAACCATGCGCCTGGATATTTCATGATGTCAAGTAAGCGGGTACCCTGGGAGTCATGTCCACACCCCAGAAGACCCGCCGGCCCGACCCCCTCACCCTGGAGGTCGTCGAGCTGATCGGCGAGGTCGTGGCGCGGTTCCACCAGGACTACGAGGAGGCCGCCGCCGGACACTCCCTCACCGGCGCGCAGGCCCGGCTGCTCAGCCTGCTCTCCCTGGAGCCGCTGCCGATGCGGAAGCTGGCGGTGAAGCTGAAGTGCGAGCCGTCCAACGTGACGGGCATCGTCGACCGCCTGGAGGCCCGGGGCCTGGTGGAGCGCCGGCCCGACCCGGCCGACCGCCGGGTGAAGCTGGCCGCGGCGACGGACGAGGGGCGCCGGACGGCCAAGGACCTGCGGGAGAACCTGCGGTTCGCCCGCGAGCCGCTCGCCGGCCTGGCCGAGGAGGAACGGCTGGCGCTGCGGGGCCTGCTGCGCGGGATGCTGGGCGCGGACGAGGTCCGGTAGGAGCCGCCGGGCGCCGTTCGTCCCGGGCGGGCGGCCGGGCGCTCGCCCGCTCGGGGCGGGGAGCCCGCCGTCGTGCCGTCGGCCCGTCACGGAGCCGCGGCGGCCACCGCTCGGCGCGCGTCCCGGACCGGGGCGGATCCCCGCCGGCCACCCGCGTCCGGGGCCACGGCGGGCACGCCCGGGGAACCGTCACGGGCCTGCTCGGCGACACCCCCCGCCGCCCCACCGGCCGCCCACCGGCCGTCGGCCGCCGGGCCGCGCCGCGGAGCGGCGACAGGCTCCACGGGAACCGCTGTCGCTACGAGCACCACCACAGGAACCGGTTGCACGTTTCCGACGGTGACGGTTCCGGTTTCGGCCCGGAGGTGGTCGGGGCGGCCGTGGGGGTGCCGGGGGCGGGGTCCGCCGGGGTGGAGGCCGCGGGGGACGTGCCGGGGGCGGACGCCGTCGGGGGGTCCTGCCCCTCGCCGTCCTGCGGCGTCCCCGACTCGTCGGGCGATGCCGACGGCGACGCCGAGGCGGAGGCCGACGCGGAGGCTGACGCCGAGACCGACGGTCCGGAGGACGCGGAGGCGGAGGCCTCGGCGCTCCCCTCCGTGTCGTCGACGGGCTCGGCCGTGACGCCCGGCGACTCCTCGGACTCGATCCGGGAGGACTCCCCGCCCGCCGCCGCCGGGTTCGAGGAGGAGCCGAACCCCGGTGCGTCGATGCCGAGTTCGGCCAGACTCAGGCCGCCCGCGGCGAGCAGGAACCCGGCGGTGACGAGGAGTGTGCGGCGGCGGCGCCGGCGGTGCGCGGCGGCCTTGCGATCGCGACGGCTCGCCTCGCCCTCGGCGGGACCCTCACCGGCCGGCCCGCGCTCCCTGCCGCCCCGGCCGCGGCTCTGCCCGCGGCGCCGGGCGCGCCCGGCGACGGGGGCCGCGGAACCGTCCTCGCCGCCGGGCCCGGAACCGGATGCGGGGTCGAGGCCGGATTCCGCGTGCGCGTCGGCATCCGGTTCGGGTTCGGGTCCGGGCCGGACCTCGGGAGCGCCGGCGGCCTCGGGGCGGCCCCGGTCCGCTCCGGGACCGCGTTCCTCCCGTGCGGGGCCCTGAGCGGCGTACGGCTCCTGAGCGGCGTACGGCTCCTGAGGGACGTACGGCTCCTGGGGGGCGTAGGCCGCGTACGGCTCCTGCTGTCGCGCGGGCAACCGCTCCACGGGGGTGCCGCACCCCGGGCAGGCGAGGGCGCCGTTGAGGTGCCGACGGCACGGGTGGCAGTAGTCCATGACGCGGGAAGACTAAGTTCCCGATGCGTGACGTTCCTAGGGCCGGCTGTGAAAGTTGTGTGGGAAACCGACTGTTCCGGTGCGGCTACCTTGAGCCATCACTCTCCACCGGCCCGGAGTCGCCCGCCGTGCCCCGTATCGAAAGTCCCGCCCGAAACTGTCGAAACCTCTGTGTGTTCACCCCATTGACACCCCCCTCGCCCCGTCCTTACTGTCACGCCAGCATTTCGAACGTGTGACGAAATCTCGAACAGCTGAAGGGCAACTTCCGTGCGCATCACCGGAATCAGCACTCACGTGGTGGGGACGCCTTGGCGCAACCTGACCTACGTCCAGGTGCACACCGACGAGGGCATCACGGGTGTGGGTGAGACCCGCATGCTGGGCCACACCGACGCGCTGCTCGGCTACCTGAAAGAGGCCGAGACCAACCACATTCTCGGCTCCGACCCGTTCGCTGTCGAGGACCTCGTGCGCCGCATGAAGTACGGCGACTACGGCCGGGCCGGCGAGATCGTGATGTCCGGCATCGCCGTCGTCGAGATGGCGTGCTGGGACATCAAGGGCAAGGCCCTCGGCGTCCCCGTCTGGCAGCTGCTCGGCGGCAAGGTCACCGACAAGGTCAAGGCGTACGCCAACGGCTGGTACACCACCGAGCGCACGCCGGAGGCGTACCACAAGGCCGCCCAGGGGGTCATGGAGCGCGGGTACAAGGCGCTGAAGATCGACCCCTTCGGCACCGGGCACTTCGAGCTGGACCACGAGCAGACCCTGTACGCCGTCTCCCTCATCGAGGCCGTGCGCGACGCCATCGGGCCGGACGCGGAGCTGATGCTGGAGATGCACGGCCGGTTCTCGCCGTCGACCGCGGTCCGGCTGGCGAACGAGCTGGCGCCCTTCAAGCCGGCCTGGCTGGAGGAGCCGGTCCCGCCGGAGAACCTCAAGGCGCTGGAGAAGGTCGCCGCCAAGGTGGACATCCCCATGGCCACCGGCGAGCGCATCCACGACCGGATCGAGTTCCGCGAGCTGTTCGAGAGCCAGGCGGTCGACATCATCCAGCCGGACGTCGGCCACATCGGCGGCATCTGGGAGACGCGCAAGCTCGCCGCCACCGCCGAGACGCACTACATGCTGGTCGCCCCGCACAACGTCGGCGGGCCGGTGCTGACCGCGGCCTCCCTCCAGGTCGGCTTCAGCTCCCCCAACTTCAAGATCCTCGAGCACTTCAACGACTTCGCGGACTCCGAGATCAAGAAGGTCGTCAAGGGGGCCCCGCAGGTCGTCGACGGCTACTTCCACCTCTCCGACGCCCCCGGCCTCGGGGTCGAGCTGGACGTGGACGCCGCCGCCGAGTTCCCCCAGCAGCAGGCCCGCTTCGACCTGTGGGCCGACGGCTGGGAGCAGCGCAAGCCGAAGGGCGCCGGGCAGTGAGCACCGCCGTCGTCGTCGAGGCGCCCGGCGAGCACCGGCTCACCGCGCACACGCCCCGCCCGCCCGAGCCCGGCGAGGCGCTGGTGCGGGTGCACGCCGTGGGCATCTGCGGCAGCGACCGCGAGGTGTACCAGGGCAACCGGCCCGAGGGGTACGTCCGCTACCCGCTCACGCCCGGTCACGAGTGGTCCGGGACGGTCGAGGCGGTGGGCGCCGGGGTGCCGGGCTCGCTCGTCGGCCGCAAGGTGGTCGGAGAGGGCTTCCGCAACTGCCAGGTGTGCGACCGCTGCCACGCGGGCGAGACGACGCTGTGCTCGGACGGGTACGAGGAGACCGGCTTCACCCAGCCGGGCGCGATGGCGGCCACGCTGACCCTGCCGGCCCGCCTGCTGCACGTGCTGGCCGACGACGCCGACCTCACGGCGGCGGCCCTGCTGGAGCCGGCCGCCTGCATCGCGGCCGCCGCGATCAAGGCGCATGCCCTGCCGGGCGAGCGGGTCGCCGTGGTCGGCACCGGGACGCTGGGCATGTTCGCCGTGCAGTTCCTGCGGGCGGGCTCGCCGGCCGAGCTGCTGGTGGTCGGCACCCGCGGCGACCGGGAGGCGCTGTCCCGGCGGTTCGGCGCGACCGACTTCCGCACCAGGGACCAGGACCTGCCCGACGACTTCGACGTGGTGATCGAGACCGCCGGGTCCGCCTCGGCCGCCCGCACCGCCGCCGCCCTGCTCAGGCGCGGCGGCCGGCTGGTCCTGACGGGCATCCCCGGTCCGGGCGCCGACGGCCTGGACCCGACGGACCTGGTCGTGCGGCAGCTGGAGGTGCACACCGTCTTCGGAGCACCGCCCGACGCCTGGTCGCACACGGTGCGGGTGTTCGGCGCCGGGCTGCTCGACCCGCTGCCGCTGGTCACGCACGAGCTGCCGCTCGCCGAGTTCTCCGAGGCGATCGGGCTGGTCGGCTCCGGCGACCCGAAGGTGGGCAAGGTGCTGCTCCGCCCCTAGGGTGTGTCTGACAATTCCCGCCGGGCGCGCGACGCCTGGCACGGCACCTCGCCGCGTTGTCGGATCACCCGAGTACACCCAGTACACGGGCGACCCTCCGCCTTGCGATGCACCGCACCAGACGCCGCGCGCTGATCCGACGCCAATTGTCAGACACGCCCTAGCGCCTCCCGTCCGGATCGGACCGGGCCCGCGGGCCCGGCACCGCACCCCGGTCCGGTCCGGCCCGGTCCGAACGGAAGATCCCAGCCGTACGCCGGCGCGGAGGCGATCCGACGGCCTTCGCCCCACCGCACACCCCCGGCGTAGACCCCCGCCCCCCACGCCTTGAGCCGCGAACCTCGTCCGACATACCGAACACGAAGGACAGCTTGTGACGACCGACGCCTCCGCTACGGCCGCCCGTCGACCCGGTGAGCAGGTGCTCGCCGCGCTCGGACTGGGCGCGCCCGCCCCGGATCCCGCCGACACCTCCACCCACTCCTTCCCGGGCGGCGGCCGCTGGCGCACCGAGATCCCCTCGTGCGAGGGTCCCGAAGCGCTGGGCGTCGTGCTGAAGGAGGCCTCGCGGCTCGACGTGCCGATCCACCGGATCAGCCAGGGCAGCGGCGTGTGGATGCTGAGCGACGCCGAGATCACCGAGATGGTCGACGCGACGAACGAACGCGACATCGAGCTGTGCCTGTTCACCGGGCCGCGCGGCACGTGGGACATCGGAGGCTCGACGCGCACCGACTCGCGCGGCGGGGGCCTGCGGGCCCGCGGCCACGACGCGGTCGCCGGATGCGTCGAAGACGCCGTGCGGGCCACGGAGTTGGGCGTGAAGTGCCTTCTCGTCGCCGACGAGGGCGTGCTGTGGACGCTGCACCGGGCGCGGGCGACCGGCCTCATCCCGGCCGACACCACGCTCAAGGTCTCGGCGCTGATCGGCCCCGTCAACCCGGCCGCCTACGCGGTCTACGAGCGGCTGGGCGCCGACTCGGTCAACGTGCCCAGCGACCTGACGCTCGATCACCTCACGCAGATCCGGAGGGTTTCGGGCGCTCCCATGGACATGTACATCGAGGCCCCCGACGATCTCGGCGGGTACGTCCGGATGTACGAGGTCGCCGAGCTGATCCGGCGCGGCGCACCGCTGTACCTGAAGTTCGGCCTCTCCAAGGCCCCCGCGATCTATCCGTACGGCCACCACCTGCGCGAGGTGACGCTGTCCACGGCCCGCGAGCGGGTGCGGCGCGGCCGGCTGGCCCTCGACCTGCTGGCGCGGCACGGGGCGGACGGTCACATGGCCCCGCTCGGCTCCCGGCTGCCCGGCGAACTCAACAGGTTCGACATCCAGTCATAACGTTACGGAAACCCCGCTTCACAGAAGACGACACAGGCGCGCAGAATCCCACACACCTCTCCTCGGTCCTCGGGGAATCCGCCGGGAGCGCCTGCGCACCGCGAGACCGAACGAACCCTGCACACACATCAAGGATGATGATCATGGGTAACCGCAGAGCCGCACTCGCCGCCGTCGCCGGCGCCGCCTCCCTCGCCCTGACCCTGTCCGCCTGCGGCCAGAGCGGCGAGGGCGGCAGCGAGGAGAACAAGGCCGACAGCAAGGGCGGCACGATCGGCATCGCGATGCCGACCAAGTCCTCCGAGCGCTGGATCTCCGACGGCAAGAACGTCGAGAAGGACCTCCAGGCCAAGGGCTACAAGACCAAGCTGGTCTACGGCGAGGACAAGCCCGACCAGCAGGTCTCGCAGATCGAGAACCTGATCGCGCAGGGCGTCAAGGCGCTGATCGTCGCGGCGATCGACAACAAGTCGCTCGACAACGTTCTCCAGCAGGCCAAGGACGCGGACATCCCGGTCATCTCCTACGACCGCCTGATCCTCGGCAGCGAGAACGTCAGCTACTACGCCTCCTTCGACAACTCCAAGGTCGGCGAGCTCCAGGCGAACTACATCGTGGAGAAGCTCGGCCTGAAGAGCGGCAAGGGCCCCTTCAACATCGAGCTGTTCGCCGGCTCCAACGACGACAACAACACCAAGTACTTCTTCAGCGGCGCGATGAGCGTGCTCCAGCCGTACATCGACAGCAAGAAGCTCGTGGTGCGGTCGGGCCAGACCCAGCTCACCCAGGTGACCACCCTGCGCTGGGACGGCGCCACCGCCCAGCGCCGCATGGACGACATCCTGACCAAGTCGTACAAGAGCGAGAAGGTCGACGCGGTCCTGTCGCCGTACGACGGCATCTCCATCGGCATCCTGTCGGCGCTGAAGTCCGACAACTACGGCTCCGCGAACAAGCCGCTGCCGGTCCTCACCGGCCAGGACGCCGAGCTGGCCTCGGTGAAGTCGATCATCGCCGGCGACCAGACGCAGACCGTCTACAAGGACCTGCGCGAGCTGGCCAAGGTCGCCTCCAACATGGTCGACGCGGTCCTGAACGACAAGGAGCCCGAGGTCAACGACACCAAGACCTACAACAACGGCGCCAAGGTCGTCCCGGCCTACCTGCTGGAGCCGGTCAGCGTGGACAAGACCAACTACCAGAAGGTCCTGGTCGACGGCGGCTACTACACGGCCGACCAGCTCAAGTAGCCCCCGCCCCCTAAGGATTGGAAGGCACGACCATGGCGGGACCCGTCCTGGAAATGCGCTCGATCGTCAAGACCTTTCCCGGCGTCAAGGCGCTGTCGGACGTCTCACTGACCGTCCGGCAGGGCGAGGTCCACGCCATCTGCGGGGAGAACGGCGCCGGCAAGTCCACCTTGATGAAGGTGCTCTCCGGCGTCCATCCGCACGGGAGTTACGAGGGGGAGATCCTCTTCGAGGGAGAGGTCTGCCACTTCAAGGACATCAGGGCGAGCGAGCAGCACGGCATCGTGATCATCCACCAGGAGCTGGCGCTGGTGCCGTTCCTGTCGCTGGCGGAGAACATCTTCCTCGGCAACGAGCACGCCAGGCGCGGGCTGATCGACTGGAACCGGACCCTGCGGCACGCCTCCGAGCTGCTGCGCCGGGTCGGTCTGAGCGATCACCCCGAGACCCGCGTCGCCGACATCGGCGTGGGCAAGCAGCAGCTGGTGGAGATCGCGAAGGCGCTGTCGAAGGAGGTGAAGCTGCTCATCCTCGACGAGCCGACCGCGGCCCTCAACGACGAGGACAGCGGCAAACTCCTCGACCTGATCCTGGAGCTGAAGAAGCAGGGCATCACCTCGATCATCATCTCCCACAAGCTGAACGAGATCCGCAAGGTCGCCGACTCGGTGACGATCATCCGCGACGGGCGGTCCATCGAGACCCTCGACGTGAAGGCCGCGGACACCACCGAGGACCGGATCATCTCCGGCATGGTGGGCCGCGACCTGGACCACCGCTTCCCCGAGCGGACCCCGCACGAGGCCGAGCAGGGCGCGGCCCCGGCCCTGGAGATCCGCAACTGGACCGTGCACCACCCGATCGACCAGCAGCGCAAGGTGGTCGACGACGTGTCGATCCACGTGCGGCGCGGGGAGATCGTCGGCATCGCGGGCCTGATGGGCGCCGGCCGCACCGAGCTCGCGATGAGCGTCTTCGGGCGGACGTACGGCCGGCACGCTGCCGGCACGGTCCTCAAGGACGGCGCGGAGATCCGCACCAAGACCGTCCCGGAGGCGGTCGGGCACGGGATCGCGTACGTCACCGAGGACCGCAAGCACTACGGCCTCAACCTCATCGACACCATCAACCGCAACATCTCGCTCAGCGCGCTGGGCAAGGTCGCCAAGCGCGGTGTGGTCGACGAGCACGAGGAGCGGCAGGTCGCCGAGCGGTACCGCACGTCCATGAACATCAAGGCGCCGACCGTCTTCGAGCCGGTGGGCAAGCTGTCGGGCGGCAACCAGCAGAAGGTCGTCCTCAGCAAGTGGATCTTCGCGGGTCCCGACGTGCTGATCCTGGACGAGCCCACGCGCGGCATCGACGTGGGCGCCAAGTACGAGATCTACACGGTCATCGACAAGCTGGCCGCCGAGGGCAAGGCGGTCGTCTTCATCTCCTCCGAGCTGCCGGAGCTGCTCGGCATGTGCGACCGCATCTACACGATGGCCGCGGGGCGGCTGACGGGTGAGTTCCCGCGGGCCGAGGCCACGCAGGAATCGCTGATGCGTCAGATGACGAAGGACAAAGAGGTAACCCGATGAGCACGGATGTGACCGCCAAGAGCCCGGCCCCCGCGCCGCCCGGCAAGAGCGGGGGCGCGGCGGGCGGGGGCCTGCTCCAGCTGGTGCTGGACGGCATGCGCCGCAACATGCGGCAGTACGGCATGCTGATCGCCCTCGGCCTGATCGTGGCGCTGTTCGCGGTGTGGACCGACGGCGACCTGCTGCTGCCGCGCAACGTCTCCAACCTGGTGCTGCAGAACAGCTACATCCTGATCCTCGCGATCGGCATGATGCTGGTCATCATCGCGGGCCACATCGACCTGTCGGTCGGCTCGCTGACCGCGTTCGTCGGCGCCTTCGCGGCCGTGCTGACGGTGCAGCACGACGTCTCCTGGCCCGTCGCCGTGGTGCTGTGCCTGATCGTGGGCGCCGTGGCGGGCTCGGTCCAGGGCTTCTTCATCGCCTACCTCGGCATACCGTCGTTCATCGTCACCCTCGCCGGGATGCTGACCTTCCGCGGTGTCACGGAGATCCTGCTGGAGGGGCAGACCCTCGGCCCCTTCCCCGGCGGCCTGCAGAAGATCGGCAACGGCTTCCTGCCGGAGACCGGCCCCGAGACCAACTACCACAACCTCACGCTGCTGCTGGGCATCGTCCTGATCGCGTTCGTGGTCCTCCAGGAGATCCGGGACCGCAAGCGCCAGCAGGAGTTCTCGCTGGAGATCCTGCCGCGCAACATCTTCCTGCTGAAGCTCGTCGCGATCGTCTCCGCCCTGCTCGTCGTGACCCTGCTGCTCGCCAGCTACAAGGGCGCGCCGATCGTGCTGATCATCCTGGGCGTGCTGGTGGTCGGCTACGGCTACGTGATGCGCAACTCGATCTTCGGACGGCACATCTACGCGATCGGCGGCAACCTGCCGGCCGCGAAGCTGTCCGGCGTCAAGGACAAGAAGGTCACCTTCTACGTCTTCCTGAACATGGGCGTGCTCGCGGCCCTGGCGGGTCTGGTGGTCGCCGCCCGCCTCAACGCGGCCTCTCCGAAGGCGGGCCTGAACTACGAACTCGAGGCCATCGCCTCGGCGTTCATCGGTGGCGCGTCCATGAGCGGCGGTGTCGGAACCGTCCTCGGCGCGATCATCGGCGGTCTCGTCCTCGGCGTGCTGAACAACGGCATGAACCTCCTGAGCGTCGGCACCGACTGGCAACAGGTCATCAAGGGCCTCGCCCTGCTGGCCGCGGTCGGGTTCGACGTGTGGAACAAGCGCAAGTCCGGTTCGTAAGTCAGTTCGGGCCCCGTCGGACCAGCCGGCGGGGCCCGGCCCTTATCGAGGGAGCCGCACATGGAACTGAACCGACGCACGGTCATCGCGGGAGCCGCGGCCGCGGGCATCGCCGCGACCACGCTCGGCGGAACGGCACACGCCACCGGTGGCACCGCTCACCCCACCGGCGGCAGAACACCGGTGAGGAAGCCGTTCGGCACGCTCGCCGACGGCACCGAGGTGCACAGCTGGTCCCTGTCCAACGGCGGCACGCGCCTGAAGGTCCTCTCCTACGGCGGCATCGTCCAGTCGCTGGAGATCCCCGACCGGCACGGCCGGTACGAGAACGTCTCGCTCGGCTTCGACGACCTCGCGGACTACGTCGCGAAGTCGCCGTACTTCGGCGCGCTGATCGGCCGCTTCGGCAACCGGATCGGCAAGGGCCGGTTCACGCTGGACGGCACGGCCCACCAGATCGACGTCAACGACGGCGAGAACACCCTGCACGGCGGTTCCCGGGGCTTCGACAAGCGGGTGTGGGACGTCGAGCCGTTCACCAAGGGCTCCGACGTCGGCCTGCGCCTGTACTACACGAGCGTCGACGGGGAGATGGGCTACCCCGGCACGCTCCGGGTGAAGGTCACCTACACCCTGACCCGGCACGGCGACTGGCGCATCGACTACGAGGCCACCACCGACAGGGCCACCGTCGTCAACCTGACCAGCCACGTCTACTGGAACCTCGCCGGCGAGGACAGCGGCTCGATCCACGGCCACCAGCTGAAGATCGCCGGTTCCCGCTACACACCCGTCGACTCGGGGCTGATCCCCACCGGCGAGCTGGCGAGGGTGGCCGGCACCCCCTTCGACTTCCGCCGCACCAAGACCGTGGGCGAGGACATCCGCGTCGCCCACCAGCAGCTCCTGTACGGCCAGGGCTTCGACCACAACTGGGTCCTCGACAAGGGGATCACGGCGGCTCCGGTGCCGGTGGCCACCCTGCGCGACCCGTCCTCGGGCCGCACGATGACGATCTCCACCACCGAGCCGGGCCTGCAGTTCTACTCGGGCAACTTCCTCGACGGCACGCTCGTCGGCAGCGGCGGCACCGTCTACCGCCAGGGCGACGCGCTCTGCCTGGAGACGCAGCACTTCCCGGACTCGCCGAACAAGCCGTCGTTCCCCTCGACGGTGCTGCGGCCGGGACAGACGTACCGCACGACGACGGTCCACTCGTTCGGCCGCTGACCCGCCGGCCGGGGGCGGGCCGCCCCCGGCCGGCGGCCACACCTACACCGGTGGGACACGCTGTCCCACCGACCTGCCGACGGTTGAACGGCGCCGCCGCGGCATCCGTATGAAGAGGTGGCCCGCGCTCCCCCGCGCGGGCCACCCACATGACGACGGACCCGGTCCTCCCCGCCGGGTCCGCCCCATACGGAGGTTCCATGGCCGACAACGTCACCTCGTTGTTCCGCAGCACCGCCGCGCACAGCCCGTCGATGGCGGCGCTGACGCGGGAGGGCGGCGACGGGGGCGGCCCGGTGGACTTCTGCATCCCCTGCAACCCGTACTTCCCCACGCCGCAGATGTTCGACGACATGGCGGCCCGGCTGCGGGACATCATCACGTACTACCCGAGCAGCGCCGACACGATCACCGCCGAGCTGTGCAGCCTGCTCCAACTCCCCCCGCAGGCCGTCGCGATGGGCAACGGCTCCACCGAGCTGATCACCTGGATCGACCACCTGCTGGTGCGCGAGTCCCTCGCCGTCCCCGTCCCCACCTTCGGCCGCTGGACCGACCAGCCCATGGAGACCGGCAAGCGGGTCGACATGTTCCCGCTCCAGGAGTCCAGCGGTTTCGCCCTGGACCTCGCGCAGTACGCCGAGTTCATCCGCGCGCGCGGCACCCGCGTCGCCGTCGTCTGCAACCCCAACAACCCCGACGGCGGGTTCCTGCACAAGCACGCCGTCGTGCAGTTCATGGACGCGATGGCCGACCTGGACCTGGTGATCATCGACGAGTCGTTCCTGGAGTTCGCCGACGCGGAGAGCGAACCCTCGGTGGTCCAGGAGGCGATGCTCCGCCCGAACGTCGTCGTCCTGCGCAGCCTCGGCAAGAACTTCGGCCTGCACGGCATCCGCTTCGGCTACCTCGTCGCCAACCCGGCCCTGGCCGGGCGCGTGCGCTCCATGCTGCCCAAGTGGAACCTCAACTCCTTCGCCGAACACGTGGTGTTCATGCTGAAGGAGCACGGCCCCGAGTACGCCCAGAGCCTGCTGCAGGTACGCCGCGACCGCCTCGACATGGCCGGCCAGCTCTCCGCGCTGCCCGGTCTGACCGTGTACCCCTCCCAGGGGAACTTCCTCTTCGTCCGCCTCCCCGTGGGCGCCGAGGGGACGGTCGTGCGCGACCGGATGCTCACCGAGCACCGGATCCTGGTGCGCGAGTGCGGCAACAAGATCGGGTCCTCCAGCCGCTTCCTGCGGCTCGTGGTGCGCCCCCAGGTGGACGTGCGCCGCCTGGTGTCCGGCCTGGAACAGGTGCTCTACGGGACCAGGAGGGGAGCCGCCGTACCGGAGCCGGTCGACGGGTTCGGCTACAGCTCCGGTACGGCGGCGGTGGACCGGCTGGTGGGAGCGACGAACGGGGCGGGCCTGCAGGGGCTCGCGGCGCAGGCGCAGGCACAGTCGTCGGGGGGCGGGGCCCCGATGCCCCCGCCCGCGGCCGTGCCCCCGCCCGTGGCCGTGCCCGCCGCGCAGGTTCCGGCACCCGCACCGCTGCCGACGCCGCTGCCTGCGCCGGTGCCGGCAGCGGCGCAGGTGTTCCCGCAGTCGGTTCCGGCGCCGGCGCCCGCGCCCATGCCCGCGGCGGCCGCCATGGCTCCGGTGCCGCCGCCGATGCAGGTGCCCGCACCCGTGCCCGTGCCGACCGTTCCGGCGGCGGCGGAGCCTCAGCTGGCACCGGCGATGGTCACCCCGGCCGCTCCGGCCGCCGGGCCGATGGGCGGCCCCGGCGGGCCGACCCCGCCGGGGGTGCCGGCCCGCGGTGGCCTGACGGCCGCGCAGGTGCGGGGCACGAACGGGCTGTCGCCCGCGGCGGCCACCGGCTGGCCGAACGCCCAGAGCTGGCCCAACCCGGCGGGAATGGGCCAGGTCGGCTGACCCCGGCCGCTCCCGGGGCTCCCGGCCCCCCTTCCCCGGCCCGTGCCCACCCACCAGCCGACTCGGTGGGACGAGGAGCGGCGGTCGGGCCGGCCGCCACCGCGGGCACGGTGGTGCCCGGCCGGCGGGCGGTCGGACGCCCTACCGACGCAGCCCCGTGCACGAGCCGGGGTGGTCCCGCGCGCGAGCCGGGGTGCCCTCGCGCACGAGCCGACGCGGCCCTACGCGCGAGCCGAGGTGTCCACGAGGACGGCCGGCCCGCAGCGTCGCGGAACTTTCGAGAACGCTTCCCCTGCGGCGGGTGTCCGTCTTCCGGCACCGCCCCGGCCGCCGGGGCACTAACCTGATCCCCGATCACCGAGCAGGCCGGTCCGACCGCGGAGCGTCACCGGGGGCACGCCGGGATCACCGGTCACCGGGGGATGCATGGCCGACGAGGAGCAGCAGCGGGAGCACGGCGAAGGAGACGGCGAAGGAGACGGCGAGGGAGACGTCGCGGGGCTCCGGGCCTGGGCCGCCGTCGCCGTTCGCCAGGCGCACGAGCTGTGGCCCCGGGCGCGAGAGGATCCGCGGTCGGCCGCGTTGCGGTTCGTGATCGAACACCTGGCCGTCCTCGAGAGGCTGTTACCGGAGGGGGACCCGGCCCGGCCGGCCGTCGTGACCTGGCTCGGACTGCTGATGCAGGCGCGGCTCCAGGGGCTGCCGGACGCCGATCCGCGGGAGCGGGCTGCCGCCCTGAGCCATCTGCGGTGGGCCGACCGCGCCGGACCGCTGGACGACCGGCTCGCCATGGCGGCGCGGAGCCACCTGGCCCTGCTGCTCGTTCCGCCGGGCATCCCTCCGGAGGTGCGCGACGGCTCGGCTCCGCCCGCCCTGGCCGAATCCCTGCGGGAGCGGCTGACCGAGGCCATGGACGTGCTGGCACGCGTCGTCGTCGGGGACCTGACGGCGCGGGAGCCGGTGATGACCGTCATGGAGCACGTCGCGACGATGCTGTCCTCGCTCCCCGGCCCGCCCGGCGGGAGCCCGCCGTCCTCGTCCCCGGCGAGCGGCGACGGGGAGGAGGCGGTGGAGCCGGCCCGTACGGCACCCGGTGGGGAGGCCGGGGAGGAGGCGGTGGAGCCGGCCGGCACGGCACCCGGACGGGAGGCCGGGGAGGAGGCGGCGGAGCCGACCGGTACGGCACCCGGTGGGGAGGCCGGGGAGGAGGCGCCGGCCGACGCCGTCCGGAGGGTGGCGGACTGGGCGGGGAGGCTCGCGGAGCGGGCGCGCCGGGACGCGGCGGGTTTCGCACGCCTGTTGGAGTGGCTGTGCGTCACCGTGAACGACCCCCCGGTCTCCCCGGCGGACGCCGACCGGGAGCTGGCGGAGGTGGGCCTGGGCCGGCCGGAGTTCGCGCCGTTGCGCGAGCTGCTGGTCGCGCTCAGATCCGGCGGGCGGGACCCCCGGTCGCTCACCGAGCACGTCCGCGGCACCGCGCGGGCGGTCGGGGAGGTGCTGCTCGCCCTGCCCGTGGACGCACCCGAGCGGATCCGCGTCGCCAAGTTCCACGCCGCCCTGCTGGTGGCGGGGAACCTCCGGATGCCCGAAGCGCTGGACTTCGCCGAGGTGGACGCGGCCGCGATGCGGCCGGACCCCGACCCCGCGGCGCGTTCGGCCTGGCGGCGGAAGGGCAGCCTGGAACTGATCCTGCTGACCTCGATCGACAACCTGTGGACGTCGAACGGCGAGATCGCGCGCGTGGAGCGGAGCGCGGCATGGCTCCGGGAGTGGATCGATGCCCTGCCGGCGGACGGGGAGACGTCCGCCCGCCAGTACCTGACCGCCCTGCTGGCCCATCGCGTGGCCACCGCCGCCACGCTCGGCGGCAGCCTCCAGGACGACGCCACCGCCCTGTCGATGGCCCAGGGGCTGTCCGGCGCCGACGAACACGACGAGGTCCAGGCGCTGTTCAGGCTCTTCGCCGGTTTCCAGCTGGCCCGCCGCAGCCGGGACGGGGTCGCGCTGGCCCGCGTGACGGAGGATCTGATCCGGACGCTGAGCGACCGCTACCGGTCCCCCGCGCCCGACGCGGCCGCACGCTTCGTCATCACCGGCACCCTGGGCATGGCCTACGGCGAGCGCGCCCACCGCACCGGGGACCGGGCCGACCTCCGGGCCGCCGTCCGCCACCTGGGGGAGGCGGTGGAGATCGACCCGGCCACGGTTCCGCCGCTGTTCGCGGCGCACTTCCCCGTCACGCGGGCGCAGATGATGACCGAGCTGGCCCTGGTCGACCCCCGCCGGGAAGTCGTCGACCGCGCCACCGCGGAGGTCCACCGGGTGATCGGGGAATCGCGGACGTCGCCCTGGAACGAAGCCCAGCTACGGCTCGCCCTCGGCCGGGCCATGCTCCGCGCGACCACCCACCGCAGCGACCTCGGCCTGCTCGACCCGTGCATCGCCGAGCTGAGCCGGGTGCGCGCCCTGGCCGCCGAAGGCCACGCCCGGTCGTTGCACTTCGTGGTCCTGACGGAGCTGTCCACGGCCCACTGGACGAGCGCGGTGACCGGTGGCCCGCGTGAGGACCGGAAGGCGAGCCTGGACACCCGCCGTGAGGCACTGGAGCTCATGGCCGCCGACGTCCTCCTCCAACTCGGCGCCGAGCACGCCCTGTCGGTGGTCCGGGGCGCGACCGGCCATGTGGTGTGGCTGGCCCTGCGGTACGCCGAGGACCGCCGCCCCGCCGAGGCCGTGGAGGCGCTGGAACTGGGCCGGGCGCTGGTGCTCCAGACGGCCGCGGCGGCACACGGCGTGCCCCGGCTGCTGGCGGACCGGGGGCACGCCGACCTGGCCGAGCGGTGGCGGGCGCAGGCACCGTCGCATCCCCTCCGGTGGGGTCCGCGCGAGCGGAACCGGGCCGAGGGGGACGCGGGCGAAGGGGACGTGCGCGAGGGGCCTCCGGCTGAGGGGGACGCGGGCGCAGGGCGTCCGGCCGAGGGGGATCCGCTCCGGCCGGGGGGAGCGGCCGGGGTGACGGCCCCGGCACCGGCCCCGGTCCCGCCTCCGGCTCCGGGCGCTGAACTGCCGAGCAGCCTGCGGCGCAGGGCGCTCGCCGCCCTGGGGGCGGGGAACGGTACCGGCGCCCGGGAGTTGCTCGGCACTCCGGACGTCACCGCGCTGACCGCCGGGCTGGCCGCCTCGGGTACCGACGCGCTGGTCTACCTGGTCCCCGGCGAGGGCTTCCGCCCCCACGTCCCGGGATGCGCGCTGGTCCTGCGCCCCGGCGACTCCGAGCCCACCGTGCTCGCCCTGCCGCTGCTGCTCTCCCCCGGCAGCCACCCGCTGGAGCGTTACCTCGCCGCCGCCGCCGGCCGTTCCCGCACGGCGGCCGACCCCGACGCGTCGCACGCGTCGCGTAGGGCCGCCGAGACGGAATGGCAGGCGGCGCTGGGCGAGTTGTGCGACTGGGCCTGGCCCGCCGCCGTGGGGCCGGTCCTCGACTCCCTGCCGCCCTTCGGCCGGCCGCCGCGGATCGTGCTGGTCCCCTGCGGCCCCCTCGGGGTCGTTCCCTGGCACGCGGCGCGCAAGCACATCCCGCTGGGGGGTCACCGCTACGCCTGCCAGGACGCGGTGTTCAGCTACGCCCCGTCCGGTGCGCAGTTCCTGCGGGCCGCCGCCCGCGACCGGCTTCCCGCCGCCCGGGGCCAGGTGCTGGTCACCGACCCGCGGCTCAGTCTGGTGTGGGCCGAGTTCGAGACGGAGGCGCTGCGTTCGGCCTGCTACCCGGACGCCCGGCGCTACGGCGTGCTCGTGGAGGCCGAGGGCGCGCCGGACGCGCCGGGGAGCTGCGAGGACCTGCTGGCCGTGCTGCCGGGCGGCGACCGGCCGGCGGCGGTCGTGCACGTGTCCTGCCACGGTGTGGCCGGTCCGAGTCCCACGCGGTCGGCGCTGTCGCTGGCCGACGGCGAGCTGACCGTCGCCCGGATCCTGGACCACGCCGCGGACGCGGGGCCCGGCCCGGACGGCCCGGACGGCCCGCTGGTCGTGCTCAGCGCCTGCGAGACCGACCTGAGCACGGGCGACCACGACGAGGCGCTGACCCTCTCCACCGCCCTGGTCACCCGGGGCGCGGCCGACGTGGTCGGCTCCCGCTGGGCCGTCAGCGACCGCGCGACCGCGCTGATGATGGCCGTCTTCCACCACTTCCTCACCGGCCAGGACCTCGCTCCCGCCGAGGCGCTGCGCGCCGCCCAGCTGTGGATGCTCGACCCGGACCGCCGGCCCCCGCCCGGCCTGGGCGACCCGCTGGACCGCGTGGCGGCCCGCGCCGACCTGCACGAGCTCCACCTGTGGGCCGCCTTCACCCACCAGGGCAACCCCGCGACACGCTGAGCCCCGCCCGGGTCGTCGTTCCGTGGGCGGTGAGCGGTGTTCCCGGTTCCCGCGCGGATGCGTGACCGGCGGGCGCGTGACCGGCGGGCGCGTGACCGGCGGGGAACACCGCTTCAGCGGTATGAGTCCGTGGAACTGCGTCGCGCCCGAGCCTCCGACGTGCGTGAACGAAGGCGCTGGCCCCGCCCCTGCTGCGTGATCACGTCCATGTCACGCTCGCACCACGAAGTCCGAAGTGCTCCCACCGACCCGGTGCCCTGACATCAGCCTTCGTGGGGCACCTTGGGACGGGTGACCGGTACGACGGTGAGGAGGTCGTCCAGCCCTTTGAAGTCGTCGGGGTTGGTGGTGAAGAGGGGAAGGTCCTCGGCCACGGCGATGGCAGCGATCATCAGGTCGGCCACCCGTCGGCGCGGCTTGCGGCCGGCACTGATCACTGCGGCGCAGATACGGCCGTAGATGCGGGCCGCCTCGGCGTCGAAGGGGATGGGGTCGAACTCGTTCTCGGCACGTTGCAGAACATCGAGCCTGCGGGCACGCTCGGCGTGCTCGTCGTAGCCGCTCTGTTCGTCGTTGCGACGGACCTCGTGCGGACCGGCGGACAACTCGGCCAACGTGATGGCGGTGATCGCCATCTCGTCCGGCAGTTGCCCAGGGTCCACCCACCGGCGCAGGATCATGATGTTGGTATCGAGGAGTCCCTGCTCGTAGATCGAGCGGTCAGCGGTCATAGGGATCATCCACGCGGGTGTCGGCCGTGGCGTCCTGATCGGCTCGGAACGTGTGAAGGGCGATGTCGGGGGCGGACTTGGACATCGCGGCGAACTCCTGGCGGGAGACGAACCGGCGGCGTCGCCGCAGGGGGACGAGCTGACCGATCGGATGTCCGTCACGGGTGACGGTGAACGACTGGCCGCCCTGTATGGCGTCCATGATCTCCCGGGACCGGTTACGCAGATCCCGTTGGGTGATTTCGGGCTGAACGCTCATGACAACCACGGTAGCACCGGGTGCTACCAGGTGGCACACCACGCCGAAGACTTACACCGTCCCACTTGCCGGCCTGCTGCCTGCTCATTCACCCACTGAGGTTCTCAGGGTGGGTCGGTGTACCGGCGGCCAGGCCGGTGGCGGCGAGGCTGCCGCCGATCAGGTCGGACCGGGGGAGACGCACCTCGGGCTCGCTCCCGATGCGGTACCGCTCCCCCTCCATGACATGAATGGCCTACGGCTCAGATGTGGGACGTCAGACGCTGCGGCACTCAGCGGGCCGGTGCGGCCGGCGTGATGCCGAGCTGCCGCTCGGTGCGCTCCAGCCATCTCCGGTACCACCGGGTGAAGTCGTGCCCGGTCGGCTCGATGCCCCGGTCCGCCGGCCTCAGGTCCTCCCAGACGGTGCCCCGGTGCGGCCCCGTCATGACCAGCAGCGACGTGTAGCCGCAGCCCTGCTCGGCGAGGAACACCGCGCCCGCCTCCTGGGCGTCGTACAGCTCCTCGTAGCGCGCGTCCCACGCCGCGTGCGCGCTGCGGAACGCGTCGTCGTCCGTGAAGGCGTCCCGCTCGGGCTCCTGTGCGTCGAGCGCGTCGAGCTCGCCCTGCAGCGCCTCGGCCACGAAGGGCCGGCCGGCGAACCCGGCGGTGGTCGGCTGCCCCCGGTAGGCGAGACCGACGCCGCGCCACTGCCACCCGTCGTCGCTCGGGACCGGTGTCATCAGGCCGTAGTGGGGGCCGGCTCCCCCTGCCCCGACACGGAGGAGGAAACCGCGGTACTGCGCGGGCAGACCGACCCCCAGGTCCGCCTCCAGCGACCGGAGCCGCTCCTCGTCCATGACCGGGCCGAGGCGGAAGCCGTGCCCCCGCGCCCCGAACACCTTGTCCGCCTGCGGGTGTCCGGCCAACCGGAGCACCCGCTCCCGCACTCCCGCCCACGTGTCCTCGCTCATGCGCACACGCTAGGGAAACCCACACCGCGCCGGCACGGGGTTTTCCGGCGGGGCACGGGGCCGGCGCCCGTTGCCCCCTGCCGTGGTCGGCGGGCAAGGGGGGAGACATCCGGGCCGGGGACATCCGGACGAGTCGTGCCGCCGGCCGCGGTTCGTGGGCTTCCGGACGGGTCCCGGAAAAAAATCGTCGGCGCGTGTCGATCCGGCCGCCTCCCGTTCGACGTCATGATGTGCGGGGCCCACCGCACGACGGCACGACAGGAGCTGGTGAGGAACCCATGACCCCCCTGCTGAGAGTGATGAACTTCTGCGTCTCGAGTGACGGGATCGGTGCCGGTGAGCACCAGACGCTCGAGCGGCCGTTCGGCCATGTCGATCCCGGGAGGCTGTTCTCCTGGGCCGGAGCCACGGCGAGCTGGCCCATGCGCACGGATCCCGGGGGCAGCCGGGGCCTGGACGACTACTTCACGCGGGACTTCGCACGCGACATCGGTGCCGAGATCATGGGCCGCAACAAGTTCGGACCCCAGCGGGGGCCCTGGCAGGACCACGACTGGCGCGGCTGGTGGGGGGAGGAGCCCCCGTTCCGCACGCCGGTGTTCGTCATGACCCACCACGAGCGCCCGTCGTTCACGCTCTCCGACACCACGTTCCACTTCGTCGGCGGCGACCCGGCCACGGTCCTCGAACGGGCGCGGGAGGCGGCCCGGGGCAAGGACGTCCGGCTCGGCGGCGGGGTCACCACCGTCCGGCAGTTCCTCGACGCCGACCTCGTCGACACCCTGCACGTGGTGGTCTCACCGGTGGAGCTCGGGTCCGGTCTGCGCCTGTGGGAGTCCCCCGACGAGCTGCGCGACCGGTTCCACCTGGAGGTCGTGCCCAGCCCGAGCGGCGTGACGCACCACCTGTTCTGGCGACGCTGACGCGGGGGCCCGGCCGGTTTCGCCTCCGGGTGCTCCGGCCGGCCGGAGCACCCGCTCCCGCGCTCCCGCCCACGTGCCCCCTCCCCCCCCGTGTGGCCCCGCTCGTGCGCGCACGCCGGAAGGACGCGCAACGGCTCGGTCGGCCGCGACCGTGTACGTCCACGCGCCCGCGCGCCCGCGCGGCAGGTGTCCGGCGGGTGGCGGCAGGTGGCCGGGTCAGCGGATGTCGTGGTCGGGGTGGGTCCGGTCGTACGCGTGCCGTGCCTCGGCGATGGCGGCGCGGTGCGCGAGGGACCAGTCGGCGAGTGCCTTGACCAGGTGGGTCAGGCCGGCTCCCGTCTCCGTCAGGCGGTAGTCGACCCGGGCGGGGACGGTCGGGTACACGGTGCGCAGCACGAGGCCATCGCGTTCGAGCCTGCGCACGGTGAGCGTGAGCATGCGCTGGGAGATGCCGTCGACGGCCCGCTGGAGTTCACGGAAGCGGCGTGGCCCGCCGGCCAGCTCGACGATCACGAGCACCGACCACTTGTCGCCGATGCGGTCCAGGACGTCGCGGATGCCGCAGTCGGGGTGGTCCTCCCTTCCGCACGGGTCGAGTTCGGCGGGGACGACGGTTACCCCGGTGTGCGTGAGTGACATCGGAATGCCTTCTTGTCGGCGGTGGGCGCGCGGTCGAGGATCAAGCGTAGTTACCGATGAGAACCACGACGGAAGACGGCGATCGATCATGATTTTGGTGACCGGAGCGAACGGGAACCTCGGCTCGGCAACCCTCGCGGCGCTGCACGCCCGGGGCGCCGTCGCCAGGGGCGGCAGCCGCACGCCGGGCGAGGGGATGCGGCGGCTCGACTTCGACGACCGCGCGAGCCTCGATCTCGTCGGCGTGTCGACCCTGGTGCTCGTCTCGGCCGGCTACGCCGAGGACGACCGGGTCGTCGCCCGGCACGCGGCGGTCCTCGACGCCGCCGTCCGGGACGGCGTCGGCCACGTCGTCTACACGAGCCTGACCACGGCCGGCGACCATCTCGGTTTCGCCCTGGCCCACCGTGCGACCGAGCGCCTGGTGCGGGCGAGCGGGCTGGCGTGGACGATCCTGCGCAACGGCCTGTACGCCGAACTCTTCGGCGGCCTGCTGAGGTGGGACGGCCACGCGGTGGAGTCCGCTTTCGGGGACGGCGCCCTGGCCGCGGTCGTGCGGGAGGACCTGGCCGAGGCCGCGGCCGTGGTGGCGTCGGATCCCGTACGGCACGCCGGGCGCGTCCACGACCTCGTCGGCACCCCGGTCACGGCGGGGCAGGTGGCCGGCGGACTCGGCGTCGCGCATCGCACCATCGGTCTGGGTGAGTACCGGCGCAGGCTCCTCGAGGAGACGCCGGGACTGTCGGCGTTCCAGCCGCCGATGCTCGTCTCGATCGCCACGGGCGTCCGGCACGGCTTCCTGGACGGCACCGCGCCCGACCTCACCGACCTCCTGGGCCGCCCGGCCCGCGATCCCCTGGCCGCGGCCGTCGCCGCCGCGTCCGCCGTCAGGCCGGGGACGGCGGGCAGGTAGCGGCGGGCAGGCAGCGGCGGCGGCGAAACGCGTGGGAGGCCCGCGCCTCGTGCGACCGCGGTGAGCGCCTCGGAGAGGCTGCCGGAGACTCCCCCCGACGGGCCCTATCGCGGGGTCTGTGCCGCCACCACCTCGAATCCCTCGCGGTGTATCCGGTCCCTCCCCCAGGCGTAGAGCGGGCCGATCGCCTCGTTGAGGGTGCGGCCGTGCTCGGTCAGGGAGTACTCCACGCGGGGCGGGACCTCGGCGTAGACCTCGCGGTGCACGAGGCCGTCCTCCTCCATCTCCCGCAGGTGCTGGGTCAGCATCTTCTCGCTCACCCCGGCCAGCCCCCGGCGCAGCTCGGCGAAGCGGCGCACCCCGTGGGTGTCGAGTTCCCAGAGGATCAGCCCCTTCCACTTGCCGCTCACCACGTCGAGCGCGGCGTCGATGCCGCAGAGGTAGGGCCCCCGCCTCGGCGCCTTGGCCATCGCCGATCCCCCTTACTGAAAGGTAAGTACCGCAGAAAATAGTGGGTACTTCCGAGCCTAGCGGCGCTGTCCGAGCATGAAGGGGTGAACGGACAACAGCACCCCACCACCAGCCACGACACCCCTGTCACCGTGATCGGGCTCGGCCCGATGGGCCAGGCCATGACCCGCGCGCTCCTCGCCGCCGGCCACCCCGTCACCGTCTGGAACCGCACCGCCGCCCGGGCCGACGGCCTCGTCGCCGACGGGGCGACGCTCGCGGCGACCCCCCGCGAGGCGGTCGGAGCGAGCGGCCTCGTGATCCTCAGCCTCACCGACTACCGGGCGATGTACGACGTCCTCGACGGCGCCACCGCGTCGCTCGCCGGCCGCACCCTGGTCAACCTCAGCTCGGACACGCCCGACCGCACCCGCGAGGCGGCGGCCTGGGCCGCGGGCCACGACGCCGCCTTCCTCACCGGTGGCGTCATGGTCCCGGCGCCGATGGTCGGCACCGAGGCGGCCCACGTCTACTACAGCGGCCCCGCCGCGGTGATGGAGGAGCACCGGACGGCGCTGGCCCGGCTCGGCGCGCCCAGGTACCTGGGCGAGGACCCGGGCCTCGCCCAGATGATGTACCAGGCCCAGCTCGCGGTGTTCCTCACCACCCTGTCCGGCCTGATGCACGCCACCGCGATGCTCGGCACCGCGGGGATGAAGGCCGCGGAGGCCCTGCCGGAGCTGCTCTCCTTCACCGACTCGATCGGCGCCATGCTGCGGGCCGGCGAGAAGAACCCCGGCGCCGCACTGGACGCCGGGGAGCACCCCGGCGACCTCAGCACCGTCACCATGATGGGCGCCACCTCCGACCACATCGTCGAGACCAGCACCTCGCTCGGGCTCGACCTCGCGCTCCCGCTGGCCGTGCGGGCCCACTACCGGCGCGCGATCGAGGACGGGCACGGCGGCGACAACTGGACCCGCATCATCGACGGCATCCGCGAGCCCCGCTGACGGCACGCGGGTCCGGCCGGTTCCCGGCCCCGGCCGGACATCGGTCAGGCGCCGGTCAGGAGCCGGCCCGTCGCGCGATCCCGAGCCAGCCCGGTACGTCCACCTCCGCGCGGACCGTCTTGCCCGGCGCGGGCGCGCGGTCCAGCACCTCCCAGCGGGCGGCGACCGCGTCCACGAGCAGCAGCCCGCGCCCCGCCTCGTCGAGCGGGCACGGCGGGCGTACGGCGCCGGGGCCGGGCGGGCGCGGACCCGTACGGGTGTCGGTGACCTCGACCCGGATGCTTCCCGGGATCAGCAGGAGCCGCAGTTCGAAGTCCCTTCCCGGTACGCGGCCGTGCGTCACCGCGTTCGCCGCGAGCTCCGCCACGATCACCGCGACCGCGTCGGAGACGTCCGTGCCGTGCGGGACGCCCCAGCGTTCCAGCTGGTGCAGCGCGAGGTGCCTGGCCAGGCGGGCGCCCCTCGGGGTCGCACTCAGCCGCTGCGCGAACACACGTACGGTAACCAGGGGTTGGGGGTTGGGACGTACTGTCATGCCGCCAATGTGACGGGTCCCGAGGGTCGTTCACCAGGTCAGAGCCGCGTACGCTGCGCGAGCGTACGCGGTCACCGGGTGGACAGTACTGGTCACGGCGCGTGACCATGGGGCGCGGGAGGTGGCCATGGTGGTCGACGGGCAGACGGCGGGTGCGGGGAGCGGCGAGCCGGAGTCGTCGGACAGTCTGCGGACGTTCGGCGCGGTGGTCCAGGCCCTGCGCGAGTTCAATGGGCTGAGCCGGGAGGAGTTCGGCGGGCTGGTGGGCTTCTCCAAGCACACGGTGGCCTCGGTGGAGCTGGGCCGGCGCATGCCGGACGTCGACTTCGTCGAGGCGGCGGAGAGGGCCTTGGGGAACACGGGGGCGTTACGGCGCGCTGCGGAACACCTCGTACGGCAGCCTGGGCTGGCGGCTTGGTTCCGGCGGTGGGCTTCTATGGAGAAGCTGGCGATCACTCTGTACACCTACGAGTGCAGGATGATCCCAGGGCTACTGCAAACGGATTCCTACGCACGCCAGTTGTTCGTCGACGAACTTCCGCCACTGGACGACGAGCAGATCGAGGCCAGTTGGGCGGCACGAGCGGAACGACAGAAGCTGCTGCGAGACCGGCCCAATACCGCCTTCGGCTTCATCATCGAAGAACACGTACTGCTGCGTCAGACCGGCGGCAAGCAGGTCAGTTTCGGGGCCATCGAACACCTGCTGAACTTGAGCGATCTTCGGAACATCGAGATCCAGGTCATGCCTCTGGTGAGGAAGGCTCACGCCGGACTGCACGGATCGATGCAGCTGCTGGAAACACCGAAGCACAAGTGGTTCGCCTACATGGAGGCTCCCGAGACAGGACAACTCGTATCCGACCCGAAAGCGATCAGCGTGCTGCAACAGCGGTATGCCAGGATGCGTTCACAGGCTTTGAGCATCGAGGACTCCGTGAGCCTGTTGCATCGGATGCGAGGGGACCTATGAGCACGTCCGAACTGGCCTGGTTCAAGAGCAGCCACAGCAGCAGCGGCGACGGCGATTGCGTCGAGGTCGCACCGGACTGGCGCAAGTCCAGCTACAGCAGCAGCGGTTCCGGCGACTGCGTCGAGGTCGCCACCCTCCCCCAGCACATCCACGTCCGTGACTCCAAGGACAAGGACGGCCCCCGGCTGGCCCTCTCCCCCGCCGCCTGGGCGGAGTTCGTCGCCCACGCGGGCAGGTGATCGAGGGGGCCGCCCGCACCCGCACGGGCGGCCCCCTCGGTTCGGCTCACTTGCCCGGGCACTCCTTCCAGGCCATGTGGTACACCGTGCTGATGTCGCCGTCGGTCGAGTCCATGGTCATGAAGCTGACCTTGCCCGGCGCCGACGTGCCCGCGCTGACCCGCAGCTCGGTGTTGATGTTGAAGTTGCGCTGGACCCCGCAGGGCGCCCACACGAGCTGCGCCCAGTCCGTCGAGTCGGTCGCCTGCCAGTTGTCGTCGTAGGCGCCGGTGAAGGTGTGGTTCTTGAACACCGTGCCGGACGAGCCCTGGAAGTAGTACGAGGCCCGCTGCACGGCGCTCGCGCCGGGCTGGAGCAGGGCGTAGCCCCGGTAGTCCGCGCTGGCGATGGCGTAGGTGAAGCCCTGCGGGACGTGGACGACGAGGTTGAGCTGGCAGTTCTTGCGGAACGCCGTGGGGTCGGAGGTGCCGCCGGCCTGGGCGAGGTAGTCGCTGTAGGTCACGGTGAAGGCGGTGTTGTCCTCGGACACGGCGACGGCCGCGGTGCCCGCCGGGCAGCCGGAGCCGTTCACCGTGGCGACGTCGATGACGATCCGGTCCGGGGGCGGGTCGACGAACCCGGAGGACGAGGCCGGGGCGTGCGCGGGAAGCGCGGAGGTGACGAGAGCGGCGACGGCGCCGCTCAGAAGGAGCCCACCTGTCATGGTCTCTCCCTGTGTCGGGGGGGGTGGCTGAGCCCGCCCACCACACCAACTCCGTGAACAATCAATGGAGTTGCTGTGAAGGGGGCGGGCGTTCGCATCGTAGGGAGCCGCGCGGGACGCGCCCAGGACGAACTCCGGCCATTCACCCCGACCCGTTCACACCGGCACCCCGAGGCCCCGGCGCCTCCTCCTTCTCCGTGACCGTTCCTGTTCAAACCGTTGACACTCGGCACACCCGCTCCTAGGGTCACGCAAACATTCCGACCATGTGTCGAAATTTCGAACAGTGGAAGGCCAGCACCCTGAGCACCACCGGAACCAGCACCTCTGTGACCGGAATGCCGTAGCGCGGCGGTCGCGCGTACCCACAGGTGCAGACCGGCGAGGGCATCGCGAGCGTCGACCAGACCCGGATGCCCGGCCGTACCGCCGCATGCCGCCCGATCCCCCGCCCCGCCCTCCCCCGCGGTCCGGTCCGTCCGGCGCGCCCGGATCCCCCGCACGGCGCGGCGAACCTGGCTCCCTCAACGACGAGAAGAACAAGGAACGATCACCATGCGCACTCGAAGAGCCGCCCTCGGCATCATCACCGGCGCCTCCCTCGCCCTCGCCCTGTCCGCCTGCGGCACGGAGAGCGCGGCCGGCTCCGGCTCCGGTTCCGGGGACGGCACGATCGGGATCGCCATGCCGACCAAGTCCTCCGAGCGCTGGCTCACCGACGGCAGGAGCATGGTCAAGGACCTCGAGGCCAAGGGGTACCGGACCAAGCTGGTCTACGGGGACGACGACCCGCAGGCCCAGGTCACGCAGATCGCCGACCTGGTCGAGCAGCGCGTCGACGCGCTGATCATCGCGGCCATCGACAACAAGTCGCTGACCGGCGTGCTCCGGCAGGCCGCCGACGCCGGCATCCCGGTGATCTCCTACGACCGGCTCATCCTGGGCAGCAAGAACGTCGACTACTACGTCTCCTTCGACAACGAGCAGGTCGGCCGCCAGCAGGCCCTCCACATCATCGACCGCCTCGGCCTGGACGACGGCGAGGGCCCGTTCACCATCGAACTGTTCGCCGGGTCGCCCGACGACAACAACACCAAGTACTTCTACGAGGGGGCGATGTACCTCCTCCAGCCGTACCTGGACAGCAGGAAGCTGGTCGTGCGGTCCGGCGAGACCAGGCTCGAGAAGATCACCACGCTGCGCTGGGACGGGACGACCGCGGAGTCGCGCATGAAGCGCATCCTGTCCCGGTCGTACGACGGCGAGACGCTCGACGCGGTCCTGTCGCCGTACGACGGCATCTCCCTGGGCGTCCTGTCCGCGCTCAAGTCGTACGGCTACGGCTCCGACGACAAGCCCTTCCCCGTCGTCACCGGCCAGGACGCCGAACTCGCCTCGGTGCGCTCGATCATCGCCGGTGAGCAGTCGCAGACCGTCTACAAGGACCTGCGTCAACTGGCCACGGTCGCCGCGAACATGGCCGACGACATCCTCAAGGACAGGACGCCGAGGATCAACAACAGGCGGAGCTACGAGAACGGCGTGAAGCCCGTGCCCGCCTACCTGCTCCAGCCGACGAGCGTCGACAGGAGCAACTACGCCTCCGCCCTCGCCGGCTACTACACCGCCGACGAGCTCAGGTAGTGGCGGCGGCCACCGGTCTCCCCGTCCGCCGGGCCGGGGAGACCGTCCGCGGGCCGGCCGATTCCTAGGCTAGCCGGATCACGTTCCAGGACAGCGGCTCCAGCGTCGCCCGCAGCGTCCCGTCCGTGACCGCCGTGCCGTCCACCGCGTGCGGGACGACCCGCTCGGGGTCGTCGAGCGTGTTGCGGGCGTCCGGGTCGGCGTCGGCGAGCGCGCTGTGCTCCAGGAGGCGGGAGACCCCGAGGCCGTTCAGGGTCACCTCCAGCGGGAGCGCCTCGGTGCGGCCGCGGTTGACCGCGAAGACCGTCACGGAGCCGTCGTCCGCGCGGACGGCCGTCGCGTGCAGCAGGTCCGCCTCGCCGTACTTCCGCGTGTCGTACGTCGGCGAGTCCACCCGGACGTCGAGGACCTCGCCCCGCCCGTGGCGCGACGCCTGCGCGAACGGGAAGAACGTCGTCTGGCGCCAGGCCGGGCCGCCCGGCTCGGTCATGATCGGCGCGATGACGTTGACCAGCTGGGCCAGGCAGGCGACGGTGACGCGGTCGGCGTGCCGCAGCAGGGCGACGAGGAGGGAGCCGAGGACGACGGCGTCCAGGACGCTGTAGTTGTCCTCCAGGAGGCGGGGGGCCTCGGGCCAGTCGTCCTGCGCGAACGTCGTCGCCTGCTCCTGCCAGCGGGACATGTACCAGACGTTCCACTCGTCGAAGGAGAGGTTGATCCTCTTCTTCGACTTCAGCCGCGCGCCCACGTGGTCGCAGGTCGCCACCACGTTCTCGATGAAGGACTCCATGTCGACGGCGGAGGCGAGGAAGGAGTCCACGTCGCCGTCGTGCGGCTCGTAGTAGGCGTGCAGGGAGACGTGGTCGACCAGGTCGTACGTCTCCGCCAGGACCGTCGCCTCCCACGCGGCGAACGTCGGCATCGACTGCGCCGAGCTGCCGCAGGCGACGAGTTCGACGCCGGGGTCCTGCTGGCGCATGGCGCGGGCGGTCTCGGCGGCGATCCGGCCGTACTCCTCGGCCGTCTTGTGGCCGGTCTGCCAGGGGCCGTCCATCTCGTTGCCGAGGCACCACAGCCGGATGCCGAAGGGGTCCTCGTCGCCGTGGGCGGCGCGCAGGTCCGAGAGCGCCGTGCCGGAGGGGTGGTTGGCGTACTCCTGGAGTTCGAGGGCCTCGGCGACGCCCCGGGTACCGAGGTTGACGGCCATCATCGGCTCGGCCTGCGGGCCGACCTTCCGCAGGAAGGCGATGTACTCGGAGAGGCCGAAGCGGTTGGTCTCCGTGGAGTGCCAGGCCAGGTCCAGGCGGCGGGGGCGGTCCTCCACCGGGCCGACGGAGTCCTCCCACTTGTAGCCGGAGACGAAGTTGCCGCCGGGGTAGCGGATCGTGGTGACGCCGAGTTCGCGGACGAGGTCCAGGACGTCCTGCCGCAGGCCGGCCTCGTCGGCGGTGGGGTGGCCGGGCTCGTGGATGCCGGTGTAGACGCAGCGGCCGAGGTGCTCCACGAAGGAGCCGAAGAGACGGGGGCTGACCCGGCCGACGGTGAAGGCGGGGTCGAGGGTGAAGCGGGCGGTGCGCATCTTTTCCTTCCGCAGGCGGGCTCGTCCGGGTGACGCGGGGGAGGAGGGCCGGGAGGCCGGCCCGCACCGGAGGCGAGCGCGCCGGCTCCGGGTCGTCCCGTGTCCCGCCTCACCGTCCGGTGGTGTCCGGCTCACCGATGTTCGGTATGCCGGATCCCGCTCGTCACTTCGAACGGGACCGTAAATTCGATGCGCCCCCGGGTCAATGGTTCCGACAGGACTCGCGGCGACCTCGGGGCGCGGGACCGACAGCGCTTTCCGCCGTACGCCCGCTTCGCCCCGCCCCGCGCCCGATCGGCGCCCGGTTCCCCGTGACGGGGACACGTCCGGCCGCGTAGCCTCGGAACGGCTGCCGCGGGGCGGTGGGAAGGGAGAGCGGATGGACATCGCGGGCGTGCGCACGACGGCTGCCCGGATCGCCTCGGCGCTGCGGCGCGCGAGAACCGGCCCCGCCATGCGCCGGCTGGCCGGCGAACTGGCCGCCGCGCTGCGGGCCCGGCCCCGGACGCCGGTCGGCGTGCGCGAGATCGCCCGCGCGCTGTGCGAGGAGATGGCGGCGCTGCGCGGCGGGCGCCCCGTCGAGCTGCGCTTCGAGCGGTTCCCCGACGAGATCGAAGTGACCGGCCTGTGGGTCGAGTTCGAGGACTTCGACCTCGTCATCGTGGAGGAACGCGCCGAGGAGGTACAGCAACTCGTCATCCTCGGGCACGAGTTGTGGCACCTGCACGCCGGACACGACCACCACCGCACCGCCGGCACGGCGGCCGCCCGCGCCCTCGCCGTACGGCCCGCCTGGCGCGACGTGGCCCTCGCGGTCGCCGCCCGCAACGGCTCCCGCGCCCAGGACGAGGCCCGGGCCGACGACTTCGGCCACCGGCTCGCCGCCACGCTGCGCCCCCTGCTGGACGGCGGCGCCGGCACCGCCGCCACCCTGGAACCCGTGCAGCGCTCCCTGGGCTACCGGGGACGCGGAGGCGGTGACCGGCGTTGAGCGCCCCGGCCCCCGCCGCGGCGCGGCTCGCCGAACCGCTGGCCGTGACCCCGGCGGGCTTCGTCAACGAGTTCTACCCCTCCTTCTGGTGGATCCCGGCCGGGATCCTCGCGGCCGCCCTGGCGATCAAACTGCCCAGCATCATCCGGCTGTGGACCGACCCGCTGCTGCGCGCGGTCGGCGGCCTGCTGCTGCTCGCCTGCGCGGTGTTCGTGTTCGTCGCGCCGTCGACGATCGCCTGGGTCAACCGGGTCACGGGCGTGCCCAACATCTCCGGGCCCTGGGTGTACTCGCTGCTCACCGCGTTCTGCGGGTCGTGCCTGCTGCTGATCATCACCTGGCGCAACGGCCTGTCCGACCGCTCCGCCCGCACCCGCTCCGCCATGCGCTGGGTCCTGGGCACCTACGCCGCCGTGATCGCCGCGCTGTGGGTGCTGTTCGCCCTCGCCGAGATGCCCGAGGAACGGCTGCGGGACCTCGACACGTACTACGCGAACACGCCGTACGCCCGTGAACTGATCGTGCTCTACCTGCTCGCGCACACCACGGCCACGCTGGTCACCAACGCGCTGATCTGGAACTGGGTGCGCGCCGACGGGCTCGACGCCCTGCTGCGCTGGGGGCTGAAGTTCCTCGGCGTGGGCTACGCGCTCCAGCTGGTCTTCGACGCGGCCAAGGTGACGGCCGTGGTGAGCCGTTGGACGGGGCGGAACCTGGACTGGCTGAGCACGGCCGTGGCGCCGCCGCTGGCCTGCCTGTCCGCCATCCTGATCGCGGTGGGCTTCATCCTTCCGCACGCCGGCCAGTACCTGCACGACCGCCGGCAGGTCAGGGACGCCGTGCGCGAACTGCGGCCGCTGTACGCGCTGATGAAGACGGTCGTCGGCGGCGGCGTGCCCCGCGTCCTGCGCTCCTCGCCCGAACTGCGCCTGATCCGCCGGGAGACGTTCATCCGCGACGGGCTGCTGTCACTGGCCCGGTTCGTCGACGAGGACCTGCGCCGACGGTCCCACGACGCCGCCCTCGCCCTCGGCTTCCCGCCGGACCGGGCGAAGGCGCTGGCCGCCGCGGTGACCGTGCTGGACGCGGCGGACGCCCGCAGCCGCGGACACGAGCGCGACACCGACGACGAGGCCGGCACGACCGACCTGCTGCGGGACATCGGCGCGGTGTCGCGCGCACTGCGCCGGCCGGACACGGTGCGGGCGGTACGGGAGGCCGCGGTGCGGGCGGTGCCGGAGCGGGCGGTACGGGAGGCCGAGGTGCCGGAGCGGGCGGTACGGGAGGCCGAGGTGCCGGAGAAGGCGGCCGTGCCGGAGGGGGCCGCCGCGGGGGCGGGGGACACCGGCCGGGCTGGCACCCCGGCCGGCGGGGCCCGCCCCGACGCCCCGGCGGGCGGCGCCCGGTGAGAAGGGCCCGCACGGGTGGAGCCGACACGGGTGGCGCCGACACGGGCGGGACGGGCTGGACGGGGACAGAGGGGACCTGGGCGGACGGGACCGAAACGGACGGGACCGGGGCGGGTGGGACCGGCACCGGAAGGATCGCCATGGGCAGGACCAGGACGGGCGGGACCGGCACGGGCGGGGCCCGAGCCGTGCGGTGGACGCGGCTTCTCCATGCGGTGTCCACCGGTCCCGCACACGCGTCGACAAAGGCCGGATCTGGTGGGCGCGGGGCTCCCCGCCCCAGGTGAGGCACGGGGAGCGGGCGCCGGGCGGCGAAGCTTTTCGGCCAACGGCTCCGGGGCGCCGTACCCCGTTCATCCGTTACAGCCGCTTCCTCCCGGCCGAGTTCGCGCCGAATTCTCCCGCCCGCGCGGGTGAAGGTAGCTGAAACGGCGAGGGACTTGGCATATTGCACGGACCGAACGCCCGCGCAGCCACGGGGAGAACCGTGCGTACGAACAGGGAGATGCGTCGCCTCGCCGACACCCTCATCGCCCCCATCCGGGTGCCGGTCCCGGCCGAACCCGAGGTCCTGTTCGACGCGGTCGTCGCGGCGGCCGCCCACTGGCGGGGCCGCGAGATCGTCGTGCACCGGGCCGTGTTCCCGCCCCACACCGCCAGCGGGCTCTGGCTGGAGGGCGAGGACCACGACGACGTCGTCATCGACGAACGGGCCGCCGTCTGGCACCAGATCGTCATCTTCTGCCACGAGGTGTGGCACATGCACCGGCGGCGCGCCGACGCCGTCCCCGGTGCCCCTCCGGCCGCCGCCGCCCGCAGCGACTTCACCCTCTCCGACGAGCAGGAGGCCGACCGCTTCGGCATGCTGATGGGCCGTCGGCTGCGCACCTGGCTGGAGGCGTCCGCCGACTCCGTGTACGCCGACCGCGGCGACGACACCCAGGACATCGCCGGGCGCATCGGCGCGGCCCTCAACTACCGTGGCACCCGCAGGTGAACGGAGCCCGCAGAACCCGCAGATGAACGGACCCCGAAGGTGAACGGCCTACCCCATTACGTCAGCGCCGCCGTCCTCTGGCTCGGGCTGCTGGTGCGGGCCCCCGACCTGCTGCGCCACCGGCACGACCCCTATCTGCGGTCCATCTGCGCGGTGCTCGGCCTGGCCGGGCTCTGCTTCCTCCTCGGGGCCCCGCCCACGGTCGGCGCCGTCAACCGGTTCGGCGCGACCCCCAACCTGGCCGCGCCGCTGACGTACGCCGCGATCACCGGGTACAGCGCCGCCTCCCAGGTGCTGATCGTGCACTGGCGGGGCGGACCGCGGGTGCGCCGGACGGCCCGGCGCTGGATCCTGGCGTACGCGCTGGTCGTCCTCGGCATCGTCGCGATGTTCGCCCTGGGCGACGCGCCCGTGGAGCGGCGCGTCGACCTGGACACCTACTACGCGAACACGCCCTTCCTCCGCGAGATGATCGTGCTCTACCTGCTCGGGCACCTCGCCGCCGTCGGCGTCACCACCGTGTCCGCCCTGCGCTGGGCCCGCGAGGTACGGGGCTGGCTGCGGGCGGGCCTGGTGACGCTGGGCTTCGGTTCGCTGTGCGGGGTCGTGTACAGCCTGGCCAGGCTCACCGCCGTGACCGCCCGCTGGACCGGCCACGACTGGTCCGCCCTGGTCACCGACGCCTCCCCGGCCGCGGCCGGGCTCGGCGCGGTCATGACGGTCGTCGGCGTCCTCGTCCCGCTCGCCGGGCCCCGGCTGGCGGAACTGCGGCGGACCCGGCGCGCCTACGCCCGCCTCGCGCCCCTGGAACGCGAACTGGACGGCGTCCTCACCCGCCACGCCCTGCGGCTGCCCCGGCCGTGCTGGGCCCGGCCCGCCACCCGGCTGGTGTGGCGCCGGACCAGCATCCACAACGCGCTGACCCACCTGGACGCCTACGTCGACCGCGAGCTGTACGACGCGACGCTGCGGGCCGCCCTGCGCCGCACCGGCGACGCCGAGCGGGCCGCCGCGACGGCCTGGGCGACCGTCATCGCGGCGGCCGTGCGGCAGGAGGCACACGCCGGGCCGGACGACGGTGAGAGCCGCTCCGCCGGGGAGTCCGCCTGGTTCCTGGAGCGGGCGCCGGACCCGGCCGCGCTGGCGCGCATCGCCGACGCCCTCGCCGGCGACCCCCTCGTCCGCGCCACCACCGCCCCCGGGGCCGGGGCCGGGGCCGCACCTGAGGCCGGGACCGCGGCCGATCGTGTCCCGGAGCCCGCGACGGACGCCGTGCCGGACGCCGTGCCCGGGGCCTCGGCCGGGAAAGGGGCGGAGGTCGTGCCCGCGTTCGTGCCGGAAGCCGTGCCGGAAGTCGTCACGGGGGTGGTGGCGGGGGCCGTGGCGAACGGCCGGCCGGTGTGCGCCGAGGGGAGGCCGACCGCGTGAGCCTCGTCGTCTACCTCGCCGGCGCCGTCCTGCTGCTCTCCGCCGCCGTGCTGTTCCGCCGGCCCCGCTCGGCCGCGCGCAACCCCCTCACCGTCTCCACCTGCGTCGCGATCACCCTGGGCGCGCTCGTCTTCGTCTGCTCCGCGCCGGTCACCCTGGCCGCCGTCAACGACCTCACCGGCATCCCCAACTTCGGCGCCCCGCTGACGTACGGCATGCTCTCGGCGTACAGCTGCTCGCTGCTGATCCTGCTCGCCTACTGGCGGGGCGGACCGCCCGAGCGGGTACGGCGGCAGGTACTGGGCGGCATCGCCGTGTACGGGCCGCTGATCGTGGCCGTGATCGTGCTGTTCGCGCTGGCCGACGCGCCCGTCGAGCGGCTCACCGACCTCGACACCCACTACGCGAACACGCCGTACATGCGCGAGATGATCGTGCTCTACCTGCTCGGACACACCGCCGCCATCGTCGCGATGGCCGTGGTGTGCGTGAAGTGGGCCCGGGAGGTCACCGGCCTGCTGCGCACCGGGCTGCTGCTGATCCTGGTCGGCGCGCTGCTGGACCTGCTCGGCTTCCAGCTGACCAAGTACACGGCTGTCGTCGCCCGTTGGACCGGCCACGACCTCGACTTCCTGTCCACCGACGTGGCCCCGCCGATGGCCGCCCTCGGCGCCCTGCTCTGCTCCGCCGGCTACGTCCTGCCCCGGCTGCTGCCGGCGGCCGTCGCCCACGGACGCGGACTGCGGGACCACCGGCGGCTGCGGACGCTGTGGGCCCGTGTGGGGTTCGTGTCGGTGGCCCCCAAGCCGCCCGTGTCCTGGTGGCGGCTGCCCGAGGAGCGGCTGCACTGGCGGGAGGTCGCCATCCACGACGCGCTCCTCGCCCTCGCCCCCTACTTCGACGACCGGGTCCGGGCGCGGGCGCTCGCCGCGGCCCTCGCCGAGGGGCGCGGCGCGCACGAGGCGCGGATCGCCTCGGAGGCGGCCATGCTCGCCGAGGCCGCCCGGCGGGCCGCCGCGCGCGAGGCGCCGTGCGCGACGGCGAGCACCCACCGGCTGCACGCCACCGAGGTCTCCGGCGCCGCCGGGCTGGTGGAGCTGGCGCGGGAACTGGCCCGAACTCCGGTGCCGGACACGGCGGGTGAAGGTACGGTGAAAGCCTTCCATGGCTGAATGCCGGGTGCGGTGGCGCGCCCGCACGGCTGAACGGCCTGGTGGGCGGGTCCCTTCGCGGCGCACGGGCCGTGCGGGCGGTCCCGCGGTGGCCGAATGCCCGCCCTCGTGAGGCCTGCCCCAGCCGAGACACCCGCCGTGCCTGCTGTGCTCGCTGTATCCGCTGTATCCGCTGTATCCGCTGTGCCTGCTGTGCCCGTCGTGCGGGTCGCGCCCGCCGTGCCCGCCGCGTCGGACCCGTCCGCCCCGTCCGCCCTGTGTGCCTTCCTGGCCGAGCACGAGGAGCCCCATGTCCAGTAGAGCTGTCGTCATCGGTGCCGGTCTGGCCGGCATGCTGGCCGCGGCGGCCCTGTCCACCGTCGTGGACGAGGTGACCGTGCTGGAACGGGACGACCTGCCCGACGAACCCGAACACCGCAAGGGCCTGCCACAGGGCCGGCACGCCCACCTCCTCATGGCCGGCGGGCTCGCCGCCATGGAGGACCTCGTGCCGGGCGTGGACATGCGCAAGCACCTGCTCGCCGCCGGGGCCCGCGAGGTGTCCCTCAGCTCCGGCATGGTCGCCCTCACGCCCGAGGGCTGGTTCCGGCGCTGGCGCCACGAGGGGCCGCGGATGATGACGTGCAGCCGGGCCCTGCTCGACTGGGCGGTCCGGGACGCCGTACTGGCCCACACCGGGGCCCGGATCCGCAAGGGCCGGGTGCTCGACCTGACCGGCGACGCGCGGCGCGTCACCGGCGTGCGGTTCTCGGCTCCCGACGGCGACGAGGTGCTCGACGCCGACTTCGTGGTCGAGGCGAGCGGACGCGGCTCACGGGTCGTCACCTGGCTGTCGGAGCTGGGGATCTCCGGCATCCGCGAGAAGACGGTCGACGCGGGCCTGGTCAACGCCACGCGGATCTACCGCACCCCCGAGGGCGCCGAGCGGTTCCCGCTCACCATCATCCAGGCCGACCCCTACCGGGGGGTGCCCGGCCGCAGCGGCATGGTGCTGCCCATCGAGGGCGACCGGTGGATGGTCAGCCTCGCCGGGACGCGGGGCGGCGGCGAACCGCCGTCCGACCCCGACGGGTTCCTCCGGTACACGCTCGACCTGCCGCACCCTCTCGTGGGCCGGCTGATCTCGGGCGCCGAGCCGCTCACCGGTATCCACGTCAGCCGCAGCACCAGCAACCACCGGCGGTACCTGGAGAAGGCGCGGCAGTGGCCCGAGCGGTTCGTCGTCCTCGGCGACGCGCTGGCCACCTTCAACCCCGCCTACGGGCAGGGCATGTCCGTCGCCGCGCTCGGCGCGCGGGTGCTGGGCCGCGAACTGCGGCAGGCCGGCGGGACCGGCGCCGCGGGGCTCGCGCGGCGGGTGCAGCGCGGGGCCGCCTCGTCGGTCGAGGCCGCCTGGACGATGGCCGTCAGCCAGGACGTCTGGTTCCCCGGGACGCGGGGCGGGACCCCCACCGTCGCGGACCGGGTGGTCACCCGGTTCACCCGGCGGGTGATGCGGACGGCCACGGGGTCGTACGACGCGGCGGCGGCGCTGTGGGACGTCACGAGCCTGACGGCGGGGCCGCAACGGCTGCTGCGCCCGGCGGCGCTGCTGGCGACCCTGAGCGGTCCGGCGCTGCGGGCGGCGGCGGGACCGCCGTTGACCGAGGCGGAGCGGGGGATCCTGCGGGGCCTGGAGGCCGCCGGCACCGGGGCGGGGTGACCCCGGGCCCCGGCCGGGAGACCCCGAGGAGGCGTCGTTCGAGGCATCCCGGAACGGCGGACTTGGACCGGCGGAACCGGACCGGCCCGGCCTGGCCCGGACCGGCGGAACCGACACGGCCCTGCCCGGCCCGGCCCGACGTGGCCCGGACCGGCCGGCGAAGCCCGATCCCGTCGGCGGTCGTGTCGGCCGTACCAGTCGTGTCGGCCGTACCAGTCGTGCTGGTCGTGTCGGCCGTGCCGGTCGTGCCCCCTGAACGGCCGGTTGAGGGGCCGGGTCGGGGTCCGACCCCGGCACCGCCCCCTCAGCCTCCCAGCCTCTCGGCCCCTCCGCCCCTCAGCCCCTCAGCCGTCGAACGCCGGCAGGGGCAGGCCCTTGCCCGCGTCGGGGACGACCAGGAGCGAGCCCGACAGGGGGTGGGGCGACGTCAGGCCCACGCGGGCCGTCGTGACGTACAGGTCGGTCAGGCCGGGCCCGCCGAACGCGCAGGCCGTCACGCGGGGTGCCGGGAAGCGGATCACCCGGTCCAGCGCGCCCGCCGGGGTGTAGCGGCGCACCGCTCCGCCGTCCCACAGGGCCACCCACACGCATCCGTCCGCGTCGACCGTCAGCCCGTCGGGGAAGCCGGCGCCCTCCTCGATCACGGCGAAGGGGCGGCGGTTCGTCACCCGGCCGTCGGCGTGGTCGAAGACGTCGACGCGGCGGGTCGGGGAGTCGATGTAGTACATCAGCGTGCCGCAGGGGCTCCAGCCCGTCCCGTTGCTCACCGCGACGTCGTCGAGGACCACGGAGACCGAGCCGTCCCCGGTGATCCGGGAGAGGGACCCCCCGCCCGGCGCCTCGTCGTAGCGCATCGTGCCGGCCCAGAGCGAGCCGTCCGGCGCGACGGCCGCGTCGTTGGCGCGGCGGCCGGGGACCGGCTCGTGGTGGAGCCAGCGGAAGCCGCCGTCCTCGTCCAGGAGGCCCACGCCGTCGCGGAGGTTGAGGACCAGGCCGCCGCCCGCGCGCGGCTTGGCCGCGCCCACGTGCTGGTCGGTGACGCGCACCGTGCGGCGGCCCGTCGACGGGTCGTAGGCGTGCAGGCGCGAGCCGAGGATGTCGAGCCACAGGAGGCGGCCGCCGGCCGGGTCCCAGGTCGGGCCCTCGCCGAGGGCGGCCTCCGCGCGGACGGCGACGTCGAACGTGTTCGTCATGCCGCGCTCCGGTAGCCGAGCTGCTCGGACAGTTCGGCCGCGCCCTTGGCCGCGAGCTGCTCCAGCTCGATGCGGCGCTCGTCGCTCCAGCGGATCATGGGGACGGAGATCGACAGCGCGGCCACGACCCGGCCGGTGCGGTCGCGCACCGGGGCCGCCACGCAGCTGACGTCGGGGTTCGACTCCCGGTTCTCGACCGCGACGCCCCGCTCCCGGATCCCCGCCAGGGCCTCCCGCAGGGCGCCGGGGTCGGTGATGCTGTTGGGCGTCATGGCGACCAGGTCGGCGTCGTCGGGGATCCGCGCGCCCAGCTCGGTGTCGGAGAGGGAGGCGAGCAGCATCTTGCCGACGGAGGTGCAGTGCGCGGGCAGGCGCCGGCCCGCCGCCGACACCATGCGCACGGCGTGGGTGGAGTCGACCTTCGCGATGTAGATGACGTCCGTGCCCTCCAGGATCGCCACGTGGACCGTCTCGTCGCAGGTCTCGGCGACGGTGCGGGCCACCTGCTGGCCCTCGGCGGCCAGGTCGAGCTGCTCGGCGTACCGGCTGCCGAGCTGGTACGGCCGCACGCCGAGGCGGTAGCGTCCGGGCTGTCCGGGGACGGTGACGATGTACGACCGGGCGGCGAGCGTGGTGACCAGCTCGTGCACGGTGGTGCGCGGCAGCTGGAGCCGGCGCACGATGTCGGGGGCGGAGAGCGTGCCGTCCCCGTCGAGGAAGAGCTCGAGGATGTCGAGAGCCCGGGTAACGGCAGGTACCAGTCGTCCCACGGCCGGCCCCCTCCCTTGGTTCGTCTCAGGCCTGCGTTCGAAATCTCAACAGACGATCGGCATGACGAACACAGGCTAGTCACACAGCGAGGTGCCGGGCAATGGCCGGGGACGGGATACCGAACACCGCGCCGGCCCACCACCGGTACGCGGACGGCTGCGCGGCCCGGCCGACGGGCAGGCACGTCGCCCGGCGGGCGGCTGCGCGGCCCGCCGGTCCCCGGCCTTCACGGCGCCGGACCGGGAGGGGATGCGGCGGGAGGTGGCCGCCGAGTTCACCTGGGGGCTGCCGCAGCGGACGGCGGTGCGGGGGCAGGCCCCGAGGAACCCCGGCCTGCGGAGGCGGCGGAGGGAGTGGAGGGGGTGGATGCGGAGGCGGCGGCCGCCGCCGCGAGGACCGCCTCCACCACCCGCGGCACCGACTGCGGGTGCAGGAACAGGAAGAGGTTCGGTTCCACCAGTTCCAGTTCCATCACCCGCGGCCGGCCGTCGTCGCCGTCCACCAGGTCGACGCGCGCGTACAGCAGCTCGGGCGCACCCGGTACGGCGGCCAGCGCCCGCTCGGCCACGTCGAGTTCGGCCGCCGTCGGGGTCCAGGGCTCCAGCCCCGGATGGGCGACCTTGGCCGCGTCGAACGCGGTCCCGGGCGCGAGCACGGCCCGCTTGCGGCTGGCGTGCAGCAGGCGGCCCCCGAAGAACTGCAGGGCCCGCTCCCCCGCCGTGTCGATGCTGCGCGCGTACGGCTGCACCATCGCCGTCAGCCCCTCCTCGTGCATGCGCGCCAGGTGGCGTACGGCGGTGTCGTGCCGGTCGGGGGTGTAGCGGGCGGCGTAGCGGGCGCCGGCGCCCGAGGTCGGCTTGACGACGTACTCGTGGTCACCGGGCAGGTCGACCGGGTCGCCGGGGGCGAGGTAGCGGGTGGGGACGACGGGTGTCCCGGCCGCCGCGAGCTCGCCGAGGTAGCGCTTGTCCGTGTTCCAGCGCACGACGGCGGCCGGATTCGCCAGCCGGGTCGCCGCGGCGCAGCGCTCCGCCCACGCCGTGAACTCGGCCGCGCGCCAGCTGTAGTCCCAGGTGGAGCGGATCAGGGCGAGGTCGTAGGAGGCCCAGTCGGCGTCGGCGTCGTCCCAGCACACGGCCTCCGCCCCGGCCCCGGCCTCCTCCAGCGCCCGCACCAGGACCGGCAGGTCACGGTCCTTGCTGGGCTCCGGCCGGGGGTCGTAGGTGACGAGGGCGACTCGGGGCACGGCGGGGCTCCATTCTCACGACGGGCACGGACCCGCAGGCTAACCGCCGCCCGCGCAACCGCCGCAACCCGCTTGACCCTCCCCCTCGGGGAAGCCCCAGCATCGGTGGCGGAACGGACACGGGAACGGAGTGCGCATGCACATGCTGACGATCGGGGCCTTCGCGAAGGCCTCCCGGCTGTCGCCGAAGGCACTGCGGCTCTACGACGAGCTGGAACTGCTGCGCCCCGCGCGGGTCGACCCCGCCACCGGCTACCGCTACTACACCACCGACCAGCTGGAGCGGGCGCGGCTGGTGGCGTGGCTGCGGCGGCTGGGGATGCCGCTCGCGCGGATCCGCGAGGTGTGCGCGCTCGACCCGGCGGCCGCCGCCGGGGAGGTCCGCGCCCACTGGGCGCGGGTCGAGGCGGAGACGGCCGTACGGCGTGACCTCGCGGCGTTCCTCGTGGACCAGTTGTCGCACACGTCCCGGACACCCCGGGCGTCGAGGGAGGACACCACCATGCTGGAACTTCGCCACTCGGCCGGTTCGGACCGGGGCCGGGTCCGCCCGGAGAACCAGGACACGGCGTACGCGGGCGGCCGGCTGCTCGCGGTCGCGGACGGCTTCGGGCCGGCGGGCGCCCCCGCCGGCGGGGCGGCCGTGGCGGCCCTGCGGTTCCTGGACACCGAGGAGATGCCGGCGGGGGAGGTCCTCGATCTCCTGGAGGACGCCGTGCGCGACGCGAACGACGCGGTGCGCGACGCGGCGGACGGCGCGGACGGCACGGGTACGACCCTGACGGCCCTGGTGCGGACGGGCTCCCGCCTCGCCCTGGTCCACATCGGGGACTCCCGCGCCTACCTCCTGCGCGACGGCGCCCTGTTCCTCATCACCCACGACCACACGGTCGTCCAGTCGATGGTCGACGAGGGCCGGCTGACCGCCGAGGAGGCCGCCACCCACCCCCGGCGCGCCCTCCTCCTGAAGGCCCTGACCGGCGCCGCGCCCCCGCACGTGGAGCTGCGCCTGCACGACGCCCGCGCCGGCGACCGCTACCTCCTGTGCTCCGACGGCCTGTCGACGGTGGTCCCCGAGTCCCGGATCCGCTCCCTGCTCACCGAGGTCCCCTCGCCCGCCGGCACGGTCCGCGCCCTGCTCGCCGAGGCGAACGGCGCGGGCGGCCCGGACAACGTGAGCTGCGTGGTGGCCGACGTGGTGGAGGCGGCCTGACCCGGGCTCCGGCCCTCGACCCGGCCCGCACTCCGGGCGCGTTCCGATCCACGCAGGGCCCGCAGGTGCCGCTCGCCGCCCGGCGGACGTGACCGGCGTCGCCCTCCGGGAGCGACGGACCGGGCCGGTCATGGGGTAGGAACGACCGTGTCGTCCCCTGCCCGAGGAGTGTTCCGGTGTCCTCTCTCTTCCCGGCCCTGTCGGACCCGTCGTCCGGTCCGCCGGCCGACCGTGCGGCCCTGCGGTTCGGTGACCGGTCCCTGACGTACGCCGAACTCGCCGGTGCGGCGGGCTCCCTGGCCGAGCGGCTGCCGGGCGGCGGCGCGCGGGTCGCCGTGTGGGCGACGGCCGCGCCGGAGACGGCGGTGGCCGTCGTGGCGGCCCTGGAGGCCGGGGTGCCGGTGGTGCCGCTCAACCCGAAGTCCGGGGAGAGGGAACTCGCGCACATCCTGTCCGACAGCGCGCCCGCGCTCCTGCTGACCGAGCCGGGGGCCGTGCTGCCGGCCGCCGCGGGCGGGGTGCCGCGCGTCGAGGTGGACGTGCGGGCATCCGGCCGGCTCCCCGGCCGCGCGCCCGTGGACCCCGTGGACCCCGTGGACGACGAGGACCCCGCGCTCGTCGTCTACACCTCCGGCACCACGGGCCCGCCCAAGGGCGCGGTCATCCCCCGGCGGGCGGTCGCGGCGACGCTGGACGCGCTCGCCGACGCCTGGCGGTGGACCGGCGAGGACGTGCTGGTGCACGGGCTGCCGCTGTTCCACGTGCACGGGCTGGTGCTGGGCGTCCTGGGGCCGCTGCGGCGCGGGGGGTCGGTGCGGCACCTGGGACGGTTCTCCCCCGAGGGGGTGGCCCGGGAGCTGAACGGCGGCGCCACCATGCTGTTCGGGGTGCCGACCATGTACCACCGGCTCGCCGAGGCCCTCCCCGGCGACCCCGGGCTCGCCGAGGCGCTCGGCCGGGCCCGGCTGCTCGTCTCCGGCTCCGCCGCGCTGCCGGTGCACGACCACGAGCGCATCACGGCCGCGACCGGGCAGCGGGTGATCGAGCGGTACGGCATGACGGAGACGCTGATGAACACCTCCGTGCGCGCCGACGGCGCGCCCCGCGCGGGCACGGTCGGGGTGCCGCTCCCGGGCGTGGAGCTGCGGCTCGTGGAGGAGGACGGGACGCCCCTGGCGTCGTACGACGGGGAGAGCGTCGGGGAGATCCAGGTGCGCGGGCCGAACCTGTTCACCGGGTACCTGAACCGGCCGGACGCCACGGCGGCGGCGTTCACCGCCGACGGCTGGTTCCGGACCGGGGACATGGCGGTGCGGGACCCCGACGGGTACGTGCGGATCGTGGGGCGCAAGGCCACCGACCTGATCAAGAGCGGCGGTTACAAGATCGGCGCCGGGGAGATCGAGAACGCGCTGCTGGAGCATCCGGGCGTGCGGGAGGCCGCCGTCACCGGGGAGCCGGACGCCGACCTCGGGGAGCGGGTCGTGGCGTGGGTCGTGCCCGTCGACCGGCACTCGCCACCCGGCGAGGAGGAGTTGGCCGGCCACGTGGCGCGGCGGCTCGCCCCGCACAAGCGGCCCCGCACCGTGCGGTACCTCGACGTGCTGCCCCGCAACGACATGGGGAAGATCATGAAGCGGGCGCTGCCGTCATGAGCGGCCCGCCCCGGCTCTCCGCGCGCGAGGTCCTCGCCCTCGTCGGCGACTCCCCCGCCGCCTTCGACGAACTCCCCCGGCCGGCGCGCGAGTCCGCCCCCGACGGCCCACTGGGCTGGCCCGGCTACGACGCCTCGCGCGCCCGCGGCACCGAGCGGACCGGGGAGACGGAGTCCGTGGTCTGCGGCGTCGGCGTCGTCGGCGGCACCCGCGCCGTGCTGATCGCCTTCGAGTTCGGTTTCCTGGGCGGTTCGCTGGGCGAACGCACCGGCGACCGGCTGGAGGCGGCGTACCGCCACGCCCGCGACCACCGGCTGCCGGTCGTCGCGCTGGTCGCCACCGGCGGCTCGCGGATGCAGGAGGGCATGATCGCCCTCACCCAACTCCAGCGCGTGGCACGGCAGTCGGCGCTGACCCGGCAGGCCGGGCTGGCGCAGATCGCCGTGCTGCGCGATCCGACGACCGGCGGCGGCTGGGCCACCCTGGGCGCGGGCGCCGACGTGGTGCTCGCCCTGCCGGGCGCCCAGGTCGGCTTCGCCGGGTCGCGGGTGCGGCCGCCGGACGCCGACCCCGCCGCCTACACCGCCGAGGCGCAGGTGGCGGCGGGCTCGGCGGACGCCGTCGTGGAGCCCGGGGCGCTGCGGGAGACGCTGGGGCGGTGGCTGCGGCTGCTGACCCGCCCGTCCGAGGAGCCCGCGCCGGTACCCCGCGCCCTGGGCGCGCAGGACCTTCCGGCCACCGGCTGGGACGCCGTCCTGCGCGCCCGCTCGCCCCGGCGCCCGCGCGCCGACGCCTACCTGGACGCCTACTTCACCCTGCGCGCCGCGATCGGCGGCGACCGCTGCGGCGGCACCGACCCGGACGGCATGCTGTGCGGCTTCGGCGAGCACCGGGGCCGTACCGTCGCCTACGCCGCCCAGACCGGGGCCGCGACCCGGCCCGCCGGCTACCGCACCGCCACCCGGCTGATCCGGCTCGCGGACCGGCTCGGCATCCCGGTGCTGACCCTGGTGGACACGCCGGGCGCGGCCAACGACGCCGAGGCGGAGCGGCAGGGCGCGGGCGCGGCGATCGCCGAACTGTTCGGCGCGGTGGCCACCGCGCGGACGCCCCTCACCACACTGGTGATCGGCGAGGGCGGGTCCGGGGGCGCGCTGGCGCTGGCCGCGCCCGGCCGGACCTGGGCCACCCCGGACAGCTACTTCTCGGTCATCGCGCCGGAGGCGGCCGCCGCGATCCTGAAGCGGCCGCCCGACGAGGTCGAGGCGACGGCCGGCCGGCTCCGCATCCGGCCGCAGGACCTGGCGGAGCTGGGGGTGGTCCGCACGGACCTGCCGTGAGGATGCCGGCGTCCCGGCGCGGGCCGCGGCGACGGGGCGTGCGCGAGGAGGCCGTACGCCGCCGTGGGGAGCCGTACCGGCTGCCGCCGCACGCGTCGGCGCGGCGGCCGGGGTGCCGATCGGGGCCACGGTGGCGGGGCCGACCGCCGTCGACGGTCCGGACCGCGGTTCACCGGCCTCACGCGCAGTCCCACCGTGGAGCAGGAGCAGGAGCTGCGGGCCGCCGGACGTCGAGCGTCGGGTACCGGGTGGCCGTCCGGTCGCCGGCGGAGGTGCCGGAGACGGCGCGCGCCCGGCAGGGCCCCGGTCCTGGGCACGAGGCAGCGGGGCAGTGGGGCAACCGGGCATCGGGGCATCGGGGCATCGGGGCATCGGGGCATCGGATCGAATCGCCGAACGGGTGGCGGACCCCCCGTTCGGCGGCTCCCCGCCCGGCCCCCTCCAGGGGGCGCCCGCCCTGCCGCCCCCGCACCATGCGAGGGAGGGTCACCACCCGGCGGCCCGCTCACGAAGGCCCGGCGGCCGCCACGGCCTGTGCTCTCGGGAGGACCTTCATGACCACCACCGGTCTGGAGCAGCTGCGCCGCTGCCACTTCGCCGTCGACCTGGGCGCGGCGCGGACGCGGGTGTACGTCAAGGGGGCCGGCCTCGTCGTCGACCAGCCGTCCGTCGCCGCCGTGAACACCCGCACCGGCGCGCTGATCGCGGTCGGCGAGTTCGCCGAGAGGATGACCGGCCGCACCCCGCACTACATCCGCGTCGTCCGCCCGGTCTCCGGGGGCACGGTCGTCGACATCGAGATGGCGCAGCGCATGCTGCGGCACCTGATCGGCGACAAGACCCGCCGCCAGCTGCGCCGCAAGCCGTTCCTGCGGGCCGCCGCCTGCACCCCGCACGACGCCGACCCGCTGGCCCGGCGGGCGGCCGTCGAGACGCTCGTCGGGCTCGGCGCCCGGCGCGTCGAACTCGTCGACACCCTCATCGCCGCCGCCGTCGGCTGCGGGCTGCCCGTGGAGCGGCCCGAAGCCACCATGATCATGGTGTGCGGGGCGGCCGCCACCCAGGTCGCCGTCCTCTCCCTCGGCTCGATCGTGACCGCCGAACGCATCCCCGTGGGCGGCGAGGCCGTGGACCACGCGATCGTCCAGCACCTGCGCCACGAACACGAGCTGATGCTCCCCAGCCAGTCCGTGCGGCCGCTCCAGCTGGCCCTGTCCGGCAACGGTCTCACCCCGGAGGGCCCGGCCTCCACGGAGATCCACGGCCGGGACGTCGCCACCGGTCTGGCCCGGTCCGTACGGGTCGACACCGCGGCCGTCCGGGGCGCCATCGAGACCCCGCTGACCGCCGTCCTGGACGGCATCGGACGGGTGCTGCGGGACTGCCCCCCGGACCTGGTGGCCGACCTGGCCGACCGCGGGATCATGATGGTCGGCGGCTCCGCCCTGCTGCCCGGCTTCGACCAGATGCTCCGGGAGGCCACCGGCATGCCGGTGCACATCGCCGAACGGCCCGACATCTGCGCCGCCCAGGGTCTGGGCGCGATGCTGGAGGGGAAGGTCGAGCCCCTCACCCTGCGGCCCATCGCGACCGCCTGACGCCCCGCCGGCCTCCGTGCCCGGGGCCGGCGCACGGCCACCGGCCTGCCGGGACGGGCCCGCGACCGGCGCACGGGCCCCGGCGCGGCCCCGTTCCCGGCCGACGGCCGTGCGTGGGCCCGGGGCACGAGCCCCGTGGCGTCGGCCCCGGGCGCGAGCCCCGCGCGTCAGCCGTGCGGTGCGCCGCCCTGGCCTACGCCGCGAGCGTGTGACCGGGGTGCAGGACGACCTTGGTGTAGCCCTCCACCCGCTGGTCGAACTTCTCGTACGCCCCCGGTGCCTCCTCCAGCGACACCTCGTGGGAGACCACGAAGCTGGGCTCGGCGCGCCCCGCGATGATCATGTCGCGCAGCTGGCGGTTGTACCGCTTGACGTTGCACTGGCCGGTGCCCATCTGCTGGCCCTTCTCGAACATCTTGCCGATGGAGACCAGCAGTTGGCCGCGCTTGGCGTGCTCGTCGGGCGCGCCCGGGTCGGACGGCACGTACAGGCCCGGTATGCCGAGCATGCCCGTCGGCCGGACCGTCTCCACGAGGGTGTTGAGGACGACGGCGGGTTCCTCGTGGCTCGCGTCGTGCGCCTGGGCCTGGTAGCCGACGGCGTCGACGCCCTTGTCGGTCCCCTCCCCGTTCGTCTGTTCCTTGATCTGCTCGGTCGGGTCGCCCTGGGTGAAGTCGATCGGAACGACCCCGATCTCCTCGGCCTTGGCGAGCCGCTCGGGCACCCGGTCCACGCAGAACACCTTCGCCGCGCCGCGCAGCATCGCGGAGTACGCGGCCATCAGCCCGACCGGGCCGGCGCCGAAGACGGCCACGGTCTCGCCGGGGGACACCTGGGCGAGTTCGCACCCGTGGTAGCCGGTCGGGAAGATGTCGGCGAGCAGCACGAAGTCGGTCTCGAACTCGTCGCCCGGCGGCAGCTTCAGACAGTTGAAGTCGGCGTACGGCACCCGCAGCCGCTCGGCCTGCCCGCCGGTGTACGGCCCCATGGCCACATAGCCGTAAGCCCCGCCGGCGAAGCCGGGATTGACCGTCAGGCAGAAGCCGGTCCTCCCGGCGAGGCAGTTCTTGCAGAATCCGCAGGCGACGTTGAAGGGCATGACGACCCGGTCACCCTCGGACAGGGAGGTCACGCCCGAGCCGACCTCCTCGACGATGCCGAGGTTCTCGTGCCCGAACACGATGCCCGCCTCGGCCGCGGTCCGGCCCTCGTACATGTGCAGGTCGGAACCGCAGATGGCGGAGGACGTGACGCGTACCAGCACGTCGTTCGGGTGCTGGATCCGTGGGTCCTCGACCTCCCTGACGGTGACGCTGAAGGGCTTCTCGTAGACGACGGCTTTCACCTGGCTCACCTCCGCGTGGAGCGTCGGACGACGGTGGACCGCCCCGGCCGAGGCCCTCGACGGCACGCGCCAACGGCCCCTCGGTCCGTTCCGCAGTCCCAGGCGCTCCGGCTCCCACTGACACTTCCAGGGAACGCCCGTCCCGCACGCGCTGCAACTTCCCACCGGTTCCCACCGGGCACCCCGCGCGGAAGGCGCACGCGGTGCCGGGAGACGCGGCAGAGGGCGGCACGCGGTGCCGTCGAGGACGTGGCAAGGACACGGCGGGAACGCGACGGGGACACGGCCGGGACGCGGCACGCCGGTCCACCGCCGCGCCGTACGGAGCGGCCGGCCGGTCCATCGCCGCGCCGCACCGCGCCGTACCGCGCCGCACCGAGCGGCCGGCCCCGCGCGCCCGTCCGGCGCAACCGTCCCGCCGACAACAAGCGGTTACGAACCGTTCACGACAGGACCAACATCGTCCCGTGCTGCACTAGCCTCTTCACACTCCACGAAAGTGAACCGACTTGCGCCGAGCACCACTTGGGGGAACACACGTGCCAGATCAGCGGTCGTCGGCATCGGACCCGGCGGCGAGTGAGGCCGCCGCGCTGCGGCAGGCGGGCGCCTCACCCCTGCGTCCGGACGACCCCGAGCAGGTCGGCCCCTACGTGCCGTCGGCCCGGCTGGGCAGCGGCGGCATGGGACGCGTCTACCTGGCACGCCCCGTCGACGGCAGTCCCGGCCTGGTCGCCCTGAAGGTGATCCGGCCGGAGTACGCGGAGGACCCCCGGTTCCGGCGCCGGTTCGAACGGGAGGCGGCCGTGCACGCCAGGCTGCGCACCCCGCACGCGCCGAAGCTGTGCGGCACCGGGTTCCGGGACGAACTGCTGTGGATGGCCACCGAGTACCTCCCCGGACCGGACCTCGCGCAGGCCGTGCGGGAGGACGGCGCGCTCGCCGCCGCCACGGTCTGGCAGGTGGCGGAGCACCTCGCGCGGGCCCTGTGCGAACTCGCCGCCGCGGACATCGTCCACCGTGACCTCAAGCCGTCCAACGTCCTGCTCACCCTCCGCGGCGCGCACCTCATCGACTTCGGCATCTCCAGGGCGGCGGAGGCGAGCTCGATCACCGGCACGGGCAACCGGGTCGGCACGCCCGCCTACATGTCGCCGGAGCACCTCAGGACGGGCCGCTCCACCCCGGCGTCGGACGTGTTCTCGCTGGCGGGGACACTGGTCTTCGCCGCGTCCGGACGGGCCCCGTTCGGCGACGGGACCGGCGTCGACGTCATGCACCGGGTCGCCTTCGAGGAACCCGACCGGGACCTGCTCGGCGAGATCTCGTCGGCGGACCCGGCGCTCGGCTCCCTGCTGTCGGCGTGCCTGGCCAAGGAGCCCGGCCGGCGCCCCACCCCGGCGGAACTCCTGCGGACGGCCGCGCGGCACGCCGGCCCGCCCGGCTGGCCGGACCCGCTGGGCGCCAGGGTCCTGGCCCGGCAGCGGGCGTACGAGGTGCTGTTCCGCCTCCCGGTCGACCGCAGGGCCCGCTTAGCCCGCCCGACGCCGGCGCCGCCCCCACCGCCCGCGGAACCGACGCCCCCGCCCGCGGCGGGGCCCCCGCCCGGCGCTCCTCGCGGCGGCCGGTACCGCAAGCCGCTGCTGGCCGGCGCCGCCGCCGTCGTCCTCTGTCTGACCGCCGCGGGCGTCCACACGCTCACCGGCCAGGACTCCCCCGCCACGGCCCACTCCCCCGGATCGGCCGCGACCGGCCCCGCCGGTCCCGGCGCGGGTTCCGGCGGCATCACCTCCTCCCCCTCGCGCCACGCCCTCAGCGGCACCTCCGCCAGGGGCGGCAGCGCGGCCCGCCCCGACGGCTCCGCCGGCGAGACCTCCGGCTCCCTCGCCACCGTCGGCCCGTCCTCCCCGTTCCCCCCGTCCTTCCCGTCCTTCCCGTCCCTCTCCGGCGGCCGTACGTCCGCCTCCGCCGCCCCACCGGCCGGCCCCGGCGCCTCCACCGCCCCGGCCCCGGCCCCGAGCAGCCCCGCCGCGGATCCCGTGACCGCGCCCTGGAACACCGACTGCACCCACTACCTCGGCAGCGGCCGCACCCAGCGGGGCGACACCGGCAGACGCGTCCTGCAGGTGCAGTGCATGCTGACGGAGCGCGGCTACGGCCTCGCCGGCGGCGACGCCGAGGGCGACTTCGGCTCCGGCACGGAGACCGCCGTACGCGACTTCCAGGACGACCGGGGACTGACCGCCGACGGCGTCGTCGGCCACGCCACCTGGACGGCCCTGCGCGCCGAGGACTGAGGAACCGACACCGGCTCAGGACGCAACGGGCCAGGGCCGGTTGAGTCCACCTGATCTCCCTTCTCACCCCCGTGACCTGCGGCGAGAGTAGTTCCTGCCACCGGGCGCACCACCCGCTGCGAACCCTCACAGCTGCACCTGCAGGGCAGCTGTCCGGGGAGCGACGTGCCCTCGCCCGCTCGACTTCCACGCCGCAGGAGAACCCCATGAAGCTGGGCAACACCGTTCGTCGCGCCTCCGCCGCCCTCGCCGTCGGCGCCCTGTCCCTCGGACTGGTCACGGTCACCGGCGGAGCCGCGCAGGCCGCCGCCTCGTGCACCGGTGACGTGTCGGTCTACGGCACGCTGTCGGACGGCAAGCTGACGTACACGCAGATCGCGCCGAACACCGGCGACCGGGTCAAGACGCTGATCGGGCCGGCCCTCGGTTTCACGCCCAAGGCGATGGCGACCCTCAACTTCAACACGGTGCTGGTCACTTCGACGGCCGGTGACCTCTACCGCGTCGACGTCCAGACCAACAACACCTCGCTCTCGGTGGCCGGGGTCGTCAAGATCTGGGACGGCGGCTGGACCTTCGACAAGATGGTCTACGACGGCGCCGGCCACCTCTACGGAACGGTCGAGGGGCAGCTCCACCAGTACCTGGTGTCGCAGGACAAGCCCTCGGGGTCGGCCCACATAGGCCAGCACGTGGTGATCGACACGGGCTTCGTCCTCAAGACGCTGGCCGCCGCGGGGGACGACCGCATCATCGCCTCGACCTCGGACGGCCGCCTGCTGAGCTACAAGATCAACGGTGTGGGCGACTGGGACCGCTCGGTCCTGAAGTCGAGCGGCTGGTCGGGGGTGGACTCGCTCTCCTCACCGGGCGGCGGCCTCTACTACGGCCGCACCAACGGCGGCATGTACTGGTACCACGACGTGGACCCGACCGACGGTGACGGCAGCGACATCGCCTACCACACCGACGACCCGGTGGACGCGTCCGGCTGGACCCAGAGCCTGCTGTCGGCCTACGCGGACAACTGCGCCTACGTGGCGCCGGCCCCGCCGAAGTCCGTCCAGGGCGGCACGATCTACCGCAACGAGGTCATCGCCCGGGCCAAGGACTGGTACAGCCGCAACGTCCAGTACAGCCAGAGCGCCTACGCCACCGACGTCGACGGCGACCACTCCTACCGCACCGACTGTTCCGGCTTCATTTCCATGACCTGGCACCTCACCACCTCGCTGACGACGTCGTCCCTCCCCGGCGTGGCCGCGCAGATCTCCAAGGCGAACCTCCGGCCCGGTGACGCGCTGAACTCCAGCAGCGAGGGACACGTGGTCCTCTTCGCGGGCTGGAAGGACCAGGACGCGGGCTCCTTCTACTACTACTCCGAGGGCAGCCCGAGCTCCGACATGAACTACTCGACCGCCAACGTCTACAGCGGCACCATCGACAGCCACCCGGCCTCGTCGTACGTCGCCCTGCGCTACGACAAGATCGCCTGACGTCCCGTCCGACGCCCCGAAGGCCCCGCCGTCCGGCGGGGCCTTCCCGCGTTCCGGAACGGCCGCCCCGGAACGCCGTCGCCCCCTCTCACGATCACCCACGCCCCGTGGAGCCGGTCCGGCCCGCGTGGCCGAAGGAGCCCCGGCCGCGCGGCGGACCGGCGGCCCCCCACCGCCGTGACGGCCGTCGCGGCGGCCGGTCCGCTCCTCGCGCCGGCACCCGCCGGGGCACGGCTCCAGGGGGAACCGGCGGAGACCGCCCGCCGGTTCCCCCTGGAGCCGTGCCCCCGCCGTCGTCCACACCGCCGAGGCCGACGTGGGCCTGCGGACCCGTCTCGCGCGCGACGCGAACGACGCGACGCGCAGACCGTCCTGGCGGCCGTCGACGACTCCGGGGCCGTTCGGTACGGCCACGCACGTGCCGGACTGCCCGGACGGGTCGTACGGCACCGGACACCCCGACCCGGGCCCCGACCCCGACGACCAGACGCGCGGCGGAACCGCCCGGCTCACCGTGAACGGCGTGACCAGACGGGCCGGTTCACCGCGGGCCGGCCGCATCCCCGCCCGGGACACCGCGGCCCCGGCGGCCCCGGGCTCGGACAGCTCACGCGAAAAGGGCGGCGCCCCCTCGGTTCGAGGAGGCGCCGCCCTTGCCTGTGTCCAGGTGATCAGTACCAGTTGTTGGCCCGCCAGAAGTCCCACGCACCGCACGGCGAGCCGTAGCGGCCGTCGATGTAGCTCAGCCCCCACTTGATCTGGGTGAGGGGGTTCTCCTTCCAGTCGTCGCCCGCGACGTCCATCTTGGAGGCGGGCAGCGACTGCGGGATGCCGTAGGCGCCGGAGGACGGGTTGGTGGCGTTCCAGCGCCAGCCGCTCTCGTGGTCCCAGAGCTGCTCCAGGCAGGACCACTGGGCGGAAGTGGCCCAGGCGGCGTCCTTATTGTTCATCATCTGCCGGCCGGCGGCCTTGACCTCGGTGATGTTGCCGCGGTCGACCGTGTCCGTGGAGGTGGTGCAGGTGTAGGTGCCCGGCTGGGCGGACAGCAGCTTCTGCGTCCAGCCGCTGGTGTTGACCGGGTCGTCGAGGTGGTACGAGATGTCGGAGCCGGATCCGTCGGTGGGGTTGGCGTCCTTGTACCAGTACATGGCACCGGTCGAGAGCCGGCCGTAGTAGAGGCCCCCGCCGGGCGAGACGAGCTGGTTGAAGCCGGACCAGCCGGACGTCTTCAGGGCGTTGCTCTTCCAGGAGCCGGCGCCGGCGATCGCGTAGTCGAGCAGGCGCCCGTCCTCGGTGGTGGCGCTGAGCCGGTCGTCGCCGGTGGCGGTGAGCGTCTTCAGGACGAACCCGGTGTCGATCTCGGTGCGCACGCCGATGTGCTGGGAGCCCGCGGGCTTGTCCTCGGTCACGTTGTAGCGCAGCAGCAGGCCCGCGGCCGTCGTGCCGTAGAGGTGGCCGTGACCGTCGTAGGTGAGCTTGTCGTGGGTCCAGCCGCTGTCGGCGATCCTCACCGGTGCGTTGAGCAGGGCCAGGTTGGTGTTGTTGGTCTTGACGTCGACGCGGTAGAGGGCGCCGGTGGTCGACGTGACCAGCACGGTGTTGAAGTTGAGGGTCGCCATGGCCTTCGGCTCGAAGCCGAGGTCGGGTCCGACGAGCACCTTGGCGAGGTCGCCGCTCGCCGGGTTGATGCTGCTGAAGGTCAGCCTGCCGTCGTCGAGCACACCGTAGATGCTGACCCCGCCCGAACAGGTGGTGGCCGCTTCGGCGGTGGAGGCGGTGACCGTGAGAAGTCCGGTGGCGAGGACGCCTGCGGTCAGCAGGCCCGCGGCTCTACGGCCGGTCGTGCGGATGTTCTTCACTTTTCGGTCCCCCTGGGGCGAGTGTGATCGGTCGGTCGGGCATCGCGGGGCGGTCGGCGGCGCGACCCGTGCGCGAGGTGCGTGCCGCCCGGCGGAGGCGGCGGTCGGTCTACTGCCAGCCGGCGTCGGCCGGGACGGCCTGCCAGCCGGCGTCGGCCGGGGCGACCTGCCAGCCGGCGTCGGCGACGACGGAGGAGGACGTGTCGGCTTCGGACAGGAACACGACGGCCGGGGCGGCGACGGAGGCGGCGACGACGAGGGAAGCGACCGCGGCGGCCTTGGTGATCCGAGTGCGAAGCATGGCTGGTCCCGTTTCTTCATCGGTTGCGGTGTCCCGGTCCGGTGGCCGCGTCCCGCGGTGACGCTCGCCCTGGCCGGTGATCAATAGCTTCGTCGCAGCTCAAGGCCGTGAGAAGGGCCTGGGGATGGACGGAAGGGGCCTTGGACTCATGCGTCCACGGCTGCGTCCACAGGCGCGTCCGCGGCGGCCGTCTCAGTCCGCCGGTTGCGGCGCGAACGCCAACGGGAGCAACGGCACTCCCGCGCCGGTCAGCCGCGCCCCCGCCAACTGCGGTACGGAGCGCAGCAGTCGGCCGCAGACCCGGACGGCCCGCTCCTCCGCTTCGTCGAGCGTGCCGGCCACGACGTAGAAACCGAGCGTGAGCGCGGACGAGGAGCGGGGGTGCACGGCGACGTGCTCGACACGGTCACCGGGGAGGATCGCTGATCGCACCAGAACCCTGACGTCGTGCGGGAGTTGTTCTCCGCACGGCAGTTCCAGATGCGTGTGCACAAGGTACATGCACTCCAGGGTCGCAAGCGGAGAACCGCTCGAAGCCCCTGTGGCATGGCCTGTTGAGGCCGGGGCCTGTTCCGGCCCTCCTCCTTCCTCCCCGTGACGATCCCTCACCTCTCTGCGAAGATCTTGTCCCGACCAGGGACGTGCTGTGCAGAAAATGGGGGCCACATGCTGACCGCACTCGGACTCGACACCGTCGCGGAGACGGTGTACCGCGCCATGCTCAGAGAGCCGGCGGCGGGCGTCACGGCGCTCGCCGCCGAGGTGGGGCTGCCCGAGGAAGACGTGCGCGACGCCCTCGACACCCTGAGCGAACTGGCTCTGGTGCGGCCCGCCGCCGGGGACGCGGGCCGGCTCCGGGCGGTCTCCCCCGACATCGGCATGGAGATCCTGATGGCCCGCCAGCAAGCGCACCTGGCGGCTCACCAACAGCGTCTGGAGGCCTCCCGGGCGGCCGCGGCCCAGCTCATATCCGAGTACGCCGAGCTCCGTCCGGACGCCGGCCATCCGGGTGTGGAGCGGCTCGTCGGACTCGACCGGATCCGCGACCGGCTGGCGGTGCTCACCCGTGAGGTGTCGGAGGAGTTCCTGGCCTTCGCGCCGGGCGGGCCGCAGACCGCCGAGAACATGGCGGCGTCCCGGCCGCTGAACCAGGACCTCCTCGGCCGCGGGGTCCGCATGCGGACGATCTACCTCGACAGCGTCCGCACCCACCGGCCGACCGTCGAGCACGCCACCTGGCTCTCCGGCCTGGGCGGCCGGGTCCGCACGGTCCCCTCCCTGCCGACCCGCATGATCCTCATGGACCGGCGGATCGCCATGATCCCGGTCAGCAGCGACGACACCGCCGCCGGAGCGGTCCTCCTGACCGGGCAGGGCACGCTCACCGCGCTGTGCGCGCTCTTCGAGACCACCTGGGAGGCCGCCCGGCCGCTCGGCGAGGTCGTCCCCACCGATCCCCACGGCCTCACCGGCCAGCAGGCGACCGCCCTGCGGCTGCTGGCCGAGGGCCACACCGACGAGACGATCGCCAAGCGGCTCGGGGTGTCCCACCGCACGGCCCGGCGGATCGCCTCCGAACTGATGGACCGCCTCGCCGCCCGCAGCCGCTTCGAGGCGGGCGTCCGGGCCGTCCAGCAGGGCTGGCTCCCGGCCCACCCCTGACCGCACGGCCGCGGGCCCCGCCCCGATGCCCTCCCCGACGTCCTCCCCGGGGCCCTTCCGGATGCGCGCGGGTGGCCCGAACAGGTGCCTGGCCGCGACCGTCGGCCGAGGCGGACGGGCCGGAGGCGGACGGCCGGTTACGGTCGGCGAGCGGCCGGCACCGGCCGGCGTACGGGAGGTGTCACTGTGTCGACCGCAAGCCCGCGATCCACCGTCTCGATGCTCCCGGTCATCTCGGGACTCGCGCTCGCCTTCAGCATCACGGGCATCGACCCGCTGATCCTCAGCCTGAACATGCCGCAGATCAGCCGGGCCCTCGACGTGCCGCCCGACGTCGTCGGGCTCCTGGGGGGCGCGGCGACCCTGGTCATGGCCGCCGCCGTGCTCGCGGTGGGCAACCTCGGGGACGCCTTCGGCCTCAAGCGGATGCTGACGCTGGGACTGGTCGGCGACATCGCCGTCAACCTGCTCTCCGCGATCTCCCCCGGCTACGTCTTCCTGCTGGTGACGCGCCTCCTCGACGGCCTGGCCCTGGCCATGGTCCTGGGCGTGGCGATGGCCCTGCTCAAGTCGTCGGTGCCGCCGGAGAAACGGCCGACGGCCATCGGCATCTTCATGGCCATCGACATGGTGCTGTTCGGGGTGGTCCCCGCGGCCGGGGGCTGGGTGGTGGAGGTCGTCGGCTGGCGGTGGCTGTTCCTGGTCGCCCCCCTGATGTCGCTCGTCGCGCTCTGGCTGACCGCCCGGTACGTCACCGAACCGCCCGTCCTGCAACGCCGTGGGATCGACGTCGTCGGCGTCAGCCTGGTCGGCCTCACCCTGCTGACGCTCGTCCACGGCGTCGCCGAGGCGGAGAACGGGATCTCCCAGGTCCAGGCCTGGCTGCCGCTGGTGATCAGCGCGGTCACCGGCGTGCTGTTCGTGCTCCACGAGCGCCGGACGGCGGATCCGGTCCTGGACCTGTCGCTGTTCCGCAGCGGCCCGTTCGCCGTGGCGGCGGTGGCCAGTCTGATGCTCAACTTCCTCATCGCCGGGTTCAGTTTCGCCCTCGGGCAGTTCGGCAGCGTGATCCTGTCGCTGTCCCCGCGCACCATCGGCCTGCTGTTCCTGCCCGGCACCCTGGCGATCGCGGCCGGCGTCATCCTCGCCGGACGCCTGATCGGGAAGTACACCCCCCGGCCGGTCCTCGTCACCGGTCTGCTGCTGATGGCGGCGGGCGGGCTGCTGATGGCGGCCACCGCCGATCCCGCGATGGCGCTGTGGATCGTCGTCCTGGCCACCTGGCTCACCAACCTCGGATCGCTGGTGACCTCCTCCGCCGTGGCCGAGACCATCCTGGCGTCCGCCCCGCCGGGGAAGTCCGGCGCCGTGGCCTCCGTCCAGCCGGCGTTCGGGATGACCGGCTACGCGCTCGGTCCCGCCGTCTACCTCCTGCTCCTCAACCTCTTCTTCCAGCGGCAGTGGCTCAACGACGCCGAGGATCGCGGCATCTCCGTCACCGAGGCCGACCAGGCCGTGGACGAGACGCGCAGCGCGCTGGCCCACAGTCCTGGCAGCGCCGGATACGACCCGAACCTGCTCCGGCAGTCCGGACTCGACCTCGGGCTGGACTTCACCAACGGCCTGCGGCTCACGATGCTGGTCGTGAGCATCCTGCCGCTGGTCCTGGCCGTGGTGGCGCACCGTGTCATGCGCCGACGGCCCCACGGAACGCCGTAGGAGCCGGGCCACGCCGACCGGACCACGTCCCCGGCGGTGTCCGGTCCGGCCGTCCCGCAAGCGGATGCACGACCGGAGGAGCCGGTCCAGCATGGAAGGAAAGCGATGCCATCACATGGGGGCTCCCATGACCGACAAGGAAACCTTCGTCCGTGAGCTCTTCCGGGCGTGGAACGAACGGGACTACGACTCGATCGCCGGGTCCGTCGCCCAGGACTGCACCCTCGTCGAGGAGGGCAGCGGGAGGACGCTGAAGGGTCCGGAAGGCTTCACCCAGCTCGCCAAGGCGATGTTCGACGCGATGCCCGACGGCAGGTTCACCCTGGACCACCTCACGTCGCAGGGCGACACGGTGGTCGTCGAGTACACGGGCACCGGGACCCAGACCGGGGACCTGGTCCTGCATGCGGGCACCCTGCCCGCCACGGGGCGTGAGGTGACGGTGCACGCCTGCGACATCTACGAGGTCGAGGACGACAAGATCAAGCGGGGCCGCGCCTATCTGGACACCGGCGCCATCATGAGCCAGCTGGGCCTGACCGAGCAGCTCCAGGGCTGACGGGAGAAGCCGGCGACGGAGGGCCCGGCCCGGCCGCCGCCGGGAGCCGGGCCCGGGGCAGCCGACCCCGACGGCGGTCCCCGACCGCAGCTCCCGACGGCAGCCCCGCCCACGGCTCCCGACAGCACGGTCGGCCCAGGGCCGCACGGTCGGCCCAACGGACCGCTCCCCGGGCAGCGGAAGGCCCGAGCTCCCTCGGGGCCGGGCCCGGAACCGCCGACCTCCGACCTCGGCCCCCGACCGCAGCTCCCGACGGCGACCCCGCCCACGGCTCCCGACAGCACGGGCGGCCCAGGGCCGCACGGTCGGCCCAACGGACCGCTCCCCGGGCGGCGGAGCCGGTGGCCGTGCGTAACATGAGGGCTGTGACAGCCCGTGCGGAACACCTCCGAGCGGCACCGCCCGCGGGGTGGTGGCCGGTACCGCTGGTGCTCGGGCTGCTGATCGGCCTGTTCGGCATGCACGGCCTCGCGCCGGGCGGAACCGCCGTCGGCCGTCACTCGCCGTCCTCCTCCCACGCCTCCCATGCCTCTCACGCCTCCGGTCCCCGGCACTCCCTCCCCCCCTCCGCCGCCGCGCGGCACGCGGACCCGGCGGTGGCCGTGGCCGGTGCCGAGCGCCTCTGTCACGGCGGCGGTGACGGCCGCGGGCACGCGGACCACGCCGACCCGACGTGTTCCTCGGGTGCCGTGGGCGCGGGTCCGCTCCTTCCCGTACCGGCGCTCGACGCCAGCGGCCGGGCAGCGGAACCGGTGGGCGGCCGCGCGTCCACGGCGACCGGACCGGAGGGCGGTCGGGCGCCTCCGTCACTCGCCGAGCTGCAACTCCTGCGGATATAGGCCGGTTCCGAGCCGTGTCGCCGCCGCCGCGCGTACCGCGGCGGGCAGGCGTACGGCCCCCCGCCATGTCCCGCGCCCTTCGCGCGCCCCCCTCGCACACCGCAGGAGTTCCCGCATGACCAGCACCCGTTCCCTGATCCGCCGCGCCGCGCTCGGCACGGCGGCCGTCACCGCCGCCCTCGTCCTCGCCGCCTGCGGCAGCGACGGCGGCTCCGGCGCCGGCTCCGGCTCCGGCGCCGCGGCCGAGGCGAGCGCCGCGGCCACCGCCGAGGCGCACAACGACCAGGACGTGTCCTTCGCGCAGGGCATGATCCCGCACCACGAGCAGGCGGTTCAGATGGCCCGCACGGCCGGGAGCCGTGCCTCCTCCAGCGAGGTCAAGGACCTCGCCGCGCGTATCGAGAAGGCGCAGGGCCCGGAGATCACGACCATGTCCGGGTGGCTGAAGGCGTGGGGGGAGGACGTGCCCACGTCCATGCCCGGCATGGACCACTCGATGCACGGCACGGACGCGTCCCCGGGCGCGGGCATGCCCGGCATGATGGACGCCGAGGACATGGACGCACTGATGAAGGAGTCCGGCAAGGGCTTCGACACGATGTTCCTGACCATGATGGTCGAACACCACGAGGGGGCCGTGGAGATGGCCACCGCGGAAAAGCAGAAGGGCCGGTACGCACCGGCCAAGGAGATGGCCGCGGACATCATCACCACGCAGAACGCCGAGATCGAGGAGATGAACGACCTCCTCGGCAAGGGCTGACGGCACCACGGTGCGGGGCCCTGGTCCGCGTCCACGCGGCCCGGGCCCCGGGGTCCGGTGAGAGAGCCGGTCTCAGGGTTTGGTGAGGGGACCGGCGTGCAGCGCGCTCAGGCGGCGCCGGTACTCCTCCTCGTCGATCTCCCCGCGGGCCAGCCGCTCCCGGAGGATGCCCTCCGGCGTCGGCGCGGCCGGAGGACGGGGGTGCTGCCGGGAGCTGTCGAGGGTGCGGCCGGTCAGCACGGCCACCGTGATGACCAGGGCCCAGAACAGGATCATGCCGGCCGACATCGCGAACCAGCCCCACCCGCCGACGTCGTGGTCGTACCAGAACATCATCGCCACTCACCTGCTTCGGCGTACCGGCGACCGGGGGCCGGACGGCACCCCGGGACTTCTCGCCTCCACCGCCATGGTCCCTCCGGCCGCGGCGGCGGGACCGGGGCCGGACGGTCCAGGACCACCGGGCCGTTCGGCCCTTGCCCGGCGGGGTGGTCCGGTCGACGGGTCGGTGGGGCTTCCGGTGCGCGGTCGGCGGGGGTCGCGGGCGACGCCGCACGCCCCTGTGTCCGGTTCCGGACCGCCGGCACCACCGAGACGTCCGCCGTCACGCCGATGCCCCAACTCGTCGGCGGGGGGCGCCCGTCGACGGACGGCACCGTGGAGCACCGGCCGCCCGGGGCCGTGTCCGGCGACGGCGACGACGGCAGCACGATCACCGTGGAGCGGCGCGACCGGCGTACGAAAGCCGCTCCGGCGCACCGGCCGACTCTCCGACCGTACGGCGGACTTCGCCGGGCCCGTCGGCACCCCGACCTGGCCGGGGGCGGTGCGGAGTGGGGCGGGTGGGACTCGAACCCACGGCCGGCGGATTATGAGTCCGCTGCTCTAACCGGCTGAGCTACCGCCCCATAGCGGCGTGTCGCGTACACGTGTGCGCGCCGTCTGCCGCAGCATAGCCGCTCATACGATCTCACGCTCCGCCTGGTCCGACGCCGCATGACCATGAGGACCGCGCTGTGACCTGCCCAGTTCCCGGCGGCGTGAAACGACGTGGAACAGCATGGAGCGACATGAAAAAGGACCCCTAAGGGTCCTCGATCACGATGCTCCCCCGACTGGACTCGAACCAGTAACCTGCCGGTTAACAGCCGGCTGCTCTGCCAATTGAGCTACGGAGGACCGAGCTCCCCCGACTGGACTCGAACCAGTAACCTGCCGGTTAACAGCCGGCTGCTCTGCCAATTGAGCTACGGAGGAATGCCTCGTTCGCATCGAACGCTCCGGCCTGGGTATTCGCCAGGGGGCGGACGCTCGCTGCGACACATACATTAGCGCAAGCAGGGGGGTGCTCCGCCAATCGGTTCCCTCGGGCGCCGATGCCGCACCGCAGACCTACACGAGGAAAGGGTGGCCGTCATGCGCTACCGGCTCACGTTCGTCGTCGGACTCGCCCTGGGTTACGTGCTCGGCACGAAGGCCGGGAGGGAGCGCTACGAACAGCTGAAGAAGTCCGCGCGCCAGGTCGCGCAGAACCCCGCCGTGCGCAACACGGCGGAGTCGGCGGCACAGCAGGGCCGCCAGTTCGCGGGCAAGGCGTACCACGTGGTCAGCGACAAGGTCGGGGACCGGATGCCCGAGTCGGTCGCGGGCCGGGTCCGTTCGCTGCGGGACCGGGCCGCGCACGGCGACGGATCGGACGACTGGGGCAGCGGTCATCCCTAGGGCCCGCCGTTCGGATCGGGCCGACGTGGTCACCCCCCGCGGTGCGGCAGAATTTTACGCATGGGGATAGTCGCCGGGTTGGACAGTTCGCCCGATTTCACTCGCATCGTCGTCTGCGACGCGGACACAGGGGCCGTGCTCAGGCAGGGTTACGCGCCGCACCCGGTGGAGGGTCCCGACGGTGCCGGCCGTCCCTCCGACGTCGATCCGCAGGCCTGGCTGCTCTCCCTCGGGGAGGCGGCCGGCGGCGGGCTGCTCGAGGGCGTGCAGGCGATCGGCGTGTCCGCGCAGCAGAACGCGGTCGTGCCGCTCGACGCGCAGGGCGGCACCGTGCGTCCGGCGATGGTCGGCGGCGACAAGCGCGCGCAGGTCGCGGCGGCGGACCTGATCGACGCGCTCGGCGGCCGGGAGGCGTGGGCGCAGGCGGTCGGCTGCGTGCCGCAGGCCGCGCAGCCGGTGACCAAGCTGCGCTGGCTGGCGAAGAACGAGCCGGACGCCGCGCTGCGCACCGCCGTGCTGCTCCAGGCGCACGACTGGCTCGTGTGGCAGCTCCTCGGGCGGCCGGTGCGCCGCACCACCGACCGCGGCGGCGCCTCCGGGACCGGGTACTGGTCGGCGGCCGTCGGCGGCTACCGGCCCGAGCTGGTGGAGCTGGCGCTCGGTCACCAGGTCATGCTGCCCGAGGTGATCGGCCCCTCCGACCCGGCGGGCACGACCCCGGAGGGCCTGCTGATCTCGGCCGGCACCGGCGAGACCATGGCCGCCGCGTTCGGGCTGGGCATCGGCCTCGGGGACGCGGTCGTGTCGCTGGGCGCCTCCGGGTCCGTGATGGCCGTGCACCCCACGGCCCTCGTCGACCAGAGCGGCATGATCACCTCGCTGGCGGACGCCACCGGCATGCACCTGCCGGTCGTCACCACCCTGAACGCCGTACGGACCCTGCGCGGGGCCGCCGAGCTGCTCGGGGCGGCCGATCTGGAGACGCTGTCCGAGCTGGCGATGAAGTCGACCCCGGGGTCGCACGGGCTGGTGCTGCTGCCCTACCTGGAGGGGGAGCGGACCCCGAACCTGCCGCACGCCGCGGGCACCCTGACGGGTCTGCGGCGCGAGTCGATGAAGCCGGAGCACGTCGCGCGGGCGGCGTTCGAGGGCATGCTGTGCGGGCTCGCGGACGCGCTGGACGTGCTGCGCGGCCGGGGCGTCGAGGTGCGGCGGGTCTTCCTGCTCGGTGCGGCGGCCGAGCTGCCGGCCGTGCAGGCGGCGGCGCCCGCGCTCTTCGGGGCGCAGGTCGTCGTACCGCAGCCCGCGGACTACGCGGCGATCGGGGCGGCGCGGCAGGCCGCCTGGGCGCTCGGGGTGTCGCAGGGCGCGCTCGATCCGCGCACTCCGCCGGCCTGGCCCGGTCCGGTGGCGCAGGTGCTGGACCCGGGCGAGGAACTGGCCGTGGGACAGGCCGTGCGGCAGCAGTACGTGTCGGTGCGGGAGCAGACGCACCCCACGGCGTTCCGCTCGTAGGGCCGGGGCCGGGGCGGGGGGCCGCGGGGCGGGGCCGCTCGTATAGCACAACGCTGTCGGCTTAATCGGTTGAGGTAACACCGGTGGAGTGTCGGACGATAGGGGCCAGGGGCAACCAGTGCCCCGCGCCCCGCCGACTCCGAGAGACGTAGCGTGCTCATACGACTTCTGCGGACCTATCTCAGGCCCTACAAGAAACCCATCGTCCTGCTGGTGCTGCTCCAGTTCCTCCAGACCTGCGCCACGCTCTACCTGCCCACGCTCAACGCCGACATCATCGACGACGGCGTGGTCAACGGCGACACCGGCTACATCCTTTCCTACGGCGCCCTGATGATCGCCGTCTCCCTGGTGCAGGTGCTCTGCAACATCGGTGCCGTGTACTACGGCGCCAGGACGGCGTCGGCGCTCGGGCGGGACATGCGGGCGGCCGTCTTCGACCGCGTGCAGTCCTTCTCCGCCCGCGAGCTCGGCCAGTTCGGCGCGCCCTCCCTGATCACCCGGACCACGAACGACGTCCAGCAGATCCAGATGCTGGCGCTGATGACGTTCACGCTGATGGTGTCGGCGCCGATCATGTGCGTGGGCGGCATCGTCATGGCCCTCGGCCTGGACGTGCCGCTGTCGGGGATCCTGGTCGCCGTGGTGCCGGTGCTGGGCATCTGCGTGACGCTGATCGTGCGGCGGCTGCGGCCGCTGTTCCGGTCCATGCAGACGCGGCTGGACGCGGTGAACCGGGTACTGCGCGAGCAGATCACCGGCAACCGCGTCATCCGCGCCTTCGTCCGCGACGGCTACGAGGAGCGGCGTTTCCGCGCGGCCAACGCCGACCTCACCGACATCTCGCTGAAGGCCGGCAACCTGCTCGCGCTGATGTTCCCGGTGGTCATGACCACGGTGAACCTGTCGTCGATCGCGGTGGTGTGGTTCGGCGCCCACCGGATCGACAGCGGCGGCATGCAGATCGGCGACCTGACCGCGTTCCTCGCCTACCTGATGCAGATCGTCATGTCCGTGATGATGGCCACCTTCATGTTCATGATGGTGCCGCGCGCCGAGGTGTGCGCCGAACGCGTCCAGGAGGTCCTGGACACCGAGTCCAGCGTCGTCCTGCCGAAGGCGCCGGTGCGCGAACTGCGGCGGCACGGCCACCTGGAGATCCGGGGCGCCGGCTTCGGCTACCCGGGCGCCGAGGAGCCCGTGCTCAAGGGCGTCGACCTGGTGGCGCGGCCCGGTGAGACCACCGCCGTCATCGGCTCGACGGGCAGCGGCAAGTCCACGCTGCTCGGGCTGGTCCCCCGGCTGTTCGACGCCACCGCCGGGCAGGTCCTCGTCGACGGCGTCGAGGTCGCGGACCTGGACGCGACGCTGCTCGCCAGGACGGTCGGGCTGGTGCCGCAGAAGCCGTACCTGTTCGCCGGCACGGTCTCGACCAACCTCCGGTACGGCAACCCGGACGCGACGGACGAGGAGCTGTGGCACGCGCTGGAGGTGGCCCAGGCCGCGGAGTTCGTGCGCGCCCTGGAGGGCGGCCTCGACGCCCCCGTCGCGCAGGGCGGGACCAACGTGTCCGGCGGTCAGCGGCAGCGGCTCGCCATCGCCCGCACGCTCGTGCAGCGCCCGGAGATCTACCTCTTCGACGACTCCTTCTCCGCCCTCGACTACGCCACCGACGCGGCGCTGCGGGCGGCCCTGGGCCGGGAGACCGCCGAGGCGACCGTCGTCATCGTCGCCCAGCGGGTGGCCACCATCCGTGACGCCGACCGCATCGTCGTGCTCGACGAGGGCCGGGTCGTCGGCGAGGGCACCCACCGGGAACTGATGGCGGACAACGAGACCTACCGGGAGATCGTGCTCTCCCAGCTCACGGAAGCGGAGGCTGCCTGATGGCCGGGCCCATGGGGCGCATGATGGCGGGGACCGGGCCGGACAACCGCTCGCTGGACTTCAAGGCGTCCGGCCGGCGGCTGCTCGCCCACTTCAAGCCGGAGCGGCTCACCCTCTACGCGATGCTGGCGTGCGTCGTCCTGAGCGTGGGTCTCAGCGTGGTCGGGCCGAAGATCCTCGGCCGGGCCACCGACCTGGTCTTCGCCGGCATCGTCGGGCGGGAGATGCCTGCCGGGGCGTCCAAGGACCAGGTCCTCGACTCGATGCGCGAGCGCGGTGACGGCGATGTCGCCGACATGCTGCGCGGCACCGACTTCACCCCCGGCCAGGGCATCGACTTCGACGCCGTGGGCCGGGTGCTGCTGTTCGCGGTCGCGGTGTTCGCGGTCGCCGGCCTGCTGATGGCCGCGGCGACACGGCTGGTCAACCGGGCCGTCAACCGCACGGTGTACCGGATGCGCGAGGACGTGCAGACGAAGCTGTCGCGGCTCCCGCTGTCGTACTTCGACAAGCGGCAGCGCGGCGAGGTGCTGTCCCGGGCGACCAACGACATCGACAACATCGGGCAGACGCTCCAGCAGTCGCTGGGACAGCTGGTGAACTCGCTGCTCACCGTCGTCGGCGTCCTGGCGATGATGTTCTGGGTGTCGTGGATCCTCGCCCTGGTCGCGCTGGTCACCGTGCCGCTGTCGGCGGTCGTCGCCACGCGGGTGGGCAAGCGGTCGCAGCCGCACTTCGTGCAGCAGTGGCGCACCACGGGCAAGCTGAACGCGCACATCGAGGAGATGTACACCGGCCACACGCTGGTGAAGGTGTTCGGCCGGCAGGAGGAGTCGGCGCGGCAGTTCGCCGAACAGAACGACGCGCTGTACGAGGCCGGGTTCAGGGCGCAGTTCAACAGCGGGGTCATGCAGCCGCTGATGTTCTTCGTGTCGAACCTCAACTACGTGCTGGTGGCCGTGGTCGGCGGGCTGCGGGTCGCCACCGGGTCCCTGTCGATCGGTGACGTGCAGGCGTTCATCCAGTACTCGCGCCAGTTCTCGATGCCGCTGACGCAGGTCGCGTCGATGGCGAACCTCGTGCAGTCGGGCGTCGCCTCGGCCGAGCGGGTCTTCGAACTGCTGGACGCGGAGGAGCAGCAGGCCGATCCGGTGCCGGGCGTGCGGCCCGAGGAACTGCGCGGGCGGGTGGCGCTGGAGCACGTGTCCTTCCGCTACGACCCCGACAAGCCGCTGATCGAGGACCTGTCGCTGGTCGTCGAACCCGGCCACACGGTCGCCATCGTCGGCCCCACCGGCGCCGGCAAGACCACACTGGTCAACCTCCTCATGCGGTTCTACGAGGTCACCGGCGGGCGCATCACCCTCGACGGCGTCGACATCACGCGGATGTCCCGCGACGAACTGCGCGCCGGGATCGGCATGGTGCTCCAGGACACCTGGCTGTTCGGCGGCACCATCGCGGAGAACATCGCGTACGGCGCCGCGCGCGAGGTCACGCGCGGGGAGATCGAGGAGGCGGCGCGGGCGGCCCACGCCGACCGGTTCATCCGCACGCTCCCCGACGGCTACGACACGGTGATCGACGGTGAGGGCAGCGGGGTCAGCGCCGGGGAGAAGCAGCTGATCACCATCGCCCGGGCGTTCCTGTCCGACCCGGTGATCCTGGTGCTCGACGAGGCGACGAGTTCCGTCGACACCCGGACCGAGGTGCTGATCCAGAAGGCGATGGCGAAGCTGGCGCACGGGCGGACGTCGTTCGTCATCGCGCACCGGCTGTCGACGATCCGGGACGCCGACACCATCCTGGTGATGGAGAACGGGTCGATCGTCGAGCAGGGCACGCACACGGAGCTGTTGGCGGCGGGCGGGGCGTACGCGCGGCTGTACCGGGCGCAGTTCGCCGAGGCGGTCGCGGAGGTCGACTAGATCCCGCCGGATCCTCCGACCCCGCCGGGTCCTCCGACCCCGCCGGGTCCTCCGACCCCGTCGGCGGTCCGGCCCCGTCGGCGAGGCGGGGGCGGAGGATCCGACGGGGGCCGCCCGACGGGGCACCGCTCAGTCCAGGTAGCCCCTGAGCTGGTCCGCGAAGGCGTGGTCGCGGAGTCTGCCGAGGGTCTTGGACTCGATCTGGCGGATGCGTTCGCGGGTGACGCCGAAGATGCGGCCTATCTCCTCCAGGGTGCGGGGGCGGCCGTCGGCCAGGCCGTAGCGGAGCTGGACGACCTTGCGCTCGCGCTCGCCGAGCGTCGACAGCACCGCCTCCAGGTGCTCCCTCAGCAGCAGGAACGCCGCCGACTCCACGGGGTTGGCGGCGTCGCCGTCCTCGATGAGGTCGCCGAGGGCCACGTCGTCCTCCTCGCCCACCGGGGCGTGCAGGGAGACCGGTTCCTGGGCGAGCCGCAGCACCTCCCCGACGCGCTCGGGGGCGAGGTCGAGCTGGGCGGCGACCTCGTCGGCGGTGGGCTCGCAGCCGCGTTCCTGGAGCAGCCGGCGCTGGACGCGGACCACGCGGTTGATCAGCTCCACCACGTGCACGGGGACGCGTATGGTGCGGGCCTGGTCGGCGAGCGCGCGGGACATGGCCTGCCGGATCCACCAGGTGGCGTACGTGGAGAACTTGTAGCCGCGGGCGTAGTCGAACTTCTCGACCGCCCTGATCAGGCCCAGGTTGCCCTCCTGGACGAGGTCCAGCATGGTCAGGCCGCGGCCGACGTAGCGCTTGGCGACCGACACGACGAGGCGCAGGTTCGACTCGATGAGGCGGCGCTTGGCCATCCGGCCCATGACGACCAGCCGGTCCAGGTCGAGGGCGAGGTCGCCGTCCAGGTCGGGAGTGCCGCTCAGTTTCGCCTCGGCGAACAGGCCGGCCTCCACGCGGCGGGCGAGTTCGACCTCCTCGGCGGCGGTGAGCAGCGGGATCCGGCCGATCTCGCGCAGGTACTGGCGGAACAGGTCCGAGGAGGGGCCGGAGGTGTCGACGAAGCGGGGGGCGGGCGTCCCGCCGGGGTCGGGTGCCAGGTCGGCCGCCTGGTCGAGGGCCTGCCCGGGCGGCTCGGTGAGCGCTTCGGCGGGCGGGTCCTCGGCGGCCGGGCCGGCCGGCTCGGGCTCGGGCTCCGGTTCCATGGCCGTCTCCGGGTGGCGTACGGCACGGTTCTGCGGCGGGACCGCGACCAGGACGCCCGTCCGGCCCTCCGGTTCCGTGCCGTCGGTGCGCGTGTCGGTCTGGGTGAGGGTCCGGGTCTGCACGGGGGGCGACCTCCAGGGTGATCGCTGCCGAGAGGCGCGGCAGCGCTGCTTCGAGGACGGAGCCGGCGGCCTCGCCGCTGTCCGTCCCGTGAGCGATGAGCGGAACCGCGGGGGTGTGGGACCCGCCGGGGGGACGGATCGGCCGCGCTCCGAGGACTCAGGCACCGCCACCCAGTGTGGAGTACGACACATCGCCGCCACGAGGGGCGTGCGATGACTTTTTGCGTCCGGACCGTGACCGCCTGCTGACCGCGGAGGTCAGGAAACCGGTCGGGACGTGCTCACAGAGCCGCGGCCCCGTGCCCGCGCAGGGCCTGGTCGTACTGCTGAAGGACCCACAGTTCGTTCTGGACGGCGGCCAGTCGGGCCGGGTCGCCGCCGGCGGACAGCCGGGCCAGCTGGGACTGGACGTCGCGGATGCGCCGCTCGACGGCGCGGCGGCGGACGGTGACCAGCTGGGCGCCGGCGTACACCTCGTCCACCGTCTTGCGCAGGATCGCCTCGACCGCCAGCTCCGTCACCATCGCGCGGACGGTGTCGTCGGGGGCGGCCTCGCGGACGCGGACGAGGTAGTCCTGCGGGTCCTGCGTGCCGTACTCGGCGCCGCCCGCGTCCTGGATCGCCGCGCGGACGGCGGCGTAGGGGGCGGCGGTGAACTCGTCGACGCCGTACGCGTCGAAGGCCGGGGAGACCAGCTCGGGACGCTGGAGGGCGAGCTTGAGCAGCTCGCGCTCGGTGGCGTAGACGGGATTGCGCAGGGTGAGGGCGGGGCCGGTGACGGCGGGGCGCGGGGCGGCCTCGTAGGACGGGGCGGAGCCGGCGCGGGCCGGCGCCGGGCCCCTGCCGCCGCGGTCGCGGGCCCAACGGGCCAGCTGCGCGACGCGCTTGACGACGAACTGGGTGTCGAGGATGCCGAGCATGCCGGCGAGCTGGACGGCGACCTCGTGCTGGGCTCCGCTGTTCTTGATGCGGGCGACGACCGGGGCGGCCTCGTCGAGGGCTGCGGCCCGCCCGCCCGGGGTCTCCAGGTCGTAGCGCGCGACGATCTGGCGCAGGGCGAACTCGAACAGCGGGGTGCGGGGTTCGACGAGGTCGGCGACCGCCTCGTCGCCCTTGGCCAGCCTGAGGTCGCAGGGGTCCATGTTGTCCGGGGCGATGGCGATGTACGTCTCGGCGGCGAACTTCTGGTCGTCCTCGAAGGCGCGCAGGGCCGCCTTCTGGCCGGCCGCGTCACCGTCGAAGGTGAAGATCACGCGCGCGGAGCCGTTGTCCATCAGCAGCCGGCGGAGGATCTTGATGTGGTCGGTGCCGAAGGCCGTGCCGCAGGTCGCGATGGCGGTGGTGACGCCGGCCAGGTGGCAGGCCATGACGTCGGTGTAGCCCTCGACGACGACCGCGCGGGAGGTCTTGGCGATGTCCTTCTTGGCGAGGTCGATGCCGTAGAGGACCTGCGACTTGCGGTAGATGGCCGTGTCGGGCGTGTTGAGGTACTTGGGGCCGTTGTCGCTCTCGTAGAGCCTGCGGGCGCCGAAGCCGACGACCTCGCCGCCGATGTCGCGGATGGGCCACATCAGCCGGCCGCGGAAGCGGTCGATGGGGCCGCGGCGGCCGTCCTGGGCGAGGCCGGAGAGGACCAGTTCCTTGTCGCTGAAGCCCTTGCCGCGCAGGAAGCGGGTGAGGTGGTCCCAGCCCTGGGGGCTGTAGCCGACGCCGAAGTGGACGGCGGCGGCCTGGTCGAAGCCGCGCTCGGCGAGGAAGATCCGGCCGGCGTCGGCCTCGGGGCTGACGGCGAGCTGTTCGGCGTACCACTCGGCGGCGATCTTGTGGGCCTCGACCAGGCGGATGCGTTCGCCGCGCTGGTGGGAGGGGTTGTAGCCGCCCTCCTCGTAACGCAGGGTGATGCCGGCCTGGGCGGCGAGGCGCTCGACGGCCTCGGAGAAGGTGAGGTGGTCGACCTTCATCACGAACGTGATGGTGTCGCCGCCCTCCTGGCAGCCGAAGCAGTGGAAGAGCCCCTTGCCGGGGCTGACCTGGAAGGACGGGGACTTCTCGTCGTGGAAGGGGCACAGGCCCTTGAGGTTGCCGCCGCCCGCGTTCCGCAGCTGGAGGTACTCGGACACCACGGCGTCGATCGGAACCGCGTCCCGAACCGCCTTCACGTCCTCGTCGTTGATCCGTCCTGCCACGCGCCGATTCTACGGGGGCGCGCCGACAGCCCGGGGACGCCGCCGTGCCCGGGGCCGGGGCACGGGGCACCGCGCGAACGACGGGGACCGGCGGCGCGCGGGCGGGGACCGGTGCCCCGGCCGGGGCACGGCGGTACGCGCGCGGGCGGCGGGACCCGGCCTAGGAACCGAGGGTGTCCAGTGGCACCCGGGGATCGGCCAGTGCCTCCGTGTCGACCCGTCCGCGGGAGCGGACGAGCCGCTGGATCTGCTCTGTGACGTCCCACACGTTGACGTTCATTCCCGCCAGCACGCGTCCCTCCTTCACCCAGAACGCGATGAACTCCCGCTTCCCCGCGTCCCCGCGGATCACCACCTCGTCGTACGTCCCCGGCGGCGCCCACCCGCTGTACTCCATCCCCAGGTCGTACTGGTCGGAGAAGAAGTAGGGCACCCGGTCGTAGGTGACGTCCTTGCCGAGCATGGCGCGGGCGGCGGCCGGTCCGCCGTTGAGGGCGTTGGCCCAGTGCTCGACGCGCAGGGTGGTGTCGAACAGGCCGTGCGGGAAGGACGCCACGTCGCCGGCGGCGTGGATGTCGGGGTCGGAGGTGCGCAGCCGGGTGTCCACGGCGATGCCGCCGCCGTGGGCGCGGTCGGCCAGCTCCAGTCCGGCGGCCTCGGCGAGGGCGGTCCGCGGGGCGGCCCCGATCGCGGCGAGCACGTCGTGCGCCGGGTGTTCCTCGCCGTCGTCGGTGCGGGCGGCGAGGACCATGCCGTCCTGGCCGACGATCTCGGTGAGCCGGACGCCGAAGCGGAAGCGGACGCCGTGCTCGCGGTGCAGCTCGGCGAAGACGTTGCCCAGTTCGGGGCCGAGGACGCCGTGCAGCGGGGTCGGTTCCGGCTCGACGACGGTGACCTCCGCCCCGTACCCGCGGGCCGCCGCCGCGATCTCCAGGCCGATCCAGCCGGCGCCGGCGATCACGAGGTGGCCGTTGTCCCGGCCGAGTGCGGTGAGGACGCCCTTGAGGCGCTCGGCATGGGCGAGGCGGCGCAGGTGGTGGACGCCCGCGAGGTCCGTGCCGGGGATGTCGAGGCGGCGGGGTTCGGAGCCGGTGGCCAGCAACAGCTTGTCGTAGTGGACGAGGGTGCCGTCGTCGCCGAAGCGGACGGTCCTGGCCGTGCGGTCGACGGCGTCGACGCTCTGGCCCAGGTGCAGCTCGACGTCGTTGCGGGCGTACCAGGCGGGCTCGTGCACGAAGACGCTCTCGCGGCTCTCCTTGCCGAGCAGGAAGCCCTTGGAGAGCGGCGGGCGCTCGTAGGGGTGGTCCCGTTCGTCGCAGATCAGTATCACGCGGCCGGTGAAGCCCTCGGCCCTGAGCGTCTCGGCCGCCTTGGCGCCGGCCAGGCCTCCTCCGACGATGACGAATGTCTGGTCCGCGTCGACCACGTGATGCCTCCTCGTAACGGTGCCGCCACCCGAGCGTCCCGCACGCGGCAGGCCGGGGGAAGAGGGGGTGACCCGATCAGGCCACGGAGTGTCACCTTCGGGCCCGTCCGGCCGCCCGTCCGGCCCCCCGGCCGGCCCGCCCGCCGGCTTCACGGCCCGGTTCACGGCCCGGTGGTGAGGCGGGCGTGCAGCGAGCGGGCCGAGGCGTCGGTGAGCGAGGCGATCTGGTCGACGATCACCCGCTTGCGGGCGCGGTCGTCCCCGGCCCGGTCGAACAGGGCGCGGAACTGGGGGTCCAGCCCGTCGGGGGCGCGGGCGGTGAGCGCCTCGGCCAGCTCGCCGATGACCACGCGCTGGTCGGCGCGGAGCAGCTCCTGCTCGGCGCGCTGCATCACGTACCGGTCGGCGACGGCCTTGAGGACCGCGCACTCCAGGCGCGTCCCGCGGGGCACGACGAGTTCGGCGCCGTAGCGGGTGAGGCGTCCCGTGCCCCACCGCGCGCGCGTGGCGGTCTCGGCGGCCAGGCAGAAGCGGCCGATGAGCTGGCTGGTGGCGTCCTTCAGGCGGGCCTGGGCCACGGCCGTGCCGTCGTAGCCGTGCGGCCACCACGGCTGGTCCTGGAGGCGGTCGAGGGCGGCGGCGAGTTCCGCCGGGTCGGTGTCCGCGGGCACGTACCGGCCGACGGCGACGCGGAAGACCTCCGCGCGCTCCGGTTCGGCGTACAGGCAGCCGGGGTCGATGTGGCCGGCGTGCAGGGCGTCCTCCACGTCGTGCACCGAGTAGGCCACGTCGTCCGACCAGTCCATGACCTGCGCCTCGAAGCAGGTGCGGGTGCCGGGGGCCTCCCCCCGGACCCAGTCGAAGACGGGGCGGTCGTCGTCGTAGACGCCGAACTTGGGGGACGCCGGGTCGGTGGGGTGGGCGCCGCGCGGCCAGGGGTACTTGGTGGCGGCGTCGAGGGCGGCGCGGGTGAGGTTGAGGCCGACGGAGCCCTCGGGGGTGAAGCGCTTGGGCTCGATGCGGGTGAGCAGGCGCAGCGACTGGGCGTTGCCCTCGAAGCCGCCGCAGTCGCGGGCGAAGTCGTTCAGCGCCTGTTCGCCGTTGTGCCCGAACGGGGGGTGGCCGAGGTCGTGGGAGAGGCAGGCCGCCTCGACCAGGTCGGGGTCGCAGCCGAGGGCCGCGCCCAGCTCCCGGCCGACCTGGGCGCACTCCAGGGAGTGGGTGAGGCGGGTGCGGGGGGTGGCGTCCCAGGCCTCGGTGCGGGTGCCCGGGGTCACCACCTGGGTCTTGCCGGCGAGCCTCCTGAGCGCCGAGGAGTGCAGGACGCGGGCGCGGTCGCGCTGGAAGGCGGTGCGGCCGGGGCGCTTGTCGGGCTCCGCCGCCCAGCGTTCGGTTGACGGCTCGTCGTAGGGCATGTCCCGACAGTAAGCGGCGGCGGTGACAATCGGGGCGCCACGCGGTTGCCGGGTTCCGCGGAGGGGCGCGGTGCGGGCGGGGCGCGTCCCCTCAGGCGGCGTGGCTGTCGGCGGTCGCCGCGCGTGCCTGGTCGTAGCGGTGCAGGACCAGGCGGGCCATCGCCTCGTGGGTGCCGAGGGGGGCCGAGGCGATCCAGGGCGCGGCCTGCGCGCACTCGGTGGCGAAGCGGCCGGGGGCGGTGAAGCAGGAGGCGACGGCCACCCGGTGGCGGCCCCGCGCGGCGAGCGCGCGGACGGCGTCGGGGACGGTGGGCGCGGCCGTGGAGGCGTACGCCGGGACCACGGGGACGCCGAGGCGGTCCGCGAGGAGCCGGGCCGTACGGCCGGTGTCGACGGCCGAGTCCGGGTCGCGGGAGCCCGCCGCCGCGAGGACCACCGCGCTCGTGCGGCGCTCGGCGTCCGTCGCCGGGGTGCGCCAGCCGGCCTCGACGAGGCGATCGTGCAGCGTCTCCACGAGGAGGGGGTGCGGGCCGAGCGGTGCGGCCACGCGCGTGCGGAGCCGCGCCGCGGCGGCCGCCTCGGGGATGTCCCGGCGCACGTGGTAGCCGCGGCTCAGGAGCAGCGGTACGAGGACGGCGCCCTCGGCGCCCGCCGCGCCCGCCGTGTCCGCCGTGTCCGCCGCGTCGAGGCCGGCGAGGGTGTCGGACAGCAGCGGCTCGTTCAGCTCGATGTGCCCGAGGTGCACGGGCAGGCCCGGGCGCAGGCCGCGGACGTCCTCCAGGAGCGCGTTGACGGTCCGCAGGGCGCGCGGGTCGCGGCTGCCGTGGGCGACGACCACCAGCGCGGGCGGGCCGGGGCGCCGGCGGCGGTCGAGCGGGACGGGGCCGGGTCGGCCGGCGGGCCGGGAGCTGATGCGGTTCATGGGGTGCGCCGTCCTGTCGGGGCGGGCGCCGCCGGGCGGCGTGCCGCCGGGGCGGTGGGGGGATTCGTCGTGCGTCTCGTCGTCCGGGGAGGGCGACGCCGTCATGGAACGATCGTGGCGGCACGAGGTTGCACCCCCGTTGCGTGACCGTCACGGGTGTTTTCCGGGGGTTCACGGCGCGTGCGGCCGCGGTGTGAGGTGCCGCGCGGGGGGCGTGCGGGGTGAAGGGCGCGGATGTGACCGGGGTGACGTGCGGGTGGCCGAACCGGATCACCTCCCGTCGCGTCTTTCCGGGTCGGAGCCGGAGGGGCAGCAGGGAGTACCGTATGAAGATCCGTCGACCGCGGCTGCCGCGTACCCGTGCCGGGTGGCGGCGGCTGGTGCAGGGGGTGGTGGCCGCCTGTGTGCTGGGGCTGCTCCCGGCCACCTGGCTGTACGTCTCCACCGCGGACCGGCTGGGCACGACGGCCGAGGCGCCGCGCACCGACGTCGCGGTGGTGTTCGGCGCCGGACTGTGGGCCGGGGAGCCGTCGCCGTACCTCGCGCACCGGCTGGACGCGGCGGCGACGCTGTACCGGGAGGGGCGCGTCAGGGTGGTGCTCGTCACCGGGGACAACAGCCGTGAGGACTACGACGAGCCCGACGCCATGCGCGCCTACCTGACGCGGCACGGCGTCCCGGACGGGCGGATCGTCAGCGACTACGCGGGGTTCGACACCTGGGACTCCTGCGTGCGCGCGAAGAAGATCTTCGGGGTCGACCGGGCGGTCCTGATCAGCCAGGGCTTCCACATCCGGCGGGCGGTCGCGCTGTGCGAGGCGGCGGGCGTCGAGTCGTACGGCGTCGGCGTCGCCGCGAAGCACGACGTGACCTGGTACTACGGGGGCGCGCGGGAGATCTTCGCGGCCGGCAAGGCGGCGCTGGACGCGGTGTTCGAGCCGGATCCGCGGTTCCTCGGGCCCCGGGAGCCGGGGGTGGCCCGGGCGCTGGCGGCGGCCGGACGGGACGGATGACGTCCTCTCGTCTCCGGGGACCCGAGGACTTTCCGGGTCTGCGGGGTGTCCGGGTCTGCGGGGTCTCTCCGGGGGCTCCGGGGTCTCTTCGAGGGCTCCCCGCACGCCTGCCCGTCCGCCCACGCGCCTGCCCGTCCGCCTGCCGGGTGCCCTCCTCACGCCGGGCGGGCGTCCGCCGGGAGGGCACCACCACACCGCCGTAACAGGAGGCCGCACGGCGCGTAACAAGGCCGAAGCACGCTGAACCGCATGGAGACCACCTCGACGCCCACCCATTGCCCGTACTGCGCCCTGCAGTGCGGGATGAACCTGTCGCCCACGCCGGAGGGCGGCGTCGAGGTGACCGAACGCGCGGACTTCCCGGTGAACCGGGGCGCGCTGTGTGGCAAGGGCCGCACGGCACCGGCGGTGCTCTCGTCCCGGGTGCGGCTGACCTCGCCGCTGGTGCGCTCCGGCGGCACGCTCGTGCCCGCCGGCTGGGACGAGGCCCTCGACCGGATCGCCGGTGCGCTGGGCGGGATCCGGGCGGAGCACGGCCCCGACGCGCTCGGGGTGTTCGGCGGGGGCGGCCTGACGAACGAGAAGGCGTACGCGCTCGGCAAGTTCGCGCGGGTGGTGCTCGGCACCTCGCAGATCGACTACAACGGCCGCTTCTGCATGTCGTCCGCCGCGGCCGGCGGCGTCAAGGCCTTCGGCCTGGACCGGGGGCTGCCGTTCCCGCTGGAGGACATCCCGAGGACCGGCTGCGTGATCCTCGTCGGATCCAACCTCGCGGAGACCATGCCGCCGTCCCTGCGCTTCTTCAGCGAACTGCGCGAGAACGGCGGCACGTTGATCGTCGTCGACCCGCGCCGCACGAAGACCGCCGAGCAGGCCGACCTGCATCTGGCGCCCCGGCCCGGCACCGATCTGGCGCTGGCGCTCGGGCTGCTGCACCTGGTCGTCGCCGAGGGACGGGTCGACGAGGAGTACGTGCGGGAGCGGACCTCCGGCTGGGAGGAGGCCCGGGCGGCGGCGATGGCGCACTGGCCGGAGCACGTGGAACGGATCACGGGGGTGTCCGTTCCGCAACTCCGGGAGACCGTACGGATGTTCTGCGAGCCGGAGACCGCGATGGTGCTCACCGCACGCGGTCCCGAGCAGCAGTCCAAGGGCACCGACACGGTCGGCGCGTGGATCAACCTGTGCCTGGCGACCGGCCGGGCGGGGCGCCCGCTGTCCGGGTACGGCTGCCTCACCGGCCAGGGCAACGGACAGGGCGGGCGCGAACACGGCCAGAAGGCCGACCAGTTGCCCGGCTACCGCAAACTGGACGACCCGGCGGCCCGCCGGCACGTGGCCGGGGTGTGGGGGGTGGACCCCGACAGCCTGCCGGGTCCGGGGCGCAGCGCCTACGAGCTGCTGGACGCGATGGGCACCGACATCCGCTCGCTGCTGCTGATGGCGTCCAACCCGGTGGTGTCCGCGCCGCGTGCCGCGCACGTCGAGGAGCGCCTCCGGTCCCTGGACTTCCTGGCCGTCTGCGACGTGGTGCTGTCGGAGACGGCCGCGCTCGCGGACGTCGTGCTGCCCGTCACCCAGTGGGCCGAGGAGACCGGGACGACGACCAGCCTCGAGGGCCGGGTGCTGCTGCGGCGGCGGGCGGTCACTCCGCCCGAGGGGGTGCGCAGCGACCTGGAGGTGCTGCACGAACTGGCCGCGCGGCTCGGGGTGGAGAAGGGGTTCCCCACCGATCCCGAGGAGGTCTTCGACGAACTGCGCCGGGCGAGCGCGGGCGGACCCGCGGACTACTCCGGGATCACCTACCGGCGCCTGGCGGAGGAGAACGGGGTCTTCTGGCCCTGCCCGGCACCGGCGGGAACGGCGGTGCCGGCCGGAGCGGCGGAAGCGGTGGCCGGAGCGGCGGAAGCGGTGGCCGGAGCGGCGGAAGCGGTGGCCGGAGCGGCCGGGGCCGACGGCGGGGAGGGCGCCGGTTCCGGCGTGTTCCCGGAGGACTCCCGGCACGCCGACGCCGACACCGGCGCCGTCCACCCCGGCACGCCCCGCCTCTTCCTCGACCGGTTCGCCACGGACGACGGCCGGGCCCGTTTCGTGCCGGTCTCGCACCGGCCCGCCGCGGAGGAACCGGACGCGGAGTACCCGGTCCTGCTCACCACCGGGCGGGTGGTGGCCCAGTACCAGTCCGGCGCCCAGACCCGGCGCGTGGAGGAGCTGAACGCCGCCGCGCCCGGCCCGTTCGTGGAACTGCACCCCCGCCTCGCGGCGCGGCTCGGTGCGGCCGAGGGCGATCCGCTGGCCGTCGTGTCGCGGCGGGGCCGGGCGGTGGCACCGGCCCGGATCACCAGCGGCATCCGCCCCGACACCGTCTTCATGCCCTTCCACTGGCCGGGCGAGGGCCGTGCCAACACGCTGACGAACCCCGCCCTGGACCCGGCCTCGCGGATGCCCGAGTTCAAGGTGTGCGCGGTGCGGGTGGAGATCGCCGGAGCCTAGGGCGTGTTTCGAAAGTCCCGTCTGCCCGGCGACGCCTGGCACGCACGCTCGCCGCGTTGTCGGGATCGCCCCGATACAACCAGTATCGGGGCGACCCTCCGCCTTGCGATCGCACGCACCAGACGCCGCCGGGCCTGCCCTTCGGGCAGACGACGCCACTTTCGAAACACGCCCTAGGGCCTCTCGTCCGGATCGTGCCGGGCTCGCGGGGTCACCCGTTCACCCCCCTCCCCGCACCCTTCGGCCGCTTTTCCGCAGGTGGCTCGGCGCACGGCGGTGACCTGCGGGAACGGTCGGGGATGCACCCTCGCGGCCGATCCGTCCGACACCCGTTCACCACATTCCTGACGCTCCCTCAGGAAGCGGGCTCGCGTCGCTGCCACTTACCTCGGAGGAGCAGGGGAGCGACCGACGCAGCGGCACATGGGGATGTCGCGGGCCGCTCCCGCGACAGCTCGGAGGAGCACCGATGCGACGTACCGCCGCCCGACTGCTGACCGGTGCCGCGCTCGCCGCGGCCACCGCGGCCGGGTTCGCCGCACCCGTCCAGGCCGCCGTCTCCGGAAGCGGCGGCATGGACGTGTACCCCTCCACCGCGATGCCGGGCGGTCAGGTCACCGTGAACACGGCCGCCTGCGGCGACCCCGGGGCGGCCGCGGGCGACGCCGGCGCGGTCGGCGCCGGCACCTTCACGCTCGCGCCGAGCAGCCACGACGGCCAGGCGATCGGGCAGTTCCAGGTGCCGCCGAGCGCGCAGCCGGGGACGTACGAGATCGTCGCGCAGTGCGCCGCGGACGGGCGCAGGATCGCCGGGGACCTGGTGGTCGTCCTGAGTTCCGCGCGGGAGCAGGTGTATCCGCGCGGAAGTGTGAAGACGGGGGTCGGGGGCGCTCTGGGCCCCGATCCCGTGCAGACCGCGGCCGGTGTGACGGCTCTCGCCGTCGCCGCCGCGGGCGGTACCTGGCTCCTGCATCGCCGGGCGAGAGGCGACGGGATCTGACGGGCACCCTCCGCTGTCCGTCCGCCGGTACCGCATGTCCCCTCCCCTCCGGGTCCGACGCCCCTCGCGACCCGGAGGGGGCACGGGGTTTCCGTCAGGGAGAGGGGTGCTCACGCATGCGCAGAACCGTAGGCGACACCGTCATAGCCGCCGTCACCGCGGTCGCCCTCTGTTCGGGGGTGTGGCTGCTGCACGGCGCCGGTACGCACGCCCCGCCGCAGCCGTCGGCCGCCGAGGCCCGTCCGGGCGGCGCCGACCCGCGGTCCGCGCCCGCGCTGCCGCCGTCCCCGCCCGACCGTGTCCGCATCCCGTCGATCCGGGTCGACGCCCCCCTCACGGGCCTCGGCCTGACGGCGTCCGGCAGCCTCGACGTGCCGCCGGCCGCGCGCAAGAACCTCGCCGGCTGGTACGAGTCCGGCACCACTCCCGGCGAGAGGGGCACCGCGATCGTCGCCGGGCACGTCGACAACGCGGACGGCCCGGCCGTCTTCTACGACCTCGGTGCGCTGCGCAGGGGCGCCACCATCGAGGTGGACCGGCGCGACGGCGGGGTCGCGGTGTTCACCGTCGACGCGGTCGAGGTCTACGACGCCCGCGCCTTCCCCGACGCGAAGGTCTACGGGGCTTCGGCGCGCCCCGAGCTGCGGGTGATCACCTGCGGCGGCGGCTACTCGCGGACGACCGGCTACCGGGGGAACGTGGTGGTGTTCGCGCACCTGACGGGGAGCCGCTGAGAGGTCACCGCGTCACCACGCCGCGCCCGCCCCGCGTCACCACGCCGCGACCTCCCGCGCCGCACGGGCTCGCGACCTCCCACGCCGCACGGACTTCCGTCCCGGCGTCGCACCCGCCCCGCCGTCGCACCCGCCCCGCCGCGCCCTACGCCACCCACTGCTCGTACGCCAGGTTCGCCACCAGCGCGAAGACGACCGTCAGCAGCACGATCCGGACGAAGCCGCTGCCCTTCTTCAGGGCGGTGTGGGCGCCGAGCATGCCGCCCACGAGGTTGAAGACGGCCATCGGGAGCGCCAGTTGCCACAGGACCGCGCCCTGCCAGGCGAACATGGCCAGGGCGCCCGCGTTGGTGCAGCAGTTGACGATCTTGGCGGTGGCGGAGGCGGTGACCAGGTCGAGGTGGAGGACGGCGGTCAGGGCGAGGACGAGGAAGGTGCCCGTGCCGGGGCCGACGAGCCCGTCGTAGAAACCGATGCCGAGACCCGCGAGGCCGATCGCGGCGAGGACGCGGCGCGGGCCGGCCGGGCCGGTGGCGGGGGCGGTGCCGAAGGCCGGGCGCAGGATCACGAAGGCGGCGACGCCGAGCAGCACCACCATGATCACCGGCTTGAGCACCTCCGTGCTCATCCCGGCCGCGAGGAAGGCGCCCCCGGAGGACCCGGCGAGCGCGGCGAGCCCGATCCGTACGGCGACCCCCACGTCGACCGGCGCCTTGCGGGCGTACGTCACCGCCGCGCCGGAGGTGCCGACGATCGCGACCGCCTTGTTGGTGCCGAGCGCGTGCGCGGCCGGCGTACCGGCCGGCAGGCCCAGCAGCAGGACCGGCAGCAGCAGGAGCCCGCCCCCGCCGACCACGGCGTCGATCCAGCCGGCCGCGAGCGCGGCGAGACAGAGGACGACGACCGTGGTCAGAGATATGTCGGGCATGATCGCGACCCTAGGGACCGGATACGTGGCCCGTCCATCGAACTGAGGCACTTCTGAGCATGGGGCCGGTCACACGCGCCCCCGCCGAGCGGCCGGAAGCTCACACCGGTCCCCTCGCGCCCCCGGGAACCCTCACACGCGGACCCCTCCCCCGCTGAGGGCAGCGTTCCTCACGGGAAACAACGGTGATGCGGCCGGGTAACCTCCGCACCGCACGCTCGGTGTCATGACCTCGAACGAGCGTGTGGTGGTGATCGGAGCCGGCCTGGCGGGCGTACGCCTGGCCCGCCGGCTCGGTGAGCTGGGCACGCCCGCCCTGCTGATCGGCGAGGAGGAGCACCGGCCCTACAACCGGGTCCTGCTCGCCGAGGTGCTGGCCGGCCGGTACGCCCCCGAGGTGATCGCGCTGCCCGCGCCCGCCGAACTGGTCCGGACCCGGGTGACCGGCATCGACCGCGAGCGGCGCAGCCTGGCCTGCGCGGACGGCTCGGAGATCGCCTACGGCACGCTGGTGCTGGCCACCGGCTCCAACCCGGTGCTGCCGCCGCTGCGCGGACTGTTCACGCCGGACCGCGAACTGCCCGAGGGCGTCCACGCCTTCCGCACCATGGACGACTGCCTGGGGCTGTCGAAGGCGGTCCGGCCGGGCGTGCGGGCCGTCGTCGTCGGCGGCGGGCTCCTCGGGGTCTCCGCCGCCCGCGCGCTCGCCGCCCGCGGCGCGCAGGTGGTCCTCGCCCAGCAGTCCGAGCGGCTCATGGAGGGCCTGCTCGACCCCGACGCCTCGGCGCTGGTGCTGCGGCACCTGCGGGGCCTCGGCGTCGAGGTGCACACCGAGTGCCGGGTCCGCGACGTGCGCTGCGTCGGCGGCGCCGTCCGCTCGGTGGAGATGGCCGACGGATACGCCCTCGACGCCGACCTGGTGGTGCTGGCCTGCGGCGTCCACCCGCGCACCGGCCTCGCGCAGCAGGCCGGGCTCGCCGTCCACAAGGGTGTCCTCGTCGACGACGAGCTGCGCACCTCCGACCCGCACATCCGCGCGGTCGGGGACTGCGTCCAGCACCGGGGCGAGGTCTACGGGCTCGCCTCGCCCGCGCTGGAACAGGCGGACGTGCTGGCCGCGTCGCTGGCCGGGGACACCGGCGCCCGCTACGCGGGGACGCGTTCGCTGACCCGCCTCACGCTCCACGGGCACTCCGCCCTCGGCCTCGCCGCCTTCGACCTCGCCGCGTTCGGCGAGACCGAGGCGCGTCCCGGCGACGACGTCGTCCGGCTCGCCGACGCCACCCGCGGCACCTACCGCAAGGTCGTCGTCCGCGACGACCGCCTCGTCGGCGGCGTCCTCGTCGGCGAACTCGGCACCGTCGGCGCGCTCGCCCGCGCCTGGGAGGGAGCGGAGCCGCTTCCCGACGACGGCCCCCTGCTCCACCTGCTCACCAACGATGGAGGCTCCTAGATGACCGCCGCCCCGGGGGCCACCCCCACGATCGTCCTCGTCGGCCACGGCATGGTCGGCCAGCGCTTCCTCGAGGCGCTCGCCGACCGCGGCCTGACCGCCACGCACCGCGTCGTCGTGCTGTGCGAGGAGCCGCGACCCGCGTACGACCGCGTCCAGCTCACCTCGTACTTCTCGGGGCGGACGCCCGAGGACCTCTCCCTGACCGATCCGGGGTTCATCGAGGCCCACGGCATCGAACTGCGCGTCGGCGACCCGGCGGAGAGCGTCGACCGCGACGCCCGCACGGTGACCGCCCGCTCGGGCCTGGTCGTCGGCTACGACGTGCTGGTGCTGGCCACCGGCTCCTACCCGTTCGTGCCGCCGGTCCCGGGCAAGGACGCCGAGGGCTGCTTCGTCTACCGCACCATCGAGGACCTCCTCGCCATCGAGGAGTACGCCAAGTCGCGGGCCACGACGGGCGCGGTCGTCGGCGGCGGCCTGCTCGGCCTGGAGGCCGCGGGCGCGCTGAAGGGCCTCGGACTCACCTCCCACATCGTGGAGTTCGCGCCGCGCCTGATGCCGGTGCAGGTCGACGAGGGCGGTGGCGCGGCCCTGCTGCGCACCATCGAGGAGATGGGCCTGAGCGTCCACACGGGCGTCGGCACCCAGGAGATCCTGACGGACGCCTCCGGTGCCGTCACCGGCATGAGGCTGTCCGACGGGTCCGAACTCGCCACCGACCTGGTGGTGTTCAGCGCCGGTGTCCGCCCCCGCGACCAGCTGGCCCGCGACTGCGGACTGACGGTCGGCGAGCGCGGCGGCATCGCCGTCGACGAGCGGTGCCGCACGGTCGGCGACCCGCAGGTCTTCGCGATCGGCGAGTGCGCGCTGGCCTCCGACGGCCGGGTGTACGGCCTGGTCGCCCCCGGCTACGAGCAGGCCGAGACGGCGGCCGCGGCCATCGCCGCCGACGAGGGCGAGCAGAAGTCGTTCACCGGCGCCGACCTCTCCACCAAGCTGAAGCTGCTCGGCGTGGACGTGGCCTCCTTCGGCGACGCGCACGGCACCGCCGAGGACTGCCTGGACGTCGTGTACTCCGACTCCCGCTCGGGCCTGTACAAGAAGCTGGTCATCGGCCGCGACGGCACCCTGCTGGGCGGCATCCTGATCGGCGACGCGGACGCCTACGGCACCCTGCGCGCCCTCACCGGTTCCGTCCCGCCGGTCTCCCCCGAGTCGCTGGTCCTGCCCGCCGGGGCCGGCGGCGGCGAGGGGCTCGGTCCGTCCGCGCTCCCCGACGACGCGGTGATCTGCTCCTGCCACAACGTCACCAAGGGCACCATCCGCGGCGCGGTCACCGAACACCGCTGCACCACCGTGCCCGAGGTGAAGAAGTGCACCAAGGCCGGTACCGGCTGCGGCAGTTGCGTCAAGGTCCTCGGCCAGCTCGTCACCGCCGAGCTGGAGGCGAGCGGCGTCGAGGTCGACAAGGGCCTGTGCGGCTGCTTCGCGCAGACCCGCGAGGAGCTGTACGAGATCGTCCTCGCCCTGCGCGTCAACACCTACCAGGACCTGCTCGACCGCTACGGCCGCGACGGCGCGCGGGGCGGCGACGGCTGCGACGTCTGCAAGCCCGCGGTCGGTTCGGTCATCGCCTCCCTCGCCCCCGTGATCGGCGCGAGCGGCTACGTCCTGGACGGCGAGCAGGCGGCGCTGCAGGAGACCAACGACCACTTCCTCGCCAACCTCCAGAAGAACGGCTCCTACTCGGTGGTGCCGCGCATCCCCGGCGGCGAGGTCACCCCCGAGGGCCTGATCGTCATCGGCGAGATCGCCCGCGACTTCGGCCTCTACACGAAGATCACCGGCGGCCAGCGGATCGACATGTTCGGGGCCCGCGTGGAACAGCTCCCGCTGATCTGGACCCGCCTGGTGGACGCCGGCTTCGAGTCCGGTCACGCCTACGGCAAGTCCCTGCGCACCGTGAAGTCCTGCGTCGGGCAGACCTGGTGCCGCTACGGCGTCCAGGACTCCGTCCGCATGGCGATCGACCTGGAGCTGCGCTACCGGGGCCTGCGCTCCCCGCACAAGCTGAAGTCCGCCGTCTCCGGCTGCGCCCGCGAGTGCGCCGAGGCCCAGTCCAAGGACTTCGGCGTCATCGCCACCTCCCACGGCTGGAACCTGTACGTCGGCGGCAACGGCGGCGCCACCCCGCGCCACGCCGACCTCCTCGCCCAGGACCTCACCGACGCGGAGCTGATCCGGCTGATCGACCGGTTCCTGATGTTCTACATCCGCACCGCCGACCGGCTGGAGCGCACCTCGACCTGGCTGGAGCGCATCCCCGGCGGCCTGGACCACGTGCGGGACGTGGTCGTGGAGGACTCCCTCGGCATCTGCGAGGAGCTGGAGTCCCTGATGGCCGCGCACGTGGCCCACTACGCCGACGAGTGGGCGACCACCATCAACGACCCGGAGAAGCTGGCCCGGTTCGTGTCCTTCGTCAACGCGCCGGACACCCCCGACCCGGTCGTCGGCTTCGTCCCCGAGCGCGACCAGATCAAGCCCGATCTGCCGCTGCTCTCCATCGGCCACCGTCCCCTGGAAGGGAGCGCCCAGCGATGACCCTGGCACTCGAGACCACCGACCTGAAGGTGCAGCTCCGGCTCGGCGAGGACTGGCTCACGGTCTGCGACCTGAGCCTGCTGGTCCCCGGCCGCGGCGTGGCGGCCCTGCTGCCGGACGGCCGCCAGGCGGCCCTGTTCCGGGACCGGGCGGGGGAGCTGTACGCGGTGGACAACCGCGACCCGTTCAGCGGCGCGGCGGTCCTCTCCCGCGGCCTGACCGGCTCGGCGCAGGGACGGCCGTTCGTCGCCTCGCCCCTGCTCAAGCAGCGCTTCGACCTGCGCAGCGGGCAGTGCCTGGACGACGACGCGGTCCGCATCGCGACGTACGGGGTGCGGGCGGCGGGCTGACGACCGGGCGGCCGGACGGTCGGGCGGGCTGATGGATGGCCGGGCGGGCTGACGGCGGGATGGCCGGCCGGGCCGATGGGATGGTCGGGCGTCTGCGCGGGAGTCGGTCCGCGCGGGCGCCCGGTCAGCTCCCGAGGCTGTCGTACGACACCCCGGTGAGCCGCTCGGACTCCGCCCACAGGCGGCGGCCCGCCCGGTCGTCGAGGGTCCAGGGCGCCCGCCACGAGGGCGCGGGCGTCCCTCGCCACATCGCGAGGGACGGGCCGGTGAAGGAGTCGGGGCGGACGTCCGGCGCGGTCGCGGCGTACAGCACGGGCAGGGCGCCCGCCTCGGCGGACTGGGCGAGGACGCGGTTGCCGGCGGACATGAGCCGCTCGGCGGTCCGGCTGCCCCGCGCGCGGGGTCCGGCCGTCTGGAGGCCGGTCGCCGCGTACCCGGGGTGCGCGGCCGCCGCGGTCACCCGTGCGCCGGACGCCTCCAGCCGGCGCGCCAGCTCGTGCGTGAACAGCAGGTTGGCCGTCTTGGAACGGCCGTAGGCGACCCACCTACGGTATCTCCGCTCGCTGTCGAGGTCGCCGGGATCGATGTTCCCGAGCAGGTGGGCCATGCTGGAGACGGTCACCACGCGGGCCCGGGGCGCGGCGAGCAGCGCGGGCATGAGCAGTCCGGTGAGGGCGAAGTGGCCGAGGTGGTTCACGCCGAACTGGGTCTCGAACCCGTCGGCGGTCGTGCCGTACGGCATCGCCATCACGCCCGCGTTGTTGACCAGCAGGTCGAGGCGGTCCCAGGGCCGGGCGAACTCCCGGACGGAGGCGAGGTCGCCGAGGTCCAGCCGCCGCAGCTCCACTTCCGCGCCCGGCACTTCGTCGGTCAGACGGGCCACGGCCTCCCGTCCCCGGGTCTCGCTGCGGCAGGCGAGGACGACCCGGGCCCCCTTCCGCGCCAGCTCGCGCGCGACGACCTGGCCGAGCCCTCCGTTGGCGCCGGTGACGACGGCGGTGCGGCCGCCCTGGTCGGGGATGTCGTGCGTGTTCCAGCCGGTCACGGCCGTGCTCCCTCCGCTGCTGTCCCCAGCCTAGGCATTTCCCCGTCACGGCGTGTCCACGACACGGTCACCCTGCGCTCGTAGCGTCCCTGACCGCACGACCCCGCGGCCGGCCGGCCGCGGGCACGCACGACACCCCTTGGGAGTGAGCGTGGAACGTCGTACCCTCCTGCGCGCGGCCGTCCTCGGCGGGTCCTCCGCCGTGCTCGGCGGGACCCTGTGGCGCGGCGCCGCGTACGCCGCGCCGGCGCAGCCCGGCACGAGCCCGTACGGGGCGCTCGGCGCGCCGGACGCCAACGGCATCAGGCTGCCGAGCGGCTTCACCAGCCGGGTGATCGCCCGCTCCGGGCAGACCGTGCCCGGCACGTCGTACACGTGGCACAACGCCCCTGACGGCGGGGCCTGCTACGCGGACGGCACGGGCTGGATCTACGTGTCCAACTCGGAGATCAACCCGTCCGGCGGGGCGAGCGCGGTGCGGTTCTCGTCGACGGGCACGGTGACCGGCGCGTACCGCATCCTGTCCGGCACGCGGCAGAACTGCGCGGGCGGGAAGACCCCGTGGAACACCTGGCTGTCGTGCGAGGAGGTGTCACTGGGCTACGTCTACGAGACGGACCCGTGGGGCGTCGACGCGGCCGTGCAGCGGCCGGCGATGGGCCGCTTCAAGCACGAGGCGGCCGCCGCCGACCCGGTGCGCAAGGTGGTCTACCTGACCGAGGACGAGACGGACGGCCGCTTCTACCGCTTCGTGCCGACGACCTGGGGCAGCCTGGCCTCCGGCACGCTCCAGGTGATGGTCGCCGGCAGCGCCACGTCCGGCTCGTTCACCTGGGCGAACGTCCCCGACCCCGACGGCTCCCCCACCACCACCCGCACCCAGGTGTCCGGCGCCAAGTCCTTCAACGGCGGCGAGGGCTGCCACTACGCGGACGACACCGTCTGGTTCACCACGAAGGGCGACAACCGGGTCTGGCAGCTGAACCTCGTGAACAACACCTACGAGCTGGCCTACGACGACTCCCTGGTCTCCGGCACGGCCCCCCTCACCGGGGTCGACAACATCACCGGCTCCGCGTCCGGCGACCTGTTCGTCGCGGAGGACGGCGGAAACATGGAGATCTGCGTGATCACCCCGTCCGACGTGGTCGCCCCGTTCCTGCGCGTCGACGGCCAGTCGGGCTCGGAGATCACCGGCCCGGCCTTCTCCCCCGACGGCACCCGCCTGTACTTCTCCAGCCAGCGCGGCACGTCGGGCAGCTCGTCCGGCGGCATCACGTACGAGGTGAAGGGCCCCTTCCGGACCTGACCGGGCCGGGGCAGGGCGGGCCGGGGCGGGCCGGGGCACCGTCCCCGCCCGCCCGGCGCCCGCCCCGCGATCCCGCGGACACCACCCCGGACGGATGTCCCACACATCTTCATCACGAATCAGCCACGAAGCCTTCACCCTCCGTCCCGGCCCCCTACGGTCGTCCCCCTGACACCACCGTCTCAGGGGGACGACATGAGCAACCCGTACACCACCACCCGCCCCGCCCCGAAATGGGCCCGCAAGCGCTACGTCCTGCCCGCGCTGGCCCTCACCCTGTCCGCCGGGATCGGCATGGGCGGCAGCGCCGAGGACCCGGCGACGGCCGCCGAACCCCTGGCCGCCGAGCCCCGGCCGACGGTCACGGTGACGACGACGGCGACCGCCACCGCGACGGCCGCCCCGGCGCCGGCGGAGACGGTGACCGCGACGGAGACGGTGAAGGTGACGAAGACGGTCACGGCGAAGGCGGAGGCGGCGGACGACGACAGCGGCGCGTACGGCAGCGGTTCGGGAGGCTCCGGCGACTCGGGGGGCTCGGGCGGTTCCGACAGCGCCTACTACGCCAACTGCACCGCGGCCCGTGCCGCCGGCGCGGCCCCCGTCCACGCGGGCGACCCCGGTTACGGCAGGCACCTGGACCGGGACGGCGACGGCACGGGCTGCGAGTAGCGGCCCGGGAGGGGGCCGGTCGGATCTGGAGCGGCGCGAGGGAACAGCGGGAGAGGGCGGCACCCCGCACAGGGTGTACGGCCGACTCCCCCGCCTGGGAAGTCAGCCGTGCTTCATGCCCTCAGGGCACTCTCAGGGCACATCCCTCAGGACGGCCTCCGTCATGTCGGCCGTCCGATCCGCCTCCGCCTCCGCCTCCGCCTCCCACAGGTGGGTGTAGACGTTGAGCGTGATCGACGGCTTGGCGTGACCGAACCGCATCCGAACCTGCTTCGGCGTGGCCCCGTTCTTGATCAGCACGGAGGCGTAGAAGTGGCGCAGGTCGCGCGGCGTCCGCCTGCCGTCCCGTGTCAGGAGGACATGTGCAACGTGGCGAAGTCTGGTGGGTCGAGTTCGACGAGCGGCGGCTGGTCGTACTGCTGTCGGGAGACGACGCGTCCGGGATCCGGGTGATGCAGGTCGTCGCTCCGGCGGGCGTCGACATCAGCGGTCTGGGCGTCGAAGTGGCGGTGGGCGCCATGGAAGGACTGCCCTTCGAGGGCGTGCTGCGGTTCGCGTTCCCGCGTCCAGGCTTCACCCCGTGCACGTGGCTGACCACCGTGTCCCGGGACGACCTGATCGAGCGGGCCGGCGCCCTGTCCTCCCCGAAACTCGGCGAGATCGAGGATGCCCTCCGTCTCGGTGAACAGGCGAAGGAGCGTACCTCGACGACGACCGCGAAGCTCGGCGAGATAAGGGATGCCCTCCGTCTCGGTGGACTCGGGTAGGCCCAGAAGGAACGGACGTCCCCGATGGTGTGGTCGATCTCGTCCGGATGATCGACGCCGGCCACGCGTCTCCTCGGCGCCCCTCACCATCGAGATCACGATCTACGGCTGGATTATCAGGCCGCAGCCTTGGAGCGCGCCTCTGAGATCATGACCCCAGCCTCATGCTTTACGGGCAGGTCCACCGACTACCCGACTCGCCGGAAGCTTACGGTCCATGGACAATCCCCCCAAAGCAGCTCCACCCCAAAGCCGTCCCGTCGACCACGCAGCTCGCTAGGATAAGCAACACCGGCGTGCAACGGAGCCACAAACGAAACAACTGGACGATAGTTCGAAAAAATTCCGGGGGGGCATGGTGAGCAGTTCATCAGCCGCAAGTGAACCACACAGGCCAGTAATTCGGGCGCGACGCGAATGGCACCAGGAAATCGAAAAGCACTTCCCCGAATGCGATGTGATCATGAGGAGACTCCTGGTGACGCATCGCAAAAGGTCTCGATTCTTCGCTCGCACGAGCGGGACCTGGTACCGACTCTTCGGGACTGTCGAGGTCTGCCTCGGCGTCGTATTGCCACTGCTTTTCATCTACCCGCAGACCGTGAGCAAAGTTTGGCTTCTCGCTACCGTAAGTGTGGCGATCTCCGTGTCGGCGGCGTTGAAGGCGTTCTGGGGATGGCAAGAGCAATGGGCAATTTTCCAGGCTCAGTCGATAACCCTTGCGCAGGTGATCAGCGAATGGGAAATCTCCATGCTCAACCTGACGCTGGAAAGTCCCGAAACCAAAAAACAAGAGGCCCTGAACATCACAGGTCACGCCGCGAACAAACTGTTCGGTGTCCTGAACCAGGAGCATGAAACGAGATTTCATCAGGTACAGCCACCCGAGATGGTGATCGCAGCAATCAACAAGCAGGGGCGATACGCGGGTGTCGATCAGGCCGTGCAACAGCAACAGGTACCGCAGCAACAGCCGGCGCAGCAGCAACAGCCGGCAGGACCAGGAGCCGCACCTTAGTGGTTTGCGGCCCGAATCGGATCTGCCGATCGGGGCGAGTCTCTTCGGAGACGGCTCGTGACGAGATCCAGCCGCATCCGGAGGGCACGACCAGGGCACAACGGCGTCGCACAAGTTCAACGGCAGCCAACGCCGGCAAACGGCGTTCCCCCTGCTCGGCGCCGTAGCTCGACGATCCCTGCGAGTGATGGACGAGAGGGCGGCACCCCCGCACAGGGTGCCGCCCTCTCTCGTGGGCCGGAGCCGCCGCGATCGGTGCTGAGGGTCGGGGACCGCGGCGGCTCCGGGTGGGGAGGGGGGTGGGGGGCGGACCGTCAGGGGACCGTCCCCCACCCCCCGGCTCAGCGGTGGTCGCTGCCCTCCGACTGGGTGGCCGCCCGGCCCGCCTCCAGGCGGGCGACCGGGATCCGGAAGGGGGAGCAGGACACGTAGTCGAGGCCGACCTCGTGGAAGAAGTGCACGGACTCCGGGTCGCCGCCGTGCTCGCCGCAGACGCCGAGCTTGAGGTCGGGGCGGGTGGCGCGGCCGGCCTCGGCGGCGGCCTTGACGAGGGAGCCGACGCCGTCCTTGTCGATGGTCTCGAAGGGGGAGACCCCGAAGATGCCCTTCTCCAGGTAGGCGGTGAAGAAGGAGGCCTCGACGTCGTCGCGGCTGAAGCCCCACACGGTCTGGGTGAGGTCGTTCGTACCGAAGGAGAAGAACTCCGCCGCCTCGGCGATCTGGCCGGCGGTCAGCGCGGCGCGCGGCAGCTCGATCATCGTGCCGATCGACAGCTTCAGCGACACCCCCGTCGCCGCCTCGACCTCGGCGACGACCTGGTCGGCCTCCTCGCGGACGATCTCCAGCTCCTGGACGGTGCCGACGAGCGGGATCATGATCTCGGCGCGCGGGTCGCCCTTGGCGTTCTTGCGCTCGGCCGCGGCCTCGGCGATGGCGCGGACCTGCATGGTGAACAGGCCGGGAATGACCAGGCCGAGGCGTACGCCGCGCAGGCCCAGCATGGGGTTCTGCTCGTGGAGGCGGTGGACCGCCTGGAGCAGGCGCAGTTCGTTCTCGTGCGGCTCCTGGCGGGACTCGGCGAGCGCCACGCGCACCGACAGCTCGGTGATGTCGGGCAGGAACTCGTGCAGCGGCGGGTCGAGGAGGCGGATGGTGACGGGCAGGCCGTCCATCGCCGAGAACAGCTCCACGAAGTCCTTCTTCTGGAGCGGCAGGAGCGCCTCCAGCGACTCCTCGCGCTCGGCCTCCGTGTCCGCCAGGATCAGGCGCTCGACCAGTTCACGGCGGTCGCCGAGGAACATGTGCTCGGTGCGGCACAGGCCGATGCCCTGGGCGCCGAAGCGGCGGGCGCGCAGCGCGTCCTCGGCGTTGTCCGCGTTGGCGCGCACCCGCAGGCGGCGCTTGCGGTCGGCGAACGCCATGATCCGGTGCACGGCCTCGACCAGTTCGTCGGCGTCGTTGGCGCCGGCGTGCATGCGGCCCTCGAAGTACTCCACGACGGGGGACGGGACCACCGGGACCTCGCCCAGGTAGACCTTGCCGGAGGAGCCGTCGATCGAGATCAGGTCGCCCTCCTCGACGACGTGCCCGCCGGGCACCGTCATCCGGCGGCGCTTGGTGTCGACCTCCAGCTCCTCCGCGCCGCAGACGCAGGTCTTGCCCATGCCGCGGGCGACGACCGCCGCGTGCGAGGTCTTGCCGCCGCGCGAGGTGAGGATGCCCTCGGCCGCGATCATGCCGTCGAGGTCGTCGGGGTTGGTCTCGCGGCGGACCAGGATGACCTTCTCGCCCGAGCGGGACCACTTGACGGCGGTGTAGGAGTCGAAGACCGCCTTGCCGACCGCGGCGCCCGGGGAGGCGGCGATGCCCCGGCCGACCTGCGCGGCCTTGGCCTGCTCGTCGAAGCGGGGGAACATCAGCTGGGCGAGCTGGGCGCCGTTGACCCGCTGGAGGGCCTCGGTCTCGTCGATGAGGCCCTGGTCGACGAGCTGGGTGGCGATGCGGAAGGCCGCGCCGGCCGTGCGCTTGCCGACCCGGGTCTGGAGCATCCACAGCTGACCGCGCTCGATGGTGAACTCGATGTCGCAGAGGTCCTTGTAGTGGTTCTCCAGCGTCTCCATGATCTGCATCAGCTGGTCGTACGACTTCTTGTCGATGGCTTCCAGCTCGGCGAGCGGGACCGTGTTGCGGATGCCGGCGACGACGTCCTCGCCCTGGGCGTTCTGGAGGTAGTCGCCGTAGACGCCCTGGTGGCCGGAGGCGGGGTCGCGGGTGAAGGCGACGCCGGTGCCGGAGTCGGGGCCGAGGTTGCCGAAGACCATCGAGCAGACGTTGACGGCGGTGCCCAGGTCGTGCGGGATGCGCTCCTGGCGGCGGTAGAGCTTGGCGCGGTCGGTGTTCCAGGAGTCGAAGACCGCGTGGATGGCGAGGTCCATCTGCTCGCGCGGGTCCTGCGGGAAGTCCCGGCCGGCCTCGGTCCTGACGATCTTCTTGAAGCGGGTGACCAGCTTCTTGAGGTCGGCGGCCTCCAGCTCGGTGTCGACCGTGACCTTCTTGGCCGCCTTGGCCGCCTCCAGCGCCTCCTCGAAGAGGTCGCCGTCGACGCCGAGGACGGTCTTGCCGAACATCTGGATGAGGCGCCGGTAGGAGTCCCAGGCGAAGCGGTCGTCGCCGGCCTGCTTGGCCAGGCCCTGGACCGACTTGTCGGAGAGGCCGATGTTGAGGACGGTGTCCATCATGCCGGGCATCGAGAACTTGGCGCCGGAGCGGACGGAGACGAGCAGCGGGTCGTCGGCCTGGCCGAGCTTCTTGCCCATCTTCTCTTCCAGGGCGTCGAGGTGCGCACTCACCTCGTCACGCAGTGCCGCCGGTTCCTCACCGCTGTCGAGGTAGACCTTGCAGGCCTCGGTGGTGATGGTGAACCCGGGGGGCACCGGCAGGCCGAGGTTGGTCATCTCGGCGAGGTTGGCGCCCTTGCCCCCGAGGAGGTCCTTGAGGTTCTTGTTGCCCTCGGTGAAGTCGTAAACGAACTTCACGGCCTCAACGCTCGTGGCCGTTCCGGCTACCGGGAGATCTTTGTTTTCCGACACGGGTCTCGACTCCTCGAGGACGCGGTGGCTGCCCTGACGGCGAGGAACATACCCAGATCGAAGGCACCTGGGTACGTCCACTTGTGCGTCATACGCCTGTAACCAGTCGTCCGCCACCGGATCGAAAGTCAAAGCTTGGCAAGCGCGAAGCGGTGAATGTTTTCACTTCTTGAACGCATCCTCCTCCGCGCACCCCGTTTGACGCTCGAATGAGCGCTTACCTCCTCGGTTGATTTCGATCGATGAACGATCAAAGGGTGGCACTGAGTGCCACTCCTTGAGGAAGTGCAAACGAGCGCGCATCGCTCATCTGAGCATCACCCGTATCAAGGGTGGCGAGAATCACGCTTCCACAGGCCGCCGGATTTCACCATCCGGACCCCTCCGGGACGCGACGCGGACCCGCACCGGAACGGAAACGCGCTCGTCACACGCCCAGAGCCAGCAGCCGCTCCTCCACCCGCGCGGGCGCGTACAGGTGCTCCACCACCAGCGCGCCGGCCCCCACCAGCCCCGCCCGCTCCCCCAGCCGTGAGGTCACCACCTCCAGCCGGGCCGTGGAGCGGGGCAGCGCCCGCTGGTACAGCAGCTCGCGCACGCCGGTGACGAAGGAGGTGCCGGCCAGGTCCCCGGCGATCATCAGCACGCCCGGGTTGAGCAGGGTCACGACGGTCGCCAGCACGTCGCCGACCTGGCGGCCGGCCTCGCGGGCCAGCGCGGCCGCGCCCGGGTGCCCGGCGGCGAGCAGGTCCCGCACGTCCGAGCCGGAGGCCGCGGGCACCCCGGTCCCGGCCAGCCTGCGGGCCACCGCGCCGCCGCTGGCCACGGCCGCCAGGCATCCCTGGGAGCCGCAGCGGCACAGCGCCTCGGAGCCCACCCGGATGTGCCCGATGTCGCCCGCGCCGCCGTCGACGCCCCGGAAGATCCCGCCGTCCACCACGACCCCGGCGCCGATCCCGGTGGACACCTTGACCAGCACGAACGCCGAGCAGTCGGGGTATCCGGTGCGCTGCTCGCCGTAGGCCATGAGGTTGGCGTCGTTGTCGACGAGGACGGGGACGGGCGCGGCGCCCGTGCGTTCCGTGAACGCCCTGGCGAGCCGGCCGCGGATGTCGTAGCCGTCCCAGCCGGGCATCATCGGCGGCTGGACCACCCGGCCGGTCCCGCTGTCGACCGGGCCGGGCACGGCGAGGCCGATGCCGCACACCTCGGCCGCGCGGTGGCCGGCCTTCTCCAGCAGCTCCGCGAACCAGCCGCCCAGCTCCCCGAGCACGGCGTCCGGGCCGTCCTCGACGGCCAGCGCGCCCGCGTGCTCGGCGAGGACCTCGCCGGTCAGGGACAGCACGGCCGCGCGCGCGTGGCGGGTGTCGAGGTCGGCGGCGAGGACGACGGCGTGCGCGTCGTCGAACTCGAGCGTGATGGAGGGGCGGCCGCCCAGCGGGGAGTCGACCGGGCCGCCCGCGCCCTCGCGCAGCCAGCCCGCGCGGAAGAGGCGGTCCAGGCGCTGTCCGACCGTGGCCCGGGAGAGTCCGGTGGCCTGCTGGAGGGCACCGCGCGTGGTGGCCCGGCCGGTGCGTACCAGCGCGAGCAGATCTCCGGCGCCGACCTGACCGCCGCCCCTGCCCGTCCGTCCGGGCTGTCCGGTCATGCGCACCCCCTTGTGTTCATCGAACCCGCATTACATAGTGAGTTCTGCGTGTTAAATAGACGTAACTCTGCGGTAGCCACTGCCGAACCGGTCGACGGTGGCCTCGTCGCCGTCGTTCTCCGGGGAGCCCCGCGTGGATCGCACCGCCCAGCTCGTCGCCCGTCCCGCGGAGCGCCCCTCCGTATACGATCCGACCACTTCGGCCGGATCGCCGCACCTCAGGGCCGTGGAGGTGCTGGACGGCAACTGGACGGGAACCTCCACGGTGCCCTCGCGCGGCCTGTACCCGCACCAGTGGTCCTGGGACTCGGCGTTCGTCGCGATCGGACTGCGGCACGTCTCGCCGCACCGGGCGCAGACCGAGCTGGAGACGCTGCTGGCCGCCCAGTGGGGCGACGGGCGCATCCCGCACATCGTCTTCAACCCCTCCGTGCCGTTCGACGCGTACTTCCCGAGCCCCGACTTCTGGCGCTCCTCGACCGCGGGGCGCGCTGCGGGCGCCCCGCGCACCGTACAGACCTCCGGCATCGTGCAGCCACCGGTGCACGCGCTGGCGGCCTGGCTGGTGCACCGCGCCGACCCCGGGCTGTCCCGGGCGCGCGGCTTCCTGGCCCGGGTGTACCCCCGGCTGGCCGCCTGGCACCGCTACCTGCTGCACCGGCGGGACCTGGGCGGCGGGGGGCTGGCGTCGGTCGTGCACCCCTGGGAGCAGGGGATGGACAACGCACCCTCCTGGGACGCGCCGCTCGCCCGGATCACCCCGGCCCCGGCCCGCTCCTTCCGGCGCGCCGACCTCGCCCACGGGGCGCCGCGGGACCGGCCGACGGACCTGGACTACGGGCGGTACGTGCGGCTGGCGACGGACTACCGGGACGGGGGCTACCGGGACGGGGGCTACCGGGACGGGCCGGGCGGGAGGAGGGGGGCCGGGCCGGGCGGGGGAAGGGGGGCCGGCACGGCCGCCTTCGCCGTCGAGGATCCCGCGTTCAACGCCCTGCTCATCGCCTCCGAGCACGCGCTGGCCCGGATCGCGCGGGAACTGGGGGCCACCGGCACCGCCCGGCACGCGCGCGCGGAGCGGCTGACCGCGGCGCTCGTCGACCGGCTGTGGGACCCCGCCGAGGGCCTGTTCCGCTGCCGGGACCTGCGCGGCGGCGGCCTGATCCGGGAGGGCGGGGTCGCCGGACTGGTCCCGCTGCTGCTGCCCGGGCTGCCCCGCGCGATCGTCTCCGCCCTCGTGCGCACCCTGCGCGGCCCGCACTTCGGGGTGGGCGTCACCACCCGCCTCGTCCCCAGCTACGACCTGCTCGGCGAGTCCTTCGACCCGCACCGCTACTGGCGGGGGCCGGCCTGGTTCAACACCGCCTGGCTCGTCGAGCGGGGGCTGCGGCTGCACGGCGAGCGCGCGGACGCGGACGCGCTGCGCGAGGCCGTGCTGGACCTCGCGGACGCCTCGGACTTCGCCGAGTACGTCGACCCGTACACCGGCGAGGCCTGCGGGGCGACCGGCTTCAGCTGGACCGCCGCGCTCATGCTCGACCTGCTGCACGACGGGGAAGGCGTGCCGCCCGGCACGGGAAGCGTGCCGGGCGGGACGGACATCGGCACGGACATCGGCACGGACATCGACAGGGGCGACCGTTCGTTCGCGTCGTCCGAGGGAGGGGACCGGGGATGACGGACCGGCATCATCTGCTCGTGCACGGCGGGACGTTCGCCGCCGTCGGTGACCGCGGGGACATCAGCGGCGTGCGCGGCGCCGGATCACCCGACGGGTTGTTCGTCAGGGACGCGCGCCACCTCAGCCGCTGGCAGCTCACCGTGGACGGGGCGGTGCCCGAGGTGCTCGTGCCCGTCGCGGACGGGGACGCGGCGCGCTGCGTGCTCGTGCCGCGCGGCGGCCGCACGGAACCGCCCTCGTGCACGCTCTTCCGCGAACAGGCGGTGGGCGACGGCTCGTTCGTCGAGTCGCTGCGGGTGGTCGGCAACCGTCCGGTGCCGCTGACGGTCCGGCTGGCGCTCACCGTCGACGCCGACTTCGCCGACCAGTTCGAACTCCGCTCCGACCACCGCACCTACGCCAAGACCGGCGCGGTCCGCCACCGCCGGATCCTCGACGACGGGGTGGAGTTCGGCTACCGGCGCGGCGAGTGGCGGTCCCTCACGGCGGTGACCGCCGACCCCGCGCCGGACGGCGTCGAGGAGACCGGCACCGGCGCCCGCCGCCTGGTCTGGACCCTGGAACTCGAGCCGCACGGCAGCGCCGCGCTGACGCTGCGGGTGATGGCCCGCCCGCACGGCGAGAAGCGGGCCCTGCGCGTCCCCCGCTCCCCCGCCGCGCTGACCGCGGAACTGCTCGCGCGGGAAAGCGAGTTCGTGGAGGGCGTGGCCTTCCCCACCGGCTGGCCCGAACTGGCGGCCGCCTGCGCGCGGGGCCTCGCCGACCTGGCCGCGCTCCAGGTCCCGGCGACCGGCCCGGACGGGGAGGAACTGCGCGTCCCGGCCGCCGGCGCCCCCTGGTTCCTGACCCTGCTGGGCCGCGACGCCCTGCTCACCTCGCTGTTCGCGCTGCCCTACCGGCCCGCCCCGGCCGCCGCCACGCTCCTCGCGCTGGCCGCGACCCAGGCCACCGGGACCGGCCAGGAGTCGGTCGCCCAGCCCGGCAAGATCGTCCACGAGGTGCGGCACGGCGAACTCGCGCACTTCCACCAGGTCCCCTACGGCCGCTACTACGGCTCGGTGGACGCCACCCCGCTCTTCCTCGTCCTGCTCGGCGCCTACGTCGAACAGACCGGCGACGCGGCCCTCGCCCGCCGGCTGGAGCCGCACGCCCGCGCGGCCGTCGGCTGGATGCTCGACCACGGCGGCCTCACCTCGCGCGGCTACCTGGTCTACCGCGCCGACCGGGGCGGCCTCGCCAACCAGAACTGGAAGGACTCCCCCGGCGCCGTCTGCTCGGCCGACGGCACCCGCCCCTCGGGCCCGGTGACGGCGGCCGGGGCCCAGGGCTACGCGTACGACGCGCTGCGCCGGACCGCGTCCGTGGCGCGCGCGGTGTGGCGGGACGAGACCTACGCGGCCCTGCTCGAACAGGCCGCCGCCGATCTGCGCGATCGCTTCCAGCGGGACTTCTGGATGCGCGAGCACTCCTTCCCGGCACTCGCGCTGGACGGCGAGGGCCGCCAGGTCGACGCGCTCGCCTCGGACGCCGGCCACCTGCTGTGGTCGGGGCTGCTGGACAAGGAGTACGGCGAACTGGTCGGCCGGCGGCTGCTGGAGCCGGACTTCTTCTCCGGCTGGGGGGTGCGCACGCTGGCGGCCGGGCAGCCGGCGTACCACCCGCTGTCGTACCACCGCGGCTCGGTGTGGCCGCACGACAACGCGCTGATCGCCCTGGGGCTGGCCCGCTACGGCCTGCACGACGAGGCCCGCACCGTCGCGCACGGGCTGGTCGACGCGGCCGCCGCGACCGGCCACCGCCTGCCCGAGGTGCTCGCGGGCTACGGCCGCGACACCCACACGGAACCGGTGCCCTACCCTCACGCGTGCGTGCGGGAGGCCCGCTCGGCGGCCGCCCCGCTGGCCCTGCTCACCGCGGTGGGCGGGGCGTAGCGCCGTGCTCGACCGGGCGTTTGCCCGGTGTTTGCCGACCGCTCGCCGGGACCGGTGAACGCCGGGCCCGGGCACTCCGTACGAGACGGTGGCGGATCCGGTCCCCCCACCGGATCCGCCGCTCCGCCCGGCTCCGTACGGAAGGACCCCTCGGGTGCCTGTCTTCACACGGTCTCGTGACCTGCCCGCCTCCCCCGACGGCCCGCCCGACGACGCCGAGACGGCCGAGGCGCCGGAGGCGAACGAGGAACCAGAGACGGACGAGGCGGCCAAGACGGACGAGGAGCCGGAGGCGGCCAAGACGGCCGAGGCACCGGAGGCGACCGAGGCAGCCGGGAAGCCGGAGACGACCGAGGCGCCAGAAGCGGCCGAGGCACCGGAGGCGGTCGAGGCACCGGAGGCGGTCGAAGTACCGGAGACAGCCGGAAAGCCGAAGACGGCCGAGGCGCCGGAGACAGCCGGGAAGCCGGAGACCGCCGAGGCGCCGGAGGAGCCGGGCCGCGGGGCCGCGCCGTCGCGCACCCTCGCCGCCCGCGTCGCGTACCGGTGGGCCTGGCGGAGCCGCCGTCCGCGGGCGGCGCGCGCGCTGTGGTGGACGACGACCGTGCTGGCCCTGGTGCTCGTGCTCGGGGCGATGGTGCTGCCGAACCAGGTCGGCCTGCTGCGGGCCGACCGGCTGATACGGCTGCCCGGCGAGGCGATCGTCTCGGCGGCCGTGCTGCTCTCGCTGCCGCGCCGCCCCCGGGTGGTGGCCGCGGCGGCGCTCGGGGCCGGCCTCGCGGCGCTGACCGTGGTCAACGTCCTGGACATGGCGTACTCCGAGTACCTGGGCCGCGGCTTCAACCTGGTCCTGGACTGGGGCCTGCTGGACGACGCGCAGTCCTACGTCGCGGACTCGATGGGCGGGACCACCGCCCTCGGCGCCACGATCGGGCTGTTCCTGCTGGTCGCCGCGCTGTTCGTCGTGATGGCGCTGGCGGCGGTCCGGCTGGGCGAGGTGCTGGCGCGGAACGTGCCCGCGGCGACCCGCGGCACGCTGGCCGCCGGCACGGTGTGGATCACCTGCTCCGTGCTGTCGGTCCAGTACGCCGGACTGCCGCTCGCCTTCAACCGCGCGGTGAGCGCCGTCACCGTCAAGGCCAGGGACGTGCGGCAGACCCTCGCGGACGAGGCCGCGTTCGCGAAGGAGGCCCGCGCGGACGCCTTCGGCGACACCCCGCCCGACCAGCTCGTGCCCGACCTGCGCGGCAAGGACGTGATCTTCACCTTCATCGAGAGCTACGGCCGCAGCGCGATCGAGGACCCGGTCATGTCCCCCGGCGTCGACCGGACGCTCACCACGAGCACCGCCGCGCTGGCGAAGGCCGGCTACCGCGCGAAAAGCGGCTGGCTGACCTCGGCGACCTTCGGCGGCAGCAGCTGGCTCGGCCACTCCAGCACGCTGTCCGGGCTGTGGATCGACAACCAGCAGCGCTACCGCACGGTCATGAACAGCGACCGCCTCAGCCTGCCGAAGATCTTCAAGAAGACCGGGGCCTGGGACACGGTGGGCGTGATGCCCGGGATCCAGAAGGCGTGGCCCGAGCAGAAGCACTACGGCCTGGACAAGGTCTACAACGCCTTCCAGATGGGCTACCAGGGCCCGAAGTTCAGCTGGTCGACGATGCCGGACCAGTACGCGCTGGAGGCGTTCCAGCGGCTGGAGCACGGCAGGGCCCGCGACAAGCCGCTGATGTCGGAGATCATCCTGACCTCCAGCCACCAGCCGTGGGCCCCGCTCCCGGAGATGGTCGGCTGGGACGAGATGGGCGACGGCTCGGTCTTCGACGGCATCCAGCAGGCCGGCGAGAAGGCGTCCGACGTCATCGCCGACTCCACCAGGTCCCGCGAGGCGTACGGCAGGTCGATCGCGTACTCGGTGACGGCGCTGACCCAGTGGCTGGAGCGCTACGGCACCGAGGACACCGTCCTGGTCTTCCTCGGCGACCACCAGCCCATCGCCCGGGTCAGCGGCGAGAACGCCAGCCGTGACGTGCCGGTCTCGATCGTCGCCAAGGACCCGGCGGTCCTCGACAGGATCGCCGGCTGGAAGTGGACCGACGGCCTGCGGCCGGCCCCCGACGCCCCGGTCTGGAAGATGGACCTCTTCCGGGACCGCTTCCTGACGGCGTACGGGTCGACCCCGCACCCGACGAAGGGCTGACCGGGCTCCGACGGGGGCTCGGGAGGGACTCCGGCGGGGGCGCGGGCTCCGGCAGGGGTGCGGACTCCGACGAGGGCGCGGGAGGGCGCCTCCGGCGGGGGCCGGGAGAGACGCGGGAGAGCCTCCGGCAGGAGCCCGCGCCCCGTCGGGCGCCTCAGCCGCCGGAGGTGTCCAGCTCCGCTTCCTCGCCGACGCCCGCGCAGTCGTAGGGGTCCTTCAGCCAGCCGTCCGGGAGGACGACCCTGTTGTTGCCGGAGGTGCGCCCGCGGGGGCCGTCGGCGCCGGTGGGCCAGGGCTGGTCGAGGTCCAGTTCGTCGAGTCCGGCGCGGAGTTCCGCCAGGGAGGAGGTGATCGCGAGACGCCGCCGCATGTCGGAGCCGACGGCGAAGCCCTTGAGGTACCAGGCGACGTGCTTGCGGAAGTCGACGACGCCCCTGGTCTCGTCGCCGATCCACTCGCCGAGGAGGGTGGCGTGCCGGACCATGACGTCGGCGACCTCGCGGAGGGAGGGCCGCGCGACGTCCTCGGTCCGTCCCTCGAAGGCGGCGACCAGGTCGGCGAACAGCCACGGCCGGCCCAGGCAGCCGCGGCCGACGACCACGCCGTCGCACCCCGTCTCGCGCACCATCCGCAGCGCGTCCCCGGCCGACCAGATGTCGCCGTTGCCGAGGACGGGGATCTCCGGGACGTGTTCCTTCAGGCGGGCGATCGCCTCCCAGTCGGCGGTGCCGCCGTAGTGCTGGGCGGCGGTGCGGCCGTGCAGCGCGACGGCGGTGACGCCCTCCTCGACGGCGATGCGGCCGGCGTCGAGGTAGGTGAGGTGGTCGTCGTCGATGCCCTTGCGCATCTTCATGGTGACGGGGAGGTCCCCGGCGCCGCCGACCGCCTCGCGGAGGATGGCGCGCAGCAGGTTGCGCTTGTAGGGGAGGGCGGAGCCGCCGCCCTTGCGGGTGACCTTCGGGACCGGGCAGCCGAAGTTCAGGTCGATGTGGTCGGCCAGGCCCTCCTCCGCGATCATGCGGACGGCCTTGCCGACGGTCGCCGGGTCCACGCCGTACAGCTGGATCGAACGCGGCTTCTCGCTCGCGTCGAAGTGGATCAGCTGCATGGTCTTCTCGTTGCGCTCGACCAGCGCCCGGGTCGTGATCATCTCGCTCACGAACAGGCCCTTGCCCCCGCTGAAGCCCCGGCACAGGGTGCGGAAGGGCGCGTTGGTGATACCGGCCATGGGGGCGAGGACGACCGGCGGCTGGACGGTGTGCGGGCCGATCTGCAGGGGGGACACGGGCGTGGACATCCGCCCATTGTGACCCATCGGCCCGGCGCCCCACGACGATGACCATGTAACGGTCATTAGTTAACCGCACTATCGAAGTCGGCGTACCATGACCGCATGCCCGAGCTGAGCCGGCGACGACGTCTCCTCGTTCTCGCGATCTGCTGCATGAGCCTGCTGATCGTGAGCCTCGACAACACGGTCCTCAACGTCGCCCTTCCCGCGATGGGGCGCGATCTGCGCGCCGGTACCTCCGGTCTCCAGTGGACGATCGACGCCTACACCCTCGTCCTCGCGTCCCTGCTGATGCTCGCCGGGTCCACCGCCGACCGGATCGGCCGCAGGAAGGTCTTCCTCACGGGCCTGGTCGTGTTCTCGCTCGGCTCCCTGCTCTGCTCCCTCGCCCCCGACCTCGAACTGCTGGTCGCGGCCCGCACGGTGCAGGCGGTCGGCGGCTCGATGCTCAACCCGGTCGCCATGTCGATCATCACCAACACGTTCACGGACCCGCGCGAGCGCGCCCGCGCCATCGGCGCGTGGGGTGCGGTCGTCGGCATCTCCATGGCCGCCGGGCCCCTGATCGGCGGCCTGCTGGTGGAGTCCGTCGGCTGGCGCTCCATCTTCTGGGTCAACCTGCCGGTCGGCCTCGCCGCCCTCCTGCTGACCCTGCGGTACGTCCCCGAGTCCCGCGCCCCGAAGGCCCGCCGGGCCGACCCGGTCGGCCAGCTCCTGGTCATCGCCCTCTTCGGCTGCCTGACGTACGCGATCATCGAGGCGCCCGAGGCCGGGCCCGGCACCAGCCTGCCCTTCGCCGCGGTCGCCCTCGCCGCCCTGCTCGGGCTCCTGTACTACGAGCCCCGCCGCGACGAACCCCTGATCGACCTGCGGTTCTTCCGGTCGGCGCCGTTCAGCGGGGCGACCGTGATCGCCGTCAGCGCCTTCGCGGCGCTCGGCGGGTTCCTGTTCCTGTCCACGCTGTACCTCCAGAACGTCCGCGGGCTCGACGCCCTCCACGCCGGCCTGTGGATGCTGCCGATGGCCCTCCCGACCTTCCTGTGCGCCCCGCTGTCCGGGCGGCTCGTGGGCAGTCGGGGGCCGCGGGTGCCCCTGCTGGTCGCCGGCCTCGCGATGACCGCGAGCGGCGTGCTGTTCGCGGCGTTCGACGCGGAGACCTCCGACCCCACGATGTTCCTCGGCTACGCGCTGTTCGGCATCGGCTTCGGCTTCGTGAACGCCCCCATCACCAACACCGCGGTGTCGGGGATGCCCCGCGCCCAGGCCGGGGTCGCCGCCGCCGTCGCCTCCACCAGCCGGCAGCTCGGCCAGACCCTCGGGGTCGCGGTGGTCGGGGCGGTGCTCGCGGCGGGCGTCGGGGCGTCGGCGTACCGCGAGACGTTCGTGGCGGCGGCGGTGCCGGGCTGGTGGATCCTCGCCGGGTGCGGGGCGCTGGTGCTGGTGGTGGGTCTGGTGAGCAGCGGTCCGTGGGCCCGGGGCACGGCCGAGCGGGCGGCGGAACGGCTGGCCTCTCCCGAGATCCGCGAGCACGCGGGGCTGAGCTCGTAGCGCCCCGCGGCCGGCACGGGGTGACGGGCTCGGCCCGTCACCGGCCGGACGGCGTCGTCCCGGGACGGGCGTGTCTGCGGCGCGGGGCCGCGAGGCGGGGCCGCGGGGCGGGGCCGCGGGACCGCACCGCGTCGCGTCCCTCGGGAACCGTGGTCACGCCCGTTGCGGGGCCGGGCCGGGCCGGTACTTCAGCAGCAGTTCCTCCACGCCGGGCAGCGCCCGCTGGCCCGCCAGGGCCAGCGCCACCGCCGCCAGGACGCCCGCCCAGGCCAGCGGGCCCAGGGGCGTGCAGCCGAAGAGCCGGCTGACGCCCGGCGTCTCCACCAGCGCGAACAGGACCGCCGCGGAACCCAGGGACGTGAAGCGCACCAGGGGGCTGCCGCGGCGGTCGGCCAGGGTCTGGGCCAGTTGCGTGCCCACCACCGCGCACAGGGCCATCGTGGTCGAACGCCGGGTCGTGCCCGGGGTGAAGCGGCCGATGAGCCAGGCGACGGTGGCGCCCAGGCAGGTGGTGAGGGCCCGGTGACGGATCTGCCGGACGAGGGGGGCGCCGAGGAGGGCCGTGCCCAGGGGCGCGCCGGTCTCCGGGGCGTCGGCCCCCTCCTCGGGGGTCACCGCCACCGCCATCGCCGGGAACAGGTCCGTGAACAGGTTGACCAGCAGCATCTGCCGGGTGGACAGGGGCGCGGAGCCCGACAGCAGGGTGCCCAGGACGCCGAAGCCGACCTCGCCCGCGTTGCCGCCGATGAGGATGGCGATGGCGTCGGCCACGCTGTGCCAGAGCGAACGGCCCTCCCGGACGGCCTCGATGAGGACCGAGAGGTCGTCGCCGGTGACGACGAGGTCGGCGGCGTTGCGGGCGGCGGCCGAACCACGGGCGCTGATGCCGACGCCGATGTCGGCGGCGCGGATCGCGGCGGCGTCGTTGGCGCCGTCGCCGACCATGCCGACGACCCGGCCCGCGTCCCTGAGGGCCTCGACGACCTGGAGCTTCTGCTCGGGCGCCACGCGGGCGACGACGTCGGCGTCCCGGAGCATCCGGGAGCGCACGGAGCGGTCGGCGGCGGCGAGTTCGTCGCCGGTGACCACGTTCGCGTCGTCCGGCCAGCCCAGTTCGACGGCGATGGCGTGAGCGGTGCGCGGATGGTCGCCGGTCAGCACGACGGGCCGTACGCCCGCCTCGCGCAGCCCGTGGACCAGGGCCGGTGAGGTCTCGCGCGGCGCGTCGGCGAGGGCCACGAACCCGGCGAACTCCAGCCCCTCCAGAGGTGCTTCGAGGACGTCCGCCGCCTCCTCGCCGTCCGCCAGCGGGCGCTGGGCCACCGCCAGGACCCGCAGGCCGTCGGCGGCGAGGGACTGGGAGCGGTCGTGCAGATCGGGGGGCGGGCCGGAGCAGGCGGCCAGGACGGTCTCCGGGGCGCCCTTGACGACCAGGAGGGGCGGGCCTTCGGCGGCCTGCCCGACCGCGGCCGCGTAGCCCCGGGCGGCCTCGAAGGGCAGCCCCTCGCTCTGCCGCCAGCCGGGGTCCGGCCCGGCGGCCCCCAGGACGGCCTCGTCGGTGGCGTGCGCCGGGCGGTGCGGGTCCCCGCCGAGGCGGGGGCAGGCGCGGGCCGCGGCGCGCAGGGGGGCGGTGGCGGCCGGGTCGGTGAGCGGGTGGGCCGTGCCGTCCGGGCCGGCCACCCGGACCAGGCGCAGCCGGTTCTCGGTGAGGGTGCCGGTCTTGTCGAAGCAGACGGTGTCCATCCGGCCCAGCGCCTCCAGCGTGCGCGGGGTGCGGACGAGGAGGCCGCGGCTGCTGAGCCGGCGGGCGGCGGCGAGCTGCGCGACCGTGGCGACCAGGGGCAGCCCCTCGGGCACGGCGGCCACGGCGACGGCGACCCCGCCGCTCACGGCCCGGCGGACCGGGGTGCCCCGCAGCAGTGCCAGGCCGGTCACCGCGGCGCCGCCCGCGAGCGTCAGCGGCATGGCCCTGCGGGTGATCTCCTGGAGGCGGGCCTGCACCCCGGCGGCCGGCGGGACGCGGGCGGCGAGGGAGACGGCGCGGGCGGCCTCGGTGCGCTCGCCGGTGTCGACGACGAGGGCCCGGGCGTGCCCCGCCACCACGGTCGTGCCCTCGAACACCATGCAGCGCCGTTCCGCGACGGGTGCCTTCGGGGTGGGGTCCACCGCCTTGCCGACCGGCAGGGACTCGCCGGTCAGCGCCGACTCGTCGACCTCCAGCCCGTCCTCCCACAGCAGGCGGGCGTCGGCGGGCACGACGTCGTCGGCCGTGAGGTCGATGACGCGGCCGGGACCGAGTTCGGCGGCGTCGACCACGTGCGTGGCCGTGCCGTCGTCGGCGACCCGCGCCTTCTGCTGCTGTCCCGCGAGCAGCCCGGACAGGGCGCGCTCGGCCCGCAGCCGCTGGAAGCCGCCGACCAGGGCGTTCAGGTCGAGGGCGCCGATGACCAGCAGGGCGTCCACGACCGAGCCGAGGATCGCGGACGCGGCCGAGCCGACGACCAGGACCGGGGTGAGCGGGTCGTCCAGTTCGCGCCGCACGGCCCGGGCGAGCTGCCCCGACCAGCGTGCCGGGGCCAGCGCGGGAAGGCGTACGACCGTGCCGGCGGCCGTGCGCACCCGGGCCGCCGCCCGTTCCGCGGGGCCCGGTCGCGGGGGTGCCTCGCGCTCCAGCCGGTCCCGTACGTCGTCCGGGTGCAGGGCGTGCCAGGGGACCCGGGGGCGGGGGTGCGGCGGGCGGGCCAGGGCGACGCCGAGGGCGGCGCGCGCCCCGGTCAGCAGGGCCGCCGCCGCGCCCGCGTCGACGGGCGCGTGCCGCAGGCCCGGCAGCGGCGAACCGGGCCTGCCGCGGGACTCCCCGACGGCCACGAGCAGACCGGACAGGGCCGCGCCGGACCGGGCCAGGGTCTGCGACCGGCCGCCGACGCGGCGGGCCGCCGGCACGGCGGTCAGCAGCCGCCAGACGTCCGCCAGGCCGTGCGGGGCGAGGACGTCGGCGCCCCACACCACCTGACCGTCCTCGTCGGTGAGGGCGACGGCCACGTCGCCGCGCAGGAGACCGGCGGTGACGTCGGCGTCGCCGTGGGGGCGGGGGCGGGCGACCGTGACGACACCGCCCTCGCCGCGCAGTCGGTCGACCACCTCGCCCAACGGGCGGTCCGCGGCCACGACCTGGTCGGCGAGGCCGGTGAAGTCGGCCAGCGCCGGGTCGTCGACGACCACGACGCGCAGGCCGGCCCGGCGGGCGGCGTCCAGGACGGGCTCGGTCCACGGGTCGGCGCCCGCGCCGGGCCCGCGGAGCGCGCCGGGGTGCAGGACGACCGTCCGGGCCATCTCCAGCTGCCGCAGCCGGTCCGGATCGCGCACCAGCACGCCCTCGCGGGAGAGCGCGCAGCTGAGGGCGGCGTGGAAGACGGCGGGTCCGTACCGCGCCGCCTTCGGGGAACCGGCCAGGACCGCCTCCGCCGACTCGGCGAGGTCGTGCTTGACGAGCAGCGCCGCGACCGCGCCGAGGACGCTGCCGGTCGAGGCGTGGGCGGCGTACTCCTGGGCCGGGGAGGTGCGCAGCGGCGGGCGCAGGGACGGGTCGGCGGGCACGCTGTGCCGGTGCGGGGCGCACAGGTGGTCGTGGACGGGCTCGAAGGCGGCCGTCCGCACCGCCGCCTCCGCGAGCTGGACGGTGCGCAGCACGCCGTCCAGCACCAGCGAGGTCGGGGTGTGCCCGGCGCCGTGCACGGCCGCGTTCACGACGGCGAGGGCGACCTCCGTGCGGGTGTCGCCCAGGCGGGCCCGCAGCCAGGAGCGGAAGCGGGGGTTCTCGCGCAGCAGCGTGACCGCGGCGGTCACCAGCCGCGGTGACGGGGGCAGCCGCATGGCGGACCCCGCCAGCGCGGCCGCGGCACCCGCCGCGTCGGCCGCGAGGGTCTCGGCGGCGGTCCGTACGGAGGCCGGGTCGCCGGGGTGCCCCAGCTCCTCCACGTCGTCCTCGGCGGGGACCAGCCCGTGCCGCTCCGCGAGCGCCTCCGCCCGCTCCACGACGCTGTCGCTCACGGCCTCCTCGACCGCCACCACGACCAGCCGGGCCAGCCCGCTGTCCCAGTAGGCGAGGGCGACGTCCGGATGCTCGGCGAGCGCGGCGGCCACGCGACGGGCCCGGTGTTCGAGGGAACGGACTCGGGGAGCGGCCCCGACGGCGGTCTCGGCGCCCGCAGGACGGAACGGCTCCCCGGCCGGCGGGGGCCCGGCGTCCGGGTGCGCGACGGGCCCCGCAGCCGCGCCGGCCCCCTCCCCCGGCGGACGCCCGGGAGCCCGCGCGCCCGCAGGACCGGACGGCTCCCCGGAGAGCGGGGACGCGGCAGCCCCGGCATCCGGACGCGACGGCGCACCGAGGGTGGCCTCGCCAAGGGCCGCCACGCCGGGGACGGAATCCTCGGGGACGGCCACGCCGGGAACCGCTTCACCAGGGGCCGCCACCCCGGGGACGGACTCCCCGGGAACCGCCTCACCGGGGGCCGCCACCCCGGAGACGGAATCCCCGGGGGCCGCCACGCGCAGGGACAGGTGGGTGCGGGTGCCGGCGCGCCAGTGGGGGGAGGTGCCCGGGAGGGCGGCGCGGGCGACCCGGGTCAGGCGCAGGGCGGAGTCCGCGGCCCGTACTCCCGCCCTGGCCGTGCCCGCGACCGCGCCGGCGGCGGCGCCCACGGCCGGGGCCGTGCCGCGGGCGAGCAGGCGCGGCCCGGCCAGGACCAGCCCGGCGGCGGCCGCCGTGGGGCGGGTGAGGATTCCCCCGGCCATCACTCGCCCTCGGCGTCCCGTGCGGCACGCGACGGCGTCGCGTGGTGCGGGGGCAGCTTGGCGGAGGGGGTCGCGGGCGCCGTCGTACGCTCCGCCGCGGCAGCCCCCGCCGAGTGCCCGGCGCGCACCCGGGGCGCGGCCGGTGCGCCGGACACGTCGCCCCCGCCGCGCCTCCCGGTCTCACCCGCACCCGTGCCCGCGTTCACGGCCGTGCCCGCGCCGGTACCCGTGGCCGTGCCCGCGCCGGTACCAGTGGCCGCACCCGTGCCCGCACCCGTGGCCGCCGCGGCGCCGTCCGGCCGCCGCTGCGGTCGCGGCTGGGTCAGCCAGGCCACCGCCGCTCCGGTGACCGCGACGGGCCACTCCACGACCCCGGCGACGCCGAGCACACCCGCGCCGGTGTAGACGGCGAGCCGCCGCCCGCGCGGGGACACCGCGCCGACCTTGTCCAGTGCGCCCCCGGCGGCCCGGCCCACCAGGCCGGCGCCGGGCACCCTGCCCAGCACCGAGGCGGCCGCCCGCAGCGGCTGGGGAAGTTCCCGTGTCGCGTCCTGCTCGGTCATGGCTCTCACTCCTCGGGTGGTCCCCGGCCCCCCTGCCCTTCGGCCCGGTCCGAGTTCCCGCACCGCGGCCCCTTCACCCGTGGGACGGGGCAGCCGTCCCCGGTTCCTCCCGGCCGCACCCCCTCGCACACCGGCGGGGTCCCCTCCCGCACCGGCCGGGCCTGGTTCCGCTCCGGCCGGCCCCGATGCGTCCCCGGCCTCCGAGCCCCGGCCTCCGAGCCCCGGCCCGCGACTCCCGCGCCGGCCAACTCACCCCGCGGAACGCCCCGTTGATGTTGGACTTGTCGCGCACCCCCACCCGGGCCGGCCTCTGGAGGCAGCATGTCGGAGATCAACACGAGCAAGGTGAGCCGCTGGGACCAGCACGGGCGCGAGCACGTCGTCCGGGTCCGGCGGGCGGGGATCCGGCGCACGATCCGGTGCGAGACGTGCGGCTGGCGCCGCGATGCCCCGTTCCGGCCCCTGCCGAAGGCGGAGGAGCACCTGGCGCGGGCCCACCAGGCGACGGTGGACCCCGCGCGGGCGTAGCCCGGCCGCGCGGAACCCCGGGCGCGGAACCCCGGGCGCGGGACCCCGGGCGCGGACTCCCCCACCGCCCCGCGCCCGCTCCCCGCGGCGGCAGCACGAAGCCCCCCGGCTCCGGGAAGGGAGTCGGGGGGCTTCGGGCGGACGGTGGGGCTCAGGCGCCGATCAGGCGGGCGGCCAGGTAGCCCTCGATCTGGTCGAGGGACACCCGCTCCTGCTTCATCGAGTCGCGCTCGCGCACGGTCACCGCGTTGTCCTCGAGCGTGTCGAAGTCGACGGTGACGCAGTACGGCGTACCGATCTCGTCCTGACGGCGGTAGCGGCGGCCGATCGCGCCGGCGTCGTCGAAGTCGATGTTCCAGTTCTGCCGCAGCGCCTGGGCGAGGCCCTTGGCCTTGGGCGACAGCTCCGGGTTGCGCGACAGCGGCAGCACGGCGACCTTCACCGGGGCGAGGCGGTGGTCGAGGCGCAGCACCGTGCGCTTCTCCAGCTTGCCCTTGGCGTTGGGCGCCTCGTCCTCGACGTAGGCGTCGAGCAGGAACGCCAGCATCGCGCGGCCGACACCGGCCGCCGGCTCGATGACGTACGGCGTCCAGCGCTCGCCGGCCTCCTGGTCGAAGTAGGAGAGGTCCTGGCCGGAGGCCTTGGCGTGGGCGCCGAGGTCGTAGTCGGTGCGGTTGGCCACGCCCTCCAGCTCGCCCCACTCGTTGCCGCCGAACTGGAAGCGGTACTCGATGTCGGCGGTGCGCTTGGAGTAGTGGGAGAGCTTCTCCTTCGGGTGCTCGTACCACCGCATGTTCTCTTCGCGCAGGCCGAGACCGGTGTACCAGTTCCAGCGCTGCTCCATCCAGTACTCCTGCCACTGCTCGTCCTCGCCCGGCTTGACGAAGAACTCCATCTCCATCTGCTCGAACTCGCGCGTGCGGAAGATGAAGTTGCCGGGCGTGATCTCGTTGCGGAAGGACTTGCCCATCTGGGCGATTCCGAACGGCGGCTTGCGGCGCGAAGTGGTCTGCACCTGGGCGAAGTTGGTGAAGATGCCCTGGGCGGTCTCGGGACGCAGGTAGGCGATGGAGCCGGTGTCCTGGGTGGGGCCGAGGTGGGTGGAGAGCAGACCCGAGAACTGCTTGGGCTCGGTGAACTGGCCCTTGTTGCCGCAGTTCGGGCAGTTCACGTCCGCCAGGCCGTTCTCCGGCAGGCGCTTGTGCTTGGCCTCGTAGGCCTCCTCCAGGTGGTCCGCGCGGAACCGCTTGTGGCAGGAGGTGCACTCGGTGAGCGGGTCGGAGAAGGTGGCGACGTGACCGGAGGCGACCCAGACCTCGGGGGCCAGGATGACGGACGAGTCGATGCCGACCACGTCCTCGCGCGACGTCACCATGTAGCGCCACCACTGGCGCTTCAGGTTCTCCTTGAGCTCGACACCCAGCGGTCCGTAGTCCCAGGCGGCGCGCTGGCCACCGTAGATCTCACTACAGGGGAATACGAAGCCACGGCGCTTGCTCAGGCTGACGATGGTGTCGATCTTGTCGGCGGCCACGGTGCTCTCTTCATAACGACGACGGGCGACGAAGCGAGGTGCTTCCAGCGAATTGACCCAGGGTACCGGCGGGGGCTCCCCCTCGGCCAAATCGGTCCCCCCTCAAGGCTTCACGGAGGGCGGCCGATTCTTCCGGGGCCCCTCGCCGGGCCCTTGAGAGATCCCTCTCCCGCGACTTTGTTGACAACGGTTTCCATATTTGTTGAAAATGACTGTCATGAACGTACGACGACACCACATATCCGGGATGGCCCTCGCGGCCGTCACCGCCCTCGGCCTCGGCACCCTCTCCGCCTGCTCGACCGACAGCGCGGCCGCCGGCGGCACGGAGAAGTTCGATGTCGTCGCGTCGTTCTACCCGATGGCCTTCCTCGCCGAGCGGATCGGCGGCGACCACGTGAACGTCACCAGTCTGACCGAGCCCGGCCAGGAACCGCACGACCTGGAGATCAGCGCACGGCAGCGCGCCCAGCTGGAGAAGTCCGACGCGGCCCTCTTCCTCAAGGGCCTCCAGCCCTCGGTCGACGAGGCCGTCACCCAGTCCGGCGCCAGGACGAAGATCGACGCCACCACCCTCACCACGCTGGAGGAGCACGGCGACGAGGTCGGCGGCCACGCCGACGAGCACGAGGACGAGCACGCCACCGAGGACGAGCACGCCGCCGAGGACGGGCACGGGCACGAGGAGACCGGCGGCAAGGACCCCCACGTCTGGCTCGACCCGGTGAAGTACGCCGAGGTCGCCGAGGGCGTCGGCAAGGCCTTCGCGAAGGCCGACCCGGACCACGCGGCCGACTACAAGAAGAACACCGCCGCCCTGGTCACCGAGCTCGGCGCCCTGGACACCGAGTTCGAGAACGGCCTGGCCGCCGCCAAGTCCAAGGTGTTCATCACCACGCACGCCGCCTTCGGCTACCTCGCCGAGCGCTACGGCCTGACCGAGGAGGCCATCAGCGGTCTCGACCCCGAGTCGGAGCCCAGCGCGGCGCGCGTCAAGGAACTTGAGAAGATGGCCAAGGCCGACGGCGTCACCACCGTGTTCTACGAGACGCTCGTCAGCGACAAGACCGCCAGGACCGTCGCCCGGGACGCGAACCTGAAGACGGACGTCCTCGACCCGATCGAGGGCATCACCGAGAAGTCCCGCGGTACCGACTACTTCGCGGTCCAGAGGGCGAACCTCAAGGCCCTGCAGACGGCCCTGGGAACCGCATGAGCTTCACGGAGGGCGTGATGGACACCAAGAGCGAGCCCGTCATATCGCTGCGCGGTGTCCGCGCCGAACTGGGCTCGCGCCCGGTCCTGCGCGGCATCGACCTCACCGTGCACCGCGGTGAGGTCGTCGCCCTGCTCGGCGCCAACGGCTCCGGCAAGTCGACCGCCGTGCGCAGCGTCATCGGCCAGGTGCCGCTCAGCGCCGGGCGCATCGAGCTGTTCGGCACCGACCGGCGGCGGTTCAGGGACTGGCCGCGCCTCGGCTACGTACCGCAGCGCACCACCGCCGCGGGCGGCGTCCCGGCGACCGTCACCGAGGTCGTCTCCTCCGGGCGGCTGTCCCGGGCCCGCTTCGGGATCCTGCGCAGGGCCGACCACGAGGCCGTGCACCGCGCGCTGGAGCTCGTCGGCATGGCCGACCGCGCCAAGGACTCCGTCGACGCGCTCTCCGGCGGCCAGCACCAGCGGGTGCTGATCGCCCGCGCGCTCGCCGCCGAACCCGAGCTGCTGATCATGGACGAACCGATGGCGGGCGTCGACCTGGCCAGCCAGGAGATCCTGGCCGAGACCCTGCGCGAGCAGGTCGCCCAGGGCGCCACCGTCCTGCTCGTCCTGCACGAGCTGGGCCCCCTGGAGCCCCTCATCGACCGGGCCGTCGTCCTGCGCGACGGCTGCGTCACGCACGACGGGCCGCCGCCCCGGGCGGTCGGCCAGCACGCGCTGCCCGGCCACGACCACGTACACCCGCACGCTCCGGCGGGCGCCGAACCGATCCGCACGGGACTGCTGAGCTGATGGACCTCCTCGACTACGCCTTCATGCAGCGGGCGCTGCTCGCCGCCGTCCTGGTCGGCATCACCGCCCCCGCCGTCGGCATCTACCTCGTCCAGCGCCGCCAGGCCCTCATGGGCGACGGCATCGGCCACGTCGCGATGACCGGCGTCGGCCTCGGCTTCCTGCTGTCGTGGTCCCCGGTCTGGATGGCCACCGCCGTCTCCGTCCTCGGCGCGGTCCTCATGGAGCTGATCCGCTGGTACGGCAGGACCCGCGGCGACATCGCCCTCGCCATGCTCTTCTACGGCGGCATGGCCGGCGGCGTGATGTTCATCAACCTCGCGCCGACCGGCTCCAACGCCAACCTGACGTCGTACCTGTTCGGCTCGCTGTCGACGGTGTCGGAGTCGGACGTGACCGCGATCTGCGTCCTCGCGGCCTTCGTGGTCCTCGTCACCGTCGGCCTGCGCCGGCAGCTGTTCGCGGTCAGCCAGGACGAGGAGTTCGCGCGGGTCACCGGGCTGCCGGTGCGCGCCCTGAACCTGCTGACGGCCGTCACCGCGGCGGTCACCGTCACCGTCGCCATGCGGGTCGTCGGCCTGCTGCTGGTGTCGGCGCTGATGGTGGTGCCGGTGGCGGCGGCCCAGCAGCTCAGCCGCAGTTTCGCGGCGACCTTCGCGATCGCCGTCGCGATCGGCGTCAGCGTGACGATCGGCGGCACGGTCACCTCGTACTACCAGGACGTCCCGCCCGGCGCGACGATCGTGCTGCTGACCATCGGCGCGTTCCTGGCGCTGACCGCCCTGGCCGCCCCGCTGGCCCGGCGCCGCGCCCGCGCCGCGGCCGCCGCGCAACCCGCCGGGGACCCGGCGGAGTGCGCGATTCCGGCCAGCCGCGCGGGCGGCGGCGGAGCCGGCGTCTGACCGCGCACGGTCCGGGCTGGCACAATGGCCCGGCACAGCGCAGACGTGAGGAGGCAACGGTGACGACCGCTGGATCGCCCGTGAAGGGCCGAGCCACCCGGCAGCGCGCCGCCGTGGCGGCGGCGCTCGACGAGGTCGACGAGTTCCGCAGCGCTCAGGAACTCCACGACATGCTCAAGCACAAGGGCGACTCCGTCGGGCTGACCACGGTCTACCGCACCCTGCAGACCCTCGCCGACGCCGGTGAGGTCGACGTGCTGCGCACCTCCGACGGTGAGTCCGTCTACCGCCGCTGCTCCAGCGGCGAGCACCACCACCACCTCGTCTGCCGCGCCTGCGGCAAGGCGGTCGAGGTCGAGGGGCCCGCGGTCGAGAAGTGGGCGGAGGCCATCGCCGCGGAACACGGGTTCGTGAACGTGGCCCACACGGTGGAGATCTTCGGCACCTGCGCGGAGTGCGCCGCGGGCTGAACCGGATTCCCGTGCCGGTGGGTCACGGGGCCGCCCGGGGGCTCTGCCCCCCGGGCGGCCGCTGTCGGCCCTGAACGGGCCTCGTCCTCGGACGCCGGACAGGCTGACTACTCCTGCCGGCCCTCCATCGCCAGGAGCTCCTCGTTCGGGATCGCGCCGCCGAAGCGGCGGTCCCGGGAGGCGAACTCCAGGCAGGCCCGCCACAGGTCGCGGCGGTCGAAGTCCGGCCACAGGACGTCCTGGAAGACCATCTCCGCGTAGGCGCTCTGCCACAGCAGGTAGTTGGACGTGCGCTGCTCGCCGCTCGGGCGCAGGAACAGGTCCACGTCCGGCATGTCCGGGTAGTACATGTACTTCTGCAGGGTCTTCTCGTTGACCTTCGACGGGTCGAGACGGCCCGCCCGCACGTCCTCGGCGAGGGCCTGCGCCGCGTCGGCGATCTCCGCCCGCCCGCCGTAGTTCATGCAGAAGTACAGGGTGAGGCGGTCGTTGTCCTTGGTCTGCTCCTGCGCGATCTGGAGCTCCTTGGCGACCGACTTCCACAGCTTGGGCATCCGGCCCACCCAGCGCACCCGGATGCCCAGCGCGTCGAGCTGGTCGCGGGACTTGCGGATGAAGTCGCGGTTGAAGTTCATCAGGAAGCGCACCTCGTCGGGCGAGCGCTTCCAGTTCTCCGTGGAGAAGGCGTACAGGGAGATGTTGCGCACACCGATCTCGACGCCGCCCTGGAGGACGTCCAGCACCCGCTCGGCGCCCACCTTGTGGCCCTCGGTGCGGGGCAGGCCGCGCTCCTTCGCCCAGCGGCCGTTGCCGTCCATGACGATCGCCACGTGCTCGGGGACCAGCTCGCCGGGGAGCTTCGGCGCGCGGGCGCCGGACGGGTGCGGCTCCGGCGCCTTGTACTCCCGACGCTGCCGCCCCAGGAACCCGCGTACGACCATGTGCTTCTCGTCTCCTCTTGCGTTGCCGCTTCTCTGCTTGTCCGCTTGTCTGTTTGTTTCTCTACTTCTCGACGTAGCGCAGGGAGCGCAGACCGCGCTCCAGGTGCCAGTGCAGGTACGCGGACACCAGCCCGCTGCCCTCCCGGACGTACCGGGCCTCGCACGCGTCCGCGGTCTCCCAGTCCCCCGTGAGCAGCGCCGCCAGCAGCGCCAGGGCCTGCGGCGAGGGTACGACGCTGCCGGGCACCCGGCAGTCGACGCAGACGGAGCCGCCGGAGGCGACGGAGAAGAACCGGTTGGGGCCGGGCATCCCGCACTTCGCGCAGTCGCCGAAGCTGGGAGCGTAGCCGTTGACGGCGAGGGAGCGCAGCAGGAAGGCGTCCAGGACGAGGTGCGGGGCGTGCTCGCCGCGGGCGAGGGTGCGCAGGGCTCCGACGAGCAGCAGGTACTGCTGCACGGCCGGTTCGCCCTCGTGGTCGGTGAACCGCTCGGCGGTCTCCAGCATGGCCGTGCCGGCGGTGTAGCGGGCGTAGTCGGTGACGATGCCGCCGCCGTACGGCGCGATGGTCTCGCTCTGCGTGCAGAGCGGCAGGCCGCGCCCGATCAGCTCGCTGCCCCGCGCGAAGAACTGCACGTCCACGTGCGAGAACGGCTCCAGCCGGGCCCCGAACTTGGACTTGGTCCGCCGCACCCCCCGGGCGACGGCCCGCACCCGCCCGTGCCCGCGGGTGAGCAGGGTGATGATCCGGTCCGCCTCGCCCAGCTTCTGGGTGCGCAGCACGATGCCGTCGTCCCTGAACAGACTCACCGCGCACCACCCCGGGACGGCCGGGGGTGTGGGGGGTGTCCCCCACGGGAGCGCAGCATGATCCGGTCCGCCTCGCCCAGCTTCTGGGTGCGCAGCACGATGCCGTCGTCGCGGAACAGACTCATGCCCCCATTCTCGCCCACCCGGCGGGAGCGGTGTGCCGCCGGTGGTGCGGCGGGCTCGCGCAACCGTACGGCGGGAGGGGGCGTCCGTGACGGAAGGGGCCCCGGAGACCACCGGGGTTTCCCCGCCCTGTCACCGACGGACGGAGAGAACGATCTCAGGCTCGACGAACCGCCGTACTCTGCTCACCACCGCGGGCGCCCTCACCGCGGCCTCCCTGCTGGGCGCCGGCCCGGCGCGGGCCGCCGACGGCACCGGCGGCGTCACCGCCCGCCTGCGCGCCCTGGAGGAGGCGCACGGCGCCCGCCTCGGCGTCTTCGCGCACAACGTGCGCACCGGGCGCACCGTGCGCCACCGCGCGGGCGAACGCTTCCCGGTCTGCTCCCTGTTCAAGGTCCTCGCGGTCGCCGCCGTGCTGCGCGACCTGGACCGGGACGGCGAGGTCCTGGCCCGCCGCATCCACTACACCGACGACGACGTGGTGGAGAACTCGCCCGTCACCGAGCTGCACGTGCCCGACGGCATGACCGTGGCCGAGCTGTGCGACGCGGCGATCCGGCGCAGCGACAACACGGCCGCCAACCTGCTGATGCGCGAGCTGGGCGGCCCGGCCGCCGTCACCCGCTTCGCCCGGTCGATCGGGGACCGGGTCACCCGGCTCGACCGGTGGGAGCCGGACCTGAACTCGGCCGAGCCGTGGCGGGTGACGGACACCACGACCCCGTACGCGATCGGCCGGTCCTACGCCCGGCTGGTGCTGGGCGACGCGCTGGCGCCCGGCGACCGGCGGCGGCTGACGGACTGGATGCTCGCCAACCGCACCAGCGACAACCGCTTCCGGGCCGGCCTGCCGCCCACCTGGACGCTCGCGGACAAGACCGGTGGCGGCTGGTACGGCGCCAACAACGACGCCGGGATCGCCTGGACGCCCGACGGCGCGCCCGTCGTGCTGGTCGCGCAGGTCACGATGCCGGACCGGGAGGCCGCCTACGACCACGACCTGATCGTCGAGGCGACGAGGCTGCTGGCGGCGACGCTCGGCTGAGACACCGGCCCCGCCCCCGGCCCCTCCCCCGGTCCTGGCACCGGCACCGTCCCGGGGGCGGGCCCGGACGGCGCGTCAGTCACCGTCCGGGCCCGCCCCCGGGGTCAGCACGGGCACGGTGTCGGGCGTGCCGTTCGGGGAGATCTCCGCGGAGGCGTCCCACAGCTGGTCGAAGCGCCGGATCAGCGGCTGGACCTCGTCCGCGCGGGCGTTCACCGTGGTCGAGGAGTTCACGCTGAGCTGGTCGGCGTGGATCTCGTACGACAGCGCCCCGTCGAAGACGATCCAGTCGATCATCTTGCCGCGCCGCAGATGGGCGGGGAGCTGTTCCAGGACCACCACCCGGACCTGGATGCCGATCTGGCGCTGCTCCTCGCAGATGGGGGCCAGCGCGGAGCGCTCCTGGGGTTCCTTGACGATGAACAGCCGCCGGACGGTGACCCCCCGCTCGGTGATCGCCTCGCGCTGGGCGGTGAGGTAGCGGTTCGCGGGTTCGCTGGACCAGAAGCCGTCGTCGACGACGCTGGTGCTGATGGCGTCGATGCTGCTCCTGGTGCACTTGGTCAGCGTCATCAGCCAGTCGTGGTTCTCGCCCGGCGTCTCGGCGGTGAGGTTGGTGAGGTCCTCCATCTGCGCGGCGAGCCGGTTGATCTCCTCGTGCGCGAACTCGTGCAGGATGCCGGGCCCCATGGAGACGACCTTGGTGGCGTGTTCGGCGAGCCGGGGCACCCCGTCGCCGCGCAGCTTCTCGACCTCGTTGAAGAGTTTGGTGGCCTCGCCTATGTCGGCGAAGCGCTTCTCCACGACGTCCTTCAGTTCGCTGAGCTGGTTCACGAAGGACGCCATGAACTGGACGATCAGGACGGTGCCGCCGCACAGCACGGACAGGACGAGCTGCCAGGGACCTTCGTCCTGGGGCAGCAGGACGTTGGTGAGGACGTAGACCACTCCGCCCACCACTACGGTGACCAGGAGTTTCAGCGTGAGCTGACGTGCGCTGTCGTTGTCGGCCCCCTGCTGCCGGCCGCGGACCCGCGCGTTCGTCGGTGCGCTCATCTCTCTTTCTCCCCCCGTTGGGATCGTGCGTCGGATCGTGCTCGGACGGTCGTCGTGTCGTCGGAAGCGGCGCCGCGGGCCGCGGTGCCGTGGGACGTGGTGCCGTGGGACGTGGTGGTGCGGTGCCGTGGTGGTGCGGGTCGCGGCGCCGCCGTCAGGACGGGGTCAGCGCGTCGCTCCGGGTGAGGAGACGCACGGCGAGCTGGTCCCGGATGCGCTGGGTCAGACTCGTCCACTGTCTGGTGAACCCCGGTGTCTCCTCCAGTTCCCGCCACAGGGTGTTCAGGGTGCGGTCGACGCGGGCCTGCGGCATCCACAGGTGCAGCAGGTGGTCGACGAGCGGGCGCAGCACCTTCAGCGCGGCCCGGCCGTCGTCGGAGCCGAGCCGCAGGCCGTCGAGCTTGTCGGCGACCGTGGTGAGCAGCCAGTCGTGCAGGGCGAGGTCCTCGCAGAGCGCGGCCGCCGCGGCGGGCGCCGTCCCGCGGGGCAGCCGCAGTTCGACGAGGCGCCGGCCGTCCTCGGCGACGGTGAAGCGCGGGACGGCCGCCTCGCCGTCGGCGGCCGGCAGGGCGGCCCAGCGCAGGCTGGTGTCGGTGGTGTTGAGCGGGGTGTCGTGGTCGAGCAGGCGGTGCCGGCGGGAGATCCGGGCGAGGAGGCTCTCGGCGACCGAGCCGACGTCCGGTTCGTCCTGCCGGTGTCCGGTCAGGAAGCCCTCGGCCACGGCCGGGGCGGAGATCCTGCCGACGGGGACGAGCACGCCGGGGCGGACCAGGTAGTAGCCCCAGGGCTGCCGCCGGTCGGGGCCGCGGGCGGGGACGGAGAAGTGGGCGGTGGCCTGGAGGACGCGGCCCTCGACGAGGGCGGCGCGGGCGGTCACCGTGCCGACGGCCCGGATCCTGGCGCCGCCGGCGGTGGGCAGCCGGCAGTCGACGCCGGTGAGGACGTCCGGGGAGACGGCGTGCCGGTTGGGGCGGCGGGAGAGCCGGACGCGTTCGTCGGCGCGCAGCCTCAGCAGCTGTTCGGCGACCTGCTCGTCGACGGCGTCCCGGGTGGGCAGCAGGCAGGTGCGGACCTCCCCGCAGGCGAGGACCTGCTCCGTGGACTCCTGCGGGCCGCTCATGTCACAGCCCCGGCGGGAAGACGTAGGAGGTGCGGTCCACGACGCCCTCGGGGACGGGCCGGCCCTCCGCGGCGGACCGCCCGGCGACCTGCCGTAACGCCTCGGACTCGACGTGGACCTGGTCGAGGACGACGCGGACGGCGTGTTCGACGGGCAGGAAGCGGGCCGGGAGGATGCTGCAGGTGGTGTACGCGGTGAAGGGCGCGGCCAGGGGGTTGAGGCGCACCACCGGCGGCAGGGCGTCCCACTCGGCGGGGAACTCCTTGCCGTCCCAGGGGGCGGGGGTCAGCACGGCCCGGCCGTCGTGGCGCAGCAGGCCGAGCCGGACGAGCTGCCAGACGGAGGCGAGGAAGGCGCAGGACCAGAGGCGTTCGTCCTCGGGTCCGCTCCACAGTTCGACGTCGACGAAGACGGAGTGGCCGCGGGCGCCGGTCTCGCTGGGCGGCTCCCACACGGTGCCGGTGGCGTCCAGGGCGGCGGAGGTGCGGTGCGAGGGGGTGCGTCGGCCGTTGGTGAGCCAGCCGGAGCGGGTGACGGGCGGGCGGAAGCCGTTGCTGCCGGGCGGCGGGGACTCCACCAGCCGGTGCAGGACGGACTCGGCGAGTCCGGCACGGTCGCGGTGGCCGGGTTCGGCGGTGGCGCAGCCGGACTCGCGGGCCAGGTAGTCGATGCTCAGGCCGGCCTCGGCGGCGGCCGCCAGCAGGGGCGGTACGAGTTCGGCGGGGGTGGACAGCCGGCTGAAGTAGTCGTCGACGAGGAAGCAGGTGCTGATCCGCGGCCGGACGCCGGCCGGCAGGGGGCCGAGGCCGGCGCGGGCGGCGTCCGCCCAGGGCCGTACGGCGGCGAAGTGGCGGCGCAGCCGGTCGGGGCCCTCGGCGAAGTCCTCCATGTAGAGGTGGCCGAGTTCCAGGGAGAGGTGGGAGAACGGCACGGATTCGGTGCGGGGCTGCGCGCTGGTCTCCCGGAAGACGGCGCCCGGTCCGGTCACAGCTGCCCCCAGTGCTTGTCCTCGGTCAGGCGCTGGGCGAGTTCGCCCATCTTCTTCCAGGTCTCCACGTTGGCGATGCGCCGGTCGTGCACGTCCTCGTCGGTGATGAGCCGCTCCTGCCACTGGAGGACGGGTTCCAGCGGGATGGACGACAGGACGCGGGTCCTGCCGATCCCGAGGCCGGCCGCGGTCTCCTCCAGCTGGGTGTCGCACTGCCGCATCCACGCGTACTGGGCGGGCGAGGTCTGGGACCACATGGGCGAGTCGAGATCGGGTACGGCGGCGCGGACGAAGCGGATCGAGGCGGAAAGCGCGTCGAGGTCGTGGCCCATGGCGACGCCGGCCTTCACAATGCCCTGTTTTCCGTACACGAGTTCGGCGGCGGCCATGACGTGCTGGCGGGTCCAGCGGTGATAGACGAGCCAGCGTGTTTTCAGGCGGCCGAGTCCGCCGCGGGGCGAGGTGGCGGCGAGGGCGAGGTCCATCGCATAACTGCGTCCGGCGCTCAAGTCCACGATGATGACGTCGAATTCGCGTTTCAGTCGCAGGACGAGATCGACGCAGCGGTGCAGGTTCTCCTCGTCGGTGACGAATTCGCCGCCGGTGCGGTCGCCGGGCAGCAGGACGAGCCGTCCCGAGCCGCCGGGCCGGCTGCGCAGCACGGGGTGCTCGGTGCGCGACCAGACGTCGACGCGCAGGGGCTCGGCGGTCTTGCCCTTGAGGTAGGAGTGCAGGCCGCGGTCCTCGGCCTCGGCGAGGACGTCGGGCAGGTCGAACACGGCGGCCGCGGTGGGCGAACCGAAGTCGAAGTCCAGGTAGCAGACGTCGTCCCCGTCCAGCGCGCGGTGGTAGGCGAGGTTGGCGCTGGTCACGGACCGGCCGGTGCCCCCCTTGTCGGAGGCGGCGAACACGAGCACGCTCACACCCCCTGGTGGCCGGAGCCGCCGCGGGCCCGGGAGAGGGTGTCCAGCCGGCCGAGGACGCCGAGGGCCAGCGCGTAGGCCGTGCCGGGCTGTTCGTCGACGAGCAGGCGGGCCCGGCGCAGGTCGGCCTCGATGCCCTTGATCTCCTCGCCCTGGGGGCTCTTGGGGGCGGGCGCGGGCTGCTGCATCTGCTCCTTGCCGAAGAGGTGCGCCGACTCGCTGATCAACGCCCTTGCCAGCACGGACAGTTCGGCGCTGCGGATGGGGGGCTGGTCGTAGAGGCCGTGCGCGGCGACCATGCACTCGGTGACCCGCTCGGTCATGCTCCAGGAGACCGGTCCCTGGCGTTCGGGGGAGTCGGGGTAGACGGCGTGCACGTTGTCCCAGAGGCCGACGCCCGGTCCCTCGCCGATGCGGCGCTGCCAGAGGTGGTCGAGGATGTCCTCGGCGAGCCGCAGCAGGCGGTCCTGGGAGGCGATGTTCCTGGACAGCGAGCAGAGTTGGACGGTCCGTTTGAGCAGCTGGGCGGAGAAATCGGTCATCGTCCACTTCATGGGCGGACCGACGGCCTCGCTGCCCAGCAGGGGCAGGGTGACGCCGGGGTTGTGCAGGCCGACCGCGGGGTCGTCGCGGGTCATGCCGCTGGTGATCCGGCCGCGTTCGGCGAGGCGTTCCATGACGGCGACGGTGCGGGTGAGGTCGTCGTCGGTGGCGCGGCGGCGCACCAGGTCGTGGACGAGGATGGAGGCGACGGAGAGGGAGAAGTACTCCGACTCCAGCTGCTGGAGCGTGGTGCGCCAGGGGATCTGCTCCAGCGGCCAGGTGCCGTCGCCGAAACGGGCGACGGCGGACCAGTACTGCTGGGTGATCTCCCAGCGCAGGCGCAGCGCGTCGGCGAGCTTCTGCTGTTCGGCGGTGAGCAGGCCGAGGACGAGGGTGCGCTCGGAGAACAGGTCGGGGATGCCGTCGAGGGCGACGACGGTGAAGTACAGGTAGGGCGTGGGGTGGGCGACACCGGCGGGCTGTTTGCCGATGGCCTCGGCGGTCGCCGGTTCCACCTCGACGTCGGGGGCGCCCTTCACCAGGCTCCACGCCCAGCCGCACTCGAAGAAACGGTTCTCGTTGCGCAGCGCGTCGGTGACGTCGGTGTCGAGACCGAGGGTGACGCTCTCGCTGATGACGGCGCGCAGGGCCTTGAAGCGGTCCTGGAAGCGCTGGAGGACCTGCCGCTCGGAGAGCCGGCCCTGGCCGAGGAGGCGGGTGAGGGACTGGCCCTGGTCGGAGGCGACGTCGACGACGTTGACGGTGAAGGAGCGCAGCAGGCTCACCATGGCGGCGGTGAGACGGGCGCTGGTGGCGTTCCAGAGCCGGTCGATCTGCCGCAGGGTGCTCGCGCGCTGGGTCTTGCCCCGGTAGACCTTGAGGAAGCCGAGGGTGGCAAGGCAGAGGGTGACGGACATGGAGTAGCTGTCGACCACCCCCAGGGCCCGCTGCTCCCCGGTGAGTTCCTGCCGCGGGTCCTCGGCGGCGAAGTAGTGGCCGCCGGAGAAGGTGGGGCTCTCCTCGCCGCGGTGCTTGTCCATGAAGTCGGCGAGGACCTCGACCAGGTTCCCGGGGATCTCGCTGGAGTCGCCCGCGGCCCTCAGCGACCGCTCCACGTCCCGCTGGGTGGTGTCGGGGTCGTCGAGGCGGAGGGCGGTGATCTCGGTGGCGGGGTACAGCAGGCAGAGCAGTCGCTCGGCGTCGGCGACGCTGCTCAGGCCCCCCGACTCCCCCCACTCCCACGCACCGTCGTCGAAGGAGTGGCGGGCGACGGCCTGCCACACCTCGAGCAGGTTCTGTCTCGGCTTGATCTGCATGCTCATTCCCCTCGCCCGAACCCGTCACCGCACGATCCGCACATCCCCCCCGTCGCGGAACCGCGTGACGTCACTCTTCCCTTCGCCGGCCGCAGGCCAGAATCATTCCGGTGTATCCGTGGCGCACCAGTTGCTTCGGGTTGTCCAGGCAGAAGATTTTCATGTCCGTTTCGGCGAACGGAGCGAGAACGGTACGCACTTCCACCTCGTCGATATCACGGGCGGGAAACTCCTGCGCACCCACGCGGTATCCCTCGGAATGCTCCATGAAAGCGGCGGCGAAAGGCGCGCCGGGTTTCAGGGAGTTCATGAAGCAGCCCACGCCGCGCCGGAATTCCTCGAGCGAGGTGGTGATGGATTCCGCGACGAAGAACATGGTGCCGATGTCCCAGGCGGGCTTTTCACCGCAGAGGTCGAAGAGGCTGCCGGGCCGGGGGGTGCGGACCGCCTCCCCGAAGCGCGCCCGGGGATCGGCGCCGAGGCCCGCGTAGGCCGCGCCCTCGCCGTGCGCGCCGCTCGTGAGGACCTCCCAGAACTGGTCCCAGTTGGCGTCGTAGCCGGAGATCTGGCCGCGGAGGTAGTCGAGGTTCCGCTCGGACCGCTCGAGGAGCGTGATCCGGCCGCACCAGGGGAGCATCGCCAGGGCCGGATAGAGGTTGGGCCCCGCACCCACGTCGATGCCGGCACCGCCGCGACCGCCGTGCTTCTCGAAGTGATCATTGAAGTGATCTCGGACCCGGGTGAGGATCGCCCTGTCCACGGGCTGGATCTCCAGGTAATTCCGCTTGATGTACTCATCGGGATCGAAGGCGTCCCAGGGCACATCGGCATTCAGCTTTTCGGTGGCGGTGGGCAGTCCCGAGGTCATTGGTTCAGCCTAGCAGGGCGACGCACTCTTGAAGGAGTGCGTGCATCAGGCAATGATGGACGGTCAGGTATGCATATCGGACAAGAGTGAGCACGCGCGCCATTCATTTCGTCGATCCTCCACAAGGGGACTGCATGACTCCTCTTCCTTGGGTTCCCCGGGTCCCCGGGGACCGTTCCCGGTCGGCCGCCGGTTCGACAGCGGGCCCGGCGCCCGGGGAAGGACGCCTGCGGATCAGAGCGGCCACGGAGGAGGACCTCCCCCGCATCGTCCGGCTCGACGAGGAGTCCTTCCCGAGCGCCCCGTACCCCTACTTCGTGCTGCGCCAACTGCTGGCCTCGTTCCCGGACTTCGTGTTCGTCGTGGACATGGGAGAGGAGCTGGGCGGATACGTGCTGTCGACGCCGCCGGACGCGGCGCGAAGCTGGATCCTCAGCCTCGGCATCTCACCGCCGCTGCAACGGCAGGGCCTCGGGCGGCAGTTGATGACCCGGATCCTCGGCCGTCTCCGCACCCGGGGCGTGCGCCTCGTCACGCTCTCGGTGGAGCCGCGCAACGACACGGCGATCGCGCTGTACCGGTCCCTGGGCTTCACCCCGGACCCCGACGGACCCCGGCCGGACTACTTCGGCCCCGGCGAGGACCGCCTCCTCATGACGCTCACCCTGTGAGCCCTGTGAGCCCTGTGAGTCCTGTGAGCCCTTCGAACCGCCGCACGTGACGGCGCTGCCAGGGCGTCTCCACGGCGCGCCGGTCGTAGTGCCGGCGCACGAACTCCACCGCCGCGGCGGGCGGTACGCCGTCCAGCACCGCCAGGCAGGCGAGCGCCGTCCCCGTACGTCCGCGTCCCCCGCCGCAGGCGACCTCCACCCGCTCCCCGGCCGCCCGCCGCCACGCCTCGACGAGCGCCGCACGGGCGTCGGCGCGGTCGGTGGGCAGCCGGAAGTCGGGCCAGTGGATCCGGCGCACCTCCCACGGCACCGCCGGCGGCGCGCCGCCGAGCAGGTAGAGGCCGTACGTCGGGACCGGCGCCGCCGGGTCGAGGGGACGGCGCAGTCCGCGCCCGCGCACCAGCCGCCCGGAGGGCAGCCGGAGCACACCGGGCAGTTCCGCCGGCCAGGGGTCCTGTGGCGTCCGCACGGGTCCATTCGAACCCGGTTCGCGCCGGCCGGGCAACCGGTTCGGCCGGACCCGTGGTCCGCGGGGCGGGAAGTGCCCGGCGCGGGCGGCACCCGGGGCCCGGGCCCCCGCGCACCCGGCTCGCCCGTGACGCGGCCGGGGCGGTCCTCGCGGTGAGCGGGCCGAGGGCGTCGGCGGTCTGCCCTCGATGGCCTCCGCGTCGGTGGCCTCCACGTCGATGGTCTGCCGTAGGCGGTCTCCGCACCGGTGAGCCCGCGCGCGGACCGCGGCGGGTGGCCGGGGGCTCGTCGGGCCGCTCCCGCGGGAGCGTCAGGACGGCGTGCGGGCCGCGGCCAGCAGGCGGGTGACGTCGTCCGCGTGGAGGGTGAGGGCCGTGCCGACGGTGGCGAGGACCTCGCGTTCGGCGGAGGTGTAGGGGCCGTCGGCGAGGGCGATGCGGGCGCCCTGGAGCAGGATGGACTCGCGGCCGGCGGCGGCGAGGTGGGGGGCGAGCGGGTCGAGGGCCTCGTGCAGCTCTATGGCCAGGCCGGGGGTGCAGGGTTCGCCGTGGACGCGGCCGGTGTCGGCGGCGAGGGCGTCGACGAGGGCGGCGAGCTGCTCGCGGGTGCAGTCCGGGAAGCCGGCCGCGCGCACCGCGACCGCCGCCGTCTCCAGGGACGTACGGGCGCAGGGGCCGCTCGCCGAGAGGACCGCGAGGGCGACGGTGTGGACGGCGTCGCGGAGCATCGCGGAGAAGCGGGTGGTGGTGGGGTGGTCGAGGGCGTCGGTGCCGAAGTGGCGGCGGCAGGCGGCGCACTCCACGACGGGGCCGGTCCCGCCGCGCGGCAGCACGGGCACGCCCAGCACGGTGAAGCGGCGCCGGCCGGTGAGCCGCTGGTAGTTGCGGTCGCCGCCGCAGCCGGGGCAGAAGAACTCGCCGTCCCCGACGGGGGTCCAGGCGGTGCGGTGGCCCAGCACGCGGGCCAGCCCGGAGGCACGGCCGTCTCGTCCCCGTTCTGGCAGCACGTCGCACCTCCGTAACCGCGTGGCAACATCGCCCCGCGCCTTCGTGATGTTAGCCACATCGGTGAGGCGGAGTCAGCACCCGGGACGAGACCTTTCCGTGACCTCCGCGGACGGGTGGCCGATATACGACGCGGCCCCGGCCACCGGAGACGGCGGCCGGGGCCGCGGAACTGCCCGTCCGGAGGATCAGCGCGTCGCGCGGTTGACGGCGGAGACGACCGCCTTCAGCGAGGCGCGCGTGGTGTTGGCGTCGATGCCGATGCCCCACAGGACCTTGTCGCCGATCGCGCACTCGATGTACGAGGCGGCCTGCGCGGAGGCGCCCTCGCTCATCGTGTGCTCCTGGTAGTCCAGCAGGCGCACGTCGACGCCGATGGATTCCAGGGCGTTGAAGAAGGCCGAGATCGGACCGTTGCCCGAACCGGACAGGACCGTCTCCTCGCCGTCGACGACCGCGTCCACGGTGAGGGTGTCCACGCCGTCGGTGTCGGTGGTCGACTGACCGTTGCGGACCTGGATGCGGCCCCACGGGTTCTCGGGGTTGGGCAGGTACTCGTCCTGGAAGGTGGCCCAGATGTCGCCGCCGGTGACCTCGCCGCCCTCGGCGTCCGTCCTGGCCTGGATGATCTTCGAGAACTCGATCTGCATCCGGCGCGGCAGGTCCAGCTTGTGGTCGTTCTTCAGGACGTAGGCGATCCCGCCCTTGCCGGACTGCGAGTTGACGCGGATGACGGCCTCGTAGGAGCGGCCGACGTCCTTCGGGTCGATCGGCAGGTACGGCACGGCCCACTCGATGTCGTCGACGGTGACGCCCTTGGCGGCCGCGTCGGCCTCCATGGCGTCGAAGCCCTTCTTGATGGCGTCCTGGTGGGAGCCGGAGAAGGACGTGTAGACCAGGTCGCCCACGTACGGGTGGCGCGGGTGGACCTCCATCTGGTTGCAGTACTCCCACGTACGACGGATCTCGTCGATGTCGGAGAAGTCGATCTGCGGGTCGACGCCCTGCGAGAACAGGTTCATGCCCAGGGTGACCAGGTCGACGTTGCCGGTGCGCTCGCCCTGGCCGAACAGGCAGCCCTCGACGCGGTCGGCGCCGGCCATCAGCGCCAGCTCGGCGGCGGCGACGGCGGTGCCGCGGTCGTTGTGCGGGTGGACCGAGATGCAGACGTGCTCGCGGCGGGAGATGTTGCGGCTCATCCACTCGAAGCGGTCGGCGTGCGTGGAGGGGGTCGAACGCTCCACGGTGGCGGGCAGGTTGAGGATGATCTCGCGGCCCGGGCCGGGCTGGTAGACGTCCATCACCGCCTCGCAGACCTCCAGTGCGAAGTCCAGCTCGGTGTCGGTGAAGATCTCGGGGCTGTACTGGTAGCCGAACTCCGTCTCGGGGCCCAGCAGTTTCTCCGCGTACTCCATCACCAGGCGGGTGCCGTCGACGGCGATCTGCTTGATGTCGTCCTTGGAGCCGCGGAAGACGACCCGGCGGAAGACCGGCGCGGTCGCGTTGTACAGGTGGACGGTGGCGCGCCGGGCGCCCTTCAGGGACTCCACGGTCCGCTCGATCAGGTCCTCGCGGGCCTGGGTCAGTACGGAGATCGTGACGTCGTCCGGGATCGCGCCCTCTTCCTCGATGATCGAGCGCACGAAGTCGAAGTCGGTCTGGCCGGAGGCGGGGAAGCCGACCTCGATCTCCTTGTAGCCCATCGCGACCAGCTGGTCGAACATCCGGCGCTTGCGCTCGGGCGACATCGGGTCGATCAGGGACTGGTTGCCGTCGCGCAGATCCGTGGAGAGCCAGCGGGGAGCGACGGTGATCCGCCGGTCCGGCCAGGTGCGGTCGGGGATGTCGACCTGGTCGTACTGCCCGTACTTGTGGATCGGCATGGTGCTCGGCTGCTGGCGGTTCGCCATCTTTGCGGTGCTCCTCAGGATGTCCGGAAGGACGGCCGACGACGCAACGCGAAGCTCCGCGGGGAGGGGGTCGGCCTCGACTACAGGCCCTCGCCGCGGCAGCTAAGGAGAAGCAGCCCGAAATGCATAGTGCTCCGCACTGTAGCCGAGCCCCGCGGGACGCGTGGGGCCGTTCCAGTATGCGGGACCGGCCGGACCAATCGGGCCAAAAGTGCCGTATACCACTCGCGGGCGTGGATCGAGGCCGTTTGTCACCGTATTTCACCAATCATGGTTGCGGGTGGTGACAGTCCGGTCACACGGTGCGATGGTGCCGGACATGACGACCCACGGGGGCTTCGAGCCCGTCTTCTGCACCGTCGTACCGCCCCACGTCCTCGACCGCCTGGCGCGCAGCGAGGACCCCGCCCTGTCCGGACCCGCGCGGCGCACCCTGCTGCGTGACGGCGAACTGCGCTCGCGGCGCCGCGTGACCAGCGAGTTCCGCCTCGCGGCCGCCCGGGCCGTCAAGGCGCCCGCGGAGCAGCCGCTGCGCACGGTCTACGACGCCGGGCACGGCACCGCGCTGCCCGGCACCAAGGTCCGCGGCGAGGGCGAGGAGCCGGGCCGGGACGCCACGGTGAACCGCGCCTACGCCGGTCTCGGCGCCACCTTCGAGCACTTCCTCACGGCGTACGGCCGCCACTCGATCGACGGCGACGGCCTGCCCCTGGACGCCACCGTCCACTACGACGAGGACTACAACAACGCCTTCTGGAACGGCGAGCAGATGGTGTTCGGCGACGGCGACGGCGAGATCTTCCTCGACTTCACCGGTTCCCTCGACGTGATCGGCCACGAACTCGCCCACGGCGTCACCCAGTACACGGCGAACCTGACCTACTACGGCCAGCCGGGCGCCCTCAACGAGTCGATGTCCGACGTCTTCGGCGTGCTCGTCAAGCAGTGCTCGCTGGGCCAGACCGCCGCCGAGGCCGACTGGCTGATCGGCGCCGAGCTGCTCGCCCCGGGCGTGAGCGGCCGGGCCCTGCGCTCCATGAAGGCGCCCGGCACCGCCTACGACGACGACGTGCTCGGCAAGGACCCGCAGCCCGCGACCATGGACGACTACGTGCGCACCGGCCGGGACAACGGCGGCGTCCACATCAACTCGGGCATCCCCAACCACGCGTTCTACCTGGCCGCCACGGCCCTCGGCGGCTTCGCCTGGGAGAAGGCCGGCCGGATCTGGTACGACGTGCTGACCGGCGGCGAGCTGGCGGAGCGGGCGTCCTTCGCCGACTTCGCCAAGCTCACCGTGAAGGCCGCGCGCGAGCGCTTCGGCGACGGCGGCGAGGAGTTCCTGGCCGTGGGGAAGGCGTGGGAGCGGGTGGGGGTGCGGATCCCGTAGATCCGTACTAGACACGCTCCCATGCGGATTCACGTACGACGCACGGGCGGTTTCGCGGGCATCGAGCGCGCCGCCGGGGTGGACACCTCGGGGCGGCCCGACGCCCCCGACTGGGAGGCCCTGGCCGGGCGGGCGCTGGCGGACGGCCACCGGTCCCGCCCGGCCGGGGTCCCGGACGGGTTCGGCTACGAGATCACGGTGGACGGCGTGACGGTGTACGCGGCCGACCCCCGGCTCACCCCGCAGCAGCGCGAGCTGGTCTCGCGCGTACTGAAGGAGGGGGCGTAACAGCCTTTTCCCGCCCGGGCGTTGACTTCCGTCACCGACGCTGCGGATGATCGCGCCCATGGCGACCGACGCGCGCGGGACGACGAACCCGGTACCCCGGTTCCCGGCCGGCTTCCTGTGGGGTGTCTCGACCTCCGCCCATCAGATCGAGGGCGCGGCGGACACCCGCGAGGCGTCCGTCTGGGACGTCTTCACGGCCGGACCGGGGCGGGTCGCGGACGGCTCCACGGCCGCGGTGGCCTGCGACCACTACCACCGCCACGCCGAGGACGTGGCGCTCCTGTCCGGCCTGGGCGTGAACGCGTACCGCTTCTCGGTCTCCTGGCCGCGGGTGAACTCCCCCGGCGGCCTCGACTTCTACGACCGGCTGGTGGACGACCTGCTGGCGGCCGGCGTGCAGCCGGTGCCGACCCTCTTCCACTGGGACCTGCCGGCCCGGCTGGACTGGCTGGAGCGCGACACCGCGCACCGCTTCGCCGCGTACGTGTCCGTGGTCGCGGACCGCCTCGGCGACCGCGTCCACCGGTGGATCACCCTCAACGAGCCCGCCGAGCACACCCTGCTGGGCCACGCCCTGGGCACCCACGCCCCCGGCCGGCAGCTGATGTTCGACGCGCTGCCGGTCGCCCACCACCAGCTCCTCGCCCACGGCCTGGCCGTCCGGGCGCTGCGGGCGGCGGGCGCCCGGGACGTCGGCATCGCCAACTCCCACGGCCCCACCTGGCCCGCCTCCGCGGAACCCGCCGACCAGGAGGCCGCCGCCTTCTACGACGTCCTGCTGAACCGGCTCTTCGCCGACCCGCTCCTGCTCGGCGCGTACCCCGAGGGGCTGGGCGAGGCGATGCCCGGCGACGTGGCGGCCGACCTGGAGGTCATCGCGGAGCCCCTCGACTTCTACGGCGTCAACTACTACGCCCCCACCCGCGTCGGCGCCCCGCAGGGCACCGGGAGCGAGTTCGGCGGCGTCCGCATCCCGGCCGGGCTCCCCTTCACCGTGCGGCAGATCGAGGGCGTCCCGGTCACCGACTTCGGCTGGCCCGTGGTGCCCGAAGGACTGACCGAGCTCCTGACCGGCTTCGCCGGACGCTACGGCGACCGCCTCCCGCCGGTCGTCATCACCGAGAACGGGTGCAGTTGCCCCGGCATCGACGACCAGGACCGCATCGCCTACCTCGACGGGCACCTGCGCGCCCTGCACCGGGCGATGGAGGCGGGCGTGGACGTGCGCGGCTACTTCGTGTGGTCGCTGCTGGACAACTTCGAGTGGGCGCAGGGCTACGAGCGCCGCTTCGGCCTGGTCCACGTGGACTTCTCCGACTCCGGCGCGCTGAAGCGCACCCCCAAGGCCTCCTACGCCTGGCTGCGGGACGTCCTGCGGGCCCAGGGGTGACGGGGCTGCGCCCGCCCACCGCCCCGGCCGGCCGAGTGGGGCACGGCACGGCACGACGGGCGGCGTGCGCGAGGACCCCGGTGTCCCGCGGACGGTCCCGGGGCCTCTCGTCCGGATCACGCCGGTCCAGCGGGCACCGCGCCCCGATCCGGCACGGCCCGGGCCGATCCGGCCCGGCCGGCGCCGATCCAGCACGTCCGGGCCGATCCGGCCCGGCCCGGCCCGGACGAAAGACCCTAGAAGCCCAGCTTCCGCAGCTGCTTCGGGTCCCGCTGCCAGTCCTTGGCGACCTTCACGTGCAGGTCCAGGAAGACGGCCGTCCCGAGGAGCGCCTCGATCTGCTTGCGGGACTTGATGCCGACGTCCTTCAGGCGCTTGCCCTTCGGGCCGATGATGATGCCCTTCTGGCTGGGGCGCTCGATGTAGATGTTCGCGTGGATGTCCAGGAGCGGCTTGTCCGCGGGGCGGTCCTCGCGCGGGAGCATCTCCTCCACGACCACCGCGATGGAGTGCGGCAGCTCGTCGCGGACGCCCTCCAGGGCCGCCTCGCGGATCAGCTCGGCGACCATCACCTGCTCGGGCTCGTCCGTCAGGTCGCCCTCGGGGTAGAGCGGCGGGCTCTTCGGCATCATCGGGATCAGCAGGTCGGCGAGCAGCTCGACCTGCTGGTCGCCGACGGCGGAGACGGGCACGATCTCGGCCCACTCGATGCCCAGTTCCCTGCCGAGCTGGTCGATCGCGATCAACTGCTCGGCGAGCGTCTTGGAGTCGACGAGGTCGGTCTTCGTCACGACCGCGACCTTCGGCGTCCGCTTGATCCCGGCCAGCTCCTTGGCGATGAACCGGTCGCCGGGGCCCAGCTTCTCGTTGGCCGGCAGGCAGAAGCCGATGACGTCGACCTCCGCCCAGGTGGTGCGCACGACGTCGTTGAGCCGCTCGCCCAGCAGGGTGCGCGGCTTGTGGAGCCCCGGGGTGTCCACGAGGATCAGCTGCGCGTCCGGCCGGTGCACGATGCCCCGCACCGTGTGCCGGGTGGTCTGCGGACGGTTGGAGGTGATCGCCACCTTCTTCCCGACCAGAGCGTTCGTGAGGGTGGACTTGCCCGCGTTGGGGCGGCCGACGAAACAGGCGAAACCGGCCCGGTGGGCGGCCTCGGCCGGCTGTTCGGATGACTGGGTACGAACGCTCATGCCGCCCATTCTCCCTGATCCACGAAGCCCCGCCGTACAACCGCCCGAGAACGCCACCGGACGTGAGCGTCCGGAAACCCCCACGCAACGAAACCTCACGGAAACACAGCCGTACGCGCCCGGAAACGCGTGCCCGTGACCCTCTGACGAGCCCCCGCACCGTTGGAGACGACCGTGACCCTCGCCGCCGCCCGGATCGACACCGGCGACACCGCCTGGCTGCTCGCCGCCACCGCCCTCGTCCTGCTGATGACCCCCGGCCTCGCCCTGTTCTACGGCGGCATGGTCCGCACGAAGAGCGTCCTCAACATGCTGATGATGAGCTTCGTGTCGATCGCGCTGGTCACCGTGGTGTGGCTGGCCGCCGGATACTCCCTCGCCTTCGGGCCCGACGCCGGCGGCGGCCTCATCGGCACCCTGGAGCACGCCGGGATGGCCGGCCTCGGCCCGGACAGCGTGCGGGGCACCGTGCCGACCCTGCTGTTCGCCACCTTCCAGCTCACGTTCGCGGTCATCACGGCGGCCCTGATCAGCGGCGCGATCGCGGACCGCGCGAAGTTCGGGGCCTGGCTGGTCTTCGTGCCCGTCTGGGCGCTCCTCGTGTACGTCCCCGTCGCGCACTGGGTGTGGGGCCCGGACGGCTGGATCCTGAGCGACCTCGGCGCGCTCGACTTCGCCGGCGGCCTCCCCGTGGAGATCACCTCGGGCGCCTCCGGTCTGGCCCTGTGCCTGGTCCTCGGGCCGCGCCTCGGCTTCCGGAAGGACGCCATGCGCCCGCACAACCTCCCCATGGTCGTCCTGGGCGCGGGCCTGCTCTGGTTCGGCTGGTTCGGCTTCAACGCGGGCTCGGCCCTCGGCGCGAACGGCCTCGCGGCCGCCGCCTTCCTCAACACCCTGGCCGCCGGCTGCACCGGCCTGCTGGGCTGGCTCTTCGTCGAGCAGAAGCGCGACGGGCACCCCACGACCCTGGGCGCGGCCTCCGGCGCCGTCGCGGGCCTGGTCGCCATCACCCCGGCCTGCGGCGCGGTCTCCCTGCTCGGCGCCCTGGCCGTCGGCCTCGCCGCCGGCGTCGTCTGCTCCTACGCCGTGAGCTGGAAGTTCCGGTTCGGCTACGACGACTCCCTCGACGTGGTCGGCGTCCACCTGGTCGGCGGGGTCACCGGCACCCTCCTCATCGGCGTCTTCGCCGTCGAGTCGATGACCGGCGGCGCCCGGGGCCTGCTCCACGGCGGCGGCCTCGCCCAGCTCGGCAAGCAGTCCGTGGCCGTCCTCGCCGTCGGCGGGTACGCCTTCCTCATGACGTACGGCATCGCCAGGCTGCTCCACCGGACGCTGGGACTGCGGGCCGACGAGGAGCACGAGCACACCGGCCTGGACCTTACGGTGCACGCCGAGACCGCATACGATCACGGCGTCCTCGGCCACGGCGCCCCGGTCGGCGCGTCCCCCGTCCCCTCCGCCCAGAAGGTCAAGCCCCAGGCATGAAGCTCATCACCGCGATCGTGAAGCCGTACCGCCTCGACGAGGTCAAGACCGCCCTCCAGGAACTGGGCGTGCACGGCCTGACCGTCACCGAGGCCAGCGGCTACGGCCGGCAGCGCGGCCACACCGAGGTGTACCGCGGGGCCGAGTACCGGGTCGACCTCGTCCCGAAGGTCCGCATCGAGGTCGTCGTCGAGGACGCGGACTCCGAGGCCGTCGTCGACGCGATCGTCCGGGCCGCGCGGACGGGGAAGATCGGCGACGGGAAGGTGTGGGCCGTGCCGGTCGAGACGGTCGTCCGGGTCCGGACCGGCGAGCGCGGCCCCGACGCGCTCTGACCGGCGCCGCCCCGCCCGCCGGGGCGGCGGGGGACGTCGACCGCCGCCACCGGCCGGGGGGGCGTGAGGAGCGGCGTGCTCGCCGGCTCCCGGATGTCCCTGCCGCCCGCGGTCGACGTCGCGCCGGTCCGGTCCGGTTCAGTTCGGTCCGGCCCAGTTCGGTTCGGTTCGGCCGGAGGGCGTACGCCGAAGTCCGGTGCGCCGGGCGCGCCGTCCGGCCGGCGGCCCGCGACCGCCGCGGGCGCGTGCCTCAGCCGGCGGAGGCGCTGAGCCGCACCGTCCCGTCGGGGGCGGCCACCAGCAACGGCGTCCCCGGCCCGCCCAGGTCACCCACCGCGGCCAGGTCCGCCTCGGCGGCGCCCTCCGCGGACGTCACCACCGCCGCCGCCTCCAGCGACCGCGCCCCCGACGCCACGGCCATCGCGACCGCCGTCTGCACCGCGCTCAGCTTCAGCGACGGCAGGTCCACCGTCCCGGCGACGTAGGTGCGTCCCGTCTCGTCCCGTACGGCGGCCCCCTCGGCCACGCCGTTGCGGGCCCGCGCCGAACGGGCCAGGGTGACGATCTTGCGGTCCTCGGGACCAAGCGCGTTGATGTCGGTCATCCCCCGAGCATACGAAGGCGCCGGCGCGGCGGAGGCGCGGGGCCGTCCCGGCGCCGGGCGCATCGGGGCGATCCCGGCAACGCGGCCGGGGCCCCCTCCGGGGAGGTGCGTGCCGGGAAGTGCGTGCCGGGCGTCGCCGAGCGGGCGGGACCTGCGCGACACGCCCCGGGGCGGGACGGCTCAGAGCCGGTCGAGGCGGAGCCGCCGCGCGCGCGGCAGGCCGGCCACCACCAGGTCGTAGGAGTCCTCGACCAGCTCCCGGACCAGCCGGTCCGGGAGGCCGCCGTCGACGGTCACCGTGTTCCAGTGCCGCTTGTTCATGTGATAGCCCGGGGCGATCAGGCCGGGGTGCTCACCGCGCAGCCGGACCGCGTCGTCCGGGTCGCACTTGAGGTTCACCTTCAGGGGCTTCGCGTCCAGGCTCGTCAGCGCGAAGAGCCTGCCCCCGACCTTGAAGACCGAGATCTCCGGACGGAAGGGGAAGTCCTCCACCACCGCCTCGAACGACAGGCAGAGGCCGCGCAGCTCCCCCGGGGTCACGCCGCCTCCTCGTCCTCCGGCGGGTCCACCGGCTCCACCAGCACCGTCACGATCTTGTTCCGGCGGCCGGCGGCGGCCTCCGCGGTCAGCCGCAGCGCCCGGCCGTCGGGCAGGTCGACGGTCGAGGAGGCGCCGGCGATCGGCACCCGGCCCAGCGCCTTCGCGAGCAGTCCGCCGACGGTCTCCACGTCCTCGTCGTCGTACTCCTCCAGGCCGTACAGCTCGCCGAGGTCCGTGATGTCGAGGCGGGCGGTGACCCGGTAACGGTCCTCACCCAGCTCCTCCACCGGCGGGAGCTCCCGGTCGTACTCGTCGGTGATCTCCCCGACGATCTCCTCGAGGATGTCCTCGATGGTGACGATGCCCGCGGTGCCGCCGTACTCGTCGATGACCACGGCGACGTGGTTGCGCTCCTGCTGCATCTCGCGCAGCAGGTCGCCGGCGTTCTTGGTGTCGGGGACGAACGCGGCGGGCCGCATCGCCGTCGACACCAGGTCGCTCTCCGACTCCCGGCTGATGTGCGTCCTGCGGACCAGGTCCTTGAGGTACACGATCCCGACGATGTCGTCCTCGCTCTCCCCGGTGACGGGTATCCGCGAGAAACCGGAGCGCAGCGCCAGCGTGAGGGCCTGCCGGATCGTCTTGTACCGCTCGATGACGACCAGGTCGGTCCTCGGCACCATGACCTCGCGCACGAGCGTGTCGCCCAGCTCGAAGACCGAGTGCACCATCCGGCGCTCGTCGTCCTCGATCAGCGACTCCTTCTCCGCGAGGTCGACCAGCGCGCGCAGCTCCGCCTCGGAGGCGAAGGGGCCGCGCCGGAAGCCCTTGCCCGGCGTGAGCGCGTTGCCGATGAGGATCAGCAGCGACGGGATCGGGCCCATGATCCGCGCCAGCGGCAGCAGCGCGTACGCCGCCGCCGTCGCCGTGTTCAGCGGGTGCTGGCGGCCGATGGTGCGCGGGGAGACGCCCACCGCGACGTACGACACGAGGACCATCACCCCGATCGCGGCCAGCAGCGCGGGCGTCGTGCCGTCGATCGCCTTCAGGCAGGCGTAGGTGACCAGCGCGGCCGCCGCCATCTCGCAGACCACGCGGACCAGCAGCGCCACGTTGAGGTAGCGGGTCGGGTCGGCCGCGACCTGCGCGAGTTTCGCGCTGCCGCGCCGGCCGGAGCGGACGGCCTCCTCGGCGCGGAAACTGGAGACGCGCGCGAGGCCGGCCTCCGCGCAGGCGGCGAGCCACGCCACGACGACCAGGGCGATCGCGCCGGAGACGAGGGGAAGGCTCATGACACGGTCGGGGCCGGGGACGGGCCGGTGTGGCCCTTCTCCGCGCGCCAGCCGTCCACGATGGCCGCCTGGAGGCCGAACATCTCGGCCTTCTCGTCGGGCTCCTCGTGGTCGTAGCCCAGCAGGTGCAGCACGCCGTGGACGGTGAGCAGCTGGAGCTCCTCGTCCATGGAGTGCCGCGTCGGCGCTTCCTCCCCCTGCTTCTTCGCGACCTCGGGGCACAGCACGATGTCGCCGAGCAGTCCCTGCGGGGGCTCGTCGTCGTCCTTCGACGGCGGACGCAGCTCGTCCATCGGGAAGGACATGACGTCCGTCGGCCCCGGCAGGTCCATCCACTGGATGTGCAACTGCTCCATGGCGTCGGCGTCCACGACGATCACCGACAGCTCGGAGAGCGGGTGGATGCGCATCCGCGCGAGGGCGTAGCGGGCGATGTCGAGGATCGCCTGCTCGTCGACCTCGGTTCCGGACTCGTTGTTGACGTCGATCGACATGGTGGTGCTCGGTCTACTTCCCCTTGTGCCCGGACTTGCCCCGGCCGCCCTTGTGCGTGCCGTTCTCCGTGCCGTGCGTGTCGTCGTACTTCTCGTACGCGTCGACGATACGGCCCACCAGCTTGTGCCGTACGACGTCCTGGGACGACAGCCGGGAGAAGTGGACGTCCTCCACGCCCTCCAGGATGTCCTGGACCTGGCGCAGCCCGGACTTGGTGCCGCTCGGCAGGTCGACCTGCGTCACGTCACCGGTGATCACGATCTTCGAGTCGAAGCCGAGCCGGGTGAGGAACATCTTCATCTGCTCGGGGCTCGTGTTCTGGGCCTCGTCCAGGATGATGAAGGCGTCGTTGAGGGTCCGGCCCCGCATGTACGCCAGCGGCGCCACCTCGATCGTCCCCGCGGCCATCAGCTTCGGGATCGAGTCGGGGTCGAGCATGTCGTGGAGGGCGTCGTACAGCGGGCGCAGGTAGGGGTCGATCTTCTCGTAGAGGGTGCCGGGGAGGAAGCCGAGGCGCTCGCCGGCCTCGACCGCCGGGCGGGTCAGGATGATGCGGTTGACCTGCTTCGACTGGAGCGCCTGGACCGCCTTGGCCATCGCCAGGTACGTCTTGCCGGTGCCGGCGGGGCCGATGCCGAAGACGACCGTGTGCTTGTCGATCGCGTCGACGTACCGCTTCTGGTTGAGGGTCTTGGGTCTGATCGTGCGGCCGCGCGAGGACAGGATGTTCTGCGTCAGAACCTCGGCCGGGGTCTCCTGGCCGTCGTTCGTCCCGTTCTCACTCGCCCGCAGCATGGCGATCGAGCGTTCCACTGCGTCCTCCGTCATCGGCTGCCCGGTGCGGAGCACCAGCATCATCTCGGCGAACAGGCGCTGGATCATGGCGACTTCCCTCGGGTCGCCGACCGCGCTGATCTCGTTGCCCCGGACATGGATGTCGGCCGCCGGGAAGGCCGTCTCGATCACGCGCAGAAGGGAATCTCCGGACCCCAGCACGGCCACCATGGGGTGCTGGGCGGGAACGGTGAACTGTGCTCTCGCCTCGCCCTGCGCGGGCGTGTGAGCTGTCGGTGTCTGAGTCATAGGCCGGCCCGAAGGCCTCTACGTCCTCCCGGATACGACTCGCCTGCCACGAGGGCGGCCTGGCGATTTCCAGGGTACGCCAGGGGGGTGACAACACCGTAGGACTTTTCGAACACGGGGCGGCCCGCGGCCGGGGTTCGCGGTCCGGGGGGCCGGGGGTCCGGGGGCCGGGGGCCCGGGCGGGTCCCGGCTCAGGCCGAGCGGCCGAACCCGATGGTGGGGACCGCCCGGCGGCGGGGCCACGGGGTGGCCTCCCGGGCGGGCAGCAGGTCCTCCAGGAACGCGTACCGGTGCAGTGCCTCCGGGTTCTGGGTCTCCACCGACTGCACGCGGCGCCACCAGGCGGCGACCTCGGACCAGCCGGGCGCGGACAGCGAGCCGCCGAACTCCTGGACGGACAGGGCGGCGGTCAGGCCGGCGAAGGCCAGGCGGTCCGCGAGCGGCCATTCGGCCAGCGTGCCCGCGACGAAGCCGGCCACGAAGACGTCCCCCGCGCCGGTGGGGTCGAGGGCCTCGACGGCGATGGCGGGGACCTCCGCGGTCTCGCCCGTGCGGCCGTCCACGGCACAGGCGCCCTCGGCGCCGAGGGTGACGACCGCGAGCGGTACGTGGGCGGTGAGGGCGTGGGCCGCGGCGCGCGGACAGGTGGTGCCCGTGTAGCGCATGGCTTCCTGCGCGTTGGGCAGGAAGGCCTCGCAGTGCTCCAGGTCGGCCAGGCCGGCCAGGTCCCAGGCGCCCGTGTCGTCCCAGCCGACGTCCGCGAAGACGCGGGTGCCGCGGCGCGCCGCCTGCGCGATCCAGGGGTCGCGCCGGCCGGGGGTGAGGGAGGCCACGGCGGCTCTGGCGTGCGGCGGGCAGGCGGGGGCGGCCTCCCCGGGGGGCGGTTCGTGACCGTGGGAGACCATCGTGCGCTCGCCCTCGTACGCCATCGAGACGGTGACCGGGGAGTGCCAGCCGGGGACCGTGCGGGAGGCGGTCAGGTCGATGCCCTCGCCCTGTTCGAGGGTGTCCCAGCAGTACTCGCCGTAGTGGTCGTCGCCGAAGGCGGCGGCGAGGGCGGTCCGCAGGCCCAGCCGGGCCAGGGCGGTGGCCATGTTGGCCACGCCGCCGGGGCTGGAACCCATGCCGCGGGCCCAGGACTCGGTGCCGCGGACGGGGGCGGAGTCCAGGCCGGTGAAGATGATGTCGAGGAAGACGGTGCCGGTGAGGTAGACGTCCCAGGGCGGGTCCGTGGGGGCGCGCCGGGCGGCCAGGGGGTCCACCTGGGCCTGGCGCGGGGTTCGGTGGTGTCCCTCTCCGGTGGACGCGGTCACGGTGTGCCCCCTGACGTGGTGCCGATCCGGCCAGTGTGCACCACGTCGGGGACGACGCGTCGGCGTCGGGGGCAGAGTGTCGGGCGCGGGGGTGAGGTGCCGGGGTTCAGGGGCCGGGGCGCCGGGGCGAGGACAGGGGGCCGGGGTCAGGGGCCGGGGCGGGGCGGCCGGTGGGCCGTCACCAGCGGGGGACGGTGGGCGTGGTCCAGGCGGGGTCCGCCACGCGCATGGCCGCCTCGTCGTCCCGGTCGCGGTAGGCGCCCTCGTCGTCGAGCCAGCGCCGGTGGAGGTGCCGGAGGCGGTCGCGGTCGAGTTCGACGCCCAGGCCCGGGGTGTCGGGGACGGTGATCCTGCCGCCCTCGAAGGCGACGCGTTCGGTGAGGACGTCCTCGGACTGCCAGGGGTAGTGGGAGTCGCAGGCGTGGGGGAGGCCGGGGACGGTGGCGGCGACGTGGGTCATCGCGGCGAGGCTGATGCCGAGGTGGGTGTTGGAGTGCATGGACACCCCGACGCCGAAGGTGCGGCAGATCGCGGCCAGGTGCTGGGTGTTGCGCAGGCCGCCCCAGTAGTGGTGGTCGGAGAGGACGACCTGGACGGCGTCGCGGGCGAAGGCCTCCCGGATCTCGGCGAACGTCGTCACGCACATGTTGGTGGCGAGCGGTACGCCGGTTCCGGCCGCCACTTCGGCCATGGCGGGGGTGCCGAGCGCGGGGTCCTCCAGGTACTCGAGGACGCCCTCGAGTTCCCGGGCCACGCGCAGCGAGGTCTCGACGCTCCAGGCGCCGTTGGGGTCCAGGCGCAGGGGGTGGCCGGGGAAGGCCTCGGCGAGGGCGCGTACGGCGGCGATCTCCTCGTCGGGCGGGAAGACGCCGCCCTTGAGCTTGAAGGAGGTGAAGCCGTACCGCTCCTTGAACCTGCGGGCCTGTTCGACGACGCCGGCCGGGTCGAGCGCCGCGCCCCAGTCGTCCTTCTCGTGGGGCACCGCCGCGGGGTGGTCGGCCCACTTGTAGAAGAGGTAGGCGCTGTACTCGACGGTGTCGCGGACCTTGCCGCCGAGCAGGCGGTGCACCGGCAGGCCGAGCGCCTTGCCGAGGGCGTCCAGGCAGGCGACCTCGAAGGCGGAGACCACGGACAGGCGCAGCTTGTCGGCCGTCTGGACGCCCCGCAGGCCGCCGACGTCCACCTGGTCCACGACGCGGGAGCGGTCCACCTCCACCTCGTCCCCGAGGGCGGACAGCGCGTTCAGGTCGCTCACCTGCCGGCCGACGAGCTTCCTCGCACAGGGGCGGGCCAGGTCGAGGTACTTGGTGTCGCCGTAGGTCTCGCCCAGGCCCGTGACGCCGTCGGCCGTGACGACCTCCACGACGAGGCGCGGGGTGTACGGCTGGTGCACGCCCTGGGTGTTGAGGAGGGGCGGGTCGGCGATCAGGATCGGCGTCAGCCGTACGTCCGTGACGGTGAGGTCCACCCGGCCATCTCCCTATGTGAAAGTCGTCCACGTATGGAGATGGAGGCTAGATACATGGACCGCCGGGCGTCAACGGAGCCGTCGGCGCGCGGGCCGGCCGGAGGCAGCGAAGGGGCGCGCTCCTACCCGGGTCGCCACCGCCCAAACCGATGGTGATCCACATCACTCCCGTGTCGCTTCTGCTCACAACTACGTGCTTGATACAAATTGGCCGCGCGTTCCCGTCGCCCGACGGTCGTCGCTCCTCCCCTCTTCTCGAGCCGCTCCCTCCGAGCCGCTCCTTCGCCTGCCCTGGAACGCCCGTGTTCGCGCCCCGCACCACCCCCTGGCCCCTCGTCGCCCTGTTCACGGCCGGGTACCTCGCCCCCTATCTGCTGCCGACCGTCGTGGGGCGGCTGGGCTCGGGGCTCGGCCTGTCGGCCACCCAGGCCGGGGCCGTCGGCAGTGCGCTGCTGCTGAGTTCGGCCTCGGCCGGGTTCGCGCTGGCCTCGCGCGTCGAGCGGACCGGGGCCCGCACCCTGGCGCGCGTCGGCCTGGTGCTCGCCGTCGCCGGATACGGCGGGGCCGCTCTCGCCGGGAGCGTGCCGGCGGTCGTCGCGGGCGCGGTGCTGGGCGGGTTCGGGTCCGGTACGGCCACGACGGTCGCCGCCACCCGGATCGCCGCCGAGCCCGACCCGCACCGCGCCTCCACGCTCGGCCTGCTCGGGGTGTCCGCGCTCGCCGGTGCCGTCTACCTGACGGTGCCGCACCTGGGGCCCGGACACGGGCAGCCGCTGGCCGCGATCGCCCTCACCGCCGTCGCCGTGTGGCCGCTGACCGGACGGCTCCCGGGGCGGGCGGTCCCCGCTCCGGCCCGGCACGGGAGGGGTTCCGCGCGGCTGCCGCACCTGCGGTCCGGGCTGTTGCTGGCGGCCGCCATGCCGTGCTGGTCGCTGGTGCAGAACTCCCTGTGGGGCGTCAGCGGGCGCATCGGCCTGACGCAGGCGGGGCTGAGCGAGGCGGGCGTCGGGGTGGTCTTCGCCGTGGCGCTCGGCGCCGGGCTGCTGGGGGTGCTGGGCGCGGGGGCGCTGGGCGCGCGGCTGGGCCGGGCGCTGCCCGTCGGCGGGGGGACCGTGCTGATCGCCGGGTGCGTCGTGGTCAGCGCGTCGGCGACCGGTCCGGGGAGCTTCGCGGCGGGCGAGATCGCCTGGAACGTCTTCTACCCGGTCGTGCTGTCGTACCTGATCGGGCTGGCCGCCTCGCTCGACCCGCGCGGGCGCTGGGCGGTGCTGGTCGGTTCGGCGTCCTCGCTGGGGACGGCGGCGGGGCCGCTGACCGGGAGCCTGCTGTCGGCGTGGGCCGGTTTCCCGGTGATGGGACTGGTGCTGGGCGCCGGGCTGCTGGTGGTGGCGGTGCCGATGACCGCCGTGGCGCTGCACGCGGGCGGGCGTCCGCTGCTGCCGGGCGCGGTCCGGCGGCGCGGCGGGACCCCGGCGGCCGTCCTCGCCGCGGCCGGCGGTGCGGCCGGCGGCGCGGTGCCGCCGGTGGGCGCGGCGGAACAGGAGGTCGTGGAGATCGCGGTGGAGGTTCCGGCGGGCGCGTCCGTGCAGGGGGCCTACGACACCGCCGGGCCACGGCGGGCGGGTGCCGCGCCGGGCGCCGGGCGGTAGTTCCTCGCGGGCCCGGCCGGGTCAGGACGAAGGGCCCCGGGGCCCGTTCCGAAACGGCGTCGTCCGGAAGCGGCGTGTCCGGAAAGCGGCGCCGTCCGCCCGGAGAGTAGGCCCGGCGGCGTCCGGTGCGTGCGGTCGCACGGCGGAGGGCCGCCCCGGTACCGGTCGCGTCGGGACGGTTCCGGCAGCGCGGCCGGGGTGCCCCTTGGGGGAGGGGCTTTCGCCGTACGCCTCAGAACCGGTAGGCGTCGACCTCGGCCAGGTAGCGCGACCGCAGTTCCTCGTCGTCCTCCAGGAAGGAGGCGAGGAAGGAGTTGCGGGCCAGTTCGCGCAGCCGCTCCTCGCCCAGGCCCAGCTCCGACCGCACGGCGTCGAAGTTGTCGCCGGCGTAGCCGCCGAAGTAGGCCGGGTCGTCGGAGTTGACCGTGCAGAGCAGCCCGGCGTCGAGCATCGCGGGCAGCGGGTGGCCGGCGAGGGCGTCGACCGCGCGGAGCCGGACGTTGGACAGCGGGCACAGCGTGAGCGGGATCCGCTCCCGCACCAGCCGCTCCACCAGCGCCGGGTCCTCCATGCAGCGCAGGCCGTGGTCGACGCGCTCGATCCCGAGGACGTCGAGGGCCTCGGTGACGTACTCCGGCGGCCCCTCCTCGCCGGCGTGCGCCACCCGCCGCAGGCCGAGGGCGGCGGCGGCCTCGTAGACCTCGCGGAACTTCGCGGGCGGGTGCCCGACCTCCGCCGAGTCCAGCCCGACGCCGGTGATCCGGTCGAGGTACGGCTTCGCGGCGTCGAGGGTCTCCAGCGCCGACCCGGCGGACTCGTCGCGCAGGAAGCACATGATCAGCCGGGTGGAGACGCCGTGGTTCGCCTCGCCGGCGCCGAGCGCCCGCCACAGCCCCTCGACGACCGTGCCCATCCCGACGCCCCGGGCGAGGTGGGCCTGCGGGTCGAAGAAGATCTCCGCGTGCCGCACGCCCTGGGCGGCGGCCCGGGCGAGGTAGGCGTTCGCCAGGTCCTCGAAGTCCCGCTCGGTGCGCAGCACCGCCATCAGCTCGTAGTACAGGTCCAGGAACGACTGGAGGTCCTCGAACCGGTACGCCTCGCGGAGCGCCGCGGTGTCGGCGTAGGGCAGCGCGACACCGTTGCGGGCGGCCAGCGCGAAGGCCAGTTCCGGCTCCAGGGTGCCTTCGATGTGCAGGTGCAGTTCAGCTTTGGGGAGGGGCATCAAAGCATCGTACGGGGATTTTACCGACGTTTCGGAACCGGCACCCGCAGCAGGTCGTACGCCACCGTCAGCTCCCCCTCGAACCCGGCCGCCCGTGCCTGCCGCTCGAACTCGGCGGGTTCGGCGTAGCGCTGGCTGAAGTGGGTGAGCACGAGGTGGCGGACGCCGGCGTCGCGCGCGACCCGTCCGGCCTGACCGGCGGTCAGATGGCCGTGGTCGTCGGCGAGCCGCTCGTCCTCGTCGAGGAACGTCGACTCGATGACCAGCAGGTCGCAGCCCTCGGCCAGCTCCCCCACGCCGTCGCACAGGCGGGTGTCCATGACGAACGCGAAGCGCTGTCCGCGCCGCACCTCGCTGACCTCCTCCAGCGACACCCCGCCGACCGAGCCCTCCCGCTGGATGCGGCCGACGTCGGGCCCCCGCAGGCCGTGCGCCGCGAGCCGGTCGGGCAGCATCCGGCGGCCGTCGGGCTCGGTCAGGCGGTAGCCGTAGGACTCGACCGGGTGGGAGAGCCTGCGGGCCTGAAGCGTGTACGACGCGGTGACGGCGAGGGGGCCGTCGCCGTCGACCGGGACCTCGGTGACGCCGACGGTCTCGCGGTAGGCGGTGGCGTACCGGAGCCGGTCGAAGAAGCGCTGCCCGGACCGCGGGAAGTGGGCGGTGACCGGGTGCGGGACCCGGTCGAGGTTGACGCGCTGGATCACCCCGGCGACGCCCAGGCAGTGGTCGCCGTGGAAGTGCGTGACGCAGATCCGGTGCAGGTCGTGCGCGGCGACCCCGGCCCGCAGCATCTGGCGCTGGGTACCCTCGCCGGGATCGAAGAGGATGCCCTCGCCGTCCCAGCGCAGGAAGTAGCCGTTGTGGTTGCGGTGCCGGGTCGGGACCTGGCTGGCGGTGCCCAGGACCACCAGTTCACGTACGGACACGGCTCAGCCGGGGGGCCACTCGAGGCCACGGCCGCCGAGGACGTGCGCGTGGGCGTGCCAGACGGTCTGACCTGCGCCGCTGCCGGTGTTGAAGACGATGCGGTAGCTCTCCAGCTTCTCCTCGTCGGCGACGGCCCGCGTCTCGCGCAGGACGTCCGCGGCGAGCTGCGGCGCCTCGGCGGCGAGGGCGGCGGCGTCCACGTGGTGCGCCTTGGGGATCACCAGGACGTGCGTGGGCGCCTGGGGGTTTATGTCCCGGAAGGCGATGGTCGTCCCGGTCTCCCGTACGATCGTCGCGGGGATCGTCCCCGCCACGATCTTGCAGAACAGACAGTCGTCCTGCGGCTCGCCTGGCATGCGGCTCCTCCTCGCACCGGTGATCTCTCACGGAGCATCGTAGCGACGGCCGGCCCGATGCCGTACGGGCCGTCGCCGTCCGGCCCGCACGGCGCCCGGGAACACGGCCGTTCGGGCCGGATCGGGGCCCCCGGGGGAGCCCCCGGGACGAGCGCACCGGCACCGGGTGGGCTACGACTCCGGTAGCGGCGGAGCCGCCTTCGCCGGCGTCTCCTCCAGCGCGAGCAGCGCCAGCCGTACCGCCTCCTCCAGCTGCGTGTCCCGGCCCGCCACGTGGTCCTGGGGCCGCATCACCACCTCCACGTCCGGGTCGACGCCGCGGTTCTCCACGCCCCAGCCGTAACCCTCCAGCCAGATCGCGTACTTGGGCTGGGTGACGAGCGTCCCGTCGACCAGCCGGTACCGGCTGTCGATGCCGATCGTCCCGCCCCAGGTACGGGTCCCGACCACCGGCCCGATGCCCAGCGCCTTGACCGCCGCGTTGACGATGTCCCCGTCGGAGCCGGAGAACTCGTTGGCGACCGCGACGACGGGCCCGCGCGGCGCGTCCTCCGGATAGCTGTACGGCCGCATCCCGCGCGGCACGTCCCAGCCGACGATCCGCCGCGCCAGCTTCTCCACGACGAGCTGGGAGGTGTGACCGCCCCGGTTCTCGCGGACGTCCACGACGAGCCCCTCGCGGGCCACCTCCACCCGCAGGTCGCGGTGGATCTGGGCCCAGCCGGGGGCCTGCATGTCGGGCACGTGGAGGTAGCCGAGCCGGCCGCCGGACGTCTCGTGGACGTACGCCCGCCGGCCCGCGACCCAGGCGTGGTAGCGCAGCGGCTCCTCGTCGTCGACGGGGACGACGACGGCGTGCCGGGGCTCGCCCCCGCCGGCCGGCGACACGGTCAGCTCGACGGCGCGGCCCGCCGTGCCGACGAGGAGCGGTCCGGGCCCGGCGACCGGGTCCACGGGGTGGCCGGCGACGGCGAGGATCGCGTCGCCCGCGCGCACCGCGACGCCGGGTGCGGCGAGCGGGGAGCGGGCGTCGGGATCGGAGGTCTCCGACGGCAGGATCCGGTCGATGCGCCAACTGCCGTCGTCGTGACGGGAGACGTCGGCGCCGAGCAGCCCCTGGCGGGCGCCGCCGCCGTGGCCGCGGGGGATGACGTAGGCGTGCGAGGTGCCGAGTTCGCCGTGCACCTCCCACAGGAGGTCGACGAGGTCGTCGCGGGTGGCGACCCGGTCGAGGAGCGGCCGGTAGCGGTCGAGGACGCCGTCCCAGTCGGTCCCGCCGAGGTCGGGCCGCCAGAAGTTGTCCCGCATGAGGCGGCCGGTCTCGTCGTACATCTGGCGCCACTCGGCGGCCGGGTCGACGGTCTGGCGGACCCGGCCGAGGTCGACGGTGAGGTTGGTGTCGCTGTCCTCGTCGCCGGAGGCGCGCCGGTCGCTGGGGACGACCTTGAGCTTGCCGTCGGCCCGCAGCAGCAGCCGCTTGCCGTCGCCGCTGACCTCGAAGGCGTCGGCGTCGGGGGCGAGGTGTTCGAGACGCTGCTGGACGAGGTCGTAGCGCTCCAGCTCGGTGGTGGGACCGGGGTCGTCGGGGTGGGCGCGGGAGGCGCCGAGGACACCGCTCACGGGGTGGCGCAGCCACAGCACGCCGTCCTTGGCGGCGCGCAGCCCCGAGTAGCGGCCGGCCTCGACGGGGAAGGGCACGATCCGGTCGGCGAGGCCCTCCAGGTCGATCCGGGTGGCCGGGGTGCCCTCGCTGTCGGGGGTCTCGTCCTTGTCGGGGGCCTCGAAGGGGCGGCCGTGCCGCTGCGGGCCGAACGGCGACGGCGTGGTCGCGGCCAGCGGGATGAGGTACGGGCGGGCCCCTTCGACGAAGGAGAGGTCGAAGGCGTGCTCGTCGTAGACCGGGTCGAAGGCGCGCGTCGACAGGAACGCCAGGTGCTTGCCGTCGAGGGTGAAGGCGGGCGCGTAGTCGTGGAAGCGCAGCGGGGTCGCCTCGGTGACCGACAGGTCGGCGGTGTTGGCGAGCTTGAGCAGGCTCAGCGGGCGGGGGCCGGGGTGCGACCAGGCCAGCCAGGCCGAGTCGGGCGAGAAGACGAGGTCGCCGACGTCGCCGTCCTCGCTGCGGTCGACCTCGCGGACCTCGCCGGTCTCGCGCTCGACGAGCAGGAGCCGTCCGTCGTGCGCGGCGACGGCGGCCCGGCTGCCGTCGGGCGCCATGGCCAGTTCCACCACCCGGCCGAGACGTCCGGCGGCCAGCCGGCGCGGGGTGGCGCCCGGTGCCGGGCCGGTGGCGGGGGCGAACTCCAGGGCGTCCTCGCCCTCGGCGTCGGTCACCCACACCACCCACTCCTCGCCCTCCGTGCGGAAGGTGCGCGGCAGCCGGGCCCGCACGCCGGGTTCGGCGGCCAGGGCGCGGGCGGGGCCGTGGCGGTGGGTGACCCAGTGGACGGCGCCGCGCACCTCGACGGCGCTGCCGCGCGCGGTGTGGTCGGGGGTGGCGGAGCCCAGCCAGCGGGCGGCGGGCACCGGGTGCGGCCGCCGGTCGGTGCGCTGCCCGCCGAGCCGGACGTCGAGGCGGCGCGGTTCGGCGCCGTCGAGGTCGTCCAGGATCCACAGCTCACCGGCGGAGCAGTACACGACGCGGTCGCCGTCCCCGGCCGCGTGGCGGGCGTAGAACGTGTCGAGGGGCGTGTGGCGCCGCAGGTCGGAGCCGTCGGCGAGGGAGGAGTACAGGGCGCCGGTGCCCTCGTGGTCGGAGAGGAAGGCCAGGCGGTCGCCCGTCCACACCGGGTACTCGATGTTGCCGTCGAGGTCCTCGTGCAGGCGCGTGAACGCGCCGTCGCCGTCCCGGTCGATCCACAGCTTGCCGGCCGTGCCGCCCCGGTAGCGCTTCCAGTGGGCGGCCTCGCGCCCCATGGACGCGGACACCAGGACGGTGTGCGGACCGAAGGCGACCCCGCCGACGGGCCCGTACGGCAGGGTGTCGGCCGGTCCGCCGTCCAGCGGGACCGCGCGGGCCCAGCTGCGGCGCCCGCTCGCCCGGTCGTGGGTGCTCAGCACGAGCACCCGGCCGTCGGGGGTCCAGCCGCGCACCCTGGTCTGGGGGCTGCCCCAGTACGTGAGCCGGGTGGCGGGGCCGCCGTCGACCGGGGCGACGTGCACCTCGGGGGCGCCGTCGCGGGTGGAGGTCCAGGCGACGGTGGTGCCGTCGGGCGAGATGCGGGGCAGGGTGACCGGCATGTTGTCGGCGCTGACCCGCCAGGCGCGCCCGCCGTCGAGGGGCGCCACCCACACGTCGTCCTCGGCGGTGAAGGCCACCAACTCGCCTTGCAGGTGCGGGAATCGGAAGTACGCGGCAGGCGTCACGGGCTGTGTCACCCGATCACTCTAGGCAAGGGCGGCGGTGACCGACAGAGGGCCGGACCGGTTGCCGGCGCGGCTCACTTGGTGCCGGTGGACCCGCAGCGCGTGTCGTCCCCGCACCAGACCGTCCGGGTGACGGTCACGGTGACCGTGGGCCGCCCGGGTTCGGCGGGCTGCGCGGAGCGGGGCGTGGCGAGCGGCGAGGGGGTGGCGGACCCGCAGTCGCCGAGCCCGCTCACCCGGAACAGCTGCTTGCCGCCGACGTCCGCACGGAGGTCGCCGCGCACGCAGGAGCCGTCGACGGCACGCGTGACGTGGCCGGCGACGGTGACGTCCCGCCCGTTGCCGGTCTCGCCCTCGCAGTCGACGGAGGCGACGGTCTCCCGGCCCCCGGAGCCGCCGTCGCCGTAGTCGGCGGTGCAGGTCAGCCAGCGCACGTCGACGTCCCGGCGCTCGATCTCGGCCGTCGCCGCCTCGTCGGTGGTGTACGCGACGGCCGCCGAGCCGATCCCGCCGGGCTCGCACGCCACCGCGCCGGCCACCGCCAGGACCGCCAGCCCCGTCACCGCCGCCGCACGTGCCCCGCGCGTCCGGCCCCGTGTCCTTCTCCTCCATGCCCCCATGGAGGGCAGCCTGCCACCGCCGGCGGGAGCGCGGTAGAGCACTTAACGCCATGCGCCGCACCGCCGTCCCGGTCTACGGTGACCGCATGCGCGCCCGCCGCCGCCCGAGAAGGCTGATCGTCGACGACAGCACCGCCTACCTGTGGACGGTGCGCCACCGGCACCGGGACGGCCGGGGCTGCCGGGACGTCCTCACCCTGATCCGGGACGGCGCGCGCACCAGGATCGTCTTCACCGAGGGCGCGGGCCGTTACGTCGGCGGCGGCGCGTACACGCACGCGGGCGGCGTCGGCGACCGCGGCCACCACCTCAACCTGTACCGGCCCGGCACGGTGCGCGCGCTCCTCGACGAGGCCGTCCGCCGCCGGCTGCTGCCGCACGAGGGGGAGCGGGAGCTGGACGGCTGGATCCTGTTCGACGCCCTCAGCGCCCTCAGCCGCGCGGCGACCGGGCCCGCGGCTCCACCGGACCGACCCGGGTCCCGGAGGCGGCCGGGTCAGGACCGGCGGCCGTCACGAGCGACGACCGGTCAGGTGTGACAGCCGGTCAGGAGCAGCCCTCGGTCAGGAGCGACAGCCGGTCAGGAGCAGCCGTCGGTCAGGACCAGCGGCCGGTCCGGCCCAGGATCAGGGCGGCGGCGGCCGTCCCGGCGGTCGAGGTCCGCAGCACGCTGCGCCCCAGCCGGTACGCCCCGGCACCGGCCTCCTCGAAGAGCGCCAGCTCCTCCGGGGAGACGCCCCCCTCGGGTCCGACGACGAGCACGATCTCCCCGGCCGCGGGCAGCGGCGCGGTCGCCAGCGGCTCGCTGCCGTAGTCGCGGTCCTCGTGGAGCACGGCCGCGAAGTCGGCCCGGGCCAGCAGTGCCGCCACCTGCCTGGTGGTCGCGGCGTCGGCGACCTCGGGGAAGCGGACCCGGCGGGACTGCTTGCCGGCCTCGCGGGCGGTGGCCCGCCACTTGGCGAGCGCCTTCAGCCCGCGGTCGCCCCTCCACTGGGTGATGCAGCGGGACGCGGACCAGGGCACGATCGCGTCGACGCCGGTCTCGGTCATGGTCTCGACGGCCAGTTCGCCCCGGTCGCCCTTGGGCAGCGCCTGGACGACGGTGATCCGCGGCGCCTCGGGGGGCTCCTCCGCCACCCGGGTCAGGGCGACGACGAGCCGGTCCTTGCCCTCGGCGGCGACGACCTCGCCCCGCGCCCAGCGGCCGGTGCCGTCGGTGAGGACGACCTCCTCCCCGGCCCGCAGCCGCTTCACCGAGACGGCGTGCCGTCCCTCGGGCCCGTCCAGCACGAACTCGGCCGGAGAGTCCGGCAGTTCCTCGACGACGAAGACGGGGGCGGTCATCGCGCACCGTCCGCGCCGGCCGCGCCGCCGCCCGGGAACGCCGTCCCGGCCGCGTCGAGTTCGTCCGTCAGGACCTCCACCAGCCGCCCGGCGGGCAGGGCGCGGGCCAGCCGGTGTCCCTGGCCGGCCCACAGCGCCATGCCCTGCGCGTCGCCCGCCTTCGCGGCGGCCTTGCGCAGCGGCGAGGTGAGGTGGTGGACGTCGGGGTAGGCGGCGGGCGCGTAGGGGCCGTGCTCGCGCAGGAAGCGGTTGACGAGGGCGCGGGCCGGACGCCCGGAGAAGGCGCGGGTGAGTTCCGTGCGCACGAAGAGCGGGTCGGTGAGCGCCTCCTTGTGCACGGCGGCCGCGCCGGACTCGGGCGTCGCGAGGAAGGCGGTGCCGAGCTGGGCGGCGCTCGCCCCGGCGGCGAGGACGGCGGCGATCTGGCTGCCCCGCATGAGACCGCCCGCGGCGACCAGCGGCAGGCCGACGGCCTCCCGGACCTGGGCGAGCAGCGACAGCAGGCCGATTCCGGAGCCGTCGTTCTCGGGGATGTCACGGTGGGTGCCCTGGTGGCCGCCGGCCTCCACGCCCTGCACGATCACCGCGTCCGCGCCGGCCCGCTCGACCGCGACGGCCTCCTCGACGGTGGTCGCGGTGACCAGGGTGAACGTGCCGGCCCGGCGCAGCGCGGCCAGCGCGTCCGGGGCGGGGACGCCGAAGTGGAAGGAGGCCACCGGCACCGGGTTGTCCAGCAGCACCGCCAGCTTGGCGTCGTAGCCGTCGTCGCGGCCGCTGTCCGGATCGCCCAGCTCGGTCCGGTACCAGGCGGTCTCGCCGGCCAGCTGGTCGGCGTAGACCTCGACGGCGCCGGCAGCAGGGGGTGCGGCCATGACCGCTCCGGTGGAGCCGGTGCTTGCACCGGGGTGCTCGGGCTGGGGCATGAAGAGGTTCACGCCGAAGGGCCGGGAGGTGAGGCTCCGCAGCTGCTTGATCTCCTGGTACATGCCGTCGGCGGTCTTGTACCCGGCGGCCAGGAAGCCCAGCCCGCCGGCCTCGGACACGGCGGCGGCGAGCTGCGGGAGGGAGACGCCGCCCGCCATGGGGGCCTGCACGATCGGGAGGGGGAGGAGATCGGTCAGTGCGGAGGACATGACGGCATGGTGTCACGTCGTACGGACGGGTCCGAACCCAGCCCGTGCGGTGCCCGGGGACGGGGAGGGGCGGGGGGGGGGGCCCGGCCCCCCCCCCCCCCCCCCCCCCCCCCCCCCCCCGGGGACCCCCCCCCCCCCCCCCGCGCCCCCCCCCGCGGGGGGGGGGGGGGGGCGCCCCGGGGGGCCCCCCCCCCCCCCCCCCC